>CAVUYS010000079.1:0-7242 GCA_963745745.1 uncultured Spirochaetota bacterium | reverse complement strand
GGGTCCACCGGGCCGTAGAACTCCCGCTCCATGAAGCCGCGGAAGCTGTAGGGATGGGCGCGCGGCAGCTCCCGGCCCTGCCAGTCCAGGCACTCGTCCATGTGGAAGACCACGAAGCGCTTCAGGGACACCTTCTCCCGGTTCACCAGGTAGGTGAAGGGCCGGTACCAGCAGCTCGGGCCGCAGGGGATGATGGCCCGGAAATCCTGCCCGCGGGCGCCGGCCTGCCGGATAGCCTCGACCAGCTCGCGGGCCATCAGCTCGCCCATGGCGGCGGAGTCCTTTACCAACCGAAAGGGCACCTTCCGGGCGGGGTGGCTCTCCAGCCTGGTCGCACGGGATGCGGCACCACTCGTAGAGCTGCTTGGGATCGATCACGGGCGCACCTCCAGCCCCGGGATGTAGCGCAGGGCGTTCTTGAAGTAGATCTTCTTCAGCACCTTATCCGGGCAGGCCCAGGCCGTAGATCCGCCAGCGGGAGTGCCCCCAGCGGCCGATGTAGTCCGGGTAGTCGAAGTACTCGTCGCGGGTCTCCAGGAAGCGGAAGTAGCAGCGGTACACCGCCGGGTCGCAGGGCATGTCCGTGCCGAACAGGATGCGGTCCTGGTAGCGCACGAAGAAGTCGCGGGCGGTGAAGGGCTGGCGGCCCAGCTCGTCCATGCGCGCGGAGAAGTCGATCACGGCGTTGGGGTGGGTCTCCAGGAAGCGGGCCGACGTAGGCCAGGTCCTCGGGAAGGTTGGCCACGTGGGCGCACTGGAAGCGCGTGCGCGGGTGGGCGGCGACCAGGCGGTCGCGCTGGGCCAGCAGCTCCATCTTGCCGAAGTGCGAGCCCAGGAAGCTCCAGCCCGGGGCGTCGCGCAGGGTCAGGTAGTGCTCGTTGGCCGCGTCGATGGGCAGGAAGAAGCCCACCGGGTCGGAGACGTGGATCAGCACGGGCACGCCCAGCTCCCCGGCGCGCTTCCAGATCGGGAACAGGCGCTCGTCGTCCACCCGGATCATGCTCCCGTCGTTGTCGCGGAAGCGCAGGCCCAGCTCCTTGGTGACCTTCAGGCCCAGCGCCCCGGCGGCGAGGTCGGCCTCCAGGCGCTGGATGCACAGGTCCACCCACTTGCGCGCATCGCCGGAGGGGTTCTCGGGGGTCTTGAAGAGGGTGAAATCCTCCCACCGGGCGAACTCCGCCATGGTGAAGCAGGCGAAGCGCCGCGGGTGCGGGCGCACCCAGCCCTCGAGATAGACGTCCAGCTCGCGCCGGCGGATGGTGTACCCGGTCTCGTCGAAGGGCAGGCTGACGTTGCCGGTCACGTTCACGAACACGGCCACCCCGGCCGCGTCCATGGCCGCCAGCATCTCGGCGGCCGGGCGGTCCCCGAAAAGATGGTTGTGCGCGTCGACCACCGGGTAGCGGGCCTTCTCGGGCAGGTGCTCGGGAACGCGCAGCAGGCTCTTCGGCCTGAACTCGCGCAAGGAAAGCTCGTTCATCGCGCCCGCCCCTAGAGCGCGACCGGGCGGATGCCGGTCAGCTCGCAGAAGTCCAGCAGGGCCGGATACAGATCCTGCCCGTAGCCCAGGCAGGCGTACTCGTTGGTCCAGTTCTCCAGCAGCGCGTCCATGTCGCAGTGGGCGGTGACGAAGCCGTGCGGCCAGAAGGGGATGCCGCACTCCAGCTGGCGCCCGGCGAGCTCGGCCGCCGGGGGCTCGAAGATCGAGGCAGCGGGTGATGACCATGCGTGAACTCGCCGTCGACGCGGCCCAGCCGGGCCAGCACGCCCTCGCCCACCTTGCAGACCAGCTTGACCGACAGCCCGCCGGCCTCGCCCTCGGTGGGGATGCCGTGCTCGGCGAAGCCGGCCGGGCCGAGCTTGCCGGCCAGCGACGGCGGGCAGGCGCCGTCGCCGATGATCTTGATCTCGCCTTGCTTCGCTTGTCGATGTGCTGCAGGTCGCCGTAGTAGACCGGCTCGCGGCTCAGCTTGGTCAGCAGCAGCACGCGTCAGGGCGGTGTTGAAGTCGCCCAGCGTCGAGGTGCCCACGCCGTCCTCGAGCATCATGCTCTGGGCGAAGCAGGTGGCCGCGTAGTCGTCGCCCAGGCCGGGGAAGGACTGGATCGTGTAGAAGTCCCAGTCCTCCTTCTCCACGATGCTTCTTGATCGCCAGGTACAGGCGCATGGAGCGCTCGTTGACCAGGCTCGGCCGGCAGGCTTCGCCGAAGAGCTTCTCGATGCGCGGCTCCAGCGCGGCCAGCTGCGGCGGCGGGGAGCTCCTGGGCCGTGCGGATCAGCTCGGTGGTGTCGCGCGAGTCGATGTCCACGCCGAACAGGCTCATCCACTGGCGAGGGATCGGCCGCGCCGCAGGTCTGGCCCATGCCGCGGCCGCCGAACGTGCCGATGGTGGACATGTTCAGCCAGCTGCTTCATGTGGCCGCGGCCCGGCAGAAGCTGACGATGCGGCCCAACTCCGCCGGGTCGTCGGCCGCGCCGTAGACGAACTTGTGCGGGATGCCGACCTCCAGCAGCGCGCCGTGCAGCACCAGCCCGCCGACCGGGCGCCAGCCCTGCGAGCCGGGATGCGTCCAGATCAGCACGCCCTTGCCGGTCATGGCGAAATCGCGGATCGCGGCGATCAGGTGCGCCGCCCAGACCCAGGTGCCGGAGAAGAGGATCACGCAGTCGACCGCGTCGTCCTTCTTCATCTCCGCCAGGGCGGCGCGGGCCTCGGCCTTGGTGGCGATCACCAGGGGGTACTCCACCAGGCGCAGGCCGCGCTGCGCGCAGGGCGGCCTTGGAGGCGGCCACGATCGTCTCGTCGATGAACGGCGCGCCCATGGGGTCCGCGAGGCCGTCCTTGTGCACGCCGTAGACGATGAAGCCGACGGTGGGCTGGATCACGGCGCTTCTCCTTTCAAGCTTCAGAAGGGATTGAAGCTCTGCTCCAGGGCGACCAGGTCCATGTTCCAGATCGAGAAGTGCCCGGGGGTCTCGATCAGGTACTGGACCATCAGGGCCAGGTCCTCCGGCTCGAGCAGCCGGGTCTTGGGGTCCAGGCTGATGCCGGCCTTGGCCGGCCACTCCGTGCGGATCGCGGCGGGGGCCAGGACGCTCACCTTGATGCCGTGGGCGTTCAGGTCGTTCACCAGGGACCGGGAGAAACCCTCCACCGCGTGCTTGCAGGCCGTGTACACGGCCAGGTTGGAGCGCGCCCGCTTGCCCAGGAGGGAGGACACGTTGATCAGGTGCCCGCTGTGCTGCTTCTTCATGTGGGGTATGGCGGCGCGGCAGCCGTACAGCACCGTGTACAGGTTCACGTCCACGCCCTGACGGATCTCCTCCAGGCTGAGCGCGTCGAACGGGGCCGAACGGATGCCCCAGCCGGCATTGTTGACCAGCACGTCGATGCGCCCGTACTCCCGCACCACCCGTTCGACGAAGTTCTCCGCCTCGTCCCACTTGGCCATGTCGGCGGGCACGGCCAGGGCCTGGCCGCCTTTGGCGCGGATTTCCCCGGCCAGCTCCTCCAGCGGGTCCTGGCGCCGTGCGCACACCGCCACCGGGTAGCCCCGGGCGGCCAGAAGCAGCGCCATGGCCCGGCCGGCGCCCGAGGAGGCCCCGGCGATCGCCACGACTTTGCCAGGATTCATGGGCCCAGCATAGCGGGAATGTCCGGACGGAGCAAGGACGGGCGGGGCGCGGATGGGTTATAATGGGAGCGATGGATGAACAAGAGCTGAACCTTCTGGGCGGCTACGGGGACTGGGCTGCGCGGCTGGCCGGCGAGGCCGGCAGGCTGTCTTTCGCCCGGGTGATGAAAAGCGGCCGGATCCGCCTGGCGGAATGGAAAAAGCAGGGCCGGGCGAGCGTGCGCGAGCTGCTCGAGCCCCCGGCTCCAGCCCAGGTGCGCGCCCGCACCGTTCGCAGCTACTCCTTCGACGGCCTGGACGTGGAGGAGCTGTCCTGGCAGCTTCCCTTCGGGCCGCCCACCGAAGCCGTGTTTCTCAAGCCCGAGGGGGCCCAGGGCCCGCTGCCCGGGGTGCTGGCCCTGCACGACCACGGCGGGGTCAAGTATTTCGGCCGGCGCAAGATCGCCCGCACCGGCCAGGAAACGCATCCCTTCCTGCAGGCCCACCAGGAGCGCTACTACGGCGGGGTGGCCTGGGCCAACGAGCTGGCCCGCCGCGGCTATGGAGTGCTGGCCCACGACGTGCTGCCCTTCGGCAGCCGCCGCATCCTGGCCGCCGACGTTCCGGCCCACGTGGCCGACCGCCTGCTGGCCGCCCCCGAGGCGGTGCGGGAGCTCACCTTCGACGGGCTGAAGCCGGCGGAAGCCCGCGCCGAACTGGACGTGCCTCCCGAGGAGCCCGCCGAGCGGCTGGCCCGCTACGAGGCCTTCGCCGGGCGGCACGAGGAGGTGCTGGCCCGCTCCCTGTTCGCCCTGGGCACCACCTTCCCCGGTGTGGTCCTGGCCGAGGACCTGGCCGCCCTCGGGGTCCTGGCCGCCCGGCCGGACGTGGACCCGGATCACCTGGGCTGCTGCGGCCTGTCCGGCGGGGGGCTGCGGGCCTGCCTGCTGGCCGGGCTGGACGATTCCATCGACTGCGCGGTGACCGCCGGCTTTATGAGCACCTGGAAGGACTTCGCCCTCTACAGCGGCTTCACCCACACCTGGGCCCTGTTCGTGCCGCGCCTGGCGCGCCAGATGGACTTTCCCGAGGTGCTGGGCCTGCGCGTGCCGCTGCCCAGCCTGGTGCTGGCCTGCGAGCAGGACCCCCTGTTCCGCCGCGAGGAGTCGCTGCGGGCGGGGGCCATGCTGGAGGGAATCTATCGTCAGGCCGGTGCAGCGGAGGCCCTGCGCGTCAGCCGCTACCCGGGGGAGCACCGCTTCAGCCGGGACATGCAGGCCGAGGCCTTCGCCTGGCTGGACCGCTGGCTGGGCGCGGGCGCTTGAGGCCGCCGATGACCACCGTGTTCGCCTTCTCCTGCCATCCGGACGACATCGAGTTCATGATGGGCGGCACCCTGTTCCTGTTGAAGCGGGCGGGCTGCGCCCTGCACTACCTGAACCTGGCCGACGGAAGCTGCGGCAGCACCGAGCTGGGGCCGGCCCAGACCGCGGCCAAACGGCTCGCGGAGGCCCGGGCCGCCGCCGCCCTGCTGGGGGCCGAGTTCCACGAGCCGCTGGCGGCGGACCTGGAGGTGTTCTACACCCCGGAGCTGGTGCGCCGGGCCACGGCCGTGATGCGCCGGGTCAAGCCGGACATCCTGCTGCTGCCCTCTCCCGAGGATTACATGGAAGATCACATGAACACCAGCCGGGTGGGGGTGACCGCGGCCTTCTGCCGCGGCATGCCCAACTTCGCCACCCTGCCCCCGGAGCCGCCCATCTTCCAGGACGTGGTGCTCTACCACGCGCTGCCCTACGGGCTGGCCGACGGAATGCGCCGTCCCGTGCACCCGGATTTCTTCGTGGACATCGGCGCGGTGATCGAGGAAAAGCAGGCCATGCTGGCCTGCCACCAGAGCCAGCGGCAGTGGCTGGACACCAGCCAGGGCCTGGACAGCTACCTGGCCACCATGCGCGAAATGAGCGCCGAAGTCGGGCGCCGGTCCGGGCGCTTCGCCTTCGCCGAGGGGTGGCGGAGGCACTCCCACCTGGGCTTCTCAGCCCTGGAGCGGGACCCTCTCGGGGAGCTGCTGGGATCAACGAAAATCGCTTGACAGCTGCCATAGAGTCGGTTACTATCCTAAGTCATTCGAATGACTGAACAGTGACTGAAGAGTATATGAATGGATAATGTACTGCACTATACTCCATTATATCTTCAGGTGAAGAATCTGATCCTCAAGCAGATCGTGGATGGGCGTTATGCGCCCGGCAGCGTCATCCCCAGCGAGCCGAGTCTGGCGAAAATGTACGGCACGAGCATGTCCACCATCCGGCAGGCGATCAACCTCCTGGTGGCGGAAGGCGTGCTGGCCAAGAAGCAGGGGAAAGGCACCTACCTCATCGAAAAAAAGGTCACCCTCACCTTCATGTCCTGGATCGGGGAGACCCCCCGGGGACAGGCGATTCTCTCCGAGCTGATCGAGCGCTTCGAGAAGAAGAATCCGAACATCGCGGTCAAGCTCATCCCCACGACGTACACCAGCACCCGGGAGGAGCTGCTGCGCCTGATCACCCACGGTGAGGCGCCGGACGTGGCCCAGATCGTCTCGCCGTGGACCGCCTACTTCGCCGCCATGGGCGCGCTGAGCCCGCTGGAGGAGTATCTGAGCCCGGAGAACATCGAGAACCGCTTTCCGGACAAGGACCTGTGCGGCGGCACCTACAACGGCAAGCTCTTCTCCGTAGCCTGGGGCTTGTGCCCGCTGGCCCTGATCGCCAACAAGACGCTGCTGGCCGAAGCCGGCTTGAAGCTCCAACCGGAGCCCCTGAGCCTGGAGCAGTTCGAGGGGCTGTGCGCCGCCATCAGCGGGAGCTTCGCCGGCACCGAGCGCTATTGCTATGGGCTGAACATCCGCCACGACGAGACGGACTTCCTGCGCATCTACACCTTTCTGCAGGCTTTCGGGGGAGAGTTCGTCGACGGGACCGGCCAGCTGGTTTTCAACAGCCGGGAGAACATCGAGGGTTTCGACTGGATCAAACGGTTCATCCAGCGCAACAGGATCTACTCCGGGGACATCTACTCCATCCGCGACCACTTCGCGCGCGACCGGATCGCCTTCATGACCGACGGGCCCTGGATCAAGTACATCCTGGAGGAGCTGACCGGCAGGGATTTCGACAGCAAATTCTCCGTCGTCCTGAACCCTGTCAACCGCGACCGCAAGTCCCTCACCTGGAACTACAACCACGCCCTGGCCATCTGCTCCCAGAGCCGGAACAAGTACTACGCGGGGAGCTTCATCGACCAGGTGACCAACGACCCCGAGCTGAGCGCCTTTTACTACTCCAGCGCGGGCCACCTGCACTCCAACCGCCACCGGCTGCTGGACCCGGCCTTCCAGGGCGAGTTCTTCAGGGCCTTTCGCTCGCAGCTGGAGAACGGGGTCTGCATCAATGCCCACAATTCGATGTTCGAAAAGGCCATGGTCCTGGCCATGGACGCGGTGAAGAAGATCCTTTTCGAGGGCGCCGACATCGCCAAGGAGCTCAACGAGAAGGAGTATTACCTGAACATGCTCTACTACGGGTAAACGAGGAGGTGCACGGCGGGAGAAGAAAGGAGAAGGCCAAGGAGAGGATTC
>CAVUYS010000078.1:0-126430 GCA_963745745.1 uncultured Spirochaetota bacterium | reverse complement strand
CACGTCCGCTTCAATTCTTGCCACGAAACTCTATATTCCCCCGCCTCCGCCTAAAGTGGTGGTCCGTACGCGCCTACTCGAGCGGCTCAACGCGGGTCTCTCTGCGGGTGGTAAATTAACCCTCATCTCTGCCCCCGCTGGCTTCGGTAAAACCACGCTGGTCAGCGAATGGATGAACGATTTACGGCACTTGCACCGCACGCAAGTGCAGGTGTTTACGAGTGACAATTCACGATTGGATGCCCCAAAAGAAAGCAAAATCGTAAATCAAAAATCTAAAATCGTAAATCGAGTGGCCTGGTTGTCGCTGGACGAAGGGGATAGCGACCCGACCCGCTTTCTGACCTACCTCGTTACGGCTTTACGGACGGTTACGCCGAAACTTGGAGAAGGGGTATTGGATGCTCTACAACTGCGCTCTCAACCACCGCCCACCGAATCCATTCTGACCGCGCTGCTCAATGAAATCATCAGCCTCCCGGAGGATTTCATCCTCGTCCTCGATGACTACCATGTGATCGATTCCAGACCGGTTGACGATGCTCTCACCTTTATGATCGAACACCTGCCGCCCCAGATGCACCTGGTCATCACCACCCGGGAGGATCCAGCTCTCCCTATTCCCCGTTTACGAGCCAGGGGCCAATTGATCGAGCTGCGCGCCGCTGACTTGCGCTTTACGCCCTCCGAAGCCGCCGAATTTCTCACCAGGTGATGGACCTGACCTCTCCACGGAAGACGTCGCCGCATTGGAAAACCGAACCGAAGGCTGGATTGCCGGTCTGCAATTGGCTGCACTATCGATGAAGGGCCACCAAGACATCGCGGGTTCATCCAGTCGTTTTCCGGGGACCACCGTTAATTGTGGACTACCTGGTCGAAGAGGTCTCTGCAGCGCCAGCCTGAACCGATTCGAAACTTCCTGCTCCAGACCGCTATCCTTGACCGTTTGAATGGTCCCCTGTGCGATGCAGTCACCGGCCAGCCGGGAGGCAAGGCGCGCCTGGAAACCTTGCAGCGGGTCAACCTCTTTCCATTCCGCTGGACGACGAACGGCGCTGGTACCGGTATCACCATCTCTTTGCGGATGTACTGCGCATGCACCTGATGACGGAGCAGCCGATACGTCTACGGCTTATCATCGGCGGGCAAGCAGAGCGCAACTTCCTGCCGATCGCCTACACCAATGGGAAGGACCTGGAGGCGCGGGAAATGATGATGCTGGCCAGCCTGTTGGGCGGCATCTCCTTCGCCAACAGCGACTGCTCGGCGGTCCACTGCCTGGGGGAGGCCCTGGGCGGCCTGTACGGCAACCCGCCGCGGCCGGTGATCGCCCACGGCCTGGCCTGCTCCCTGTTCATGCCCTGGGTCATGGAGTTCAACTGCCTGACCGACCCGGTCAAGCACGCCAACGTGGCCCGCTTCCTGGGCGAGGACGTGAGCGGCCTGACCCTGAACGTGGCCGCCCACCGCTGCGTGGACGGGGTCAAGCGCCTGATCCGCTCCGTGGGCCTGCCCACCAGCCTGGAGGCCGTGGGGGTGAAGAAGGAGGACCTGCCGGCGGTGGCCGAGCGGGCCACCTGGAACGTGTCCGTGGACTCCAACCCGCGGCCGGTCAACCTCGAAATCTTCCTGGAAATCCTGAACAAGGCCTACAAGGGCTGGTAGGCCGCTTCGGCCTGAAAAACTCAAAGGGGCTCCCTCGAAAAGGGAGCCCCGGTTTTTTGCCCTCGCCGGCCTCAGCCTCCGAGGTAGGCTTTTTTCACGTGCGCGTTGGCCAGCATTTCCCGCGCGGGTCCCTGCAGGGAGATGCTGCCGGTCTCCAGCACGTAGGCCTGGTCGGCCAGGTGCAGGGCCAGAACGGCGTTCTGCTCGATCAGCAGCACCGAGAAACCCAGTTCCTTGAACTGGCGGATGATCTTGGCGATCTCCTGCACCATGATCGGGGACAGGCCCATGGAGGGCTCGTCCATCAGGATCAGCTTGGGCCTGGCCATCAGGGCCCGGCCCATGGCCAGCATCTGCTGCTCCCCGCCGCTCAGGGTCTTGGCCAGCTGCCCCTCGCGCTCCTTCAGGCGGGGGAAGTGCTCGAAGACCTCGGCCATGGTCCTCTCGACCACCTTGCGGTCCTTCTGCAGATAGGCGCCGGCGGCCAGGTTGTGCCGGACGGTCATGAGGCCGAACAGCCGCCGCCCCTCCGGCACGTGGGCGACGCCCAATCCCGTGATGCGGTGCGCCGGCAGGCCGTCGATGCGCTGGCCGTCGAACCAGATCTCCCCGGTGCTCACCTTCTTCAGTCCCGAAACGGCCCGCAGGGTGGTGGTCTTGCCGGCCCCGTTGGCGCCGATCAGGGTGCTGATCATCGCTTTCTCGGCCGTCAGGCTGATGCCCTTGACCGCCTCCACCTTGTCGTAATGCACCCGGATGTTCTTGATCTCAAGCAACATAGTGCTCGCCTCCCAGGTAGGCTTCGTGGACGGCGGGGTTATTCCGGATCTCCTCCGGGGTGCCCTCGGCGATCTTCTCCCCGAAGTTCAGCACCGTGATCTTCTCGCAGACGCCCATGACCACCTTCATGTCGTGCTCGATCAGCAGGATGGTGATGCCGCGGTCGCGGATCTTGCGGATCAGCTTCATCATGGAGGCGCTCTCTTCCGGGTTCATCCCGGTCACCGGCTCGTCGAGCATGAGCAGCACGGGCTGCGCCGCCATGGCGATGGCGATTCCCAGCGCCCGCTGGTGGCCGTGCGGAAGGTTGAGGGCCAACTCGTCCTTCAGCTTGGCCAGGCCGAGGAAATCGAGGATCTCCATGGACCTGACCTCGTTCTCCCGCTCGTGGCGCAGGGAGCCTGGCGTCCCGAACAGCGAACCGAAGAAGCTGTAGTGGGAGTGCAGGTGGCAGCCCATCATCACGTTGCGCAGCACCGTGAAGTGCTTGAACAGGATGGTGGACTGGAAGGTGCGGATGATGCCCAGCTTCGCGGTGCCGTGCGGCCGCAGCTTGGTGATGTCCTGCCCCTTGAAGAAGAACCTGCCGTAGGTCGGGATGTACACCCCGCTGATCACGTTGAACAGGGTGGTCTTGCCCGCCCCATTGGGTCCGATCAGCCCGCGGATCTCCCCCTGCGCCAACTGGAAATCCAGTTCCTGGATGGCCTTCAAGCCGCCGAAGTGCATGCTGACCTTCTGGATGTCGAGTAAGGCCATGGCTATTTCCTCCTCCGGCTGAAGGCCTTGGCAATGCTCTTCTGGGCGTCCTTGTCCTCGGGCAGCTTCCACAGCCCCAGGCGCAGGCGCCTCGGGATGCTCTCCAGCCCCCCCGGCAGGAACAGCACGGTCAGGATCAGGATCACCCCGAACAGGATGATCCGGTAGAACTCGGTGGGGCGCAGCAGCTCGTCGATGATGGTCAGGAAGGTGGCTCCCAGGACCGGCCCGGCCACCGTGGACAGGCCGCCCACGATGATGTGCACCAGCGCGAACTCCGAAAGCCAGATGTCGAAGCTTTTGGGGTTGATGTAGGTCTGGTAGTGGGCGTACAGGGCCCCGGTCATGCCCGCCAGGGCGCTGGCGATGGTGAAGGCCGCCACCTTGTACTTCAGGGCGTGGATGCCCACGTGCGAGGACAGGGTCTCCGCCTCGTGGATGGACCAGAAGATCCAGCCCGTGCGGGTTTTGTTCAGGCGGTAGACCACCAGGACGATCAGGACCATCAGGACCATGGCCAGGTAGTAGTAGGCCGTGCGGTTGGCGAAGTCGATGGGTCCGAGTTTCGGCGGCAGGATGCGGAACAGTCCCTCCCAGCCCCCGAAGAAGCCGCGGTAATAGGCGAAGATGCGCTTGATCACCTCCCCGACCGCCCAGCTGGCCATGAAGAAGTACACGGCCCGGGTGCGCATCAGCGGCACGCTGACCACCAGGGCGATCACCGCGGCCGCCAGGGCGCCGGCCCAGAACCCGACCCACATGGGCAGCCCGAGGCGCAGCAGGAACAACGCGGAGGTGTAGGCCCCAATGCCCATGAAGCCGGCGTGGGCGAAGGACACGAAGCCCAGGCTCCAGATCAGCCACATGCTGGTGGCCAGGCAGATGTTGAAGAAGACCACGATGGCCACGTGCAGGATGTAGAGCTCCTGCTTGATGACGAAGGGGAAGGCCAGCAGCAGGGCCACGCCCAGCCAGCCACAGCAGCACCATCAGCCAGGGGCTGCGCCGAATGATCGTCTTGGACGTTCTCGCTCATGGTCTTATTCCCATTCCTGTCCGAACAGGCCGGACGGCTTGAAGACCAGGATCACGAAGATCACCACGAAGCCGATGATGTAGGCCATCTCGCTGGTGGCCAGGGTGGTCAGGAAGCTGTCGATGAAGCCGAGGATGAATCCCCCCACCAGCGCCCCGGGCACGCTGCCGAGGCCGCCCATGATCACGATCATGAAGGCCTTGATCGTGGCCAGGAAGCCCATGCTGGGCACGATGAACAGCAGGGTGCCCATCAGGCTGCCGGCCATGGCCGAAAGCGCGCTGCCCAGGCCCATGGCCACCCAGTGGATGCGGCGGTTGTTGATGCCCTGCAGGCTGGCGGTTTCCGGGTCCTCGGCCACCGCCCGCATGGCCAGGCCGATCTTGGTGCGCTGCAGCAGCAGCCACAGGCCTATGATCAGCACCAGCGAGAGGCCGGCGATCACCATCCTTTCATAGGTCCACTCCGCCCCCGCGATGCGGATCTGACCGGTCACGAAGCTGGAAATGCCCCGGATCACCGCCCCGAAGGCGATGATCCCGGCGCTGGAGATGATGAAGATGAGGGCCAGCGAGACCGCCAGGGAATACAGCATGTCCTTGCCCTGCAGCGGGCGGAACAGCAGCAGCTGCAGCCCGGCGCCGAAGCAGAAGATCACCGCGGCGCTCATGATGAACCCGGCCCAGTACGGAAGGTGCCACTTGTCGAACCAGTAGTACAGGAAGTAGGCCCCGAGCATGTAGATCTCGCCGTGGGCGTACTGGATGATGCGCATGACCCCGAAGATCAGGGTCAGCCCGATGGCGATCAGCCCGTAGATCAGCCCGAGGGTGATCCCGGTGATGGCCATCTGGACGACCAGTTGAAGATTCATCTTCAGCACCTCGTCTTTCCGCCGTATTTATGAACCAGCCGGTGCCCAGAGGCCACCGGCTGGCGCTTCACAATCGAAAGGAATGCGTGGCCAGAGCGCTCAGGCTCGGCTTAATACCCCGGCGGCAGCTCCGGGAAGCGCACGTCGGCCAGGTAGCCCTTTTGGTTTTCGATCAGCATGGTATAGCAGTCGTAGACCCCCTGCCGCTTGATGCCGTAGGCGCCCTCGCCGGCGTACTTGGCTGTTCCGACGTAGGTGTCCTTGAGCACCACGTCCTCCAGGGCATCGGCGATCTTGGTCGTGTCGTCGACGGTCCCGGCCGTGGCGATGGCCTCAGCCAGGGCGTACACCCACCAGGAGAGGTTGCCGGCGTACAGGTTGAACTCCCCGAAGCGCTTCTTGAAGCGCTCGCCGAGCTCTCTTCTGCACCTGGGTCTGGGGCTCCTCCAGGGTGACCGGCAGCACGACCCCGTCGGCCTGCTCGCCGCAGACCTCCAGGATGGTCTTGGTCTCGGAGGCGCCGGGGGAGACCACCGGGCCCTTGAAGCCCAGCTCGCGGGCCGCCTTCACGATCGAGGCGGTGATGCCCGGAGGCGTGGGGCTGGTGATGATCATGTTTGGCTTCCGCTGCAGGATCTTGGTGACCAGGGGATAGAAGTCCGTGGTCTCCCACTGGAAGTACTCCACGCCCAGGTCCTGGACGTTGTAGTACTTCATCAGGCGCTGGTAGGAGTAGTAGCAGTCGTAGCCGTCCTTGTCGTCCGGCCCCAGGAAGGCGGCGGTCTTGACGCCGGGGTACTTGATCTTGACGAACGGCATGTAAGCGAAGCCCTGCTCGTAGTCGGACATCTCGGAGCGGAAGTGGTAGGGGAAATCCTTGCCGTAGTGCTCCAGGTAGCCCCAGCAGGCCACCGAGGAAATCACCTTGGCCGGCTCGGAGATCTCCAGCATGCCAATGGTGCTGGCCGCCGCCTGATTGTAGATGAATTTCACCTTGTCCTGCTCGATCAGGCGCTTGGTGACCGTCTGGGCGTCGGGGGTGGAACCCTTGGAATCGTAGGCGATGATCTGCAGCTTGTAGTTCTGGTTGCCCACCTTGACCCCGCCGCGGGCGTTGATGACCTCAGCGCCGTCCTTCCAGGCCTGGTCGGTGGAGATGCCCCAGTAGGCCACCGCCCCGGTGAGCGGCACGCACCCGCCAATTTTGATCACCTTGTCCTGGATCTGGCCGGAAGGCGTCCCGCGGGAGCAAGCGCCGAAAGCGACCAGAAGGACCAGCAGCCCCGCGACGAACGGCAATGCTTTCCTCATTAGCCTTTCCCTCCTTATAAAGTGACGACTCCGCTCATTATTTACCCAACCTGCTCAGCTGTCAATCTGCATCTTGCAAAAACTGCGGCTCGTGACGTCAGCCCTTGGCGAACATGCCGACCAGCGAATCATACAGCGCCACGTACCTGGCATAGTGCTCCGCGTAGACCCTGGTGTTCGCCGGGTTGGGCTCGTGACGGCCCTTGACCTGCACCATGCGGCCGCAGGCGTCCGGCAGGCTCTTGAACATCCCCACTCCGACGCCGGCCACGATCGCCGCGCCCAGGCAGGCGGCCTCCTCGTTCTGCATGGTCAGCACCGGGCGGCCCGTCAGGTCCGCCTTGATCTGGTTCCACACCGCGCTGCGCGATCCGCCGCCCAGGCCGCGGATCTCGCTCACCCGTATTCCCAACTCCTCCACCACCTCGATGTTGCGGCGCACGATGCAGGCGATGGCCTCCATGATGGCCCTGGCCACGTGGGCCTTGGTGTGCCGCAGGGTGATCCCGTAGAGCACCCCCTTGGCCTTGGGATTGGCCTCCGGAGCCATGGCCCCCTGCAGGTGGGGCAGCATGACCAGGCCCTCGGCTCCGGGCGCCACCCGGGCGGCCTCCTGCCCCAGCAGCTCGTACGGGTCCAGCCCGGCCAGGCTGCCGACCTGCACCTCCGGCTGGCAGAACGCGTCGCGATACCACTTCAGGACCATGCCGCCGGTGGTGAAGGTGTGGGCCATGTAGGTTCCGGGGATGCCGTGGTAGTGGCAGGGCATCCGCCCTTTGGGATCGAGCACCGGGTGGTCCACGGTGGCGCAGATGGCCAGCGCGGCGCCGGTGTTCTCGGAGAACACCCCGGGGCGGATGTTGCCCACGCCGATGGCCCCGGCCGCCTGGTCCAGCGCTCCCGTGCAGACGATGGTGCCGGCATCCAGCCCCAGCTCCCGGGCCACCGCCGGCAGCAGCGTCCCGACCGGCTCCCCGGACTCGCGGATCGGCGGCAGCCGCTCCTCGTCGATCCGCAGGCGCCGCAGCATCTCGCGGCCACCAGCGCCGCGTGTTGATGTCCCAGTAGACCGTGGAGCAGATCAGCGAGCCCTCGCAGGCGTACTTCCCGGTCAGGCGATGCAGGAAGTAGTCCTCGATCAGCAGGATCTTCGCGGCCTTGGCGAAGACCTCCGGCTCGTTGCGCTGCACCCACAGCACCTTGGCCGCCGGCCAGGTGGGCACGATGCTGACCTGGCCGGTGATCCGGTAGGTGTCCTCTTCGGGGAACTCCCGGTCCAGCTCCTCGGCCTCCTTCTGGGCGCGGTTGTCCAGCCAGACGATGGCGTTGCGCAGCGGCTGGCCGTCGCGGCCCGCGAAGATCAGGGTCTCCCCCTGGGCGGAAATCCCCAGCGCCCGGATCGACCCCGGCTTGACCCGGGATGCGGCCAGGACCTCGGCCACTCCGCTCTTGAAGGCCTGCCAGTAGGTCTCCACCGGCAGCTCCACGGCCAGGGTGCTGGGGGTGAGCAGGGTGTACTCGTGGGTGGAGGAGGCCAGCACCCGGCCCTCCGCGTCGAACAGGGCCACCTTGATGGCCGTGGTGCCCAGGTCCACGCTCAGGATGTGGTCCATGCGCCTCACTCCGACGGGGCCAGGCTCCAGCTGATCACGGCCGTCTCCTCGCCGACGTTGATCAGCGTGTGCGGCACCCCCTCCGGCATCAGGATGATGTCCTGCTCGTGAAGCTCGAAGTACTCATTGCGGTCCGGCACGTGCAGCAGGACGTGCCCGCGGGACACGAAGAAGATCTCGTGGCTCTTGGCGTGCCCTTTGTCCACGGTCCCCCGCTGCCCGGGCAGCAGGGTCGAGGTCCCGAAGGTGAGCTTGCCGGTCTTCAGGTACTCCCGGCAGTGCTCCTCCCCTTCCATGAAGCTGCGCGCCTCCTGTCTTGCGCACCACCTTGATTTCCATGCCGCTACCTCCTCAAGTAGTCCAGAACGGCGGCCATCTGCTCCCGGAAGCTCCCGCCCGGGACGAACTTCTGGTCGAAAAAGGCGCTGCCGATGGTGAAGGCCCAGGGCTGGATGCGCTTCATCACCTCCAGGCGCGGAAAGCCGTCGATGCTGCCGGCCAGGACCACCGGGACGCGCACCCCGCGGACGAAGGCCTCGGCCAGGGCCTCCGCGTCGGCGGTGTAGCGGTAGGCCAGCAGGTCGAAGCCGGCCACCCCGAGCTCCTGCATGCGCCGCCCGTCGGCCACGATCTCCGGGATGGCTCCCTCCAGGATGCTGGGGTGTCCGCTCACCTTGCCGGCGAAGGGGAAGAACTTCGTGGGCCTGGCCTTCATCAGCCGGAACACCGAGTCGTAGTACACGGTGCCCATCAGGTAGTCGAAGCCGCAGTCCAGGGCCAGGCGCGCCCCGTCCAGGCACTCCGCTTCCGTCAGGCTCACGACCTCCAGGAAGGTGGTCTTGCCCTTCTGCTTCATGCGCTCCACCAGGCGCTTCATGTCGGGCTTGGGCAGGCCCACGTCCTTGAATCCCCAGAACGCCGAGGGCAGGTCCGCGCACTGGTCGAAGACCTCGAAGGAATTCTTGACCGTCTCGTCCTGGTGGGTGAGCATGGTGATCAACTGCGGCGCCATCTTAGTCCTCCTCGCTGGCCAGGATAGCCGTGCCGGCTGCCCGCTCGTCAACGAAGCCAGGGGTGACCTGGCGGAGGTAGTCGCGGTAGTCCTCGGCCTGCCGGCGCCGCAGCTCCGCGCTCCAGCCCAGGCAGGCCGCCCAGACCCTCCACGACCGTGTCCAGCGCGTCCAGGCCCTGGTGCTCCAGGAAGCGCAGCTGGGTGCGGCGCACCAGGAAGTCGGCCGCGCTGCGGCACATCTCCCGCTCCGCGGCGTAGCGGATCTCGGCCCGCACGAAAGGCCGCCCGGAGGCGATCCGCCCGCCCAGCGCGGCGTCCTCCTGAACCAGCGCCGCCACCTCGGCGGCGGCGGTGCCGTATGCGCGGCACAGGTGCCGGCAGCAGTCCTCCGGCAGGCCCGCCTGGAGGGCCAGGCGCTTCGCCTCCCCGCCCGACCAGGCCGGGAAGCCCTCCGCGCCGCAGGATGGCGCGCCATGGTAGGCCTGCCGGGCCGTCGTGCAGGGGGCCAGACGCAGACCCGGGGAGCGGGAGCGCAGCTCCTCCGCCACCCGGTCGACCAGCTGCTCGGCCATGAGCCGGAAGGTGGTGATACTTGCCTCCGGCCACGGCCCAGAGGCCCCCGCGCGCCTGCCAGATGCGGTGGGTCCGGCTGGTGGCGGATTCGCTCAGGGAGCGGCTGCCCGGCGGCGCCAGCAGCGGCCGCACCCCGGCGTAGCAGGCCAGAACCTGGTCGGGGCCGAACGCGCCGGGCATCACCCGCTCCAGCAGGCCCAGGGTGAAATGCACCTCCTCCTCGGTCGTGGGCACCCGGTCCAGCCGGCCGTAGCTGTCCGCCGGGTAGTCGGTGTCGGTGCAGCCCATGGCCAGGTAGCCGGGCCGGAAGGGCACCAGGAAGTACAGCACGTTGCCGCCCACCGGCAGGGCCAGCGCCTTGCCGCCGGTGGCCTCGCTGCGGAACACCAGGTGGATCCCCTTGGAAGGTCTCAGCACCGGCTGCTCCCGGCTCGCCAGTCCCAGCAGTAGGTCCGTGTACACTCCCGCGGCCGACACCACGGCATCGGCGGTCACCTGGTACTCTCCGCCTCGGCCGCCGGGTCCTCGTCACGGAAGCGCGCGCCGACCACCCGCCCGGAGGCGTTCTCCAGCAGAGCCGGTCACCGGGGCGTGGTTGGCCACGGCGGCTCCGGCCCGGGCGGCGGAATGGATCACCTCCAGGGTGAGCCGGGCGTCGTCCATCATCCCATCCCAGTAGGACCCCACCGCCAGGGGGTTGCGGCGCAAGAGCGGCATTTCCGCCTGGACTCCGGCCGGGTCCAGCATCCTGCCCGCGGCCGTGTTGTCGTGGCCGGCGAGCTGGTCGTAGCGGGCCAGGACCCCGGGAAGGGCAGCGGCGTCGTATTCGGGGGTGTCCGCGTAGGCGGGCAGGAGGAACTCCATCGGCCAGGCCAGGTGGGGACCGGAGGTCAGGAGGCGCCGGCGCTCCACGCTGGCCTCGGCCACCAGCTGCGGGTCGTTCACCATGTAGCGCAGCCCGGCGTGCACCATCTTGGAGCTGACGCTGCTGGTGCCCGCCGCGAAGTCGGTGCGCTCCAGCAGGGCCACCGACAGCCCGCGCAGGGCGCAATCCCAGGCGATGCCCGCGCCGGTGATTCCGCCCCCGATCACCAGTACCTGAAAATGTCCCCCGCGGATGCGCCCCAGGTGCCCGGCCCGGTCCAGGCCCCGGTATTCAGGCATAGTAGCCTTCGGACATGGGCCGCAGGCCGATCAGGAAGCTGCGGGACTTGGGGCCCTGGGTGACCGCGAAGAGCACCGCCTGCGCCACGTCCGCGGTCTCCAGATAGCCCTGCAGGGCAGGGTCCCCCGCCGAGCGGCCGGTGCCGAAGGCATGCTCGGTGTTCACTCCGCCCGGGGCGATGACGCTGACCTTCACCCCCTTGTCGGCGACTTCCCGGTCCAGCGCCTTGGCGAAGCCGACCTGGGCGTGCTTGGAGGCGCAGTAGGCGGTCTCGCCCGGAAAACCGAACAAGCCGGAAACCGAGGCCACGAACACGACCCAACCCGCGCCGCGCTGGACCATGGGGCCCAGGAAGGCCCTGGTGAACAGGAAGCTGGAGCGCATGTTGGTGTTCATCATCCAGTCGTAGTCCTGCAGGCTGAGCTCGGCAAACGGGGCGTAGCGGGCGATGCCCACGTTGTTGACCAGGATGTCCACCCGGCCGAAGCGCTGCAGGACCTCCTGCCGCACCCTCTCCACGTCCTGCTCGCGGGTGGCGTCCGCCGGAACGGACAGACCCCCCACCCCCTGGCCCTCCATCTCCCGGACCAGGGATTCCAGGCCGCCGCGATCGCGCGCGGTGACCGCCACCTCCGCCCCTTCCGCGGCCAGGGCCAGGGCGACCGCCCGGCCGATCCCCTTGCTGGCCCCGGTGACCAGGGCGATCCTGCCGGCGAGCTTTTTTTCCTTCTTTTCCTTTTCCATGGGCGCCAGCCTATCCGATGGCCGGCAGAGGGTCAACGCGAGCATCGCGGGCCAGGTCCAGGAAGGTGTAGCGGTTGCGGATCTCGGCGGCGTGCAGCAGCGCCTGGCGGTAGGCCTCGGCCCCCCACCCCACGGACCGGGGATCGAGGGGCGCGCCCAGGCGCCGCAGCGCGCCGGCAATGCGCTCCGCCGGCATTGCGGCCCGGGCGATGCGCGCGCGCATTGCATCCCAGCCGGCGGCCAGGCGGGCATTGAGCGCCTCGGCGGAGCCTTCCTCCAGGAGCTTGGGGGCGAACTCCCGCCAGCACTCCCGGCCCAGCTCGGGTCCGTAGCGGCGCAGGAAATCCTCCTCGCTCAGGGCGCAGGGGCGCACTTCGAGCCTTTCCATCGATAACAGCATCTCCTGCAGTCGGGCCATGGTGAGCGTGGTCACGCCGATCTGCTCGCCGTGCAGGCTCTCGGCGGGATGATCCTCGGTCAGCTCCAGGAAGTGGCTGAGCAGGTGCTCCCCCTGGCTGGTGGAGTAGCTGCCCCCGCAGTAGGTCATGCCCAGCCCGGCCAGGGTCAGGGCCGAGGCCAGGCAGGCCATGGCCTGCGGGTCGCCGGCCAGCAGGGCCTCGGGCTCCTCCAGGAGGAGCCCCTCATCCTCCGCCAGCAGCTGGAAAGGCAGATCCAGGTAGGGGTCGTCGCGCAGCAGGTGGGCCAGCAGCCAGTCGGCCTGCACGGTGGGCCGGCAGAGGGTGTCCCCCGCTCCGGCGCGGACGAGGCGTGGCGGGGCGGCGGCCAGCACGCCCAGGTCCATGAACACCCCCCGCGGCACGGCGGCCGGCAGGGTGCGCTTGAGGCCGCCCACCGTGATCGAGGCGTTCTTCGAGGTGTAGCCGTTCATGGAGGGGGCGGTGGCGAACACGGCGTACGGCTTTCCGTCCCCGGCCGCCGCGAACTTGCACAGGTCGTTGATCGTTCCGGAACCCACCGCGATGAAGGCGTCCGCCTTCCGCCCCGCCTGCCGGATGGCCTCGGCGGCGGCCTGGTCCGGGTGGGGGCGGGACGGCAGGAGCACGGGCACCAGGCGGAAGGAGCCGGACAGGGCGCGCTTGACCCGGGAGCCCAGCGCCGCTTCGGTCTCGGGGTCGCTGACCACGGCCAGGGTCCGGCCCGGGTCCAGGGCCGCCACCAGCTCGACCTCCCGCCCGGCCAGGCTGGCCTCCATGACGATCGAGCGGATGGGCACCGGCAGCGGCTGGCCCGTACGCGGGTCGGGGAACTCTCCCGATAATAGTCGCTCCAGGGTACGGCTCACGCTTGCTCCTCCTCGGCGCTGGTGAACATCGGGCGCAGGCATTCGAACAGCCGCCGGTAGGCCCGGTAGGCCCGGTTGCAGGCGGAGGCGTTGCGCGGGTCCGGTTCCACCCGCTCCCGGACCGCGGGCAGCGCGGCGGCGCAGGAGGCCAGGTCGGGCCGCAGGCCCGCGGCCACCGCCGCCAGCAGGGCCGCGCCCACCGGCGCGGTGTCCACCTCCGCCACCCGGAACACGGGCAGGCCGCTCACGTCCGCCCGGATGCGGGCCCAGAGCGGCTCGCGGGCCCCCCCTCCCATCAGCAGGATATGACCTGCGGGCACGCCCAGCGCGGCCAGCCTCTCCACCACGTCGCGCATGGCGAAGGCGCAGCCCTCCAGCACCGCGCGGGCCAGGTGCGCCGTGCCGTGCGAGGTGGTCAGGCCGTAGAAGCAGCCGCGGGCCTCGGGCACCCACTCCGGCGCCATGGCCCCGCTCAGCGCGGGCAGGAACAGGGCGCCCTCGGCGCCCGCGGGCACCCCGGCGGCCAGGCGCGCGGCGCTCGCCGCATCGGCCAGCCCGCAGGCCCCCGCCAGCCAGGCCACCGCCCCCCCGGACAGCCAGCCGGGGTTCTCGACGAAGTACAGGCCGCCCGGATAGCAATGCGTCTCCACCAGTCCCTGCGGGTCCAGGAGCGGCTCGCGGGCCAGGCCTCCGACCACTTCCGCCGTCCCGGAAATGCAGGCCACCGCCCCGGGCTCCACCATCCCGGCGCCTAGGGGGCTGGCGTAGTCGTCCCCGGTGCCCACCGCCACGGGAATGCCCCGCCGCAGGCCGGTGAGCCGGGTGCCTTCCCCGCTCAGAACGCCGGCCGCCTGCTCCGCGGCGGCGATCCGCGGCAGCCGGCTCCGGTCCAGGGCGAAGGCCTCCAGGAAGGCGGGTTCGTAGTCCCGCCGGCCCAGGCTGTAGAGCATGCTGATCGAGGCCAGGCCGTGGTCCCAGACCCGCTCCCCGGTGAGCCGCTCCACCAGGTAGGAGACGGGCTGGTGGAAGCAGGCCGCCTCCGCGCAGGCGGGCTCGTTCTCGCGCAGCCAGCGGGCCTTGGCCGCCAGGTGGCCGGGGTCCGGATTCACCCCGCCCTCGGCGCGCAGGCGCGCCGCAATCCCCGGCGGCAGCCGCACCGCGGCGCGCCGGTCCATCCAGATCAGGCAGGAGTGCAGGGGGCGCCCGTCGCTTCCGACCGGCAGGCAGCCGTCCAGCTGGCCCGTGACCCCGACGGCTTCCACCGTCGCGGGATCCACCCCCGCTTCGCGCGCGGCCCGCGGCACGGCCCGGCCGAGGGCCTGCTCCCAGTCCGCGGGATCCTGCTCGGCCCAGCCGGGCCGCGGATGGCGGGTCGGGTAGCCTTCGAAGGCGCGCCCCGCGGTCCTTAAGGCCCGGTCCAGCAGGAGGACCTTGACGCCTTGCGTGCCCAGGTCGATGCCGGCGATCACGGCGCCGATTCTATCACGACCGGGCCTCTTATCGAAGCGCCGCCCGCCCTTGCTTGACGGCTCGCCGACTCTGCCCTATACAATAAGGTCACAGCCAAGGAGGACCGGATGAAGCGCTACCTGTCTGCGCGTCGACTTGAGCAGCGGCAAGATAAAGAAAGAGGAAATCCCGGCCGAAGTCCTTTCCGCCTACATCGGAGGCAAGGGCCTGGCCGCCTGGTACTGCTACAAGGAAATCAAGCCGGGCATCGACGCCCTGGGCCCCCAGAACAAGCTGATGTTTTTCGTCGGCCCGCTCACCGGCGTGCTGAACGTCTTCTCGCGGCACCTCATCGCCGCCAAGTCCCCGCAGACCGGCACCTTTTCGGACAGCTACGCCGGCGGCTGGTTCGGCGCCGAGCTGGCCAAGGCCGGCTGGATGGGGATCATCTTCGAGGGCCGGGCCAAGGCCTTGAGCCTGCTGCGGATCGACGGGGACCAGGCCGTCCTGGAGGACGCGCGCGAGCTGGCCGGCAAGACCACCTACGAGGTGGACGAGCTGTACAAGGACTACCGGGTGGCCACCATCGGCCCGGCGGGCGAGAAGCTGGTGAAGTTCGCCATCGTGGCCAACGACTGCACCCGGCGCCAGCGGGCGGGGGTGGCCGGCCGCGGCGGCATGGGCGCCGTGATGGGCTCGAAGAACCTGAAGGCCGTGCTGGTGAAGGCGGGGGGTTCCCCTGACGATTTCATCCCGGCGGAGCATCGCGCCGGGGTGACGGAGCTGCGCCGGGAGTTCGTGGAGTACCTGAAGAAAGAGGTGGTCCCGGGCATGGGCCTGGGCGGCAACCTGCCGGCCATGCAGGTGACCGCCGACGCCAAGATCACCCCGGTGTCCAACTTCCGCCGGGGCTACGACGACGAGTACAAGAAGGTGGACGAGAGCGCCTTCAAGGAGATCACCACCGGCAAGAAGACCTGCTACCTCTGCCCGGTGGCCTGCGGGGTGAGCACCAAGGCCGCCCTCGGCCCCTTCGCCGGCACGGAGCTGGAGCGCATCGAGTACGAAACCGTGGCCCTGAACGGCCCCAACTGCCTGCAGTACGACATCGGCACCGTGGTGAAGATCGGCCGGCTGTGCAACGAGGCCGGCATCGACACCATCGCCTTCGGGGCCATCACCGCCTTCCTCATGGAGCTCAGCGAGAAGGGCCTCGGCGACTACAAGCTGGCCTGGGGCGACGGTGCGGGCCAGGTGCGCCTGCTGGGCGAAATCGCCCGGCGGGAGGGCCTGGGCGACCTGCTGGCCGAGGGCCTGGCGCCGGCCGCGAAAAAGCTGGGTCAGGAGCGCTTCGCCGTGCAGGTCAAGGGCCTGGAGATCCCGGGCTACGACTCGCGCGGGCCGGTGGGCATGGCCCTGGCCTACGCCACGGCGGACCGGGGCGGCGACCACCTGCGGGCCTGGACGGTCGTGGCCGAAGCCTCGGCGCCGCATACCCTGGAGGGCAAGGCCAGGCTGGTCAAGGACCTGCAGGACCGCAACGCGGGGCTGTGGACCCTGATCGGCTGCGACAACATCCCGGCCAACACCACCGGCGACCCGGCGAAATTCGTGGAGCTGTCGGTGAAAGGACTGAACCGCCTGGGCGAGGAAATGAGCGTGGAGAAGCTGCTGGAGAGCGGCGAGCGCATCTACAACCTCACCCGCCAGTTCAACGTGCGCGAGGGTTTCAGCCGCAAGGAAGACCGCCTGCCGCCGCGGCTGACCGAAAAGCGGGAGGACACCGGCTGGAGCATCGACGACGGGGACTTCCAGCGCCTCCTGGACGAATACTACGGCCTGCGGGGCTGGGACCCGGAGGGCCGGCCCACCAAGGCCACGCTGCAGAGGCTGGGCATCAAGGCCTGAGGATGGTGCGGGTCAAGCTGTACGGCAGCGCGCGGGCCCTGGCCGCCCGGGAGGAGCTCGCCCTGGAGCTGCCCTCCGTCCTGCCCCTGCAGGAGCTGCTGCGGCGCATTGCCCCGGAAGGGCGGCCGCTGCCCCCGGGCATTGCCAGCGCGATCCTGATCAACGGCAGGAACTGCGCCTTCCGCGAGGGCCTGGCCACCCCCATCGCCGACGGCGACCTGATCGAGGTCCTGCCCATCGTCACCGGCGGTTGAACACCGGCAGCAGGCAGTCGTACAGGCGCCGGTAGTCGGCGTACAGCAGCTCGTAGGGCTCGCGCTGCCGCGGGTCCGGCTCGAAGCGGCGGTCCACCTCCACGATCCGCGACAGGGCCTCCGCGGCCGACGGCCAGGCGCCGACGGCCGCCCCGGCGAGGACCGCGGCCCCCAGGCAGGCGGCGTCCTCCGTGTTCCTGGTGGTCGTCACGGGAAGCCCGGTCAGGTCCGCCTTGATCTGGCACCACAGGGGACTCTTGGCCCCTCCGCCCAGGGAGCGGATCTCCCCTACCTCGATGCCCAGGTCCCGCACCGCGTCGATCATCCGGCGGCAGATCAGGGCCACGGACTCCAGGATGGCCCGCAGCACGTGCGCCCGGGTGTGGTGCAGGCTCAGGCCGTAAAGCACCCCCCGGGCCCTGGGATTGGCTTCGGGCAGGCCGGCGCCCTGGAAGTGCGGCAGCAGCACCAGCCCTTCCGCCCCCGCCGGGATTGAAGAAGCCTCGCGCGTGAGCAGCTCGTAGGGATCGGCCCCGGAAGCGGAGGCCTCCTTCAGGGCCTCGGCGCAGAACCCGTCCCGGAACCAGCGCAGGACCATGCCCCCCGTCATGGAGAAGGCGTGCATCATGTAGGTGTCCGCCAGGCCGTAGTAGAAGCAGGGCATCTGCCGCAGGGGATCGATCCGGGGCTGCTCCACCAGGGCCACCACGGCCACGTTGGAGCCGGTGCACTCGGAAAAGATGCCCGGCGCGCACGTTTCCGACCCCCAGCGCGCCGCAGGCCTGGTCCAGCGCCCCGGTGGCCACGATCGTGTGAGGGCGCCAGGCCCAGCTCCTCGGCCGCTTCCCGGCGGATCGTGCCGATCGCCTGCCCGGGTTCCACGACCTCCGGCAGCTGCTCCTCCCCGATGCCCAGCTCCCGCAGCATCCGCGGCCAGTAGCGCTTCGTGCGCAGCTCCCACCAGGTCGTGGAGCAGAGCAGGGAGCCCTCGGCCACGAAGCGGCCGGTCAGGCGGTGGATGAGCCAGTCTTCGATCAGCAGGAACTTGTGCACCCGGCCGAAAAGCTCCGCCCGGTTGCGCCGCAGCCAGAGGACCTTGGAGGCCGGCCACATGGGCAGCATGCCGACCTGGCCGGTGACCTCGTGCACGAGCTGGTTGCCCAGGGCGCGCGGTGAGCTCGTCGCTCTCGCGCTGGGCGCGGTTGTCCATCCAGACGATGGCCGGGGCCAAGCGCCCGGCCCTGCCGGTCCACCGCGAGCAAGGTCTCCCCCTGGGCCGAGATGCCCAGCGCCCGGATGCGGCCGGGGGCCACGCCGCCGGAGGCCAGGACCGCCGCCAGGGCGTCCCGGAAGGCCCGCCAGTAGACCTCCGCCTCCTGCTCCACCACCTGGGGCGCGGGGGTGAGCAGGGGGTACTCCCGGGTGCTGGCGGCGACCCGCCGGCCGGAGCCGTCGAACAGGGCGGCCTTGATGGCCGTGGTCCCCAGGTCGACGCCGAGCAGATGTGCCCATCGCCGCGGACTGACGCCTCAACCCTCGCGGATCAGCTCCGCCACTTCCCTGCCCGAGGAGGCCCCGGCCAGCAGGCGCAGGAAAGTGGGGCTCTTGGCCAGGCGGGCGATCTCGGCCAGGGCCTGGATGTGCGGCCCGGACTGGTCCGGGGGGGCCAGCAGCAGGAAGAACAGCTTCGAGGGCTCGCCGTCGGCGGACTGGAAATCCACGCCCTGGGGGGCGATGCCGATGGCCGCGGTGAGCTGGCGCACGGCCCGGGTCTTGGCGTGGGGCACGGCCACGCCCTGCTCCAGGCCGGTGGAGCCCAGCGCCTCGCGGGTGAGCAGGGCGTCGTACACCGACTCCAGCTCGGTGATCCGTCCGGCGTCCAGCAGCACCTGGACCAGCTCGCGGATCACCTCGTTCTTGGTTTTTCCGGCGAGGGGCACCTTCACCACCTCGGGACGTGATCAGATCCACTAGGGCCATGGGAAAACCTCTCTTTCGCCTCTACACCAGCGCGTCGTAAAGGGCCGCCACCCGTTCCTCGTCCTTGACCACCAGCACCGAGCAGGGCACGGTGCGCAGCGCCCGGTCGGCCTCGTCGTACAGCTCGTCCCTGCGGCTGCGCACGCTGGACAGCTCGCCCATGACCAGCAGGTCGATCTTGTTGGCCAGCACGCAGTTCTTGATTTCCTGGTGCACCGTGCCGCTGGCGCTGGCGGTCTGCACCACCAGGCCCTTCTTGCGGGCCAGGCTGCGCACGTGGTTGAGGTAGCGCTGCGAGTCCTCTTCCAGGTCGCGCAGGTACTCCTCCTGCTCGGCCTTCACGAAGATGCGCGCCTTCAACAGATCGCCCAGCGCGCGGGTGTTCACCACGTACAGCGCGGTGAGCTCGGCGCGGTAATAGCGCGACAGGCAGATGGCGTACTGGGCGGCGGTGATGGAGCCTTCGCTGCCGTCCATGTACAGCAGAATTCTACGGATGGGGCCTTCCATCAATCTCCCCCTTTCCGGACCAGGAGCCGGTTCTTCACCATCTTCATCAGCACGAACATGTCCCGCTCGTTCTCCTCCAGCCGGTTCTGGATGAACAGGACGTTGGCGCGCAGCTCGGGGATGGCGATCTTCTCCAGGGCGTTGACCTTGCGGATGGTCTTGCGCACCTCCGTGGCCAGGCGGATGACCGAGATCTTCAGCTCGGCCAGGCGGCCCATCAGCTGCAGGGCCTGCTTGAACTCATTGATCGAGCCGTCGATCCAGAAGCTGGTGCCCATGGGGCTGTAGTACGGCGGATGCTCCACGAAGCTGGTCTCCACCACCGGCAGGCGCACCCCCATGACCCGGCGCTGCTTCAGGGTGATCTCGGCGGCGATGTTCACCGCGCTGGCCAGGGTGGCCACCTTGAGCTTGCCCATGTGCAGGACCGCTTCCTGCAGGGTGCGGTAGGCCTCGGCCAGGGCCCGCACCACCCGCTCCTGGAAGTCCACGGTCTGGTCCACCAGGGTCAGCAGCTCGAGGACCAGGATGTTGCGCTTCTGGTCCAGCAGCTCGTAGCCCAGGCGGGCGAACTTCAGCTCCTGGCGCAGCTTGCAGCAGATTGGTCTTGGTGGGGGCGATGCTGGCCATGCCGCTCTATTTCCCGTAGAACTTCTCGATC
Source organism: uncultured Spirochaetota bacterium (assembly GCA_963745745.1). Lineage (GTDB taxonomy): Bacteria > Spirochaetota > Spirochaetia > SZUA-6 > DRHE01 > MIBK01. The sequence goes on along the minus strand of CAVUYS010000078.1, from coordinate 106,830 downwards.
TCGGTCTCGGTCACCCGGTGCAGCTCCTCGGCGGGCAGCATGGTCAGCACCTCCCAGCCCAGGTCCAGGGTCTGCTCGATGGTGCGGTCCTCGTTCTGCGTCTGCGAGACGAACTTGCGCTCGAAGGCCTCGCCGAACTCCAGGTACTGGTGGTCCAGCGGGGTGAGCTCCTCCTCGCCGATGACCGAGGCGAGGTTCCGCACGTCCTTGACGTAGCTGTAGGCGGCGAAGAGCTGGCTGGCCAGGTGCGGGTGGTCCTCCCGGGTCATGCCCTCGCCGATGCCGTCCTTCATCAGGCGCGACAGCGAGGGCAGCCCGGCCACCGGCGGGTAGATGCCCGCGGCCGTGCATCTCCCGCTCGAAGACGATCTGCCCCTCGGTGATGTAGCCGGTCAGGTCGGGGATGGGGTGGGAGATGTCGTCGTTGGGCATGGTCAGGATGGGCATCTGGGTGATGGAGCCCTTGTAGCCCTTGAGCATGCCGGACCGCTCGTACAGCTCGGCCAGGTCCGAGTACAGGTAGCCGGGGTAGCCCTTGCGGGAGGGGATCTCGCCGCGGATGGTGGAGATCTCCCGCAGAGCCTCGCAGTAGTTGGTCATGTCGGTCATGATCACCAGCACGTGCATGTCCAGGTTGAAGGCCAGGTGCTCGGCCAGGGTCAGGGCCGTGCGCGGGGTGATCAGCCGCTCGATGGAGGGGTCGTCGGCCAGGGACAGGAACAGGGCCACGTTGTCCAGCACGCCGGTCTCCTCGAAGGAGCTGGAGAAGAAGCGGGCCACGTCGTGCTTGACGCCCATGGCCGCGAACACCACGGCGAACTGGGTTTCCGTGCCGCGGATCTTGGCCTGGCGGGCGATCTGGGCGGCCAGCTCGTTGTGCGGCAGGCCGTTGCCGGAGAAGATCGGCAGCTTCTGCCCGCGGATCAGGGTGTTCATCCCGTCGATCACCGAGATCCCGGTCTGGATGAAGTCCCGCGGGTACTCGCGCGCGGTGGGGTTGATCGGCCGGCCGTTGACGTCCACCTCCAGGTCCCCGGCCGGGGCCGGGCCCCCGTCGATGGGCTGCCCCAGGCCGTTGAACACCCGGCCCAGCATGCGCTCGCTCACCCCGATCCTCAGCGGCTCGCCCCGGAAACGCACGTGGGTGCCCGGCATGGTCAGCCCCGAGGTGCCCTCGAACACCTGCACGACCACGACGTCCGCCGCGGTGTCCAGCACGATGCCCAGGCGGATCGCGCCCCGCGGGTCCACGCATCTCCACCAGCTCCCGGTAGCCCACGGGGTGGGTGTTCTTCACGAACACCAGCGGTCCGTCGATGCGGTCCACTCCCACGTACTCGCGCCCGGCCAGCAGGCGGCGCCGGGCTCTCCTCGCGCGCGGCCACGGGCGCGGCCACGGACGGTTCCTTATTGCTCTTCGTCATAGATCGACTCCAGCTGGCCCAGCGAGCGCTCCAGGCGCGCGGCCAGGCGGTCGAAGGCGGCGAGGTCCTCGTTGGCCAGGTTGAACTTCATCTTGATGACCTCTTGCAGGATCTTCAGGCGTTTCAGGCGCACCAGGGTGACCCCCTTGCGGATGGCCTCCGCCCCCCGCCGCCAGAAGGTCAGGATCAGGGAGAGCATCTTCATCTGCTTCTGGGCGGTGGAGAAGCGGTCGATGTCGTCGAAGGCGCTCTGCTGCAGGAAGGCGTTCTTGAACAGGGTGCAGACCTCCAGCACGAAGCGCTGGCTGTCGGGCAGGGCATCCGGCCCGACCAGCTTCACCACCTGCTGCAGGCGCACTTCCCGCTGCAGCAGCTCCATGATCTCCGCGCGGTCCTTGGTCCAGGCCGGGCCCACCTCCCGCTCCCACCAGGCGGTCACCTCCCCCAGGTACTCGCTGTAGCTGTCCAGCCAGGAGATGGCCGGGTAATGCCGGGCGTTGGCCAGCTGCCGGTCCAGGGCCCAGAAGCAGCGCACGAAGCGCTTGGTGTGCTGGGTCACCGGCTCGGAGAAGTCGCCGCCCGGGCGGCGAGACCGCGCCGATGATGGTGACCGACCCCTCCTGCGCCGGACAGGGTGCTCACGTTCCCGGCCCGCTCGTAGAACTCCGCGAGGCGCGTGGGCAGGTAGGCCGGGAAGCCCTCCTCCGCCGGCATCTCCTCCATGCGCCCGGAAAGCTCGCGCAGGGCCTCGGCCCAGCGGGAGGTGGAGTCGGCCATGACCGCCACGTCGTAGCCCTGTCGCGGTAGTACTCCGCCAGGGTCGACGCCGGTGTAGATCGAGGCCTCGCGGGCCGACACGGGCATGTTGGAGGTGTTGGCGATGAGGATGGTGCGCTCCATGAGGCTGCGTGCCCGTGCGCGGGTCGATCAGCTTGGGGAACTCGGTGAGCACGTCGGTCATCTCGTTGCCGCGCTCGCCGCAGCCGATGTAGACGATGATCGAGGCGTCGCACCACTTGGCGATGGCGTGCTGGGTCATGGTCTTGCCCGTGCCGAACCCGCCGGGGATGGCCACCGTGCCGCCCTGGGAGACCGGGAACAGGGTGTCGATGACCCGCTGCCCGGTGATCAGGGGATGGCTCACCGCCTGCCGCTCCCGGATGGGACGCGGGGTGCGGATCGGCCAGCGGTGCATCAGGAACAGGGGCATTTCCCCCCCGGCGGAGGCCAGCAGGCCGATCGGCTCCGTGACGGTGTAGTCGCCGGGGCCGGCCAGGGACTTCAGGGTGCCCCCGGCATCGGGCGGCACCAGGATGCGGTGCTCCACCCCCTGGGTCTCCTGCACGGTTCCCAGCACCATGCCGGGGCTGACCTCCTGGCCGCTCTTCAGGGCGGCGGGCTGGAAGCGCCACTTCTTCTCGCGGTTCAGCGAGGGCAGGCTGATGCCCCGCTCGATGAAGCTGCCGGAGAGGTTGCGGATCTCCTCCAGCGGGCGCTGGATGCCGTCGTAGATGGTGCCGATCAGGCCCGGCCCCAGCTCCACGGACAGGGGGCTGCCGGAACCGTAGATGTTGTCCCCCGGGGCGATGCCGGTGGTGTCCTCGTATACCTGGATGATGGCGCTGTCGCCGGCAAGCTTGATGGTCTCGCCCACCAGGCGGACCTCCCCCACCCGCACCAGCTCCAGCATCATGGCGTCGGTGACGCCGGTGGCCTCGATGACGGGCCCGTTGACCCGCCGCACCTGCCCTATGATTCTTTCGTCCATAAGCCGTCGTAGATCATCTTTCGGATTTCCGTCTGCCTGCGCAGCAGGCGCGTGGAGACCTGGTTGTTGTAGGCCAGGCGCCCGCCGCGGCCCACCAGCACCACCCCCTGCCCGGCCAGCGGCTCGCCCTCCAGCCGGGACAGGCGCACCGCGCGGCCGCCGAGGGCCTGCACGCGCCGTTCGGCCTCCGCCAGCAGCCCCTGGTCCAGCAGCGGCAGCTCGGGGGCGGAGGCGTTCACCGCGGCCTCCGGCTGGCCCAGGCCGATGGCGGCCTCCACGATCCAGCCCAACAGGACCTCCCGGTATTCCGGCGAGCCGACCATCGCCTCCAGCTTCGCGCGGGCCTGCTCCAGCACCTGTCGCGCGGCCTGCTCGCGAACCCGCAGGGCAATGCGCTTGGTCTCCATTTTCGCGGTCGAAGCCGCCTGGCGCTTCAGGCCGGCGGCCTGCTCGCCAGCCTTGCGCCGGGCCTCCTCCAGGATCTCGGCGGCCTGCCGCGCGGAGGCCGCGCGCCGCTCCGCGGCGGCCTTCTCGGCCTCCTCCACCAGGCGCCGGGCCTCGGCCTGGGCGTCCTGGGCGATGCCCTCGATCAGCCCGCCCTGGCTCATAGCTTGATCCCGATGGCCTGGTTGACCATCTCGCGGATGTCCGCCCGGCCGGCCACCGGCCCGAGGCGGTCGGGCACCTCCACGATGAGGGGGAAGCTCTGGGTGAACATGTAGCGGTCCACCTGGGGACGGATCAGCTCCGCGGCCCGCTCCGTGATGATGACGATGCCCACTTCCTTGTCCTGCAGGGCCAGCCCGAAGGCCCGCTGGGCCTCCTCGGGGGTCGAGGCGGCCTGCCCGTGCACCCCCACCAGCCCGAAACCCAGCACCGCGTCCTCGTCTCCGATGACGAAGTACCTCATACCTTTCCCAGGATCATCAGCGCGGTGATGAACCCGAAGATGACCAGCCCTTCGCCCAGGGCGATGAAGATCAGGGCCTGCCCGGCGATCTCCGGCTTCTCGGCCACGGCGCCCATGGCCGCCGCCCCGACGTTGCCGATGGCCAGGCCGGCGGCGATGGCCCCGAAGCCGAAGGCCATCGCGGCGGCGATCAGCCCGAACTTGGACACCTCCGCCCTTTCCGGGGTCATCTCCTGGACCGGAGCCTGCTCCTGGGCCACCGCCTTGGTGGTCGAGACCACGCCGAAGATGACCAGCAGGGCGAAGGTCACCACCAGGCTCAACATGATCTTCTTGCGGAGCTGGATCTGTTCCTTGGACTTGCTCATTGTCCTTCCTCCTCCTAGGCGCGCTTCCGGAGACTGATCGGCTCGTAGGCCTTTCCGGAACCGCTGAAGTATTTCGAGAAGAACTCGTAGTAGTTAAGCCTCAGGGACTGGATCCCCGCGGACAGGCCTTCCAGGGCGATGATCAGGACGTTGCCGGCCACCAGCACCAGGTAGGACCAGGGGCTGAAGTTGCCCGCCGGTCCGCGCAGCATGCCGGCGATGGCGAAAAAGGCGATGACCAGGCTGACGTGGGCGATGCCCAGCCCGGCCACCCGCATGAAGGAGAGGGTGTTGGCCAGGTAGCCGGAGAAGATCTCCAGGATCTCCACGACCCATTCCATGCCCCAGTCGATCAGGGTGGAAACCTGGAAACGCTTGTGCTCGCGGTGCAGGAAGAACTCCAGGGGGGCCTTCCAGGCCAGCAGCAGCACCGGCAGGCCGATGGTCAGGAACAGGAAATTCCCGGGAGGAAGCTGCTTGTAGGACCGGGCGGCGAAGTAGAAGGCGATGTAGACGCCCGCCGCGTAAATCCAGCCTCCGATCAGGCCGGCCTTGTCGAAAAGCAGGCCGAACCAGTCGCCGCGGCGCAAACGGTTGACCCAATTGAGGGCCAGGCCCAGGCCGAGCACCCCGATCCCGAACCAGATGGTGATCAGCAGGATCCCGTAGACGTCCTTGACCACGCCCACGGTGTGCTCCCCGGCCACGGCGCCGTGGTAGTTGAACCACAGGGGCGGCAGGAGGCTGAGGCCGAAATAGGAGCCGAACAGCACCCCCACCACCATGGCCGCGCCGCCGCACCAGATGGCCAGCTTCAGGAGGTTGCGGATGTTCTGGCTCGTCCCCTTGTAGGTGGCCAGGCCCAGGATGCCAATCAGGGACAGCACCAGCCCGTGCCCCACGTCCCCGAACATCAGTCCGAACATGGCCAGGTAGGCCACGAACACGAAGGGGGTCGGGTCCACCGTCCCGTACTGGGGGATGGAGTAGTTGGTGACCAGCATCTTGAAGGGGGCCAGCAGGCGCGGGCCGCCCAGCTGCACGGGGACCTTGGCCTTCTGGGCGGTGGACAGCTCGCTGGGATCGTGCCACTCCAGGTAGCACCTGCCTCCCGTGGCCCGCTGCAGCGCGCCGCCCAGCGGCTCCTGGGTGCGGGCCGGCAGCCACCCGGAGAAGATCATGGTGCGGGCCGTGTGGCTGAAGTAGGACTGGATGCGGGAGTACAGCTCGTTCAAGCGCAGGTTGGCCCACATGCGCTCCAGCTCCGGGCCCTTCTCCCGGATCAGGGCCTCGATGCCGGACTTGAGCTTTTCCTGCTCTTCCCGGAAGCCGGCGAGCTTGCCGTCCAGGTCGGCCAGCACCTCCTCCTTGCCGCCCAGGGCCTCCCGGGCCAGCTCCACCTCCGCCCAGCCGTGGCGGTCCAGGATCTTGTTCACCACCCCGTCGTCGCGTTTCATGGTGATCAGCAGCAGCGTGGCCTGGGATTCCTCGTGGCCCACCTCCAGGTGCACCGAGGGAATGCTCTTCAGCTCCTCGACCATGGCCCCCAGCTCGGCCCGTCGCACGGTGCCGCTCTGGATGCTCAGGAACGAGAACTGGGACCGGGCCTGCAGGCCGGTGGTCAGGTCGCCGAACATGTCCAGCTGCCGGCGGATGTCCTCCAGCTTCAGGATCTCCTGCTGCAGCGCCTGCTGCCGCTCCCGGATGCCGGCCAGGCTGGCGGCCAGCTCGTCCAGTTGGCGGTTGGCGGCGGCCAGGTCCAGGGCCCGCAGGTCCTCGATGCGCAGGTCCGCCTGGGCCGGAAGCCCGTGCCCCGCCAGGCTGAACAGCCCCTCGATGCGCCTGCGGATCTCGCCGATCATCGCCTCGGTCACCCTGGGGCTGCCCGCGGTCAGGCGCTCGCTCAAGCCGGGGTCCATTTCGGTGACGCTCACGAAATGCATCACCCCCTGGTCCAGCAGCGCGCGGGTCACCTGGTCGGCGTCGCGGTCCAGCACCACGGCCACCAGCTGTTTCATGGCCTGAGGAAAGATCATAGCGCCGCCATTATACGTTCTTCGGGCCAGTTGTAGAACTTGGCGTTGAGCACGGTCTTGATGCGGCGGATCTCGGCGGATTTGAGCACGAAATAGGCCAGCAGGATGCCGATGGTGAAGGGGTAGCCGGCGAGCAGGTGCCGCACTTCCAGCATCAGGATTTCGGCCAGGATGCGCTCGATCAGCACCAGGCGGGCGTAGCTCTCCGTGGCTTCCCGGGGGGTGAGCAGGCTGGCCAACCCGGGATAGCGGCGGCGCACCAGCTCGCCCAGAACGGCGCTGGGGTTGTCCATGGCGTAGGCTTCGGCCACGGCCTGGGGGCTCAACCAGATGCCCTGCGGAATGGCGCTGGCCAGCGCCCGCTGCGGGTCCAGCTTGTAGAAGCCCTTGAAGCGGATCAGCCAGTTGATGTTGGCCAGGTCGATCTCCGCGCCGATCATCCGGCGGGCGATCTCCCGGTCGCGGGTCCCCAGCCCGTCCACCGCCGCCAGGAGCTGGCGGTAGAAGTGGTGATCCAGGGCGATTTCCAGGGGGAAGAGGCTCTGCACCCGGGCGACTTCGGCCGCCTGCCGGGCCACCAGCTCGCCGTACGGCGTGCCGCTCAGGGCCTCCGCCGCCTCCTCCAGGCTGCCGGCGTTGACGATGCGGTCCAGGGCCAGGTCGCGGTGCACCCGATCCCGCAGCAGATAGCCCACCGCCGCGTCGATGCGCCGGCCGCGTACGCGGCTGTCGAACCACAGGCGCAGGGCGTGCTTGAGGTTGTCGACCTCGAAACGCTCGGCCAGGGCGACTACGATCGAGCGCACCTCGTCCTTGGTCAGCTCCTCCAGCTCCAGGTACAGCCTGACTTCCTTGCGCGCCAGCTCCAGCTCCGCGCTCTTTATATCGCCGGTCTGGCCGAAGACGCTTTCCACGACCGAGAAATCGGTGTTCCGCAGCAGCTCCACCGCTTCGCTGAGCGACTTGGCGCGGGACATCTCCGCCGAAAGCGCTTCGGGCAGGATCTTGCTGATGCGCGCCCGCAGCTTGGCATTGATGAAGCCGTATTTCTGTACCGCGCCCAAATGGCTTCAGCCCTTCAGGTCCAGCGGGGTGGCGACCAGCCGCACGACCCGCTCCACCAGGCCGCGCAGGACTTCCTGCCGACCTTCCAGGAAGCTCGCGGCCTCCTGCTCTGCCTGGCGGACCAGTTCGCGGCTGGAACGCTCGGCCTCGGCGCGGGCCTCCGCCAGGCCCGTTTGCAGCAGCCCCTGCGCCTGGGCGCGGGCCTCCTGCAGGGCTGTCGCGGTCTGGGCATCGGCTTCCGCGCGGACTGCGGCGGCCTTCTGCCGGGCTTCCGCCAGCGTCTGTTCCGCCTGTTTCTCGGCTTCCAGGACCTTGTTGACGATTTCCTGCATATCCGTCCGATTGTAAGGGAATTTATACCATGAATAAGACTTCATGAGAACTGGCCTGCTTTTTTTTCGGTTGACCGGGGCAGGGCGGCTCCCTTACAATCAGGCCACCCCTGGCGGCAAGGAGCTCAAGTGCCATGAAAGCGCGCAGCCTCTCCATCAAGACCCGGATCATCCTGACCCTGGTGCTGCTGCCGATGATCTCCCTGGTGGTGGTCGGGGCCATCGCCCTGCTGCAGAACCGGGGGGCGCTCAGCAGTCAGGCCGAGCGGACCCTGGAGCGGCTGGTCCGGGAGCGGACCACCGCCTACGGCCTGATACTGCAGAGGGTCCAGGAGGAGGCCGAGGCGGCCGCCGCCTACGCCCGGCGGGTCTATGCCGCCCCCCTGCCCGCTTCCGCCTCCAGCCTGCGCCTGCTGATGCCCTGGAACGGCACGGGTTACGGCGGCCGCCGGATGGAGACGGAGCTGGCCTCGGACATGGCCCGTCTGGGCCAGGTCGGGGGCTTCCTGGAGTCCCTGGTGTCCGCCAATCCCTACCTCAGCCTGGGCTACATGGCCACCGAGAGCGGCATCACCGTGTTCGACAAGCAGGAGGTGGTGGACGTGATCGAGGCCATCCAGGGCTTCGACCCGCGCATGCGCCCCTGGTACCGCCTGGTCCGGGAGGTGCGAAAAACCGCCTGGACCAAGCTGTACGTGGACGTCAACACCAAGAAGCTCAACGTGACCGCCGCCACCCCCGTGCTGGACCCCGCCGGGCTGCTGCTGGGAGTGGTCGGCATGGACGTGCTTCTGGAAACCCTGCAGAACGACATCCTCAGCCTGGACATCGGCTACCGCAACGAGCCCTTCCTGATCGACGCCCAGGGGCGGGCCATCGTGCGGCGGGGCCTGGAGGACAGGGAAACCGAATGGTACAAGACCTACCGTACCGACATCCTGCTGGAGACCCCCAACGCCTCCTTCAACCGCCTGGTGCGCCGCATGGTGGCCGGGGAGTCGGGCATCGCCCGCTACCGCCTGGAGGACGGCACGGAGAACTACCTGGCCTTCGCCCCCATCCCGGCGGTCTCCTCCAGCCTGGGGGTCATCGTCCCGCGCAGCGAGATCGTCAAGCCGGTGCAGGAGAGCGGCAAGCTGGTGATCATCGTGATGGCCGTCTCGGTGATCGTGGCCATCGGCCTGGGCCTGCTGCTGGGCAACCAGGTGACCCGCCCCATCGAGGAGCTCACGGCGCTGGTGGACAAGGCCAGCAAGGGGCTGGTGGAGGTGGACCAGATCCCCATCCGGCGCATGGACGAGGTGGGGGTGCTGGCCCGTTCCTTCAACCGCATGCTGGCCAATCTGGGCACCGCCCTGCTTGAGCTGGAAAAACGGGAGCGCGAGGGACCGGGGACATGAACCTGCTCTGGGCCAAGCTGTTCACCACCCTGCTGCTGGTGGCCCTGCTCGTGGCGGTGGCCAGGTCCGGCCGTCCGCGGGGCTTGGCGATCTGGGCGGTGCTGGCCGGGGTCCTGCTGGCCCGCGACCTGGGCTACCTGGCCTTCGGCCGGGAGCTGATCGTGCCGCTGGCCGAGCTGCTCGTGCTGGCCCTGTACCTGCTGTGGGTGCGGCTGTTCACCGGCCTGCAGGCCGCGGACGTGGTGTACCTGGCGGTGAACTTCCTGGCCCTGATCGCGGGGGCGGCCTCCTTCTTCCTCCCCTGGCTGCCGCTCACCCCCGCCGCCCTCAGCCTGCTCCTGCTGGCCGACGTGATCTACCTGGCCATCCTGCTGGGGCTGGTGTCCCCTTACAACACCGAAGAGGCGGAGATGCTGATGGAGACCCGCTTCGTGATCATCGCCGGGCTGTTCCTGGTCCAGGTGATCGGCCTGTTGTACGGCTACGCCGCGCCGCTGATCCACAACCTGCTCCTGCCGGCCGCCGCCCTGGTGCACTTCTACGTGCTGCTGGCCTACAACCGCCACCTGCATGCCGAGAGCCGGCGGGCCATCCAGTTCTACTCCACCAACCTGGACTCCACCTTCGAGTTCATGGAGAACCTGGGCAACGCCATCACCGCCAAGATCGACCTGCCCCGGGTGCTGGAGATCATCATCGCCTCGGCCGTGCACAACATCGGCGCGGACGCCGGGGCCATCCTGATGGTGGACGAGTACGAGGACGTGCTGAGGGTGCGGGCCACCCGCGGCATCTACCCCCCCCTGGGCCCGGTGCCCGCCCTGGCCAAGGTGAACACCGCGCGCCCTGAAGCGCTACTTCCAGGAAACCCCCATCCCCATCGGCGAGACCATCCTGGGCGAGGCGGTGCAAAAGCGGCCAGGCGCTGCTGGTGCGCGACGCCCGGGAGGACCCCCGCCTGGGGGCCAACCGGGAGGACGACATCCTGTTCGTCAGCTCGCTGATCGCGGTGCCCCTGGTGGTGTCCAAGCGGGTGCTGGGCGTGATCTCCACCCTCAAGCGCGCGGAGAACCGCCACTTCCAGGATACCGACTTCCAGCACCTGAAGACCTTCGCCGAGTACGCCTCGATCACCATCGACAACCTGTACACCTACCTGGAGGTGCTGGAAAAGCGCCAGATGGAGCGGGAGGTGGACATCGCCGCGGAGATCCAGCAGAAGCTGCTGCCCGGCGAGCTGCCCCGGTTGAGCAGCGGCTCCCTGGCCGTGCACAGCCGCCCCGCGCGCGGGGTGAGCGGCGACTACTACGACGTGCTGCCCCTGGACCAGGACAAGGTGGCCCTGCTGGTGTGCGACGTGGCCGGCAAGGGCATCCCGGCGGCCATGGTCATGATCATGATCCGCTCCATCACCCACCTGCTGGTCTCCCCCCGCCTGGAGGCGGCCGCCACCCTGACGGGCATCAACCGCGGCATCACCGGCCGCATCGACGTGGACCATTTCGCCACCATCGGCCTGGTGATCTACGACCAGGCCAAACGCCAGGCGGTGTACGCCAACGCCGCCCACCTGCCCCTGCTGGTCTGGCGGGCCAGCACCTCCAAGCTCCTGAGGGTGGACGCGGAGGGGCTGCCCATCGGCGTGGAGCGCGAGGGCAAGTACGGGCAGAGGCGCTTCGGGCTGGAGGAGGGGGACATCCTGATTCTCTGCACCGACGGCATCCTGGAGGCCATGAGCCCCAGAAACGAGCAATACGGGCTGAAGCGCCTGGCCGACGTGGTCCAGGCGGCCAGCGGCCTGTCGGCCGAGGGCCTGGTCCAGGCCATCCAGCGCCGACATCGAGCGCCACGCCGCCGGAGCGCGGCAGCACGACGACCAGACCCTGCTGGTACTGCGGGTGGACTAGAGGAGCGCCTAGTGAGCGGCAACATGGAGATCAAGCTGCGGCGGGCCGACACGATCTACGTCATCGACGTGGTCGGGGAGATGGACCTGTACAATGCCTTCAAGCTGAAGGACGTGGTGCGCAAGATGATCGAGAAGAAGATCCGCCACTACGTCATCAACCTGGACCAGGTGCCCTACATCGACTCCAGCGGCATCGGGGCGCTGCTGCAGGTGTTCGCCGATATCAAGAAGAACGGCCTGCGCTTGAGGATCACGGGGGTGAAGGGCTCGGTGCGCAAGGTGATCGAGCTGACCAAGCTGGCCCAGTACTTCCCCATCGTGGCCGACCTGGAGCTGGCCATCCAGCAGCTGAAAGCCAGCGAGTAGAGAAGAGGGGGAAGCATGTCGGACATCAAGAGCATCCAGGTGAACGAGGACAGCCCGCTTTTCCAGAAGAAGGGGATGTTCCACAAGAAGTTCGCCAGCGATTTCCGCCAGATCCGCTATTACACCCTGGTGGTCATGCAGAAGGCCCCCCCGGAAATCAAGGAGATCAACCTGCTGGAGCAGCAGATCAGCGAGCTGATCAAGAACGCGGTGAAGCACGGCAACAAGAAGGATCCCCGCAAGATCGTGGAGGTCTGGTTCCACTTCGATCCGTCCAGCGCCCGCCTGATCGTGCAGGACGAGGGACAGGGCTTCAAGGCCCTGGAGGCCTGGAACGAGTTCAACCGCCGCAGGACCGAGTGCTTCCTGCGCCAGGACTTCGAGGCCATGGCCGAGTACGTCTCCTTCCTCACCAAGGACAGCGACGAGCACGACAGCGGCAACGCCCTGTTCGCCGCGGTGGAGTACTGGGACGGAGGGGTGGTCTTCAACCGGACCCGCAACGCCGTGGCCGTGGCCAAATCCTTCCCCCAGCGCCGCCACGGCATCGAGCTGGGCTGAAAGCGGCCCGAGCCTTGTTGCGCCCCCCGCTTTTGCGCTATCCTGGTGCCCGGAGCGGAAGTTAGCCAAGGTGCCGCCGGAACGAAGCTCGCAGATCGACCTGCCCCTGAAAATAACCCTCACCCCGCAGGGCGTGGAGTGGTTCGTGCGCAACCGCCGCAAGTTGAGCCAGCTGCGCATGGCCGACAGCCGCCTGGAATACGGCATCACCGTGAGCGGCTTCCCGGCCTCCGCCCTGCAGCAGATGATCAACATCGATTACATCACGGCCATCGAGCTGGCCCGCACCGAGTTCAGCTCCAAGCGCCGGGAGATCATCGACCTGACCAAGCTGATCGGCTTCCGCCTGCTGTACCGCAAGTTCGAGGACGAAAGCTACCGGCGCTTCCTCAATTCCCAGCTGATCAAGCGCTGGAACCGCTCCAACCCCACCCGGGTCCTGGACCAGGACACCGTGTTCAACCAGGCCACCCTGGAGTCCTTCCTGGCCGCGGTGGCCGCCGACATCCCGGCGGTTTCCCGGCTCCTGCAGCACCCGGTCATGGCCCGCGTGCAGGCGGACGCCTCGCTGGGCCCGGAGGAGCGGCGGCTGCGCTCCTTCCTGATCGACGCCTTCGTGCTGTCCATGCGCAAGATCATCTGGTACGTGCTGGTGCGCTCCCGGGGTCAGCCGGAGTACGGCGAGCTGGTGCGCGAGTTCCAGCAGCTGCTGGCGGAGTACGTGGAGAAGGCCCTGATCGCCGAGTACCTGGCCCTGATGGTCATCGAGGTCACCTCCCACACCGAGCTGTCCCACTACCGCCAGGTGGCCGCCCGGCTGTACGACAACCCCAAGGCCGCGGGGGCGGTGGCCTCAAACCAGCGCCTGCGCGCGGCGGTGCAGAGGCAGATGGAGGAGGAGGGGGATCTGCTCTTTCTCACCTACCAGCTGGGCGGAAAAGGGGCCTCCATCGGCACCGAGCACCGCCTGCGCATCACGGTGGCCAACCAGGAGCGCGAATACGCCCGGGTGCGGGAACAGCTGGAGCAGAAGCAGGAGCCGGGCGTGCGGGAAAAGTCCCTGGCGGATTTCTACCGGCAGGCGCCCAACGAGAGCGTGGGCACCGAGCTGGGCCGCTACTACCTGTCCTTCCTGCAGAGCGCCTGCGAGAAGCAGAACGTGCGCATCGAGTCCATCGTCAGCCAGCCGGCCCGCAGCGACCTGACGGTCATCCGGCTTTCCCTGCAGTTCTGAGCTCCATCGCCCCCGCGCGCGATAATGCCTCCACATCGAGTACAGGATCATGGCCAGCACCGTGATGAAGTACGGGAAGGCCAGGATGAAGTCCGCCGGCACCTTCAGGGCTCCCTGGGCGTAGTTGGAAAAGGCCTCGCTCAGGCCGAACACGAAGGAGGCCACCACGATCCCCACGGGCGTCTTGTTGCCCAGGTAGATGGCCACCAGCGCGATCCATCCCCGTCCGGAGGTGATGTTGGGCACGAAGGCCGCCAGGTTCAGGGTCATCCAGGCGCCGGCCAGCCCGCAGGTGAAGCCGGAGATCAGGATGCCGGCCAGCTGGTAGGCTTGCGGCCGCAGGCCCAGGGAAGCCACGGTCGGGGCGTTCAGCCCCGTGCCGCGCAGGCGCAGCCCGAAGGGCGTGCGGTAGATCACCACCACCGAGGCCAGCACGATGGCCCAGCTCACGTACACCAGCAGGTTGTGACCCAGCAGCAGGCCGCCCAGCAGGGGGACGCCCTGCAGCGCGGGCACGGACAGGATCGGCAGGCTCCCCAGCTCGAAGCGCACCACCCCCTTGTTCTTGAACAGCTGGAAGGCCAGCACCACGGTCAGCCCGGAGGCCAGCAGGTTGGTGGCCAGGCCGGCGATGAAGACGTTGGCCTTCAGCTTCAGGGTGACCAGGCCGAACAGCAATGCCGCCAGCATGGAGCTGGCGACGCCCAGCACCACCCCCAGGGCCAGGCTGCCGGTCAGCCCGGCGAACACCACCGCGAAGAAGGCCCCGACCAGCATGAGCCCCTCCAGGGCGATGTTGAGCATGCCGGCCAACTCGGTGTACAGCCCGCCGGTGGCCGCCAGCAGGAAGGGGGTCATGATCCCCACCGCGTTGTGGACCAGGGACAGGATCACCTCCCAGGGCTTCATAGCCTCGCCTTCCGGCGGCGCAGGGCGCCGTAAAGCGCCTGGGCGGTCACCAGGTAGAAGATCACCGACTGCACGATGGCCGCGATCTCGAAGGTCACGTCGGAGTGCAGCATGGCCGCCTTGGCCCCGGCCTCCAGCCAGGCGAAAAAGACGGCCGCCGGCACGATGGCCAGGGGGTTGTTCTTGGCGATCAGGGACACGGCGATCCCGTTCCAGCCCATGCCGAAGGAGAAGTCCTTGACCGCCATGTGCTGGGTGCCCAGGACCGCCAGGCCCCCGGCCAGCCCGTGCAGGGCGCCGCTCAGGACCAGGGGCAGCACCACGTAGGTGGAGACGTTGATCCCGCCGTAGCGGGAGAACTCCCGGTTCAGGCCGCACATGCGCATCTCGTAGCCCGTGTGGGTGTAGTTCAGCAGGAAGAACACCGCCGCCGCCGCCAGCAGGGCCACCCCGGCGCTGACGTTGAGCTTGGAGGGCGGGAAGATCCCGGCCAGGAAGTACTGCGGGGCGATGGCGTAGCTGGCCAGCAGGTTGTTGGCCGGGTCGTCCAGGGGCCCGGTGATGAAGTAGTTGACCACGAAGCCGACCGCCGAGGAGATCAGGAAGGTGGAGATCAGCTCGTCGGTGCCCCACTTCATCTTCAGCAGGCCGGACAGGCCGGCCAGCACCGCCCCGCAGGCCATGGCTCCGGCCAGGGAGGCCAGGCCCCCGATGTAGCCGTTCGCCCCGGGCAGCGCCAGGCAGATCACCGTGGTCACCAGGGCCCCGGAGTAGACCTGCCCCTCCCCGCCCAGGTTGAACACCGAGGACTTGAAGGCCACGGCGATGCCCAGGCCGGTGAAGACCAGCGGCACCGCGGTGTTCAGCATGTTGCCCAGGTAGTACTTGTTGGTGAACGGCCCGATGAAAAACCAGCGTATGGTGGCCAGCGGCTGCCTGGAAAGAAGGAAGATCAGCAGGATGGCGATGAGGAAGGAAAGGCCCAGGGTGACGCTCAGCCGGCGGTACCGGCGACCAGCTCGCGCCACTTGCTCCAGCGTTTCAAGGGCGGTCCTCCTTCAAGCCCAGCATGTACTCGCCCACCAGCTCCTTGCTGAGCGCCCCGTTGTTGGCCAGGCGGGCCACCACCCGCCCGCGGTACATCACCACCAGGGTGTCGGCCAGGCTCAGGATCTCGTCCAGGTTGGAGGACAGCAGCAGGATGGCCAGGCCCTGGCCGCGGATCTCCATGATCCGCTCGTAGATGAACTCGCTGGAGGCCACGTCCAGGCCCCAGGTGGGCTCGGAGAAGAGGATGAAGTCGGTGCGGGAGGCCAGCTCGCGGGCCAGGATCACCTTCTGGATGTTGCCCCCCGAGAGGGTGCCGATGGGCACCCGCGGGTCCCCCTCGATGGAGAAGCGCTCCGCCAGCCGGCTGGCGAAACCCTCCGCCTGCCGGCGGCGCAGGACCCCGCCCCGCAGGAAGCGGTGATGGCTGGCGATGATCATGTTCTCCATGACCGAGGAGGTCAGGCTGGAGCCGCGGTGCAGGCGGTCGGCCGGCACGTAGGCCAGGCCTCGCCGGCGCAGCTCGCGGGCGTCCAGGCGGGTGATCTCCTGCCCGTCGTGCAGGATGCGCCCGCTGGAGACGCGGCGCAGGCCGCTGGCCACGTCCTCCAGCTCCGCCAGGCCGTTGCCGCCGACCCCGGCCACGCCCACCAGCTCGCCGGCGTGCACGGTGAGGTCCACCCGGTCCAGCAGCGGATGGTCCTGCCCCCGGGCCAGCAGGCACACCTGCCGGAGCTCCAGCACCGGGCGCCCGGGGGCGGCCGGCTCGCGCCGCACCTGCAGGCTGGCGCTCTTGCCCACCATCAGGCGCGACAGCTCCCGCTCGTCCACCTCCGCGGTATCCCGCACGGCCACCACCCTGCCGCCGCGCATGACGGTGACCCGCTCGGAGATCTCCTTCACCTCGCCCAGCTTGTGGGTGATGATGATCACGGTCTTGCCGATGTCGCGCAGGCGGCGCAGGGTCAGGAACAGCTTCTGGATCTGCTGGGCGGTGAGCACGGAGGTGGGCTCGTCCAGGATCAGCAGCTCGGCGCGCCGGTAGAGGATCTTGATGATCTCCACCACCTGCATCTGGCCCACCGTGAGCTCCCGCACCCTCAAGGAAGGGTCGATGGAGAAGCCGTACTCCTGGATCACCGCCCGCACGGAGGCCAGGGCTTTTTCGCGGTCCAGGAACAGCCCGCGGCGGACCGGCTCGACGCCCAGCACCACGTTCTCGGCGACGGTGAAATCGGGGATGAGCCGGAAGTGCTGGTGCACCATGCCGATGCCCAGGCGGCCGGCCTCCAGGGGGTTGCCGATCCGCACCGGGCGGCCCTCCAGCTCGATGGTCCCCCGGTCGGGGCGCTCCAGGCCGTAGAGGATCTTCATCAGGGTGGACTTGCCCGCCCCGTTCTCCCCCACCAGGGCGTGGATCTCGTTGCGGCGGACCTCGAAATCCACCTCGGCATTGGCCAGCACGTTGTTTTCGGGGTACATCTTGGTGATGCCCCTCATCCGCAGGTAAGAAGCCATCGGCGGTGCGGATTTCCCTTATTTCTTCTTCGTGCTCAAGCGGACGTTGATGATCACCGCCAGGGCGATCACCAGCCCGACGAAGGCGTCCTGCACGTAGGCGTCGGTGCCCAGCAGGACCAGTCCCGTGCGCACCTCGGCCATGATCAGGGTGCCCAGGAAGGTGCCCAGGATCGAGCCCACGCCGCCGGACATGGCGGTGCCGCCGATGACCGAGGCGGCGATGGCCTCCAGCTCCAGCCCCGTGCCCTGGGTCGGGGTGACGGTCTTCAGGAAGGACAGGGAGATGATCGCCGACAGCCCGGCGGCCAGCGCCGTGATCAGGAAGCCGACCTGCTTCACCCGCATGGTCTTGATCCCGGCCAGGTCGGCCGCTTCCCGGTTGTCGCCGGTGGCGAACACCTTCACCCCGAAGGCCGTGCGGTGCAGCACCAGGTAAAGGGCCACCCCCCAGCCCAGCAGCCAGATGATGGGAACCGGGACCAGCCCGAACAGCTCGGCCCGGCCGAACAGGTCCATGAAGAAGGACAGCTGCAGCGAGAAGGGCTGGGCCTGGGAGAGCACCAGGGCGATGCCGCGGAAGACCATCATCGTGGACAGGGTGGCGATGAAGGAGTTGATGCGCGTGGTGGCGATCAGCAGGCCGTTCAGAAAGCCCAGGCCCAGGCCGGCGACCACCCCGACCAGCGCGGAGGCCCAGATGTTCAGCCCGGCCTTGGTGGCCAGCAGGCCGGTGACCACCCCGGTCACGGCATAGATGGCGCCCACGGAGAGGTCGAACTCCCCGGAGACGATCAGCACGGTCATGGCCATGGCAATGATCCCCAATTGGGCCGTTTGCCGCAGCAGGTTGAAGAGATTGTAGCCGGTAAGGAAAACCGGCGTGGCGATGGAAAAAAAGGCGGCGATCAGCAAGGCGGCTACCAGTACGCCGAAATCCCGCATTCCGAGGATCCGCTGCAGCAGCGTCGTTTTCTGTCTGTTGTTTGCTTCCATATCCTGCGCTTTCAGCTAGTGGCGGCCAGGATGAGCTGGTCCTTGCCCGCCTCGGCCCCCGGGAACTCGCGGGCCACCCGGCCGCGGTTGAAAACCAGGATGCGGTCGCTCAGGGCCAGCAGCTCCTCCAACTCGGAGGAGGTGACCACGAAGGCGTACCCTTCAGCCGCCAGCCGGAGGATCAGCTCGGTGATCTCCTGCTTGGCGCCGACATCCACGCCCCGGGTGGGCTCGTTCATGACCAGGATGCCGGGCTTCAGGGCCAGCCAGCGGGAAATCAGGACCTTCTGCTGGTTGCCCCCGGACAGGCTGCGGATGGGGGCGTCGACGTCCCGCATCTTTATCGAGAGACTTTCCCGCATGCCGGAGGCGACCCGGCGCAGGGTCCGCTTGTCCAGCAGGCCGTGCCGGGAGAAGCGGTCGATCCCGGCCAGGCAGAGGTTGAACTTCACATCCAGGTCGTCGAAGATGCCCAGCCCCTTGCGGTCCTCCGGGATGTAGCCGATGCCCGCCGCCATGGCCTCCGTCGGCCGGCTGATCCGGCGCGGCTGCCCGTCGATCAGGATCTGGCCGCTCCTCGCCGGCGGGGCGCCGAACAGGGCCCGGGCCAGCGCGGAGCGCCCCGATCCCTGCAGCCCGGCCAGGCCCAGCACCTCGCCCCGCCGCAGGGAGAAGGAAACGTCCTGGAACTCACCGGGCAGGCTCAGGCCCCGGACCTCCAGGCAGGCGTCGCCCGCAGCGGGCGCCGTCTTGGGCCGGCGGTCGGCCAGGGTCCGGCCGGCGATCATCGTCGAGAGCCTCCTCCGGTCGAATTCGCTCCTGGCCAGGCTGCCTTCGTTCCTGCCGTCCCGCAGCACGGTGATCGTATCGGAAAGCTCGGTCAGCTCCTCCAGCATGTGGCTGATGAAAATGAAGGTGATGCCCTGGGCGGCGAGGCGCCGGATGATGCCGAAAAGCTTGGCCACCTCGGGCGGGGTGAGCGCCGTGGTGGGCTCGTCCAGGATCACCAGGCGGGCGTGGCGGGAAAGCACCCGCACCAGCAGGGCCAGCTGCTTCTCGGCGGCGCTGCAATCCCGGATCAGCCGGCGGGCGTCGATGCTCTCGCCCAGCAGGTTGCTGTACAGCTCCTCCGTCTGGCGGTTCATGGTCCGCCAGTCCGGACTCAACCCCCGCCGGGGCATCACGGGGCCGAGGAACACGTTGGCGGCAATGGACAGATTCGGACAGATGGGTATTTCCTGGTGGAAGACGCTGATCCCGACCCGCTCGGCCTCCGCCGGGTCCCGCGGGTGGTGCGGCCGCCCCTCGAAGCGGATGCGGCCGGAATCAGGCTGGTGCACCCCGCACAGGACCTTGATCAGGGTGGATTTGCCCGCTCCGTTCTCCCCCGCCAGGCCGAACACCTCGCCCTGCTGGATCGCGAGGGATACCTCCTGCAGGGCCCTGGTCGAGCCGAAGCTCTTGGAGACGTTTTCCACGGACAGTATGGGCGATTTCATCGCTTCAAGAAATTCCGGCTGCCGGCCGGGTGCAAGCCTGACCGGCAGCCGGGGAATGGGTTTGGAGGCTTACCGATAGCCCTTCGCCGCCAGATCCTTGACCGCCTTGACGTTCTCGGCGGTGACCGGAGCGATGCCGGTGTTGATGTCGCAGGGGGTGATGGCGTACATCCGGTTCAGGTACAGCTCCATCACGCCCTGGAAGCCCTGCAGGTAGGGCTGCTGGTCGATGGTGAACTGCATGTTGCCCTTCTCGATGGCGTCCAGCACCTCGGACACCAGGTCGAAGCCCGCGCCGAAGACCTTCCCCTTCAGCCTCTGGCGCTCGATGATGTGGCCGATGGCGATTCCGGTGACGTCCTCCACGCCGAACATGCCCTTCACACTCGGGTCGGCCTGCAGTGCGCTGGCCAGCAGGCTCTCCGCCTTGACCAAGTCGGTGCCGGTCTCCACGACGCGGATCTTGAAGCCGCCCTTGGCGTCCAGCACGTCCCTGACCCCCTTCACCCGGATGGCCAGCTGGTCGGCCCCCGCGGTGTGGATGCCGACGATGACCGAGCCTCCGCCGGGCAGCAGCTTCACGATCTGCTCGCCCATGGACCGGCCGGCATCGTAGTTGCCCTGGCCGATGTAGGCCAGGCGCCCGGAGCCCGGCGCGTCCGCGTTGATGGCGATGACCGGGATGCCCTTGGACATGGCCTCCGCCACCACGTCATTGAAGGCGGTGGGGTTGGGCAGGGTGCAGGCGATCCCGTCCACCTTCTGGGCGATCGCCGACTTCATGAACTCGACCTGCTTCTGGATGTCGAAGCCGGCGGGGCCCGTGTAGGTCACGTCCACGCCCAGCAGCTTGCCGGCGTCCAGGGCCCCATTGCGCACGGGAACGAAAAAGGGCACCGCCGTGGCGTGGGTGATGACCACGAACTTCAGCTTCTTCGCCGCCTGCGCCGCCAGAAAGGCCGCGGGCAGCAGGGCGAGCACCAGCAGCAGCGCCATTACTCTTACGGTTCGCTTGCTCATTGTCTACCTCCTGTTTGGTGTTTCATTATGACCGCAACCCGGATGGCCGTCAACGAACCGCCTGCTCCCTGACCAGCCTGCCGACCATCCGGAAGTTCTCCTCGGTCACGGCCGGCGGGCAGCTGTCGCTGTTGGCCAGGATGAAATGCCTGCCGGCGGTCTTCTCCAATATCTCCCGGATGTAGGCCTCGAAGCGCTTCCCCTGGTAGGTCTGCAGCTTCACCGGCTCGATGCCCCCGATCAGGCCGACCCGGTCTGCCAGCAGCGCCTGGGCGTCCCAGATCTCGATGTCGCCCGTCGGCGGCGGGCTGACCGACTCCACCGCGTCGATGCTCTCCCCGGCGATGATCGGCAGGAGGGCCTTCAGGTGCCCGCAGGCGTGGTGGATCAGCATCTTCCCTTCCGCATGCAGGATCCGCCCCCAGGCGTCGATCTCCGGAGCCACGTATTTGCGGAACATTTCCGGGGAAAGATTGGTCGTGGAGGAATCCTCCCAACTGATGAAGGCCTCGGCGCGCGACTGGGCGCAGAGGCGCACGGCTTCCCGCGCCTTGCGGCCCATCACCGCCACGGTTTCCTCGACCACCTCGGGGAAATCGAACAGGTCGTAGCACAGCTTTTCGGTCCCCACGAAATGCTCGAGCAGCGACTGGAAGGGGCTTTTCAGGAAAGGGGACACCAGCGGCACGACCAGGCCGTCCTCCCCCAGTTCGTCGATCTGGGCGTGCACCTCCTCGTAATAAGGCAGGATCCGCATGTGCTCGACCAGCCATCGCAGCGTTTTGTAGTCTTCCTTCGTTTTGATGGGATGCCTGGAAACGAACCAGGTCTTGCCCTGGGGGGAGTAGGTCAGGGTCACCTCCAGCCGGCCGACGGGCGTTTCCCAGGACACGTACTTGTGCCCGCCGGTCGGCCCGCCGACTAGATGGTGGCCTCGCTCCATATCGTCCTTCAGGTTGTAGCTGGCCCCCAGGGGAACCTCGGCCATGCCGAGCAGGTCGGTGGCGGTGAAGGCGGTCGTGGGGCCGCGCAGCAGGGCGTCGGCCCCGATCTCCCGGTAGAACGCCGGCTGCCCCGCTTTCTGGCGCGCCTCGGGCTGCTCGTCCCACCAGTAGGTGAAGAAGGGGCACCAGGGCAGCCGATCGACTTCCCGCCCCCGGATCGCCGCCACAATGCGCTCTTTCGGGCGTCATAGCTTCCGGGCCTTGTCGATCTCTTTCTTCAGGCGGGCGGCGGATTCCGCCACCTGCGGGTTGCGCGAGACCTCCGCGGTGCCCACCCGCCACCAGGAATCGTAGCCGCCGGTCATGGACTTGGGCGTCACCTTCACGTCGATCACCGTGCTGCGGCTCTCCCTGAGTGCCTTGCGGACCGCCCGGCGGAACTCCTCCAGGCTGCGCGCGGACAGGCCCCGCGCGCCGTAGCTCTGGGCGTTGCGGGCGAAGTCCAGGCTCAGGGCCTCGCCGGTGAGCCGTCCGGTCTCGGGGCTGCGGAAACGCAGCTCGTTGCCGAACTTGGTGATGCCCTGGCTCGTCTGCAGATTGTCGATGCACTGGAAGCCCTGGTTGTCGAAGACCACCACGTTGATCTTCAGGCCCTCCTGCAGGCTGGTGAGCAGCTCGCTGTGCAGCATCACGTAGCTGCCGTCGCCCACCAGGGCGAACACCTCCCGCTCCGGCTCGGCCAGCTTGGCGCCCAGCGCGCCGGCGATCTCGTAGCCCATGCAGGAAAAGCCGTACTCCATGTGGTAGCCGCCGGGCCGGCGCGGGCGCCAGACCCGCTGCAGGTCCCCGGGCAGGCTGCCGGAAGCCCCGACCACGATGGCGTTCTTGGGCAGGAGGCGCTCGTTCAACTCGCCCAGGCAGCGGGTCTGGGACAGGCCCGCCGGATCCTCGGCCGCGTACAGGCGGTCCACCTCGGCGGACCACTCCCCCCGCGCCTGCTCGACCTCCCCGCCCTAGCCGGAGCTGTAGCCCGTCCGCCCCAGCGCCCTGGTGAGGGAGCCCAGGGCGGCGCGCGGCGTCGGCCACCACGGGCAGCGCGTTCAGCTTGCCGGCGTCGAACGGGGCCACGTTCAGGCCCAGCACGCGCAAGGACGGGTTGCGGAACAGCCACTTGGAGGCGGTCGTGAAATCCCCCAGGCGCGTGCCCACGGCGATCAGCAGGTCGGCCTGCCCGGCGATGCGGTTGGCGGCCAGCCCCCCGGTCACCCCGATGCCGCCCAGGTTCCAGGGATTGTCCCAGGGCAGCACCCCTTTGCCCGCCTGGGTCTCGGCGAAAGGCACCCGGAACCGGGCGCAGAAGCTCTTCAGCTCCCGGGCCGCCTCGGAGTAGCGCACCCCGCCGCCGCAGATCAGCAGGGGCTGTGCGGGAGGCCCGGATCAGGGCCACCGCCCGGCCCAGCTCCCCCTCGGTGGGAGGGCGGCGCTCCAGGTGGTGCACGCGCTTTTCGAAGAACTCCGCCGGGTAGTCGTAGGCCTCGCCCTGCACGTCTTGGGGAAGGGCCAGGGTCACCGCCCCGGTGTCCGCCGGGTCGGTGAGCACGCGCATGGCGTTGCAGCCCCGCGCTCAAGAGCTGCTCCGGGCGGTTGATGCGGTCCCAGAAGCGGCTCACCGGCTTGAAGGCGTCGTTGGCCGTGAGGTTCAGGTCGTGGAACTGCTCCACCTGCTGCAGCACCGGGTCGGGCTGCCGGCAGGCGAAGGCGTCCCCCGGCAGGAACAGCACGGGGATGCGGTTCACGGTGGCCGTTCCCGCGGCGGTCACCATGTTCAGCGCCCCCGGGCCGATGGAGCTGGTCACCGCGAAGATGCGCTTGCGGTTGGACTGCTTGGCGAAGCCGATGGCGGCGTGGGCCATGCCCTGCTCGTTGTGCCCCTGGTAGTAGGTCAGGCCGGTCTTCTCCTCGGCCAGGGCCTCTCCCAGCCCCACCACGTTGCCGTGCCCGAAGATGCCGAACACCCCCCGGACGAACTTGTGCTCCACCCCGTCGGCCTCCAGATACTGGGCGTCCAGGAAGCGCAGCAGGGCCTGGGCCATGGTCAGGCGGACGGTTTTCACGGCCATATCTTTGCCTCCGGTTTCATGGTCCAGGCGTGCTCCGGCACGAAGGTCGGGGTGACGTACCGTCGCCCCTCCAGGTGGCGGATCACCCACAGGTAGTACATGGCGTAGCCAGGGGCCGCGGTCTGGGGATGCACCTCCCCTTCCCGGATCAGGATCGTGTCCCCATCGGCCAGCAGGTAGGCCCGCTCGCCTATGGCGGTCAGGCCGAAACCTCCCGGCGGCAGGAAGCGATAATGGTAGATCTCCGGCTGCGGATGATGGTGCGGCGGGTAGCTGGACCACTTGCCCGGGTAGGTGATCACCTCCCCGAGCACCAGGTTGGAGTACGGGGCGTTGCGATCGTCGAAGATGGTGCGCACGATGCGCGTGGAGGTCTCCCGCAGGGTGCCCTTGCCCCGCTCCTCGCTGGCGCACTCCTCAGGGGAGTACAGCCTGGCCGGGAAGCGCGCCGGGTTGGCCGTGGCCTGGCAGGCCAGCTCGGCGCCTCCCGGCCCGGCGGTGATCGACAGGCGCGCGCCGCCGGGCAGGTGCAGGCACCAGGGGGACTCGTCGAACAGGGAGCGGCGCCGCAGCAGGCGCGAGCCTCCCTCCCATTCCAGTTGGGCTTCTCCGTCCAGCAGCAGAAAGGCGCGCTCCAGCTCCGACCCCGAAGCGTGGCGGCCGCCGGGGGCCAGCTTCAGGATGCCGAAGTCCATGAGCATGTCCGCCTGAGGGCCGCCGATGGCGGTGAGCGGGGTGTACCCCGGAGGGAATCCCCGCGGCTGTCTGATCTGCATGGTCCGTCCAGCCGGGGGGCCAGGGCCCCCCCGCGACCGCGCAGGCGCGGAGCCGGTTTAGAGCTGCGGCACCTGCAGGTTGAGCTGGCCTCCGCGGATCTTCTTCACCGTCTCGGCCATCTTCCTGCGCACGTCCTCGGGCACGCTGCTGGTGTACAGGGGATCGGCGTCGGCGAAGTCCACGTAGCCGTCCCTGGCGCTGACGATCTCGGCCTTGCCGAAGGCCAGCTTGCCCTGGATGGCGGCCTTCACCCGCTCGTAGGCGGCCTTCTCCTGGTTCAGCACCGCGCAGCCCACGATGGTCCCCGGGGCGATCTTGTACTCGTTGGCGTCGAAGTACAGCACGTACTTGCCCTTCTCCTTGGCCGCCTTGATGACGCCCTGGTTGGCGCCGCCGGCGATGGTCAGGATGACGTCCACCCCGGCGTCGATCATGCTGTTGGCCAGGTCGGCCGCCTTGTTGGCGTCGTACCAGTTGCCGATCACCCGGTAGTCCACCGTGATCCTGGAGTTGACCGCCTTCAGGCCCTGCTCGTAGCCGGGCTTCATCATCTTGGTCAGGGCCGGGTACTCCTGGGCCACGATCATGCCGGCCTTCAGGTCGGCGTTGGCCCCCGCCATCTTGCTGGTGGTCACCAGTCCGCCCAGGTAGCCGGTGAAGTAGGCCTGCTCCACCTGGTTGTACAGCAGGCTGTAGATCTGGGGATTGCCCGGGAAATAGGCGTCCAGGTGCAGGAACTTCTGCTTGGGGAAGGCCTTGGCCACCTCGGAGGTGATGAACGGCATGGCCGGGTTGGAGGTGACGATGACGTCGTACTCCGCCGTGGCCGCCAGGGAGGTCATCTTCTCCGCCCACTCCCCCTGGTTGAAACCGGCCTCGATCACCTTCAGCGAGGCGCCCGGGGACTCCTTCACCGCCCGTTCGGCCCCCGCCACCATCTGCTCGTACAGCGGGCTGCCCGCGACCACGCCCGGGACGAAGATCCCGATGCTTTTCGCCTGGGCGAAGGCCGCGAACGGCAGGACCACGCTCAGAGCCAGCAACAGCGCGATCGTCCAGGTTCGCTTCATTCCGTACTCCTTTTTTCTTCCATTCCCTCAATCGCTCACGGCTTCGACGAAGCCTCGTAGTACGCCTGGCGGATGCAGTCCACCGGACAGACGCTCACGCACAGCCCGCAGCCGATGCACTTTTCGGCCTGCACGCGGGCCTTGCCGCCCGCGGGCAGATGGACCGCGTCGTAGGCGCAAACCTCCGGGCAGCGCCCGCAGGCCGTGCACCGCCCCTCCTCGACCACGGCCGGGATCGGGGAGGTGACCGCCAGGCGCCCGCCCTCCCGACGCTCCCGGATGCGGGCCAGGGCCACCCCCCGGGCCGACGCCGCATCGGTGTAGCCCAGCCTGCCCAGCAGGCCGCCCAGCTCGCTGATGATCTTAGCATACCGCGCCGCCCCGTTCATATGCCCCGCCGTGCAGACCCCCACCAGGGTGGCGCCGGCCATCAGGTACTCCACCACGTCCCCGGCGCTCCCCACCCCGCCGACCCCGACGATCGGCAGGTCCACGGTGAGGGCGATGTCCAGCACCATGCGCAGCGTGAGCGGCCTGATGCCGGCCCGGTGAGCCCGCCGACGCCGCGCGGCCCGCCCAGGCGGGGCTGGCCGGTGCGGATGTCGATGGTCAGGCCCGGCCCGAAGGCGTCGGAGCAGGCGATGCCGTCGGCCCCCGCCTCCTTCACCCCTCGCGCCCACTCCCGGGCGATGTGGGCGAAGCTGCCCGAGAGCTTGACGACCACGGGCACCTTCACCGCCCGCTTGATCAGGCGCACGGCGGCCTGCATCGGCGCCACGTCGGTCAGCTTGGGCTCCGGGTAGTTCAGCCCGGGGTACAGGGCGTTGAGGATCTCCCCCATGTGCGGGCAGTGGGTCGGCATCTCGATCATGTCCGCGCCCGCCGCCACGGCCCGCTCGGCCAGCTCGGCGGCCTCCTCCGGGCTGAAGCCGGCCAGGTTGGCGATGACCAGCGCCTCCCCCTCCCTCGCCCGCTTGATGCCCTCGCCGAACCAGTACTCGGCGCTGCGGTCCGAGCCGAACACGGCGTTGAGCATTCCCGGCCCGGCCTGCACGAAGCAGGGCAGCACGTCCGGGGCCGGCCGCGACACGATGGTCTTGGTGCAGATCGCGGCCACCCCGAGCGGGCCACCTCGGCCATGGTCTGCCCGTCCCGGCCGTGCACCCCCGCGGCCACGACGATGGGGTTGCGGAACTTCAGGCCGCAGAAGCTCGTCGAAAGATCCACCTCAGGCTTCGATGCCATTCTTCCTCCACAGCCGGCGGGCCTCCTCCTGGCAGGCCAGGCGGGCCTCCTCCTCGTTGATCGTGGTCATGACCCCTTCCTCCACCACCAGGCGGCCGTCCACCAGCACGCTCTCCACGTCCCAGCCGCGGAAGCTCATGGTGAACCAGGACAGCACCGAGGCGGGGGTGATGGGGGTCGGGGAGTCCGGCCGCACGATCAGGATGTCCGCCCGCTTGCCGGCGGCCAGGCTGCCGATGCGCTCGCCCAGACCCAGGGCCCGGGCGGCGTTGCCCAGGACCATGTCCAGCGCCTGGAACGGGGGCAGCAGCGCCGGGTTGGCGCGATGGGCCTTGTGCACCAGGTAGGCGTAGCGGATGTACTCGGAGATGTCCAGCGTGAAGAAGCAGTCGTGCCCCAGGGTGACGTTCATCCCCCGCTCCAGCATGTCGGGCACGCGGGCCACCCCATTGCCGCCCAGGGAGTTGGTCATGGGGGTGTGGGCCACGTTCACCCGGTTGCGGGCCAGGATTTCCAGGTCCTCGTCGTCGAGGTCGATGCAGTGCGCGGCCACCACGTCCGGGCCCAGCAGGCCGGCCTCCTCCAGCACCTGCGGCGCGGACTTCCCGTACTTCTCGACCAGGAAGGCCCGCGGGATCTCGGCCACGTGGATCTGGATGCCGCACTTGTGCTGGTCGGCGATCTGGCGCGCCTTGCGCAGGGTCTCCGGGGAATTGGTGAAGGCGGTGTGCACGCCGAGGCGGCCCTGGATCCGCCCCTCCCGCCGGCGGGGTAGCGGGCCAGGAAGTCCAGGTTCTCCTCGAAGGCCTTCTCGGCCATGGCCGGATCCTGGCGCTCGAGGATGGTGGCGCCGGGGACCCGCTCCGTGACCTCGAAGCCGACCTGGGCGCGCAGGCCCACCTCCTCGATGGCCTGGGCGCTCTGCTCCAGCGCGCCGGGCAGGGCATTGGGCCCCTCCACCAGCTCGCAGACGGTGGTGGTCCCGGCTTTGAGCATCTTGGCCGCCGCGTAGCGCGTGGCCGCGTAGATGCCCTCCCGGGTGGTGATGTCCTCCAGCCACTCCCAGCCCATCTTCTGCAGCATGTCCCAGAAGCTCTTGAGCTGGCGGAAGTCCACGGGCATGTTGTGCCCGAGCACGTAGGGCATGTGGGTGTGGGTGACGATGAAACCGGGCATGACGATCCGCCCGGAGGCGTCGAGCCCCTCGGCGCCGGGGTATTTGGCCGCCAGCGCCGCGCTGTCCCCGACCTCCACGATGGCGCCGTCCCGCACGGCCACCGCGCCGCCGGCCAGGATCGGGCCGCGCAGCACGTCCGGCTCGCAGGTCAGCACCAGGCCGTTTCTGATCAGCAGCACCTCGGAGCCGTTTGGGCCTTCAGCCATGTAGTTCCTCCTTGGCCAGCGCGGCGGCGATGTCCGCGCGGGTGATGGGTAGACGGGTGAAGCGCAGGCCGGTGGCGTCGGCCACCGCGTTGGCGAAGGCCGCCGCGGCCCCGGCCACGGGCGGCTCCCCCACGCCCTTGGCCCCGAACGGCCCGGCGGGGCTCGCCTCCTCCACCACCAGGGTCTCGGTGGGCAGGCGGTCCAGGATCGAGGGCACGGCGTAGTCGGCGAAGTTGGCGTTGCGGATGTGCCCGCCCTCGGTATCGATCTTCTCCAGATGGGCCAGGGCGAAGCCGATCAGGGAGCCGCCCTCCACCTGTCCCTCCAGCCCCAGCGGGTTGACCACCCGGCCCACGTCGTGCGCCGCCAGGTGCCGCAGCACCTTCACCCTGCCGGTCCAGCGGTCCACCCGCACGTCCATGAGGTGGGTGCCGAAGTTGTAGGCGATGTAGATGTCGCCCTGGTGGGTCTCGTGGTCGAAGCGGGCGTCCGGGGCCCGCGAGAAGGCCAGGTGCATGAGCGGGAAGCCGGACCAGTAGGCGGCGGTGGCCACCTCGGCCAGCGGGATGCGCGCCCGGGGGTCGGCCTCCAGCACGGCGAAGCCGTCCGCCAGGCGCACGGCCTCCGGCGGGCACTTCAACATCAGGCCGGCCATGGAGCGCAGCGAGCCGGCCACCTCGCGGGCGGCCTTCAGCACGGCCGTCCCTCCGACCGTGGTCGAGCGGGAGGCGACGGTGGGCCCGGAGTCGTGCACCGCGTCGGTGTCCACCTGCCGCACGGTGATGCGGTGGATGTCCATGCCCAGCACCTCGGCGGCCACCTGGGCGCACACGGTGCGCGAGCCCTGGCCCATGTCGGTCAGCCCCACCCCGACCAGCGCGCTGCCGTCCTGGGCCACCTGCACGGTGGCGCCCACCACGTCGACGCCCTCCGCGCCGTTGGAGATGCCCTGCAGCAGGCAGGCCACGCCCCGGCCGTAGAGGTAGCGGCCGGCCTCCGCGGCGGGCTCCGCCCCGGCCGGGCCGGGCGCCGGCCCGCGCGGCGACCGCTCGATGGTCTGCCCGATGCCCACGGACTGGGCGAACACCTGCCCCGTGGCGTTGGCTTCCCCGGGGCGCAGCGCGTTCCTGCGGCGCAGCTCCAGGGGGTCCAGGCCGAGGGCCGCGGCCAGCTCGTCCATCTTGGCTTTCCGAGGCGAAGGTCACCTGCGGCACGCCGAAGCCGCGAAAGGCGCCGCAGTAGGTCTTGTTCGTGTAGACGGTGGTGCTCTCCACGCGCACGTTGGGCACCCGGTAGGGACCGGCGACGTGGACCATGGCCTTCACGGTCACGAAGGGGCTCTCGGAGGCGTAGGCCCCCCCGTCCAGGAGAATCTCGGCTTCGCGGGCCACCAGGGTGCCGTCCCTCAGCGCCCCGGTCCGGTAGCGGATGCGCGCGGCGTGGCGCAGGTTGGAGCCGATGATCGACTCCTCGCGCTCGTGCGCGATCATCACCGGCGCCCCCAGGCGCACGGCCGCGATCGCCGCCAGGGCCCCGATCTCGGTGGCCACGTCGTCCTTGCCGCCGAAGCTGCCGCCCGTGTAGGCCTGCACCACCCGCACCCGGCTGGCCGGCAGGCCCAGGTTGGCGGCGATGTGCCCGCGCAGGTGGAAGGGGGACTGGCAGGAAGCGTACACGGTGATCCGCCCGTCGCCCCCGGGCACGGCCACCACCGCCTCGGGCTCGAGGTAGCCGTGCTCCTGGTAGGAGGTCTCGTAGGTGTTCTCGACGACCACCTCGGCCTCGGCGAAGCCCTTCCGCACGTCGCCCTTCACGAGCTTCTTGGAGCAGGTGACGTTCCCGTCGGGTGGATCGTCCGCGCCCTCGGCGAGCGCCTGCTCGATCGTGAGGATCGGCTCCCAGGGCTCGAGGCGCGCCGTACGGCCGCGGCCCCGCGGCGGGCCGCCTCGCGGCTCACGGCCACCACCAGCGCCAGCGACTCGCCCGCGTAGCGCACCTCGCCGGTGGCCAGCAGCGGCTGGTCGAAGGGAGGCAGGATGCCGATGAGGTTGGGCCCGGGGATGTCGCCGGCCAGGAGCACCACGACCACGCCCGGCAGCCGCAAGGCGGGGGACGGGTCGACTTCGCCCAGCTTCCCGGCCGGCACCCCCGCGCGGCGCGCGTACCCGTACAGCAGGCCGGGGAAACGCAGGTCCGCGGTGAAGCGCGCCTGGCCGGTCACCAGCTCGAGGCCGTCGACCTTGCGCACGCGCGCGCCGACCACGGCCAGCTCGCCGGTGTTCACCGGCTGGCTCACCGCTTTCCCTCCAAGGCCTCGGCCGCCCGCTGGACCGCCTTCACGATCTTCGCGTAGCCGGTGCAGCGGCACAGGTTGCCGCTCAGGGCCTCCTCGATGTCCGGGACCGTGGGGTGCGGCAGGCGGTCCAGCAGCGCCTTGGAGGACAGCAGCATGCCGGGCGTGCAGTACCCGCACTGCACCGCGCCTTCCTCCAGGAAGGCCTCCTGCAGGGGGTGCAGGACCTCCCCCTGCGCCAGCCCCTCCATGGTCAGCACCGCGCGGCCCTGCAGCTTGGCCGCGTACAGCAGGCAGGCGTTCACGGGCTCGCCGTCCAGCAGGATCGTGCAGGCGCCGCACTCGCCCCGGCCGCACCCTTCCTTCGTGCCGGTGAGGCCGAGCAGGTCGCGCAGCAGGTCGAGCGCGCGCATGGACCCGTCGGCTTCCACCGGACGTCGGCCGGCCGTTGCAGGTGAACTCGAGCGCATCACTGCTCCCCCTCGCAGGCCTCGGCCAGCGCGTCGCGCAGCAGGGCCGCGGTCAGCAGGCGGCGGTAGGCGGCCGGGGCGCGCACGTCGTCGATCGGGCGCACCTCTTCCGCCGCCGCCTGCCCGGCTTCCCGTCCCAGCCCTTGGCTCCAGGCCCGCCCGCGAGCAGCTTCTCGGCCGCCGCCAGGCGCACCGGGGTGGGGGCGACCGAACCGGCCGCGGCGCGGACCTCGGCCAGCCGGCCGCCTTCGGCGCGCAGCCAGACGGCCACGTTCACCTGCGAGATGGCCTGACCTTCGCGCTGCCCGATCATGCGGAAGGCGGAGCGCCCGGCCAGGGCCGCGGGGCCGAAGAGCACCTCCACGAGCAGCTCTCCGGGACGGAGCACCGTGGTCTTGGGCCCGGTGAAGAACTCCTCGGCCGGCACCTCGCGCCTGCCCTCCGGCGAGGCAAGCACCAGCCGGCCGCCCAGCGCGATCACCGGCGCCAGGGTGTCGCCGCAGGGGGAGGCGTTGCAGAGGTTGCCGCCCAGCGTGCCGAGGGTGCGGATCTGCGGCGAGCCGATGGCGCGCGCTCCCTGGGACAGGCAGGCCGGCAGGTCCGCGCTCCGGGCCAGGGTTTCCAGGCGGACCGCCGCCCCGATGCGCAAGGCCCCGCCGGGCGCGCGCTCCAGACGCAGGAGCTCCGGGATGCCGCTCACGTCCACCAGGGCGTCGAGGCAGTCCGCCCGCCAGGGCCGCCGGCCAGCTGCACGGTCGGTCGCCCCCGGCCACGTAGCGGGCGCTCCGGCCCTGCTCGGCCAGGCCGCCCACCAGGCGAAGAGCCTCTTCCACGCTGCCGGCGATCAGGTACTCCATCGGCTGCTCAACCCCCGCCCATGGCGGTGGACAGGACCACCGCCTGCCCGGGGCCCACCCGCTCCCCTGCGGGATGAACGACCCGGTGCGCGGCTCCCCCGCCTTGCTTCAGGAAGACCAGCACCCCCGGGCGCAGGTCCTCCCCTTCCAGAAGAGCCTGCCCGCCGAGCCGGGCTTCCGCCGCCCGCAGGGCGGCCAGCACCGTAGGCGCGGAGCCCGCGGCCGGCTGGGGCGCCTTGCAGGGTGCCGCGCCGAAGGGGGTCTCCCCGCTCGGACCCGTGGGCACTTCCACCTCCAGCCGGTCGGTTCCGGCTTTCTGCCGGAACAGGGCCAGCAGCTCGAAGGGCACCTTCATGGCGCCCGTCCCAGCGCCGCGTAGCTCTCCAGGCCCAGCTCCCTCAGCCTGGCCGCCGTGGGCACCCCGTCGTGGTCCCAGCCGCGCGCCGCGTAATACTCGTCGAGCATGGCCTCGAAGCCTGGCCCGTCGATCACCGCCCCCTCGGAGGCGGGGCCCTTGATCGGCTGGAAGCAGCGCTCGGGCAGCGTGTCGTCCGCCCGCGAGTGCCCGGCGCCCAGATTGTACAGCTTCTCCAGATTCCAGATGCGCTCCCCCAGCAGGTCGAAGTCCCGCAGGCTGAGGGTCCGGCCCGTGGCCGCCTGCACGAAGCGCGGGTACAGCTCCGCGGGGGTCACGAACTCGTGGAAGCGGCAGGTCACCAGGGTGAAGATGGCGTTCACCCGGTCCTGGATGCCCTTCACCAGGACGGCCTTGCCCTCGTAGGCGTTCATGTCGATCTGCCCGGTGATCTCCGCCCCGATCGGGGCCCGCTTGTGGCAGGCGCCGCGGTTGGAGGTGGCGAAGGCCAGGGCCATGCCCTTCATGCGCCGGGGCATCCAGGCGGCGAACCCGGAGTTCTTGATCTGCATGGCGATCTCCAGGCCGCCCAGCTCCCGGGCCGCGCGCAGGGGCCCGCGGGCCAGCAGGTCGCCGATGCCCTCTCGCCGGCCGATGCGGCCCAGCAAACCAAGGATGGCCTCGCGGTCGCCGAAGCGCAGGGACAGGCCCGGCTCGCGGGCCAGGCCCTTCTCCCCCATCTCCAGGGCCCAGGCCACCGTGACCCCGGCGGTGAGGGTGTCCATGCCGTACTCCTCGCACAGCTGGTTGGCCTCGGCCAGGGTGACCGGGTCCCCGTTGCACAGCTCGGAGCCCAGCGAGAACATGGTCTCGTACTCCGGCCCGCGCAGCCAGCTTTCGCTGCCGTCCGGCTTGCGGAACTTGTGCAGCATGCCGCAGTGCACGGGGCAGCCGTAGCAGGCCACGGCCCGGGTGTAGAACTTCTTGGCGTAGGCGAAGCCGTCGATCTCGGCGAACTTCTCGAACTGCCCGTACTCGTGGTTGCGCGTGGCCAGGCCCCCGCGGCCGTTCACCAGGCCCATGCCGGCCCCGGTGCCCACCCGCGAGAACATGCCCACCAGGTTGTATTCCTCGGCGCAGGCCCGGCGCAGCTGCTCCATGTTCTCGGCCACCAGGCGGGCGAACTCCTGCGGGCTGCGCCGTGCCCACTCCGCGGCTGCCGCGCACGGCCAGGCCCTTCACGCGCTTGGAGCCCAGCACCGCCCCGGCCCCGCCGCGGCCGAAGGTGCGCGTCTCGCTGAAGATCCCGGCGAAGGCCACGCCGCTCTCCCCCGCCGGCCCGATGGACAGGGTGCGCACCTCCGGGCCGAAGCGCTCCTTCATCCAGGCCTCGGTCTCGGCCGTGCCCTTGCCCAGCACCGGGGCGGCGTCGTGGAAGCTCACCCGGCCGTCCTCGACGAGGAGCAGCGTCCAGTCCGGCGCGCGGCCCTCCAGCACGATGCCGTCGAGGCCGGCGAACTTCAGCTCCGCCCCCAGGAAGCCCCCGGCGTAGCAGTTCAGGATCCCGTCGGTGAGCGGGCTCTTGGTCACGATGCAGCTCTGCGGGTGCATGGGGGCCAGGGTCCCGGTCAGCGGGCCGACGGTCAGGATCAGCTTGTTTTCCGGGGCCAGGGGATCCGTGCGCGGGGGCACCTCGTCGGCCAGGAGCTTCACCCCGTAGCCCATGCCCCCCAGGTAGTCGGCCAGCTCCGCCGGCACCGGCCAGGAGCCGGCGCGCCGGGCGGCAGGTCCACCCGCAGCAGGGTGTCCCACATGCTGCCGCTCATGGCCTGGCCCCTTGCCGCCGTCCGGCCGACGCCGGCCGACGCCAGCGCCAGGGTGACGCACTCCGGCACGCAGGCCGGCTGGCCGCCGCAGAAGTCGCACTTGAAGGCCGTCTCCCCGTCGTCCAGGCGGATGGCCTGGTACGGGCAGGCCTCCACGCAGGCCCCGCAGCCGGTGCAGGCGTCCCGGTCGATCAGCACGTAGCCGTCCCGGTTGGAGATGGCCTCCACCGGGCAGGCGGCGATGCAGGGCTGGCCCGCGCAGTCCCCGAAGCGGCAGACCCGGATGCCCGGGACCTCGGGCCAGCGCCGCTGGATGGTGATGCGCGCGTCGGCCAGGCGCACGACCCCGGTCTTCACCAGCGCGCAGGCGCTCATGCAGCGCTCGCACTCCGTGCACTTCTCCGGATCGATGGCGAAAGAGGGGGCGGGCGCCGCTCCGCTCAACGATACCCCCCCATGGTCAGGGCCAGGATGGCCTTCTCGGTGTGCAGGCGGTTCTCCGCCTCGTCGAAGATGATCGAAGCCGGAGAATTGAGCACCTCGTCGGTGACCTCGGTATTGCGGGAGATGGGCATGCAGTGCATGACCAGGGCATCCTTCCTGGCCTGGCCCACGACCTTTTTGGTGACGCACCAGTCGTTCTTCAGCTTGGCCTTGGCGGCCTGGAACTCCGGATCGCCCTTGAAGTGGGTCTCCAGACCCTTGGCGAACACCGCCGGGGACACCCAGGAGTAGACGTTGATGAAGTCCGCCCCCTTCACCGCCTCCTCGTAGGAGTGCACGATCTTGATGGAGCCGCCCGAGCTCGAGGCCTCGCGGTCCGCCTCGGCCTTGATGGACAGGTCGGGCTCGAAGCCCGGCGGGCAGGCGATCACCAGCTCGAAGCCCAGCTTGCC
This sequence comes from uncultured Spirochaetota bacterium, assembly GCA_963745745.1. GTDB lineage: Bacteria > Spirochaetota > Spirochaetia > SZUA-6 > DRHE01 > MIBK01. Next base: position 72,232 of record CAVUYS010000078.1, on the reverse strand, counting down.
GGCCATCAGCATCGTGGAGTTGGTCAGGCCGGCCGGGGGATTGGCGGTGCGCCAGCCCCACAGGAAGGCGACCTTGGCCTTCTGCAGCGGCCCCTTCTTCTCGATCATGGTCATGGCGTCGGCGAAGGCCTGGCAGGGGTGCTCCACCGGGCAGGAGGCGTTGATCACGGGGATGCGCGCCACCTGGGCCGCCAGGTCCAGGCGCTCGCGCCGGATGGCCCGGTAGGCGATGCCGTCCAGGTAGCGGTCGATGGTCTTGATCGTGTCCGGCCAGTCCTCCTCCTCGGCGGCGCCCACCCAGAGGCGGTGCTCGTCCAGCCAGAGCATGTGGCCTCCGAGTTGGGTCATCGCGGTCTCGAAGGAGATGCTGGTGCGGGTGGAGGGGGTCTCGAAGATCCCGCCCAGGCTCTTGCCCTCCAGCAGGCGGTGGGCCCGCCCGATCTGCAGCTCCCGCTTCAGCAGCCCGGACACCTCCAGGGTGGTCTCGATTTCCTCGCGGCTGAAGTCCGCGATGCCCTTCAGGTCCCTGCCCTTCAAGTTCGCCATGTTCAACTCCTTTTGTTCGCGGTCGAGCCGCTATCCAGATAGCGCTTGAGCTGGGCCAGCGACCACTTGGGGCTGAGGCCCATGGACTGCACGGTGCGGCCGATGGAGCGGAAGTCGCGGTCCAGCAGGCCCTCGGCCAGGGTGATGACCGCGTCGGTGACGGGCGTGGGCACCTCCAGCAGCCTTCCCAGCGAGGAGAAGGTCACCAGGCCGTAGGGGATGTCCTCGGTCAGGTGGCGGGTGTCCAGCTTGAACGGGCCCTCGCACACCTCCAGGAACGGGGTGTGGATGGCCTCGTACAGCGGCAGCACCCGATCCTCGCCGTGGGGGTTCCACTTCACCATCAGGATCTCCTCCTCCAGCGGGTACTGCTTCAGCCCCAGCTTGGTCCCGATGGCCATCCGCTCCCGGTCGATGCGCTCGATCAGGCGCACCACCGCCGGGGTGTTCTCCTTCTTGCCGAACAGGCAGAAGCTGCGGTCGCCGCTCTCGATGCGGGCCGCGTTGCAGATCATGGGCGGGGTGTGGGTGATGGCGTTGTAGTCCACCAGCAGCGAATCGATGGCGTTCTGCCCGCGGCGGATGGTGTACCCGTGCTTCTTCGGGAAAACGCTCTCCGCCACCTCGGCCACCGCGTCGATGTCCCGGCCCGGGAAGGTGGCCACGATCAGGTTCTGGGTGCGGTTCTCCAGCCGCACCTGGGCGCCGCCCTTCTTGGAGGCCCCGTAGGGCAGGGTGTTGCAGTCCGCCAGGTACACCTTGCGCCGGATGCCCAGGTCGCGCAGCACCTTGGCCCAGGTGAGCGAGGCCCCGCCCTTGCCCAGGTACAGGACCACCGTCCCCTCCTCCAGGTGAGGGGCGGCGAGGCGGGCGTACTCCTCGCACACGAAGTACGGCACGGGATTCAGCACCAGCTGGGCCCCTTCCAGCGCCGCGCCGATGTCGGAGGTGGCCAATGCCACCTTGCCGAAGATACCCGTCGGCCGGGACTGGATGTCCAGCACGTCGATGCCGCCCTTGGCCCGCACCTCGGTGAGCTTGTCCTCCTCCCGGGAGAACAAGGCCACCTCGTAACCCTGGGACCCCATGTCGGCGGCGCACATCAGCCCGCCGCTGCCGGCCCCCAGCACCGCCACTTTTCGGATCTTCTTCATGTCAACCTCCGCGGCGGCTCTTCCTCAGGGCCGCCGTCCGCTGCTCGTTCACCGCCAGCTCCTCGCCTTCCAGCACCACCCCGTACACCTGCAGGGCGCTGTCCAGGGAGATGATCTCGCCCCTCGCATCCCGGCGCACCGCCTCGGGGTCCCGCTCCAGGGGGTCCCCCCAGCCGCCGCCGCCGGAGGGATAGCTGGTATAGGTGTCCCCTTCCTGCAGCTGCACGGCCTCCTTGGCCTTCAGCTCGCGCTCCCCGGCCCGGCCCTGGTTGATGAAGGCCAGGTTGCAGGAGCCGGGCTTCCCGCCGAACAGGCCGTAGGGCGGGTGCACCTTGCCGTCCCCGAACATGACCAGGTTGGGGGAGCGGTCGTACAGCCGGATGCGGTACTTCGCGCCGCAGCCGCCCCGGAACTTGCCCGCGCCGCAGGAGTCGGTGGTGAACTCGTTGAACTCCGTGACGTGCGGGTAGTCGCTCTCGTTGGTCTCGATGTTCGGGGCGATCAGGCCCCCCAGGTCGATGCCGTCGCCGATGTAGTGCCTTCCATCCATGCCTGGCATTCCCCCGGCCCCGCCGAAGCCGTTGAAGCCGAACATCACGTAGAAGCTGCCCTTGCGCGGGTCGACGCCGGTGATGGTCGGGCCGTTCCAGCGGTTCCAGCCGGCCGGCACGCGCTCCGGGAGCACCTTGGCCAGGGCCTGCCAGCAGGCCTCCAGGATGGCGCAGGCCGTGTCCAGGGTGCAGGAGGCCACCGGGGCCGGGAAGCGCGGGTTGACCACGCTGCCCTCCGGGGCGCTGATGTGGATGGGCCGGTACACCCCCTCGTTGTGGGGGATGTCCGGGGTGGTCACGGTGGTGAGGAAGGCCACGTACACGCAGGTGGCCGTGTTGGCCAGGGGCGAGTTGACGAAGCCGGTCACCTGGGGGTCCGTACCGGCGAAGTCCACCCAGGCCTCCTCGCCCTTGATCGTGATGGCCACCCGGATCCGGATCGGAGTGTCCGTGAAGCCATCGGAGTCCAGGCAAGTCTCCCCTTCGTACACCCCGTCCGGCAACTCGGCCGATCTCCAGGCGCATGCGCCGTTCGGCGTAGCGGTGGATGTCCTCGATGGTCTGCCGGGTCCGCTCCACCCCGTACTTGGCCATCAGCTCCAGGATGCGCTTCTCGGCCACCCGGCAGGAGGCCACCTGGGCCTTCATGTCCACCCACAGGGCGTCGGGCAGGCGGGTGTTGATGCGGATCATGTTGATCACGTCCATGATCGGCCGCTCGTCGCGGTAGATGCGCAGGGGCGGGATGCGGATGCCCTCGTGGAACAGCTCCCGCGCCCCCGGTGCGTAGGAGCCGGGCTCCAGGCCGCCCACGTCCCCGTGGTGGGCCCGGTTGATGCCGATGAACTGCAGCTGGCCCTCGTAGAAGATCGGCTTCATGATGGTCACGTCCGGCAGGTGCGTGCCGCCCAGGTAGGGGTCGTTCAGCACGAACACGTCCCCCGGGTGGATGTCGTCCCGGAACTCGCGGGCCACCGCCTTGACCGCCTCCATGGCCGAGGCGGTGTGCGATGGCACCCCGTCGATCTGGGCCACGATGCGGTTGTCCCAGTCGCAGATGGCGCAGGAGAAGTCGTGCACCTCGGCGAAGATCGGCGAGATGGAGGTGTTGATCATGGTGATGCCCATCTCCGCGTTGATGGTCAGCAGGCGGTTGTAGATCACCGACAGGGTGATGGGGTCGCGGGCCCCCTCGAACTCCTTGCGTTTCACCGGTCCCTCTCCATTACGAGGTTTTCGAACTCGTCCACGGCGAGCGACCAGCCCGGATGCACCACCACGGTGGTGATGCGCTCCTCCACGATGGCCGGGCCCCCCAGGCGGTGGCCCGGGGACAGGCGGTCCCGGTCGTACACCGGCACCTGCACGAACCCCCCGCTCTCCTCGAACCAGGCCCGGCGTTCCCCCTTGCGCGCCCCCTGGGCATCCGGCCCGCCGGCGGGCTTGCGTCCGAGGCCGGTCTTGTCCACCGCCCCCACCGCGGTCACCCTCAGATTCATCACCTCCAGGGGGCTGTCCGGCGTGGCGTAGGTGTACAGCTGCTCATGGGCCTGGTGGAAGCTCTCGGCGATGCCCCCCAGATGGCCTTCCGCGATCGGCTCTCCGTGGGGGATGGGGATGGTCACCTCGTGGTGCTGGCCCGCGTAGCGCACGTCCAGATAGCGCAGGAGCGTGGCCCGCTCGCGCTCCACTCCTTCCTGCAGCAGTTCGGCCAGGGCCCGCTCCTCCACCTGGCGGATGGTCTGGTTGAAGGTCGCCAGGTCCAGGCCGGGGATCACGGCGCTGAAGGAACGCACGTGGTCCAGGCGGATGTCCGACTCCAGCATGCCCAGCGCGCAGAACACCGAGGCGGCCCTGGGCACGATCACCGCGCGGCAGCCCACCTCCTCGGCGATGCGGCAGGCGTGCACGGAGCAGGCCCCGCCCGCGCTGACCAGGGCGTACTCGCGCGGGTCGTACCCGCGCTGGACCGAGACCACCTTGGTGGCGTCGGCCATGCTCTGGTTGATGATGCGGAACACGCCGGCCGCCGCCGCCACCTCGTCCAGGCCCAGCGGCCCGGCGATATGCCTCTTCATGGCCTCGCGGGCCTTCTCCTCGCTCACCCGCATCTCCCCGCCCAGGAAGTAGTCCTTGTTCAGGTAGCCCAGCAGCAGGTTGGCGTCCGTGACCGTAGGCTTTTCCCCGCCCAGCCCGTAGCACACCGGGCCGGGGTCCGAGCCGGCCGAGGCCGGCCCCACCTTCAGCATGCCGCCCCCGTCGATCCAGGCGATGGAGCCGCCGCCGGCCCCGATGGTGTGGATGTCGATCATGGGCTTGGCCAGGCGGTAGCCGGCGATCTCCCCCTCGGTGCTCAGGGTCACCCGGCCCTGGCTCACCAGGGTCACGTCGAAGGAGGTGCCGCCCATGTCCATCAGGATCAGGTTCTTCTGCGCCAGCAGGCCGGCGAAGAACACCGCCCCGATGGCGCCGGCGGCCGGCCCGGACAGCAGGGTGGCCGAGGCGTGCCGGATGGCCGTCTCGGCGGTCATCACCCCTCCATTAGAAGCCGTGATGTAGAAGGCCCGCTTCAAGCCGTCGGCCTTCAGCTGGCGTTCCAGGTTGGAAAGGTACACGGTCAGCTTGGGCCCCACGTAGGCGTTGGCCACGGTGGTGGACATGCGTTCGTACTCGCGGATCTGGGGCAGCACCTCCGAGGAGATGGACACGAACACCCCGGGCAGCTCCCGCTCGACGATCCGGCGGATGGCCCGCTCGTGGCCAGCGTTCAGGAAGGAGAACAGCGTGCACACGGCCACGGCCGTGACCTCTTCCTTACGGAACAGGCGGCAGGCCTCCATCACCTCCCCCTCGTCCAGCGGCTGCAGCTCCGTGCCCTGGTAGTCGATGCGCCCGGCCACCCCCCGGCGCAGGAAGCGGGGCACCAGCGGCTCGGGGACGGGCAGGTACAGGTCCCAGATGTTCTCCTTGTGGGCCCGGCGCATCTCCAGGGTGTCGCGGAAACCGGAGGTGAGGATCAGGCCGGTCCGGGCGCCGGTGCCGGTGAGCAGGGTGTTGGTGGCTACGGTGGTGCCGTGGGCGAAGAAGTCCAGCTCGCCCAGGAACTCTTCCAGGCTGCGCCCGAAATGGGCGGCCGCCTTGCGGATCACGTTGTACAGCCCGAGGGAGGGGTCCCGGGGGGTGGACAGCTCCTTGAAGGGGTGGATCGAGCCGGCCGGATCGATGACCACCCCGTCGGTGAACGTGCCACCGATGTCCACGCCCATGCGGAATTTCATGAGAACCCAGAATACCGGCGGCTCCCCGACCTGTCAACAAGAATGACCGGCCGGGCCACAGGGGGCTGCGGGGGCTACACGATGCGGAACAGGGGCTGGCCCTTGGGGACCGAGTCCCCTTCCCGGCAGTGCAGCTCCGCCAGGGTCCCGTCGCAGGGGGCTTCGATGTTGTTGTGCATCTTCATGGCCTCCAGCACGACCACCGTCTCCCCGGTGCGCACCGTCTCCCCGGCCCGCTTCTTGTAACCCACCACCATGCCGGGCAGCGGCGCGGTGACCAGGGTGCCCGCCTGCGCCGGGCCGGCTTGCGTCGGGCCGGCTTGGGGCGCTGCCGGCGGCGGCGTCGCCTGCGGGGCTGCGCCAGTCGCGCGCGGCACGGGAGTTGCCGGCGCGGAACCCGGCAGCGGTACGGGGGCCGCCGGCCCTGGTCCAGCGGCGATGACCGGCCTCCCCTCGGCGCCCACCTCCACGCGGAAGTACTCTCCATTCACGTACACGTCGAAGGACTGCAGGCCTGCGCGGGGGGCGGCGGCCCCCGCCTTCGGCGTGGCAGCGGCGGGAAGCGCGGCCTGCGGCGCCGGCGGCGCTCCTGCGGCCCGCGCCTGCTGCAGGGTCCGGGTCACCAAGTCCCGCTCGCGCTGCACGTCCTCCAGGGTCCGGGCGGCCACCTCCACGGGCGGCTTTTCCAGCCCGTGCTTCCACATCAGGAAGCGTTTGCCCGTGACCGGGAACAGGGCGTAGATCAGCAGCTCGTCCAGGTCGCGGGCCAGCTCCCCGGCGTGCTTGCGGGCGGTCTCCAGCTCCGGCTCCAGGATCTCCCCCGGGCGCACGGTGATGGGCTTCTGCCCGCGCGGGTAGTCGGCCAGGGCCCGGGCCTGCACCTGCGGGTCGATGGGCCGCGGGGTGGCCCCGTACAGGCCGTAGCACAGGTCCTTGACCTGCTCGGTGATGCGGGTGTAGCGCTGGCCCGGCTTGTCGAACAGCACGTTGTTCACGGTCTGGATGCCCACGATCTGGCTGGTCGGGGTGACCAGCGGCAGCTGGCCCAGCTCCCGGCGCACTTCGGGCAGCGCCTGGAACACCTTCTCCAGCTTGTCCAGCTCCTTCATCTCCCGCAGCGAGTTGACCAGGTTGGAGAGCATCCCCCCCGGGGTCTGGTGCAGGAGCACGTCGATGTCGATGATGGCGAAGCGGGTGGCGTCGGCCAGGTGCACGTACTTGGGGATGTGCTTCTCCATCTCGCGGCCGATCTCGGCCAGCTTCTTCACGTCCAGCCCCGTGTCCCGGTTGGTGCCCAGGAGGCTGGCCACCAGCGGCTCCACGGCCGGGTGGGAGCTGCGGTAGGCGTAGGGGGCCAGGCAGGTGTCGATGACGTCCACCCCCGCCTCCACCGCCTTCAGCAGGGCCAGGTCGCCCATGCCGGAGGTGAAGTGGGTGTGCAGGTGGATGGGCGGCTTCACCGCCTCTTTCAGGGCGGCCACCAGCTCGTAGGCGTCGTACGGGGCCACGATGCCGGCCATGTCCTTGATGCAGATGGAGTCCGCGCCCATGGCCTCCAGCTCGCGGGCCTTGGCCAGGTAGTATTCCAGGTTGTACACCTCCCCGCCCATGCGCGGCTCGGTCAGGGAGTAGCAGATCGTGCCCTGGAAGTGCTTCTTGTTCTTGCGGATCACCTTCACCACGGTCAAGAAGTTGCGGAAGTCGTTCAAGGCGTCGAAGACCCGGAAGATGTCCATGCCGTGGTCGCAGGCCCGCTGGACGAAAGCCTCGGCCACGTCGTCGGCGTAGTTGCGGTAGCCCACCAGGTTCTGCCCCCGCAGCAGCATGGACAGGGGGGTGCCCGTGATGCGGGCGCGCAGGAGGCGCAGGCGCTCCCAGGGATCTTCATTCAGGAAGCGGTGGCTGGTGTCGAAAGTCGCCCCGCCCCAGACCTCCATGGAGTGGAAACCCACCTGGTCCATGGCCGCGGCCACGGCCAGCAGGTCCTCGGTGCGCCCGCGCGTGGCGAACAGCGACTGGTGGCCGTCGCGCAGGGACAGGTCCTGCACCTTCACCGGGTTGGCCGCCCTGGGCCGGCCGGCATCGTAACGCATGGCGGTCATCTTCACCGCGCCGTGGCTGTGGCTCTTCATCCTCTCCTCCTCGCCTGCAGGCGGATCGCCTGGCTCATGAGGGCCTGCCGGCCGTACAGGGCCCAGGGGCTCACCCCCGGCGGCCGCACCGCTGCCTGCTGTTGTTGGGCCCCCGGCTGGAGGGCGCCCTGGGCCAGGTAGCTGAATACGGCGGCCACCGCCGCCGCCCTTTTGGCTTCGATAGTCCCTGCCATGCCAGCTCCTACAGCGGGATGTTCCCGTGCTTCCTGGGCGGCAGGCTCTCGCTCTTTCCCGCCAGCGCCTCCAGGGCCGCGGCCAGCCGCTCCCGGGTCTCCGCCGGCCGGATCACCTCGTCCACGTAGCCCCGCTGGGCGGCGATCCAGGGGTTGTACAGCTCCTGCTCGTAGGCCTGGGCCTTCTTCCGGCGCTCCTCGGGGGCTTCGTTGCGGTACAGGACGTTCACCGCCCCCTCCGCGCCCATCACCGCGATCTCCGCCGTGGGCCAGGCGAACACCTGGTCGGCCCCCAGGTGCCGCGAGCACATGGCGATGTAGGCCCCCCCGTAGGCCTTGCGCACGATCACGGTCAGCTTGGGCACGGTGGCCTCCGCGTAGCTCCACAGCAGCTTGGCCCCGTGCCGGATCACCCCGCCCCACTCCTGGTCGGTCCCCGGCAGGTAGCCGGGAACGTCGGCGAAGGTCACCAGCGGGATGTTGAAGGCGTCGCAGAAGCGGATGAAGCGGCTGGCCTTGTCCGAGGCGTTGATGTCCAGGCAGCCGGCCAGCACCTGCGGCTGGTTGGCGATCACCCCCACGGTCCGGCCGTTCAACCGGGCGAAGCAGGTCAGCAGGTTCTCGGCGTACAGGGCCTGGGCCTCCAGCAGGCTGTCCCGGTCCATCACCGAGCCGATCAGGGCCCGCATGTCGTAGCCCAGGCGGGCCTGGTCCGGGATCAGCGCGTCCAGCTCGGGGCAGGGGCGGTCCGGCGGATCGGAGGCGGCGGCCCGCGGCGGGTCCTCCTGGTTGTTGGGGGGCAGCAGGGCCAGCAGGCGGCGGGCCTGGGCGAAGGCTTCCGCCTCGTCGGCGCAGAGGAAGTGGGCATTGCCCGCCCGCCGGTTGTGGGCCAGCGCTCCGCCCAGCTCCTCGTGGCTGGTCTGCTCGCCGGTCACCGCCCGGATCACATCAGGCCCGGTGATGTACATGAAGCTGGTGCCGCGCACCATGAACACCCAGTCGGTCATGGCCGGGGAGTACACCGCCCCGCCCGCGCAGGGGCCCAGGATCACCGAGAGCTGGGGGATCACCCCGGAGGCCCGGGCGTTGCGGAAGAAGATGTCGCCGTAGCCCTTCAGCGCGTCGATGCCTTCCTGGATGCGCGCGCCGCCGGAGTCGTTGAAGCCCACCAGCGGGCAGCCGGCCTTCAGGGCCAGGTCCTGCACCTTGCAGATCTTGCCGGCGTGCATCTCCCCCAGGGAGCCTCCCCGGGAGCTGAAGTCCTGGAAGAAGGCGAACACGGTGCGCCCGTCCACCCGCCCGTGGCCGGTGACCACCCCGTCGGCCGGGATCACCTGGGACTCCATGCCGAAGCGCGTGGCCCGGTGCTCCACCAGGGCGTCCAGCTCGCGGAAGCTGCCGGGATCGAAAAAGGCGGCCACGCGCTCCCGGGCGCTGAGCTTGCCCTTTTCGTGCTGCTTGGCCACCGCCTCCTGCCCGCCCATGCCCGCCACCTGGGCGCGCCGCCGCTCCAGGTCCTGGATCCTGTCGGTTACGCCGGCCATGACCGCCTCCCCCCTGCAAAGGTGCTCTCAGGTGTAGCGCTTCGCCCTTTGGAGAGTCAACCGGCCCTTGCACAACCCTGCCGGATCGGCGATTATGGCGGGCATGAAGTGGAAGAAGGCGCTGGTTCCGCTGGCCATTGTGATCGTTCTGGCCATTGTGGCCGTGGTCGTATACCTGGCCATGAACCCCGTGGACACCACCCTGGAGTTCGTGGTGCGGGACTCGGTCAGCAAGGCCTGGGTATACGACGCCTCCTTCCGCCTGGAGGGGCGCCTGATCCGCAGCCACTTCCAGTCCGACCAGGGACCCGAGCCGCAGCGTTTCACCCGGCTGAAGCCGGGGCGGGTCGCACTGCAGATCGAGGCCCCCTACTACCAGCCGGTGAGCCGCGAGCTCACCCTGAAGCGCGGGGCCAACCGCCTGGAGGAGCCCATCGAGCTGGTGGGCCTGGAGCTGCCCGAGTTGAAGGGCTTCATCATGTTCGAGGACCTGGCCGGCGGCGGCGTGCAGGTGGAGATCCGCCCGGTGAGCAACGCGGGCCCGGCGGTGTTGAACCATCCCTGCCTGGATCTGTGGATCGGGGCCCGGATGACCGTGCAGCTCAAGAATGGCCTGCCCGTGCAGGAGGAGACCGAGGAGGGTTCCACGCGCGGGGAGGAGCTGTTCCGGGGCCGCCTGGAGTGGAAGTTCGACCCTTACCCGGAAACCGTCTTCCGCTACAGCGCGCTGATCCCGGGGGCCGAAATCCGGCCCAGCAAGGCTCCCTACCGGGTCGTGGACTACCTGGTGGTGCTGCCGCAGCCGCTGGCCATCGGCAAGCAGGAACTGGAGGCCATCATGGAAAAGGCCTGGAACCTGAAGCCCGAGGAGGTGGAGGCCTACCTGCGCCCCTACCAAGAGCAGGGCAAGCTGCGGGTGGAAGTCTTCACCTCCTGGAACGTGAAGGGGGCCGCCGAATGATCCAGACCACCGGGCTGACCAAGCGCTACGGGAAATTCACGGCGGTGGACGGGGTGAACCTGAGCATCCCCGCCGGGCAGATCTACGGCTTCCTGGGCCCCAATGGGGCGGGCAAGACCTCCACGATCATGATGCTGCTGGGCATCCTGCGGCCGACCTCCGGCTCCATCCGCCTTTTCGGCGAGGAGTACCATTCCGGGCGCCTGGACTTGCGCAAACGCATCGGGGTGGTGCCCGAAAAGCAGCCCCTGGGCATGTGGGGCTGGATGACCGCCGAGGAATACCTGGGCCTGTTCGCCGAGCTGTTCCGCGTGCCGGAGGCCGGCCGGCGCATCGCCCACCTGCTGGAGAAGGTGGGCTTGAGCGGCGTGCGCCGCAAGCGCATGGCCGAGTTCTCCCACGGCATGATGCAGAAGCTGTCCATCATCCGGGCCCTCCTGCCCGACCCGGACATCCTGTTCCTGGACGAACCCATCTCCGGCCTGGATCCCTTCGGGGTCAAGCAGACCCGCGACCTGATCCTGGAGGAAAACCGCGAGGGGCGCACGATCTTCATCTCCTCGCACATCCTTTCGGAAGTGGAGAAGATCTGCCATCGGGTGGCCATCATCTACCGCGGGCGGCTGCTGGCCGAGGACCAGATGGGCAGCCTGCTGGGCGGCCTGTCCAAGGACCGGGAAATCCACGTGGACCTGGAAGGCGTGCCGGAGGACTTGCCCGCCGCCGTGCGCTCCCTGGCCTTCGTCCTGCAGGCCGACGCGGCCGGCAACACCCTGAAAGTCAAGGTCCCCAAGAGCGGCGATTACCGCAAGGAGCTCTCCGCCTTCCTGATCGGCCGCGGCCTGGTGCCCCTGGCCATCCAGGAGAAGTCCCTTTCGCTGGAGGAGGCCTTCGTGACCATCACCCAGGAGAACATCGGGCTGTTCGCCGGCATCGGTGCCGGCGGAGGTCGCTCATGAGCCATCGCCTGCATGCCACCCGGGTCATCGCCCGGCGCAGGATCCAGGAGCTGCTGCTCAGCCCCGGCTTCTACGTGGCCGCCGCGCTGGGCCTGCTGCTGGGCTACCTGCTGGTGTCCGGCTTCGCCCGTTCGGTGGACTCCAGCGGCTTCGATTTCCGCCTGTACCCGCTCTTCGACCTGCTCGGGCGCTCCCTGCAGGGGGCCTTCGGCGGCACGGTCGTGCAGAAGCTTTTCGCCGAGGGGCCGTTCCAGCTGGTGCTCTACGTGGCCTTCCTGCCCGTGCTGCTGTTCCTGGCGGCTTCCAGCGTCTATCGCTTCGGGCTGGAGCGCAAGGTCGGCGCGGTGGAGCTGCTGTCCTATGGGCCCGCCGACGGGACCTCCTACTTCCTGGCCTTCCTGATCAAGGACCTGCTGGCCACCCTGCTGTATCTGGCGGCGCTCACCGGCTTCCTGGCCGTGACCGCGGCGCTGCACAACCTGGTGCTGGGACCCACTTTCTTCTATTGCCTGGCCCTGCTGCCTTTCGCCTCCGTGGCCATCTACGCCTGGGGGATCTTCTCCTCCACCCTCACCGACAACTCCGCCTCGGCGCTGGCCGTGTTCCTGGCCCTGCTGGTGTTCTTCCTGCTGGTCTTCCTGGGTTCCTTCACCATCGCCAGCGGCTACGTGGCCGGCCTGTCCACCGTGCTAGCCTGGATCGTGCGCTGGTTCTCTCCGCTGTACTACTGGGACCAGGCCCTGCGCGCCGCGGAAGTGTCCGGCTGGCCGCTGTACGCGCTGAACCTGGTCCTGCAGCTGGTCCTGGGCGCGGCCGTGCTGGCCGCCAGCCACTTCATCCTGAGAGCAAGAGGAGTCCGCCCGTGAGCGCCCGCCGCAGCATCCTGGCCGCATTCCTTCTGGTTGGAGCCCTGGCCTGGGCCCAGACGCCCGTGCGCCGTGAGCAGCTGATCTACTCGATCCTGGCCTTCAACGGCAAGGACTACGCCGCCACCTTCGCCCGGGCGGGGGCCGACAGCCTGTACCTGGTGGCCGAGGTGGACAACTTCCTGACCGTCCGCAACGCCTTCGTCTACTACTGGCCCATCACCCAGGATTGGAAGACGGACACCTCCGTGCTGAACGTCCCCTTCACCGGCACCCTGCAGCTCACCGGACCCGGGCTCAAGGAGCCGCGGCTCATCCCCCCGGTGCGCTACACCTACTACAACACCCGCGGGGAGTACGAGCTGAACTGGAAGGTGGCCACCGGGCAGGAGGCCGACCAGGCCTGGCAGGAATACCAGCAGCTCATGGAGGACTACTACGGCCGCGTGCAGGAGTACCAGCAGGCGCGGGCGGCCTACGACGCCATGCTCAATGAATTGACCATTCGCATCACCCGGATGCGCGACCAGGGGCAGGACGTGACCAGGCTGGTGGAGGTGCTGCAGAACCTGAGCTCCCCCAAGGAGCCGGAGTTCCCCCGGGACTACATCGTGCCGCCCCGCCCGGTGGAGGAGGCCTTCGTGCTCAACCTGCCGGTGGGCGAGTACGCCATCCGCTTCTTCGCCGAGGACGGCTCCGTGCTGGAAGGCTCCGAGCGCAAGGTGGTGAGCTTCCGCAAGCGCAGAGCCGAGGGCATCGGCCTGGAGGTCATCCCGGGGGACAAGTGGACCCGCCCGGTGGAATCCACCACGCCTTCCTCGGTCCTGTACGTGGACGGCTCGGCGGACCTGTACGTTCGCCCGTTCTTCCAGCAGGAGTACAACGACCTTTACTACGAAAAGATGCAGCGCAACGACGCCAGCGGCAATCCCAACGTCATGAAATGGGTGCGCATCCAGCAGGTCCCCCAGGCGGCGATCCGCCTGGCCGGGCCCGGCGGGGAGGAGCGGATCATCCGCGAGGAGCCGTTCTTCGTGGAGCAGGTCAAAGGGGCCTCGCTGGGCTACCGCATCGTGCCCTACGACCCGCAGGGGGAGCACAAGGACCGGGATCCCAGCCTGCTGGCCTTCCACGTACCCATCGCCCGCGGGCAGCCCGTCCTGCGTCTGTCCACCCTGGACAAGAGCGGGGCCGTGCTCCCGGGCGGCGGACGCCAGGTCCGGGTGGTGGGGCCCGCCCCCGCGGGGTTCGTGTCCCTGATCCTGGCTCTGCTGCCGCTGGCCGTGATGTTGGGGGTGCTGATCGCCCGCTCGCGACGCATCAGCGGGTGAAACCCGGTTTACCGGCGGCAACAGCCCTTCAGGCCACCAGCACCAGTCCCATCAGCAGGCCGCGCGGGACGCAGCCCGCGGTGGCGTCGCTGCCGATGGGGTAGATCTCCCAGCCCAACTCCACGGCAATGCGGTAGCAGTCGATGCCCACCGCCTCCATCGAGGGCCGGGAGCGCAGCGAGAGGCGGCATTTCTCACCCCCCAGCACGGCGCAGGGCTTGTCGTGGCAGAAGGTGCTCTTGCAGCTTCCCGCCGCGTAGCCCACCGCCAGGTAGTGCCCATCGTAGAAGGCGGCGCTTTCCACCGCGCTGGCGATCTGGAAGACCTTCTTGTACGCCTCCACCCGGGGCTGGATCGTGGCCCGGTCCCGCACCACCACCCCGGCGGGGATCTGCAGGCCGAAGACCACGGCCGCCCGGTACAGCGCCGCGACCCGCCGGGTCTGTTCCGCCGTGGGGCTGTGCGGCGGGCAATTGGCGCAGGTCCCGTAGCCGAAGCACTTGGGGACCGCGCACTTCAGGCTGACCCTCTCGTCCACGGGGATGCCGGCCGCCGGGATGCCGGCGGCGCGGGTGGCCCCCGCCTCCAGGGCCAGGCGCTCGTACCGGCGCAGGTGCTCCTGAACCTCCGCTTCCGGCACGGACAGCCGGATCGGCTGCAGCTTTCGTTCCATCATTGCCTTCCTTGGTCGAAACCATAGCACAGAGCGAAGGCGGCGGGAAGCGGCGAGTCGATCCGCATCGCCGTGCCGCTGGCCGGATGGAGCAGGTCGAACGGAGCAGGCGTGCAGGTACAGCCGCGGGTCGACCCCGGGCGGCAGGCCGGAGCCGTAGAGCTCGTCCCCGACGATCGGCAGCCCCAGGTAGCCCAGGTGCGCCCGCACCTGGTGCCGGAAACCCCGCAGGATCCGGGCCCGGACCAGGGCCAGGCCTGGGCGGGCCTGCTCCACCACCGCCTCGGTGCGGTAGCTGTCAGGGGAAGCCCTGCGCCTGGCCCGCCCGCGCGCCGGCCCGTCGCCGGCCGGCACCACCCGGACCTTCCGCCGCCCCGGCCCGAACGGCGCGAAGCGGCTGTCCACCGCAAAGCTTTGCCCGGGCTGGAGCTGGGAGGCCGGCGCGCAGAGGGCCAGGTACTCCTTGGCCACGCGGCCGGCGGCGAAATCGCGGGTCAAGCGCAGGAAAGCCTCCGGCGTGCGGGCCACCAGCACGATCCCGGACGTCTCGCGGTCCAGCCGATGCAGCAGGCCCGGCTCGCCGGGCTTGCGGCCCGGGAGCGCCGCGATTTCCGGAAAGGCCGCCAGCAGCCGGCCCAGGAGGGTGTCCTCCCCCGCCCGCCCCTGGGGCGCGGTATGCAGACCGGCGGGCTTGTCCACCGCGATCAGCTCGGCGTCGGCGTACAGCACCGTCAGCCCGGGCGGGGCCGGCGGAGAGCCTGATCCGCTCATCGGCTGCCGGCCAGCACCCCGCTCAAGGCGGCCTGCCACCGGGCATAGGCTTCCTGGTAAGGTTCCTTGAGCCGGGCAGCGGGCTCCACGATCCGCACCCTTTCCAGGCCGGCGAAGGCGGATTGCGGGGTGTGCAGTCCGGCCCCGATGCCGGCCCCCCGCGCCGCTCCCTGGGCTCCGTCGGTATGGTACAGCTCCACGGCCGTCCCGCAGGAGGTGGCGAAGGCTTCCGCGAACAGCGGGCTCAGGAACATGTTGGCGTGGCCGGCCCGCACCCGCGACGGGGCCAGTCCCATGCCGGCCATGATCTGCAGGCCGTGGCGCAGCGCGAAGACAATGCCTTCCTGGGCCGCGCGCAGGAGATGGGCCCTGCCGTGCCGGGTGAAGCTCAAGCCGTGGATCGAGGCGCCGGGGTCCCTGTTCTCCAGCGTGCGCTCCGCGCCATTGCCGAAGGGCAGGACGACCAGGCCGTCGCTGCCGGGCGGGGCCTCGGCGGCCAGCGCGTTCATCTCGTCGTAGGACAGGCTCTCCCGCCCGCCCGCCATGGCGTTGTGCCGCAGCCAGCTGTTGAGGATGCCCGTGCCGCTGACGCACAGCAGGGTGCCGTAGCGGGGCTTGTCCGGGGAGTGGTTCACGTGCACGAAGGTGTTCACGCGCGAGGCCGGATCGAAGGCGGCCCGGTCGCCGACCCCGTAGACCACGCCGGAGGTGCCGGCCGTGGCGGCGAACTCGCCGGGCTCCAGGACGTTCAGGGACAGGGCGTTGTTCGGCTGGTCGCCGGCCCGGTAGGTGACCGGCGCCCCGGCAGGCAGGCCCAGCTCGGCCGCCGCTGCCGCGCTCAAGATCCCCTGCGGCGAGAAAGTCGGCACCGCGGGGGGAAGCATGGCCGCCGGGATGCCCAGGTGCTCCAGCACGAAGGAGGCCGGCCCTCCCTCCAGGAAGTCCCAAAGGATGGCTTCGGACAGGCCGGAGGTGGTGGTGCGGGCTTCCCCGGTCATCCGCCAGGCCACGTAGTCCCCCGGCAGCAGCACCCGGTGGATGCGGGCGAACAGCGCCGGTTCGTTCTCCCGGACCCAGGCCAGCCTGGTGGCGGTGAAGTTGCCCGGCGAGTTCAGCAGGCGGGCCAGGCAGCGCTCCGGCCCCAGCTCCCGGAAGGCCCGCTCCCCGATGCCCACCGCCCGGCTGTCGCACCAGATGATGGCCGGGCGCAGCACCCGGCCGCCCTTGTCCAGGCAGACCAGACCGTGCATCTGGTAGGAAATTCCGACCGCCCGGACCGCGGACAGGGACACCTGCCGGCCCAGCAGGCGCGTGACCCGGACCACGTGCTCCCACCAGACCGCCGGGTCCTGCTCGGCCCACCCCGGCTGGGGGGCGGCAATGGACAACTCCCGCTCGGGGGACATGGCGGTGGCCAGGCAGGCCCCGCTCCCGGCGTCCAGCGCGGCCGCCTTGATCGAGGAGCTGCCCACATCGTAACCCAGGAGAAGCTCTGACATCATTGCCTCCTAAACGTTGAGAATGCCGCTGCCGAACCAGTGCTCCAGCGGCATGGTGGCGGCGCCCCAGGCGCCCAGATGGGGAATGAGGGAACCGCTCAGGAAGCGGGTGCGCTGCGTGATGGGGTGGATGCCGCGCAGGCGCACGGCGCGAACGACGCCCTCGACCAGCAAGGGCCCCAGACCCCGCACCACTTCGCCGGCCAGGATGACGGCGCCTGGGTCGAACACGCTCACCAGGTTGGCCAGGCCGATGCCGATCAGCTCGGAGGTTTCGAAGAGCAGCAGGCTGGCCAGCTTGTCCCCTTCCCCGGCGGCGCGGGCGATGTCTGGCAGGCTGATCTCCTGAGCGGGGCTGCCCTTCAGCTGCGTGTACACCTTCGATTCCAGGGAGCTTTTCACGGCGGCCTTCAGGGACCCGGTGGAGACCATGACCTCCAGGCAGCCCTTGTTTCCGCAGTTGCATTGCGGCCCGTTTTCCTTCACCGGGACGTGGCCGAACTCTCCGGCAATGCCGTTCTTGCCCCTATAGATGCGGTTGTCGAGGAAAAAGCAGGAACCTACCCCGCTGCCCAGGTCGACATACAGGAAGGTGTCCAGGTCCCGCGCCACGCCGTAGCGTTTTTCCGCCACTGCCATGCAGCGCACGCGGTCCTCCACCAGGATCGGCGCCCCGGGCTCCGCCCCCAACTTCTCCTCCAGCCTCTCTTTAAGGGGGACCTCTTCCCAACCCGGGACGGGGAAGCAGTCATACACGAACCCCTGGCGGGCGTCGACCAGTCCCGCGATGGCCACGCCGATGCCTAGAAGCCGCCCGCGTCCCTGCGTGGGGGAACGGTCCCGGCTGCCCGAGGCGATCTCGGCGAGCTGGCGGATGGTGCCCTCGCTGCCCCGGTCCCGCAGCGGATGGCTCTCCAGGCCCAGGATCTCGCCGGCCAGCGAGAGGGCGCAGAGCTCGATGCGCTCGGGCTCCACGTTCAGGCCCAGGCACCAGCCGTAGTCCCCGCGCAGCCGCAGGTTGCCGGCCCTGGGGCCCCGGATCCCCGGCTGACCCGGCGCGGCGAACCGTTCCACCACCCCCTCGGCCAGCAGCTCTTCGATCAGGCGCTTGGCCGTGGACCGGCTCAGCCCTCCTCCCTCGGCCGCCTGCCTGCCGGAAAGCGGCTGGCGCTCGCGGATCAGGTTGAGCATCGCCTGCCGGTTCGCGCCGTGTTCGCCCATCGTCTCAGCCCGCCCGCCTCCAAAGCCTCCAGGACTCGACGGCCTCCTGAAAAGCCTCCCAGGGCGTGTCGGGGTGCAGCGCGTCGACCGGCTGCAGGATGAAGCGGCCCGTCGGCGCCAATGCGTCCATGGCCCGGCTGACGCTTTCCCGGATTGCCGCGGAGGAGCTGCCCACCAGGGTGGTGGAGTTCAGCCCTCCGGCCAGGGTGATGCGCCCGCCGAACAGCTTGCGGGCCTGCTCCGCGGGAAGGCCGTCCTGCACCGGGTCCACGAAGTACAGCACGTCCACGCCGGCCTCGATGAGCCGCTCGCCCAGCCGGCTCACTCCGGTGGTCATCACGTAGGCGAACTTCTTGCCGTGGCGGTGGGCGATCGCGGACATCTCGGCGATATGGGGAAAAAGATACCGGTCCAGCAGCGCCGGGGACCACAGGTCGGTGGAGGAATACCAGCCGCGTTCCACGATCAGGTCCACTCCGGGATCGGCCGCGGCCAGCTCGGTGCGGCCGGCATCGGCCCGGGTCACGATCCGGAACAGCTCGGCGAAGGCATCCGGCTGGTCCAGGGCCAGGAAGATGGCCCCTTCCACCCCCATGAACCAGACCACCGCGTCCATGCCGAAGGCGGACCAGGCCTGGACCGCCACCGCCTGCTCGCGGGCGAAGGCCCGCACGCTCCGCAGCCGCTCCCCGAAGGCCCGCCTCTGATCTGGACCGGGTTCCCGGTACAGGTGGGCCACGGCCGCCACCTGGCCCGGCTCCCGCACCAGGTGCTCCACCGCGCGGGGGATGTTGAAGTCCTCGATCAGCGGCACCTGGGCGGGCTGGACGACCCAGCCCTCGCCGGGATCCTCGCCGGTGCGGCGCACCGCATGCCGCAGCGGCCCGGAGGGGGTGTCGTACTCCCGCAGCAGGACCGGATAGGTCTCGGCGCCCGCGGGCGGCAGCTCCGCGTCCCGCCAGCTCACCCGCGGGTCCCGGCCCCAGGGCACGGACACGTCGACCAGGTCGTCCAGGCCGATGGAACGCCAGGCCCGTACCCGGCGGAAATCATCTTCCAGATCCCAGGGCTGCGGGAGGGTGTGGATGTGTTCCAGGCGCAAGGTGTACCAGTGGCCCACTTCACGCCCGTCCCTTTGCCAGCGCAGGTGCGGAGGGGCTCGGAAGCCGAAGCACCAGGCGCAGAGCGGCGGGTGATCGTAGCCGCTGCCGGACCAGGAGGCCAGCAGACGTTCGCGGGAGGTCATTTCTGTCATATTAGGTCCATTCTGAGCCTAATTATAGGGAGAAGGCGGCCAAAGTCAAGCTTATTTCAAGTCGAATACCAGGGAATCTTGACAGCAGGCCGTATCAGGCGATAATAATACATTCAGAATGGACCTTTTGAGAGGAGTCAGTCCGTGAGCTATTCGACAAACGACCTGGCCGTCAACGGCGGCCCCAAGGCCAAGAAGACCAGCAACCGGCCCATGTTTCCGGGCGGAATGGAAATCGGCAGGGAAGAGAAGAAACAGGTGCTGGAGGTCCTCAAAAGCCGCTACCTGTTCCGCTACTACGGGCCCAAGGAAATGCCCTCCAAGGTCAAGGCCCTGGAGGAGCGCTACGCCGGCTACCTGGGCGTGAAGCATTGCCTGGCGGTGAACTCCTGCACCTCCGCCCTGATCGCCAGCCTGATCGCGGTGGGGGTGGAGCCCGGCGACGAGGTGATCGTGCCGGCCTACACCTTCTTCGCCACCTGCGCGGCGGTGGTCGCCGCCCGGGCCATCCCGGTCGTGGCCGAGGTCGACCGCTCCCTCACCCTGGACCCGGAGGACCTGGAGCGCAAGATCACCCGGCGCACCAAGGCGGTCATCCCGGTGCACATGCGCGGCATGCCGGCGAAGATGGACCGGATCATGGAGATCGCCCGCCGGCACAACCTGAAGGTCGTGGAGGACGTGGCCCAGGCCAACGGCGGCAGCTTCCAGGGCCGCAAGCTGGGCTCCTTCGGGGACGCGGGCGCCTTCAGCCTGCAGTTCCACAAGACCATCACCTCCGGGGAGGGCGGGGTCGTGGCCACCAGCCAGGACCTGGCCTACACCCGGGCCCAGGCCTACCACGACGTGGCCGCCTGCTGGCGCAAGGACCGCTTCGCCCCGCCGGAGTTCGCCGGGGAGATCTTCTTCGGGGTGAACTTCCGCATGAGCGAGCTGACCGGGGCGGTGGCCCTGGCCCAGTTCGGCAAGCTGGACGGCATCGTGGGGCGCATGAAGCACAACAAGGAGCGCATCCGCTCGCGCCTGCTGGACCTGCGGGGCATCGAGCTGCGCGAGCTGACCGACCCGGAGGGGGACACCGCCGTGTGCCTGGTGTTCTTCCTGCCCGAGGCCGGGATGGTGGAGCAGTTCGTGAAGGCCCTGCACGCCGAAGGCCTGGAGGTCGGCGGCATCTACAACCAGGGCGTGCCCGACTGGCACATGTACCACCACTGGAAGATGCTGCACGAGAAGATGATGAGCTCCACGAAGAAGGGCTGCCCGTTCAACTGCCCGCTGTGCGCGCCGGCCCCCGAATACAAGCCGGACGACTGCCCGAACACCCGCGCCTGGCTGGGCCGCTCCGTGCACCTGGACATCCCGCCCCGCATGGGGGACCGGGAGTGCGACGAGATCGCCGAGGGCATCCGCAAGGTGGCCTCGGTGCTGCTATAATGGCCGCCGGGAGGAAACATGGCCAAGATCGCCGTTTGCATCGAGCCGTTTTTCCCTGACCTGCCCTACTCCGAGCGCCTGGAGCGGATCCGCAAGCTGGGCTTCCGGCACTACGAGTTCTGGTTCCTGGACAAGCGCTTCGACGGCCAGCGCCTGATCGACGAGCGCAAGAACCTGGAAGAGCTGGCCGAGTGCAACGCGCCGCCTCGGCCTGACCTGCACGGACTTCGTGTTCAACCACACCGAAGGGGGGGTGGTGGCCTCCCTGATCGACCCCTCCGACCGCGCCAAGCTCCTGGACAATCTGGAAGGGACCATCGAAGCGGGCCGCCAGCTCGGGGTGCGCTCCTTCATCAGCGGCTCGGGCAACAAGGTTCCCGGCCTGCGGCCCGAGAGTGCGGTGGAGAACATGGTGGAGAGCCTGAAGGCCTGCGTGCCGGTGCTGGAGAAGCACGGGGCCGGCCTGCTGCTGGAGCCCTGGAACACGCGGGTCGACCACCCGAACAACTTCCTCGACGACCCTCACCTGGCCGTCGAGGTGCTGAAACAGGTCGGCAGCCCGGCGGTCAAGCTGCTGTACGACATCTACCACATGCAGATCATGGCCGGGGACCTGACGGCTTTCATCCGGGAGAACCTCGCCCACATCGGCCACTTCCACGCGGCGGGCGTGCCGGGCCGCCACGAGCCGGACTCCGGCGAGCTGGCCTACCCCTTTCTGCTGCGGGAGCTGGACCGCCTGGGATACCAGGGCTGCGTCGGGCTGGAGTACTGGCCGACCGTGGACCACGCCGCCAGCCTGAAACGGACGAAGAAATACCTGGAGGGTTAGCGGCCGTGGTCCTGGAGAGCGTGCTCGCCGTCAGCTCCGCGGCCCTCAAGTACGGGCCGGGCGCCACGCGGGAGGTCGGCTTCGACCTGAAGGAAATGGGGGCCAGGCGCGTTCTGGTGGTGACCGACCCGCAGCTGGCCTCCTCGGAACCCGTGGCCGTGACCCTGGAGTCACTGCGCAGCCACGGGCTGGACGCGGTCCTGTACGCCGAATCCCGGGTGGAGCCCACCGACGGCTCGCTGCGGGAGGCCGTGCGCGCCGCCTCCGGCGGGAGCTTCGACGGCTTCGTCGGGGTGGGGGGCGGCTCCAGCATGGACACGGCCAAGGCCGCCAACCTGTACACCACCTGGCCCGCGGACCTCCTGGAATACGTGAACGCCCCCATCGGGCGCGGGCGGCCGGTGCCCGGGCCCCTGCGCCCCATGGTCGGCATCCCCACCACCGCCGGCACCGGCAGCGAGACCACCGGGGTGATCATCTTCGACTACGAGCAGATGCAGGCCAAGACCGGCATCGCCCATCGCTTCGTGCGGCCGGCCCTGGGCATCGTGGACCCGCTGAACACCCGCACCATGCCCCGGCATGGTCGCGGCCTGTACCGGCTTCGACGTGCTGGTGCACGCCCTGGAATCCTACACCGCCCTGCCCTTCCACCGCCGCGAGGCGCCGGCCAGCCCCCTGGAGCGTCCGGCCTACCAGGGGGCCAACCCGGTGAGCGACGTGTGGGCCGCCAGGGCCATCGAGCTGGCGGGCAGGCACCTGGTGCGCGCGGTGGAGGACCCGGACGACCTGGAAGCCCGCAGCGTGATGATCCTCTGCGCCACCTACGCCGGCATCGGCTTCGGCAACGCCGGCCTGCACCTGCCGCACGGCATGTCCTACCCGGTCTCCGGGATGGTCAAGGATTACCTGCCGCCGGGCTACCCGCCGCAGCGGCCCCTGGTGCCCCACGGCATGGCCGTGGTGCTCAACGCCCCCGCCGCCTTCCGCTTCACCGCTCCCGCGGACCCGGCCCGCCACCTGGAGGCGGCCCGCCTGCTGGGCGGGGAGGTGCGCGGCGCCGGCCCGCAGGACGCGGGCGAGATCCTGGCCTCGACCCTGATCGGGCTGATGCGGCGCACCGGCATGCCCAACGGCCTGGCCGCGGTGGGCTACGGGGAGGCGGACATCGCGGGCCTGGTCCAGGGCACCCTGCCCCAGCACCGCGTCACCCGCCTCTGCCCCCGCCCCTTCAGCGCGGAGGACCTGGCCGGGGTGTTCCGCGCCTCCCTGCGCCTCTGGTGAGCCCCTCCCGCTCCCCCTTGATCCGGGCCTTCGGACCGCAGGACGCGGACTACCTGCGGGACGAGTCGCGTCTGGCCGGGCGGGCGGACTCGCTCAGCTTCCCGTCCAGCGAGGAGGAGGTGCGCGAAGTGCTGCGCGCCACCGGCGCTGACGGGACTCCGGTCACGGTCCAGGGGGGCAGGACGGGGATCGTCGGCGGGGCGGTCCCCCTGGGCGGGCACGTGCTGAACCTGGGGCGGATGGACCGCATCCTGGACCCCAGCCCGGACCCGAACCCGGACCCGGACCGCCGCAGGCTCCTGCGGGTGCAGCCCGGCCTGCCGCTGGTCCGGCTCAACGAATGGCTGCAGAACTCCTCCAGCGGCCTGTTTTTCCCCCCCGACCCCACGGAGAGCACGGCCACCCTGGGCGGCATGGCCTGCACCAACGCCTCCGGTGCCCGCTCTCTGGCCTACGGCCCCATGCGCCGGCACGTGCAGGCCCTGCGCCTGGTCCTCCCCGACGGCTCGGCCTTGGCGCTGGCCCGCGGGCGGGAGCGGGCCGACGGCCTGGAGTTCCGCCTGGTCACCGACTCCGGGCGCCTGCTGGCCGGGCAGCTGCCGCGCTTCCGCCCGCCGGCCGTGAAGAACTCGGCCGGGCTGTTCGTGCAGCCGGACATGGATCTGCTGGACCTGGTGATCGGGGCCGAAGGAACCCTGGGGGTGATCACGGAGCTGGAGCTGCGCCTTTCGCCCCAACCGCCGCGGCTCTGGGCCCTGCAGGGCTTCTTTCCCGAGCTGGCCGGCGCCCTGCGCTTCGCGGCGGAGGCCCGCGACCGCCTGGCCCCCGCCGCCCTGGAGTTCTTCGACGGCAACGCCCTGCGCCTGTTGGCCAGCGAGCGGCGGGCCAACCCCGCCTTCGCCGACATTCCCGACCCCGTGCTGCTGGAGGCCTCGATCTACGCGGAGTTCCACTCCGACTCCTCCGCGGCCGCCGAGCGGACCCTGGCCGACGCCGCCGCGCTCCTGGAGGCCTGCGGCGGGGACCCGCGGCTGGCCTGGAGCGGGGAGGAGGCGCGCGGGCTGGAACCCCTGAAGCGCTTCCGCCACGCCCTGCCGGAGGCGGTCAACCTGGCCATCGACCGCCTGCGGCGGCAGGCCCCCGGCATCACCAAGCTGGGCACGGACCTGGCGGTCCCCGCCGCCGCCTTCCCCGAAGCCATGGCCATGTACCGGCGCGACCTGGCGGAGCGGGGCCTGGACTACGTGATCGCCGGGCACATCGGGGACCACCACGTGCACGTGAACCTGATGCCCCGCTCGGAGGCGGAATACGCCGCGGGCCGCGAGCTGGCCGCCGCCTGGGCCCAGCAGGCCGTGGCCTGGGGAGGCACGGTTTCCGCCGAGCACGGCATCGGCAAGCTGAAAGGCGAACTCTTGCGAAAGATGTACGGTTCGGATAGCATCGCCGCGATGGGCCGGCTGATCGAGCTGTTCAATCCGGGCCGGCGCCTGAACCGGGGGAACATGCTGCCATGAAGAAGACCATCCTGATCACGGGCGCCAGCACGGGCATCGGCGCCGCCACCGCCCGCCGCCTGGCTCCCGGGAACCTGATCTACGTGCACTACCACTCCTCGGCCGCCGAGGCGCGGGCCACCGCCGACGCCGTGACCGGGCTGGGCGGCGAAGCGGTGCTGCTGCAGGCGGACCTTTCCACCGAGCAGGGCTGCCGCGAGCTCCTGAGCCAGGTGGCCGCCCGCTCCCCCGCCCTGGAGGTGCTGGTCAACAACGCGGGAGGGGCGATCCGCCGCACGAGCGCCCGCGAGCTGGACTGGCAACTGGTGGAGCAGACCTTCGCCTTGAACGTGTTCTCCGCCATGATGGTCAGCCGCCTGGCCATCCCCCTGCTGGAGAAAGGGGACCAGCCCCTCGATCGTCAACCTCTCCTCGATCGCCATCCGCACGGGGGCGCCCACGGCCACGGTCTATGGGGCGGCCAAGGGGGCCGTGGACGTGTTCACCCGGGGCCTGGCCAAGGAGCTGGCCCCGGCCATCCGGGTCAACGCCGTGGCCCCGGGTTTCATCCGCACCCCCTTCCACGACAAGGTCTCCACGCCGCAGATCATGGAAACTTCCCGCCAGAACACCCCGCTGAAGCGCCTGGGCGAGGCCGAGCAGATCGCCGAGGCCATCCGCTTCCTGGTCGAGAGCGACTTCATCACCGGGGAGACCATCGACGTCAACGGCGGACTGTTCATGCGCTAGGAGCAGACCATGAGGATCACGATCATCGGCGGGAAGGGGCACGTGGGCACCTACCTGGTGCCGCGCCTGGTGGAGTTGGGGCACGAGGTGACCTCGGTGTCGCGCGGCCGGCGTGAGCCTTACCTGCCCCACGCGGCCTGGGCCTCCGTGCGCCAGGTCAACCTGGACCGCGAGGCAGCTGGAAGCCGAGGGGCGCTTCGCCGAGGCGATCATCGCCCTGAATCCGGAGGCGGTCATCGACATGATCTGCTTCGGCCCGGAAAGCGCCCTGCACCTGGCCCAGGGCCTGGAGGGCCGGGTCCAGCACTTCCTGTCCTGCGGCACCATCTGGGTGCACGGGCACAGCGTGGAGGTGCCGACCGTCGAGGAGGCGCCCCGCGCCCCCTTCGGGGAGTACGGGGTGCGCAAGGCGGCCATGGAGGCCGCGCTGCTGGACTTCGCCCGCCGCCGCGGCTTTCCGGCCACGGTGCTGCACCCGGGTCACATCGTCGGCCGGGGCTGGGTGCCCCTGAACCCGGCCGGCAACTTCAACCCCGAGGTGTTCGCCGCCATCGCCCGCGGGCAGACCCTCACCCTGCCCAACCTCGGGCTGGAGACGGTGCACCACGTGCACGCGGACGACGTGGCCCAGGGCTTCGTGCGCGCCTTGGGCGCCCGCCAGGCCAGCGCGGGGGAGAGCTTCCACCTGGTCTCCCCGGCGGCCCTCACCCTGCGCGGCTATCGCCGAGCGGATGTTCGCCTGGTTCGGCCGCCGGCCCGCCCTGGCCTACCTGCCCTGGGAGCAATGGCGGCGGACCGCGAGCGAGGAGGACGCCCTGCAGCACCTGGGACCACATCGCCCACAGCCCCTGCTGCTCGATCCGCAAGGCCCAGCGGGTCCTGGGCTACCAGCCCCGCTACTCCTCCCTGGAGGCGGTGACCGAGTCGGTGCAGTGGCTGCAGGACAACAAGGTGATCCAACCATGAGTCAGCAAGAAGAGTTCGACGTGGTGGCCGCGGGCCACCTGTGCCTGGACCTGTTCCCGCGCTTTGAAACGGCCATCGCCACGGGCCGGATCGGCGACGTGCTGCGCCCGGGCACCCTGGTGAACATGGGCGGCATGGCCTTCGGCACGGGCGGGGCGGTCTCCAACACGGGCATCGCCATGAAGATCTTCGGCTGCCGGGTGGCCTTCATGGCCAAGGTGGGCGAGGACCCCCTGGCCCGCATCACCCGCTCGGTCATCGAGAAGCACGGCAGCGCCGAGGGCCTGGCGGTCTCCCCGGGGTCCGACAGCTCCTACTCGGTGATCCTGGCCCCGCCGAACATCGACCGCATCTTCCTGCACTGCCCCGGGGCCAACGACGAGTTCACCGCCGCCGACCTGAACCAGGCGGTGCTGGAGCGCTCCCGCCTGTTCCACTTCGGCTACCCCACCCTGATGCGCTCCATGTTCGCCGACGGGGGTGAAGAGCTCACCCGCATCCTGCGCCAGGCCCGCTCCGCCGGCCTGACGGTCTCCCTGGACACCTCCCTGCCCGACCCCACTTCCCCCGCCGGCCAGGCCGACTGGCGGAGCATCTACCGGAAGGCTCTCCCCCAGGTGGACCTCTTCCTGCCCAGCATCGAGGAGACCTTCTACACCCTGCACCCCCGGGAATACCTGCGGCGCAAGGAGCAGGCCGGGGGCCAGGAGCTGATCGACCAGGTCCGCCCGGAGGAGTACCAACGCTTCGCGGAGGAGTACCTGGAGATGGGCTGCGCCGTGGCGGTGATCAAGGCGGGGCACAACGGCTGGTACGTGCGCACCGGCCCCGCCGGCCGGCTGGCGGGCCTGGGCCGGGCCGCCCCGCGGGACCCGGCGGCCTGGGCCGACCGGGAGCTGTGGTGCCCGGCCTTCGTCGTGGACAAGATCGCCAGCGCCACCGGCTCCGGGGACTGCTCCATCGCCGGATTCCTCACCGGGCTGCTGAAAGGGCACTCCCTGGAGGAGTGCCTCCGGCTGGCCAATGCCGCCGGGGCCATGAACCTGCGGGCCTACGACAGCCTCTCCGGCCTGCCCTCCTGGCCGGAGCTGCAGGTCGCCGCGGACAGCCTGCCGGTGCGCGAGCTGGGCTTCCTGCAGGCCCCCTGGCGCTGGGACGACGGGCGCAGGATCTGGGAAAGGAACAAGGCATGAACGTGCTGGCCATCGGCTCCCACCCCGACGACGTGGAGGTGTTCTGCGCCGGGACCCTGCTGAAATACCACCGGGCCGGGCACCGCATCTTCCTGGCCCTGACCACCAGCGGCAACATCGGCTCCAACCTCATCGAGGGGCGGGAGAACATCGCCCGCACCCGGGAGGCCGAGCAGCTGGAGGCGGCCAGGCTCTACGACGCCCAGGTGCGCTTCCTGCGCCACGACGACCAGGGCCTGCTGGACGGGCCGGAGCTGCGGCGCGGGCTGATCGAGGCCATCCGCTGGGCCGATCCGCAGGTGATCTTCACCAACTACCCGGGGGACCGCAGCACGGACCACAACGTCACCGGCACCGTGGTGGGCCGGGTCATGCTCAGCCTGCCGGGCAGGAACGTGCCCGCCGGCGGGACGCCCCTGCAGGGCAAGCCCTCCCTTTTCTATTGGGACACCGCCGCCGGACTGGACTTCCAGCCGGAAGCCTACGTGGACATCAGCGCGGAAATGGAAACCAAGCTCAAGGCCCTGGCCTGCCACCAGAGCCAGTACGCCTGGATGGACACCTTCCAGATCCACAACTTCGCCGACCACTGCCGGATCATGTCCGAGCTGCGCGGGCTGCAGGCCGGCTGCCGGTACGCCGAGGGCTTCCGGGCCTTCCGCATCCACGGTTTCATGCCCGATTTCCGGCTCCTGCCCTGAGCCCGCCCTTGGGCACCCGTACCGAACTGATTCGCCTGCTGCGCGCCAAGGGGGTGGAACACCAACTGCTGGAGACCCCGGCCGGAGGCTGGGCCCTGGTGGTTCCGGCGCTGGGCGCGCGCGTATTGGGGGCCGGCCTGGGCGAGCGCAATGCCTTCTGGGTGTCCCCGGCGCTGGAGGACTGGAACGCCGGCGGCCTGCGCACCTGGCTCGCCCCGGAGCTGGGCCCGCGGGGCTTCTTCGGCAGGGAGGAAGGCGACTGGGCGGTCCCACCGGCGCTGGACCCCGGGGCTTATCGGCTGGTGGAGACCGGGCCCGCCGCGGCCCTGTGCCGCGGCGAGTGCCGGATCCGTTCCGCGGACGGGACCCGGTACCATCTGCGGATCGACCGCCAGGTGCAGATCGGCGACCTGCCCGGGGGCGCGCTCCGCTTGAGCCTCCGCCACAGCCTGCGCAACCTCGGTCCGGAGGCGACCGGCGCCGGCGCCGGACTCTGGAGCATCCTGCAGCTGCCCTGCCAGCCGGAAGGCACCATGCTTCTGCCCGACCTCCCCTACCGGCCTTATTTCAGCGCGCCGCCCGCGGACTGGGTGAGCCGCCAGGAGGGAAAACTGCAGCTGCGCACCGCCCCCGGCCGGCGCTGGAAAATCGGCCAGTGCCCCGACGGGCCGGAAGGGCTCCTGGTCCACCGCCGGCAGGAAGCTTCCGGTCAGGTGCGGGTCGAAGTCCGCTGGCCCGTCTCCCCCGAAGGGCTCTACCTGGACAAGCCGCTCGCCGAGTCCGGCCCCGGCGACGCCCTGCAGGCCTACAACAGCCCCCTGGCCGGCCCGGAAGCCTTCTGCGAGATGGAGTGCCACGCCCCGGCGGTCAGCCTGGCCCCGGGACAGGAGGAAGGCCAGAGCGTGGAAATCCGCATCCACCATGGCTCGTAAGCTCGGGCTGGCCCTGGGCGGCGGCGGGGCGCGCGGCCTGGCCCACATCGGCGTGCTGAAGGTCCTGGAGGAAGAGGGCCTGGCCGCGGATTTCGTGGCCGGCACCAGCGTGGGCAGCCTGATCGGCGCCCTGTACTGCTGCGGCTACGGCTGGCGGGAGCTCCAGGAGCTGGCCAGCACCACGGACTGGTCGGACCTGGTGACCTTCACCGTGCCGCGCCTGGGCCTGGTGAACGCCCGCAAGCTGGAACGGCTGGTGGACCGCCTGGTGGGCGGCCGGACCGTCGAGCAGCTGCCCATCCCCTTCCGCGCGGTGGCGGTGGACATCACCGCCGGGGAGGAGGTCGTGCTGGACCGGGGACCGGTGTCCCGGGCCGTGCGCGCCTCGGCCAGCATCCCCGGGATCTTCGAGCCCACCCCCTGGGAGGGTCGACTGCTGGTGGACGGCGGGCTGCTGGACAACGTGCCCTCCGCGGTGGCGCGGGACATGGGCGCGGAGGTAGTGCTGGCCGTGAACCTGAGCGGCGAGCGGGTGAAGAGCCGCCCGCCGGAGAACATCCTGGACGTGGTGATCTACAGCCTGGAGGTGCTGATTCACGGCCAGGGCCTGAAGGGCACCGCGGCCGCCGACGTGCGGGTCGTGCCGGACCTGGAAGGCTTCAGCTACCGCAACCTGGGGCGCTGGAAGGAAATGATGGAGCGGGGGGAGCTGGCCATGCGCGCCGCGCTGCCGGCCCTGCGGCGCAGGCTTCGCCGAGGTTAGGCTTTCAGCCCCGTCATGGTGATGCCCTGCACGAAGTACTTCGATAGGAAGATGTACAGCAGCACCAGCGGCAGGCAGGCGATCACGCTCACGGCCAGCTGCTCCGGGTAGGGCGTGTTGTACCCGCCCTTGAACAGGGCGATTCCCTGCGGCAGCACGCGCAGGGAGGGCTCGGAGATGATGATCATCGGCCAGAGCAGCAGGTTCCAGACCCACTGGGCGTGGAAGATCACCAGGGCCAGCAGCGCCGTCTTGGCCATGGGCAGGCCAATGCGGGCGAAGATCACGT
The DNA here is from genome assembly GCA_963745745.1 of uncultured Spirochaetota bacterium. Classification (GTDB taxonomy): domain Bacteria; phylum Spirochaetota; class Spirochaetia; order SZUA-6; family DRHE01; genus MIBK01. Next base: position 42,657 of record CAVUYS010000078.1, on the reverse strand, counting down.
ACTCGTTGGCCCCGTCGATGCGCGCGCTCTCGAGGAAATCGTCCGGCAGGGAGTAGAAGAACTGCCGCATCATGAACACCCCGAAGGCGGTCAGGCTCTCCGGGATGATCAGGCCCCAGTAGGTGTTGGAGATGCCCAGCTGGCGCACCAGGATGTACAGGGGCACCACGATGGCCTCGAAGGTGATCATGATCGTGGCCAGCACGATCGTGAACAGGATGTTGTTGCCCTTGAAGCGGAACTTGGCGAAGCCGTAGCCGGCGGTGGCCGAGAAGAACAGGCACAGCAGCACCGCCGCGGCCGTCACGATGATGGAGTTCAGGATGAAGCGCGGGAAGTTGAAATCCGGGAACATGGTGAAGACGTTCACGTAGCTCTTCCAGTTCCACGGGCTGGGGAAGAAGCGGATGGGGATGGCCAGCACGTCCTTGTTCAGCTTCAGGGAGGAGACGATCATCCAGAAGAACGGGAACAGGAACAGGAAGCCCAGGGCGGCGACGAGCACGTACAGGATCAGCCGCTGCCAACTCTCCACGGTGCGGTAGGAAATCATTGCTTCAGGCTCCCACGGTCCCGGACTTGAACAGCCGCAGCTGGACCAGGGAAAAGACCAGCATGGTCATGAAGAACAGCACGGAAATCGCGGAAGCGTAGCCGAACTTGGACAGCTCGAAGCCCTGGCGCAGGATCAGCAGCGAGAGGATCTCCGTGGAGCGGCTCGGCCCGCCCTTGGTGATCACGTACTGGATCGAGAACTGCCCGAAGGTGAAGATCACGCAGGAGACCACCGCCAGGGCGATGGTGTTCTTCAGGGACGGGATGGTGATGTACCACAGCTGCCCCCAGAAGCCGGCCCCGTCGATGCGCGCCGCCTCGTAGTAGCTGACCGGCACGTCCAGCAGCCCGGCGATGTAGATGACCATGTAGTAGCCCACCGACTTCCAGACGTAAACCATGATCATGGCGTAGGGCGCCGCTTTCGTGTTCGTGAGCCAGACCGGGCTCACCCCGATGATCTTCCTCAATATCACCGGGATCAGGCCGGTGGACTGGAACATGAACTCCCAGACCACGCCGACGGCCACGATGGAGAGCACCACCGGCAGGAACACCAGCGACTGCCAGAAGTTCTTCCATAACAGCAGGCGGCTGCCGAACAGCAGGGCGAAGGCGAAGGCCAGGACGTTGATGGCCGCCACGCTGATGCCGCTGAAGTGCAGGGTGCGCACGTAGGAGTTGATGACCCGCGGAGTCGGTGGCCATCCGCAGGAAGTTCTTCAGACCGACGAACTGTCTTGGGACTGAGCAGGTTCCACTCGTAGAAGGACAGGCGGAAGGCGCTCACCATGGGGTAGATCAGGAAGAGGGCGAAGAACAGCAGCGTGGGCAGGATGAACACGTAGCCGTGGTTCTGCAGTCTGGTGACGGAATAGCTGGCCTTGCGCATGCGCCCCCCCGCGAGTGGCAAAGGGGCGTCCCCGGCCCGCCGGGGACGCCCGCGATTGACTGCGAACTAGAACTCGATGGCCCGGATGTCGTCCTGGAACTGGCTTACCGCGTCCGCGACGCTGCCGTTCTCGTAGATCACGCTGGAGATGGCGTCCCAGACCGCGGTTTCCACCTCGGCGCCCTTGGTCGAGGACAGCCACACGGCGGTCTTGGCCAGCTCGCCCTTGAACACCTCATTGTAGAACGGGATGGACTTGGTGGCCAGCGCCGGGTCCAGCGCCTGCGCGCCGTTGGACAGCTTCACGCGCGGCTGGTGGTAGCCGAACTTGATGAACTCGTTGGGCTGGCTGGCCATGGTGTCCAGGAACTTGAAGGCCAGCTCCGGGTCCTTGGCCAGCTTGGAGACGTACAGGCAGTAGCCGTAGCCCACCCCGCCGATGTCCTTGCCGTCCTTGAAGCGCGGATAGGGGAAGGGCTCCACGTCCTTGCGCGGCACGGAGTAGGTGTCCAGCACGCCCCAGTACCAGGTGCCGCCGGTCAGGAACATGCCGGACTTGCCGTTGCCGAAGCCCTCGCGGTCGTTGTCCGCCAGGGCCGGGTCCCAGATCTTGTGCTTCACCACGAAGTCGGTGTAGGTCTGCAGGCCGCGCTCCAGCGGCCTCGGCGTTGTCCATGGAGGCCACCAGGCCCTTCTCGGTGCCCCAGTCCAGGCCCAGCTGCTCCATCATGTTCAACAGGACGAGGTAGTTGAAGATGCCGGCCTTGGAGTTGCACATGAAGCCGTTGCGCACCGTGGTGCCGCCCTCGACCTTCATCAGCTTCTTGCCCACGGCGACGAAGTCGTCCCAGGTCTTGGGCTTGTCCGTGGCCGGGTTCAGGCCCGCTTCCTTCATGAAGGCGACGTTGATCCAGGCCACGTAGTTGGACAGCTCGAAGGGGATGCCGTAGTACTGGCCGTCCCAGGTGCCGCCGCAGGTCTCGATGGCGCCGGGGGTCCACATGTTCACCACGTCCTTGATCGTTGGACTTGCCGAAGCTCTTCGGGATGATCGGCACCATCTGGCCCGCGCCCAGGAACTCGGCGCTCTCGCCGTTGTTCAGGGCGAAGGAATCGATCGTGCCGCTTGCCCGCCAGCACGGTGCGGATGATGTTCGCGCCGGTCGGAGTCCGGCAGGTACAGCACGACCACCCGCACGTTCGGGTTCTGGGCCATGAACGTGTCCACAGCCTTCTTGTTGACGACGTCATAGTTCGTCTCGGTCCAGTGGTAGTGGACGAGCTCCTTCTTCTGTGCGGTCACTGCGAAGCTCACCGCCAGCAGGACCACCAGGACGATCAGTAGCACCTTTTTCGCCATACGTCCTCCTTGAAAACTCTTCGGGGGGCGGGTCGCTCCCGCTCTCCCCCTCTCGGCGGCCAACGGCCGCCTGATTGCCATGTTCACCGGCGGGGAAACCTTCCCGCCGCCTTCATTCCCAACCTAAACGTACAGCTGAAGCTCCAGTCCCGCCAAGCGGGCAAAGGCCTGCAGCTCCGGCAGGATGTCGCCATGGACGGTGCCCCAGTGCTGGATCAGGCCGTCCTGGACGATGCGCCGAAACAGGTCGAGAACCTGCGGGCGGGCCTTCACCAGCATATGAGAATAGCCTTCCATGATCCTGGGCCCTGCCAAAGCCTCCCCCTGAAAGGCGGCGGCTTTGAGCTTGCCGTATTCGGCGGTGAAGTTCAGAAAAGTCATCTGGCCGGCGCGCGCCCGGTAGGACAGCCAGGCCCCCCGCTTCTGCGTCTCGTCGAACTCCAGGTCCGGCGTCACCATGAGAGTGGCCGGGTCGGCCACCCGGGTCTCGCCGTGCCCGGGGTGGCCCATCAGGACGGTGTTGGCCTGCGGATCGATGGTGAAGAACTCGTTGAACATGCCCATGCGGCCCGCCAGCCGGCTGACGATGACTGTGGACAGCACGTTGAGGATGTCCGCCTCAAAGCCGATCGTGCAGCCCATCCCGCCGATTTCCGGGTGATAGAGGTGAGGACGGAAGCCCAGGATACGGTAGAAGTCCTCGTTGAAATCCTCCAGGGCGATGCCGGACAAGCCAAAGTCCCGGGTGATCTTCACCAGCGCCAGCGCGCAGCGCGCCGACTCCTCCAGCATCTGGTCGTCTACGCCTTTGCTGGGGTAGCTGGCCATCAGCTGCCTGGCATATTCCCGCGCCTCCCCCGTCTTGATCTCGCGAACGATCTGCGCAAAACGGTCCACGGACAGGTACTGCAGCTCGACACCGAACTTCTCCAGCAGGAAGAACTCATCCACCCAGGTGGAGACCACCACCCGGCAGGGTGCCGGCAGGACCAGGATGCGGGTGCCTTTCAGGCCGCGCTTCACCTCGGCCGCTCTCAGGAAAGCCCGCAGCTCGGCGCGGGCCCGCTCCTCCTTCTCGTGCCCGAAGATCACGCCGTACTGCCAGCCCAGGCGCTTCAGGATGTTGGCCGACTGCTGCACGCTCACCGGACCGGAGGCCCTCAGCCACTCGGCAATGGGCCAATAGTCGGGCGGTTGGGGGTAGGGGTTATAGGCCCACATGGCCAGCGGAACCGGGTGAGCCTCCTGCAGGAAGGCCACGACCGGCGCGTCGTTGGTCCAGATGATGGGGCAGAACACCACCGCGGCGACCCCCTCGGCGTTGAAAAGGCGAGCCTCCTTCACCGCCGCCTCCGTGGTGTGGATGAGACCGCCGGATACCACCTCGAACTCCCCTGCCAGCTCCCGGGTGATGGAAGCGACGTCCGCCTCCACCTTGGCGATGAACCCGGCGTAGGGCCCGCTCTTGGCGTCGCAGATCCCCGCCTCCCACCAGGAGGCCCCCGCCAGGAAGAACAGCCCGATCTTCATGACCCTACCAGGCCAGGAACCGCTGCGGGTTTTCGATCAGGATGGTGTCGATCTGCTTCCGGCTCAGGCCGGCGTCCCGGAGCCGCGGCACGATATTCTCCAGGATATGGGCGTAGCCGTGGCCGCCCCACTGGGTCAGGCAGATCTTGAAGCAGACGTCCTGGCGAAATCAGGATGCGTTCCAGGTGGCCCCGGCGGATCTGCTCCTTGAGCGTCTCGATCCGCTCGTTGTCGCTGGGGATGAAGATGCCCTCGGTGCTCATCAGGTGCATGCCGAACTGGTCGTAGACGATATAGGCGCCGCGCTTGGCCAGCGAGTCGGCGTAGTCGTAGTCCGCCATGGTCGGATCCAGGTGACTGAGGGCGACCTTGCCGAGATCGGCTCCAGCCCCCTCCAGGACGTCCAGGATGCGCGTTGCCTTGCTTTTCCCAGATCGGCGTGTGGATCAGCATCGGGCAGCCGATCTTCTTCTGGGCCATGGCGCTGCCCTGGAGGCTCTTCACCTCGTGGGGATTGTCGGATGTCGGAAATCCCGACTTCGCCGAGGATCCCGGGCTTCGTGCCCAGCGGGCCGATCCCCTCGGCGAAGTCGCTCAGCAGCACATCCCTGATCTGCTCCGGGCTGCGCTTCTTCTCCTCCTCGGTCCAGGAGCCGGCCACGTACAGGGCCGCACCCATGATGACGTGCAGTCCCGTATCCACGGAAATCCGGTACAGCGCCTGGGGGTCGCGCCCCAGGCCGGCGCTGGAGACGTCACAGATCGTGCCGCCACCGGCCAGCCGGAACAGGCGGGCTTCCTCCACGGCCACTTGCACATCGCTCTGGACCAGGTTGTCGCGATAGTCGAAAGCGTGGTAGATGACCCGGCCACGGTTGTCCATGCACACCGGCTGCCGGTACTCTTCCCGGTCGCCCAGCTCCTGCGGCTCCGGATGGCCCCAGCAGGTCTGGTCCCAGAGCAGGTGCTCGTGCGGCAGAACCACGCCCAGCTCCTCCGGGGCTCACCTCCCCGCGCACGGTTACCGCTTTCTTGGCCATGATTCAAGCTCCCTTCAATTGCCGTTGGCGACGAAAACGCCCCCGGTGATCATCTTCACGATCTCGTCGATGTTGGTTTCGGACCTCTGGCGCACCCCCACCACCGCGCCCAGCCGGATGACCTGGAAGCGGTCGGCCACCGCAGAAGGCGTGCTCCATGTTGTGGGTGATGATGATGACCGAGGCGCCCTTGTTCTTCAGCTCCTTGCACGATCTGCAGGACGTGCTGGGCCTCGTCGGACTCCCAGCGCCGCGGTCGGCTCGTCCAGGATGACGATCTTGCGGCCGAAGGAGGCGGCCTTGGCTACGGCGATGGACTGGCGCTGCCCGCCGGACAGGCGGGACACCCAGGTCCGCAGGTTTTTCACCCGGACCCCCAAGCTGCTCCAGCTTGGCCGCCGACTGCCGCTCCATTTCCTTGGCGGTCCAGCACCGGAAGCGGCCCCCAGCGCTTGTGGATTTCCCGGCCGAGGAACAGGTTCTGGTAGACGTTCAGGAAGTTGATCAGCGCCAGGTCCTGGTAGACCACCTCGATGCCCAGGTTCTTGGCGTCCATGGGATTCTCGATGCTGGGCGGGCCGGCCGTCCACCAGGATCTCTCCGCTGTCGCGGCGTACCGCCCCGGCCAGGATCTTGATCAGGGTGGACTTTCCGGCCCCGTTGTCACCGACCAGGGCCAGGATCTCCCGCTCTTCCAGCTGCAGGCTGATGTTGTCGAGGGCCTGCACCCGGCCGATAGCGCTTGCTGACTTCGCGGGCTTCCAGGACAAATCGCCATGACGGTTGCCTCAATCCTCTTTCTTCTGCTTGATGCGTCTCGGCGCCCACGGCGATGATCAGGATCAGTCCCTTGGCCACCTGCTGCCAGTAGCTGTGGATATCCAGCAGGAGCATCCCGTTGGTGATCATGCCGATGATCAGCACCCCCAGCAGCGAGCCGCCCAGGCGGCCCAGCCCGCCGAAGATGCTGGTGCCGCCGATGACCACGGCGGTGATGACGTCCATCTCGAAGTTCAAGCCCGCGTTGGGCAGCGCCGCCCCGAACCTGCGAGGAAGCGATCACCCCGGACAGGCCCACCAGCAGCCCCGTGTTGACGTAGGCCAGGACGGTGAACAGGCGGTCGTTGATTCCGGCGCGCCGGGAAGCGACGCGGTCCCCGCCTATGGCGTACATGTACAGCCCGAAGCGGGTGCGCCGCTGGACGAACAGGTATACGACAGAAAATCGCCAGCATGATCAGAACGGGGACCGGGATGAAGCCGACATATCCGCGGCCAATCCAGAGGTACGCGGTGGGCACTCCGTAGATGGTGTGGCCCCCGGTGATCAGGAAAGCGCCGCCGCGCAGGGCCACCATCATCCCCAGGGTGGCCAGCAGCGGCGGAAGGCGGACCTGGGTCACCATCAGGCCGTTGAGCAACCCCAGCGCGCCTCCGCAGAGGATTCCCGCCAGAATACCCACGCCCACCGGCAGCCCCAGGCGGGCGACGAGCAGGGCGCAGACCACGCCGGTGACCGCGTTGGAGGAACCGATCGACAGGTCGATCCCCCCGGCGATGATCAGGAAGGTCATTCCGACCGAGGCGATCATCAGCATGGACACCTGCCGCAGCAGCCCGATCAGGTTTTCCGCGGTCAGGAAGGAGGGGCTGGCGATGGAAAGAAAAACGAAGATGATAAAGAAGACCACAAAGGTCGCCAGCCCTTGAACCCCGAGAAAGCGGGAAATCCAGCTCCCACCCTTTTCCTCGAAGCCTTCCGCCTGCCTATCTCGCACCTGTACCTCCTGCAAGAAACGGCGGGTCGCTCGAAAGCCCGCGGCCCGCCGTCGTCACCTCAGGATATCAGAGGATGCCTAGAAATCCATCGGGGCCAGGTTCGCCTTCTTGCGCCATTCCTGCATGGTGGCGATGACCTGATCCACATTGTCGCGCCAGACTTCCTGGAACCCGATATCGATCTTGAGCCCTTCCACGCTGCCCGCGCTCATGGCCTTGGCGGCAACCTCCACCAGGTGGTTGCCGTATTGCACCGCGCTCTTGCCATAGCCGATGTCCCAGACCACCCCGCCGCCCTGGGCCGACAGGGGTTTCTTCAGCAGCGCCAGGATGGGCGGCTCGGCGCCGGAGGAGGCGTGAGCGATGTCCAGGCGTCCCGCGTTTTCGCAGGCGGCGATCCCGCCCAGCGTGGCGCTGGCGTTGATGCCGTAGATGAAGTTGATCTCCGGGTGGGACTGCAGGTACTGCTCCGTACCGGTGAGCGACGGCTCGGTGGAGCCGTTGGAATCGACATGGAAGAAAGTGGCTGCCGGGATCTTGGCCTTGACCACTTCCTCGAAGGCGATCATCTTGCGCTGCGGCTCGGGGACGTTGGGGATATCCAACAGCAGGATGTGCGGAGTCTTGCCCTGCCGGTTCTGGCCCCACCAGCGGATGAACATGTCCGCCGCCAGCAGGCCGCCGTCACGCTCATCGGTGCCCATGCCGATGTGCTCGCCTTCCACGTGGTTGCCCGTGGTGAACACCCAGATTTTCTTCTGCTTCATTTCCTGGACCACGGGGATCAGGGCCTTGGAGTCGATCGGGTACATGACCACCCCCTCGATGCCCTTGTTCATGTAGGTCTCCAGGATCTCCAGTTCCCTCTCGATCTTGCCGTATGGATCCTCGACGATCACCTGGACGTCGTAAGCCGGGGATGGGGATCTTGGCCCCGTCGCACAGCTCCTTCTGGAACACGTGCTCCATGGTGAAGGGGATGAACAGGATCTTCATCGGGCCTTTGGCCCCCTCAGCCCCGCCGCCGGCGAACAGCATCCCCGGAAGCAGCAGGCCAGCCAGCAAGAGAACGATCAACATTCTTCGCATCATCTCTTTCTCCTTCCCTAATTTAACGTTTGCGCCGCAAGGCCTCCTCGGCCAGCTCGACGTACATCTTTACGGTCTCCTCGAACACCTGGCGGCCCTTCTCCGCCGTGGCGTCCCGCGGATCGGTGGCGGTGACCTTGTCCGGGCTGGGCTTGTCGCTGAAGCCCGGGCCGTCCACGATCGAGAAGTCCTTGTAGTGGATCGGCACCTGGCGCGGCGGGAGGGCGGACAGGTCGACCAGCTTCTGCCCGCCGAAAACCGCCTGCTGGTAGTACAGCATCAGGGAGGTCTCGAACAGGTCGGCGTGGCCGGCCAGGTTCTTTTCCGATATGTCCAGGGTGAAGGCCAGCTTCCAGACCACCTGGGCGTCGGTGGTGTGCGAGTAATGCCTGGCCAGGCGCTCCAGGGTCTCCAGCTGGTTCCAGGCTCCGTGGCCGTTGACCATGACGATGAGCTTGTAGCCGGTCTGGATCAGCATCTCCAGGGTGGCCGCCACCACCAGGCCGAACAGGTGCTCCGGCTGGTAGTGGCTCTTCCAGATGGCGGTGGGGAAGTCCATGCCCACCACCCAGTCCCCCTTCTTGAAGCCCAGGCTCTCCAGCATCCAGTCCGGGCGCTCCCGCTCGGTGCCCCAGTACAGAGTGGGGTGCACCACCCCCCGGCCCAGGCGGCGGCAGGCCTCCAGGGCGCACTGGGCGGCGTTGAGCGGGTCCATGCCCACCGGCAAGTGGGGGCCGTGGTACTCCAGCGGGGCCACCGGCAGGAACACCAGGGGACAGCGCTTCTGCTCGGCGTTCAGCTGCGCGGGCCGCAGCATCTCGAAGCGCACTTCGCGTTCACTCGCGCTCATTCCTCGACCTCCTTCCAGGCTCCGGCTTGGTGGCTCGCCAAGACGGCGGCCAGGATCTTCATCTCCTCCCGCCCGGTGGAGAAGGTGGCCCGGGGGGCCGCGCGGGGCGGGTTGCGGCCCTGCAGATCGTCGTAGTAGTCGCGGAACATGTTCATCATCGCGTCGTGGTAGCCCTGCGGGTGGCCGGCCGGCAGGGTGGCATAGCGGGCGGTGGCGGGATCCTGCAGGGTGGCGTTCTCGATCAGGATCTCGTTGGGCTTTTCCCGGTGCCCGATCCACAGCACGGTGGCGTCCTTGTGGTTCCAGGCGTAGGAGGCCTTGCTGCCGTAGATCTGGAACTCGGTGTCCGACTTGCGTCCGGCGCAGGTCTGGCTGGTGGTGAAGGAGCCGGCGGCGCCGTTGGACAGGCGGAACAGCACCGCCGAGTAGTCCTCCAGCTCCACCTTCACCTCCTCGGATTCCACCTGTTCGACCTTCTCGAAGGCGATCACCTGGCGCTTGGGCCGCCGGCGCACCGGGATGAGGGTGGCCAGGTCGCCGAACACCCGGGTCACCCGCAGGCCGGTGGCGAACTGCACCAGGTCGAACCAGTGGCTGCCCAGGTCGGCGGTGATGTTGGACGGCCCGCTCTCGGAGGGCAGCAGGCGCCAGCTCCAGTCGATCTCCCGGGACAGCCAGTCCTGGAAGTAGGTCCCGGTGGCCAGGCGCACGGCCCCGGCGTCCCCGCGCCGCACGCGCGCGGCCATCTCCTGCACGACGGGGAAGTAGCGGTAGCAGAAGCCGATGCCGGTCACGGCCTTCTTCTTCTCGGCCAGGTTCACCAGCTCGTCGGCTTCCTTCAGGTTCATGGACAGGGGCTTCTCGGTGAAGACCTGCTTGCCCTGGTTCAGGGCCTCCCTGTTGATCTCGAAGTGGTACTTGTTGGGGGTGCAGTTGTGGATCACGTCGATGCCCGGGTCCCGGACCACCTCCCGCCAGTCCGTGCCCGACAGCTCGATGTTGTAGTCCGCGGCCGCCTTGCGGGCCAGCTCCCCGTTGACGTCCGCCACCCGCTTCACCCGCACCCCGCCGACGCGGGCCAGGGCGTTCAGGTGGATGGGCCCGATGTAGCCGGTGCCGATCAGCCCGATGTTTATCATCTGCCGCTCACCTCATCACCTGCTCCACGGCCTTGCGGAAGCTCTGGGCCTGGGCGTCCACTTCCGCGTCGCTTGACTCCAAGTTAATACCGAAGGCCGAGCCCAGGCCACGGTCCACCACTCCGACGGAGATGTTGATGGCCCGCTCCAGCAGGGCGTCGGTCCGCGGGAGCATGCCCTTGCGGTACTCGGCCTTGCCCTTGTACAGCGGGTGCTTGAGCGGGTTGTTCTTCGGGTTGATGGTCTTCATGCCCAGGATGTTTTCCATGTTGTTGTACACGTGCCAGCCGGAATGGGCCACAGTCGTGGTGCCCAGCTTCTGGGCCGCCGCATCCGCGCTGCGGCGGTCGGGCAGGAACACCGTCAGCAGGGTGTGGCACTCCCCTTCCGGGTCGTTCAACCTGCGGAACTCGAGGCCCGGCAGGCCCTGGATCTGCTTCTTGAAGCGGGTTTTCAGCGCGGTCAGACGCTCGATGAGGGCGTCCAGCTTGCGGAACTGGGCCACCAGCACCGCCGCGGAGAGCTCGTTCATGCGGAAGTTCTGCCCGATGACCGAGCGCTGGCCCACCTCCACGCCCATGCGCAGGGGCAGGTGCCCCTGGTCGTGGTAGCCGAAGGCGCTCTCGTACAGCTCGGCGTCGTCGGTGACCACCATGCCGCCGTCGCCGGCGTTGATGGTCTTGAAGATGTTGAAGGAGTAGGTGCCCAGCTTCCCGATCGTGCCCAGACGGCGGCCGTGGTAGGAGCCGCCGAAGGCCTGGGCCGCGTCCTCCAGGAGCAGCAGGTCGTGCTTCCTGGCGATGGCTCCCAGGCGGTCCAGGTCGCAGGGATTGCCGATCATGTGCACCGCCAGGATGGCCCGCGTGTGCGGGGTGATGCGCGCTTCCACGTCGGCCGGGTCCAGGGTCAGGCTGTCGTCCACCTCCGCCAGCACGGGAACCGCGTTGTTGAAGATGACCGAGGACATGGAGGCGATGAAGGTGTACCCGGGAACGATGACCTCGTCGCCGGGCCCCACCCCCGCCGCCGCCATGGCCGTGATCAGGGCGGAGGTTCCGGAGGAGACGGCCAGCGCGTGCTTGACCGCGAACTTCCGCTCCACCTCCTCTTCCAGGGTTTTCACCCTGTGCTTGAAGGCTGGATCCTTGGGATCCCCGTAGCGGAAAAGGTAGCGCGCCTGGATCAGGTCAAGCAGCTCTTTCTCCTCTTCCTTACCGATCCAATAGTATCCGGGTCCGGGCATCGGCACCTCCGTTTTCGAGCGTATGGCGAAGTCTATCCGAGGACCTCCCAGCCGTCAAGAAGAATTTGAACAAGAATGTATCTAACCGCCGGCATTTCGCTTGCAATCAACCCGAGTTTCGACTAAAGTTTGCGTAATGCTGCGCCTGCAGAAGAGCGAGCTCAAGGTGTTGCGCGCGGTTTTTTCCGCGGGAAAGGTCACGCGCAGCACCCTGGCCCGCCGCAGCCACCTGAGCCTGGTAAAGGTCTCTTCTATATTGGGGAAGCTGGAAACCGAAGGCTTCCTGCTGCGAGACGGCAAGACCAGGTCGGCCAGCGGCCGCCCTTCCTACCTCTTCCGCCTTCGCCCCGAGCTGGCCTGCGCGCTGGGCGTTTCCGTGGGAGTGGACCATTTCCAGGTGGTGGGCATGGACGGGGCTAAAAGAGCCTTCCTGCGCCGCGAGTTCCCCCTGCAGCTGGCGGCGGACCCCGCCAGCCATTCCCAGGCCGTGGTCGGCCGCCTGTCCGAGGAGTTGGAGCGCATCCTGGCCCACGAGCTGCCCTGTGCCCACCAGGTGACCGCCCTGGGGGTGGCGCTGCCGGGGCTGACCGACACGCGCACCGGCACCTGGCTGCAGGGCCTGTGGCTCTCCGGCATCGCCCAGGTGCCGATCGTGCGCCTGCTGGCCGAGCGCCTCATCCTGCCGGTGTTCATCGACGACATCGCCCGCTCCGCCGCCTATTATGAGATGCACCTGGGCGCCGGACGGGGCCTGCGCGACTTCGTGCTGATCTACCTGGGCTCCGGGGTGGGCTCCGGGGTGGTGATCAACCGCCGCATCTACCGCGGCTTCCACGGCCTGGCCGGGGAAATCGGGCACATCGAGCACCCCGCCAACGCCTACCGCTGCAGCTGCGGCAACGTGGGCTGCCTGGAGACCGTGATCTCGCCCGCGGGCATCCTGCGGGTGTTCCGCGACCGCCTGGCCGAGGGGGTGATCTCCTCCCTGCAACGCGAGACCGGGGAGCTGGACTTGGCGCGGATCCAGGCCGCCGCCGACCAGGAGGACCGCTTCGCCCGGGCCACGCTGCACGAGATCGGCGGTTTCCTGGGCGATGCCTGCGCCATACTGGTAAAGATGTTCAACCCGCAGCGCCTCGTCGTGAGCGGCGCCGGAGCCGTCTTCCGCGACTACTTCGCCGCCCCGGTGGACGAGGTGATCCGCCGGCGCGTGCTGCCGGAGATGCTGGTCGATTACCGCACCGTTTTCGCCGACTACCAGAGCTTTCAGGAGGCCCACGGGGCCGCGCTGGCGGCGATGAACCGTTACCTGGACCGGCGCCTGGCCGGCCCGGAGGGAGGCTGATCGCGTGGAGATCCTCAAGGACGCCCTGGCCGCCTTCTTCAGCTTCAAGGCCTACGTCATGCTGCCGCTGGTGATCTTCATCCTGGCCCTGATCGTGCGGATGAAGGTCGGGCAGGCCGCGCTGTCGGCCCTGAAGGTGGCGGTGGGCTTCGCCGGCATCTTCCTGATTTTCGATTTCTTCGTGGCCAGCATCGGGCCCGCGGTGCAGGCCCTGATCCAGCAGCGGGGCCTGGACTACCCGGTCCTGGACGTGGGCTGGCCGCCCCTGGCGGCCATCACCTGGGCCTCCCGGATCGCGCCGCTGTCCATCCCGCTGGTCCTGGGCCTCAACCTGGCCATGCTGGCCACCAACACCACGCGCACCCTGGGCATCGACGTGTGGAACTACTGGCACTACGCGCTGATCGGGGCGCTGCTGCAGCAGGTGACAGGCAGCTTCTGGATCGGTCTGGCGGCCACCGCCCTGATCGCCGTCTACTCGCTGAAGATGGCCGACTGGAGCTCCCCGCTGGTGGAGCAGGTGGCGGGGCTTCCGGGCATCAGCATCACCACCCTCTCGGTGAACGGGCTGTATCCCTACGGGCTGGCCGCGGACGCCCTGCTGGAGCGCATCCCCGGGGTGCGGCGCATCCGCTGGCACCCGGAGGCCGGCCGGGGCGGAGTGGGCCTGCTCTCCGAGCCCATGATCCTGGGCGTGGCCATCGGGGTGTTCCTGGGCCTGCTGGCCGGCTACGGGGTGCGCCAGATCCTGGAGCTGGCCATCCACGTGGCCGCGGTGATGTTCCTGCTGCCGCATTGCGGAACCCTGATCGGCGCGGGCATGCAGCCCTTCAACGAGAAGCTGCGCGCCGCCATCCAGAAGGTGTTCCCGCACCGGGTGGGCCTGACCGTGGGCATGGATTCCGGGGTGCTCATGGGCCTGCAGTCGGTGATCGTCACCGGCCTGGTGCTCATGCCCGTCTCCCTGGGCCTGGCCTTCCTGATCCCCGGCAACAAGACCATCCCGCTGGGGGACCTGGCCAACCTGGTCTCGGTGCTGGCCGTGATCGTGCTGGCCATGCGGGGCAACGTGTTCCGGGCGGTGCTGGCCGGCGTGCCGATCGTGATCGGCTACCTGCTCATCAGTACCGCCCTGGCCCCCCTGTTCACCCGCCTGGCGGCGCAGGCCGGCTCGCAGACTTCCTACGGCGGACCGATCACCGCCTTCACCGACGGGGGAAACCCGCTGCGCTTCTGGTTCTTCCACCTTTTCCAGGGCGACTGGATCGCGCTGCTGATCCTGGTTCCGGCCGGGCTGCTGATGTGGTTCGCCTGGCGGCGCTACCGGAAGTGGCTGAAGAGCGGCGCCCAAGGCGCAGCGCCACAAGCCTGAATTTTCCTTGACGGCCCGCGTCTGCGGGTTTATAAAGAAATTTCATTCATACTGGGGCTCGAGGAGGAATGCTGTAGGACCTCGCTAAGGAGGAAGGTACAATGAACTCACTTCTTGTCCTGATTCTAGCGGCGGCAGGCATCGTGCTGGGCTACTTCGTTTACGCCCGCCACATCGACCGCAAGGTCATCCAACCCGATGCGAAAAAGGCCACCCCGGCCCGCATGTACATGGACGGGGTCGATTTCACCCCGGCCAATCGCAACGTGCTCTTCGGCTATCAGTTCAAATCCATCGCGGCCCTGGGGCCGATCACCGGCCCGATCATCGCGGTGCAGTGGGGCTGGCTGCCCGCCCTGGCCTGGGTCATCCTGGGCACCTTCTTCATCGGCTGGGTCCAGGACTACGGGGCCATGATGATGGGGGTTCGCCGGGACGGGGAGACCATGGGCGCCCTGAGCTACAAGCTCATCTCCCCGCGGGCGCGCCGGATCCTGATGATCTTCATCTATTTCTACCTGCTGCTGATCATGGGCTCCTTCGGCAACGCGGTGGGCAAGACCCTCATGACCAATCCGAAGAATCCCCTGGGCATGATCATCGTGGTGCTGATGGGCATCCTGGGCGGGCAGATGACCTACAAGTGGCGCAGGGACATCATCCTGACCACGGTGGTCACGGTGGTGATCTCCTTCGTCGGGCATCTGGGTGAGCACCCTGCCGGGGGTGGCCGCCTTCTTCACCGCGGTCTACGGCGGGGCCAAGAGCCCGGTGCTGTTCCTTGGCAACACCCAGGCGCAGGTGATCGGCACCCTGCTGGTGATCGTGTTCTGCTACCTGGGCTCGGTGCTGCCGATCTGGTCCTACGCCCAGCCCATCAACTACATCTCCTTCTGGATCGTCAGCTTGGGGATGCTCGGCGGCCTCATCGGCCTGCTGATCTGGCGCCCGGGCATGGGCGACTTCCCGGCTTTACACCCAGTTCGCCACGGCCTCGGGCCCCCTGTGGCCGATCCTGTTCGTGACCATCGCCTGCGGGGCGATTTCCGGCTGGCACAGCCTGGTCTCCACCTCCGGCACGGCCCGGCAGCTGGAAAAGGAGACCGACGCCCTGCCCGTGGGCGGCGGGGCCATGTTCATGGAAATGGGCTTCGCCGTGATGGCCTTCCTGACCGCCACGGTGGCCTTCGGCGGGCTGAAGGGCTACCAGGACGCCGGCGGCGCGGGCGCGGCCCTGGGCGTCTTCTCCAAGGGCCTCGCGGCCTTCCTCAACGTGATCCGCGTGCCACGGGAGTTCGGCATGGCCTACGGCTCGGTGTTCCTGACCATCATGGCCCTGACCATCATGCAGCTGGCCGTGCGCTTCATGCGCGTGGCCAGCGCGGAGCTGGTGGGCAAGCGGGTGCCGGCCATGAAGAACACCCACGTGGGCACCATCGTGGCCCTGCTGCTGACCCTGGTGTTCGTGTGGGTCATCCCCTGGCTGACCATCTGGACCGCCTTCGGGGCCGCCAACCAGCTGATGGCCGGACTGGCCCTGCTGCTGATCGCCCTGTGGGCCATGTCCGAAGGGCGCAAGCACGCCTGGGCGCTGTACCCCGCGGCGTTCATGATCGTCACCACCATCGCCGCACTGGTCTATCTGGCCTACGTGAACTTCGCCAGGCTGGGCAATCCCAAGATCACGACCCAGGGATTCCTGGCCTCGCTGTTGGTGGGGCTCATCGCCGTGGTCCTGACCGTCGCGGCGGTGATCCTGGTGGCGGACGGGCTGAAGGCCCTGGTCAAGCCCGGCGCGCACAAGCAGCCGAAAGCGGCCTGAGTTCCCGGGTGCCGCGGGCGGCGGGCGAGCGCCCCAGGTCCGCCGCCGCGGTCCGGGAAAGGGAGAACATACGGGAGCCGGACAGCGGGTCTTGAGAATGCTGCGCCGGGCCGGCCGCGCCGCCGGTCAGGTGTTCTACGGCATGACCACCTTCGACTGGGTGCGGGACCTGCGCCGAGGACGGGCGGAGGCGGAATCGCTGTTCCTGCTGCTGGCCTTCGGCGAGCTGATCGGCCTGCCGCTCCTGCCCCCGTACTACTCCCTGCGCCTGCTGCCCTATGTCGCTGCCCAGCCTGGAACGCTGGAAGCGCTCGCTGCTGCGCGAGCGCGACTGGACCGACCTGATCGGCCTGATCGAAGGAGCCGAATGACTTGGAGGAGCAAATGGCAAAGAAACTGAAAAAAATGAAAGTCAAAGAAGCGAAACAGCCCAAAGGCCTGAAGAACCTGGGCCACTCCGCCAAGGAGTTCCTCTACGGCATGGCCGGGCACGACATGACCCGCTTCGCCCTGAAGACCCGCGGCAGCATGGAGCACCTGTTCATCCTGATCACCATGGGCGACCTGCTGGGCATCCCCATCCTGCCGCCCTACTACTCCCTGCGCCTGCTGCCGTACGTGGTGCCCGCAGATCAGCCACCTGGAAGCGGCGCATGCTGCGCGAAAAAGACCTGACCGACGCCCTGGCCTGACGCCAGACGACGGAGGACGCGAGCCATGTCCACTAGCAGAGATCTTCGAGAAGTATCCCGAATCGGCGCTACATCATGTTCGGCGGCAAGGGAGGCCTGGGCAAGACCACCTTCTCCGCCGCCACCGCCTACTGGC
The DNA here is from genome assembly GCA_963745745.1 of uncultured Spirochaetota bacterium. Classification (GTDB taxonomy): domain Bacteria; phylum Spirochaetota; class Spirochaetia; order SZUA-6; family DRHE01; genus MIBK01. The sequence goes on along the minus strand of CAVUYS010000078.1, from coordinate 25,813 downwards.
TGGCCAAGCAGGGGCACAAGGTGCTGGTCTTCTCGGTGGACCCGCAGGCCTCCCTCTCCGACATCTTCCAGCGGGACATCTTCGGCAAGGGGGCGGTGGAGATCATGCCCAACCTCTTCGCCCAGGAAATCGACGCCGACCAGCGCATCAAGGCAGTACCAGGAGCGAGATCCGCCAGAAGATCCTGGACATGTACGGGCTGCGACAAGATCCCCGAGGAGATCGAGAGCTACATCCAGGCCGCGGCGGCCGAGCCGGCCATGGAGGAGAGCGCCATCTTCGACGAGGTGGTGGACATCGTGGTCGGGCGGCCAGTACGACTACTACATCTACGACCTGGTGCCCCTGGGCCACGCCCTCTACTACCTGTCCATGGCCAGCGTCTACGACGAGTGGATCGACAAGATCACCAAGCTTGCGCGAGGAGATGCAGGAGTACGAGCAGGTGGCCGCGCTGTCTGGAGCGGAACAAAGAAGTCCGAAGAAGACGAGATCCTGAACGAGCTGCAGTACATCAAGGAGCGGATCAACACCTCCTCCGGCATCCTCACCGACCGGGAAAAGACCGCCTTCTTCTTCGTGGTCATCCCCGAGGAGATGATCATCCTGGACACCCAGAAGGCGGCCGCAGCTCTTCGCCAAGTTCAACGTGCCGCTCTCCGGCTACATCGTCAACCGGGTCATCCCGCGGAGTCTGGCCGAGCCAGGACATCCCCGAGTACCTGCGGAACCGCGCTGCAGATGCAGACGGGCTACCTGACGAAGATCGACGGACTTTCGGGACCGAGGTGCTGGCCCGGGTTCCCGAGTTCGAGCGGGACATCACCGGCCTGCCGATGATCGAGCCGGGTGGCCGAATCCCTGTTCGGAGAGCGGAGGCATGAGCGATCGATCGAGCAACCATGCGGCAGTTCCTGAGCGAGCATCCCGACGCTGAAGTACGTCTTCTTCGGCGGCAAGGGCGGCGTGGGCAAGACCGTCATGGCCGGCACGGCGGCCCTCTGGTTCGCCGAGCAGGGCAAGCGCACCCTGCTGGCCTCCACCAACCCGGTGCACTCCCTGTCCAGCCTGCTGGACCAGGACGTGTTCGGCAAGCCGACCCCGGTGACCGGCGTGCCCAACCTGTGGGCCTACGAGATCGACACCAAGGACACCATCGAGAAGTCCAAGGTGGAGATCACGCGAGAAGATCCAGTGGTTCCTGAAGTTCGCCGACATCAAGACCAAGGCCGACGAGTTCGTGGAGTCGGCCACGATGAACCCGGCCTTCGAGGAATCGGCCATGTTCGAGAACATGATCGACCTCATGTTCAAGGACGAGTACGACGTCTACGTCTTCGACACCGCCCCCACCGCCAACGCCCGGCGCCTGCTGGGCATGTCCAGCGTCTACTCGCATGTGGGTCAACAAGATGATGAAGAGCCGGGAGGAGGCCAAGTCGCCTGCGCGAGCTGCTCTCCTACAGCAAGAAGAAGGAGAAGGACCCGCTGATGGACTACCTGCTGGGCTTGCGCGACCGCATGGAGCACGCCAAGGGGCTGCTCACCGATCCGCCGAGAAGACCTCCTTCTTCTTCGTCACCCTGCCGGAGGCGCTGCCGATCGCGGTCATCACGCGCTTCATCCAGTGGTTCCAGCGACTTCGGCATCCCGGTGGGCGGCGTGATCGTGAACATGGTCATCGACAAGAAGGGGGTCGACGAAAAAACGCCGAGCTTCGTGCGCAACCGCATCGCCATGCAGGACATGCATATGGAAGATATCCGCAAGAGCTTCCCCGACGTGCGGGCGGTGGTACCCCTGTTCGACCAGGAGGTCCGGGGCTTGCCCATGCTCCGGCGCACGGCGGAATACCTGTTCGCCTGATGCCTTCCTGGCTGGCGATCCTGCTGGTCGGCGCGCTGTACCTGGCCGGCTTCACGGGGCTGTCGGTGCTGCGCCGCCAGAAACCATCCTTGCGCTTCCTGATCGAAGGCGGCATCCTCACCGGCGCGGCGGTGGCCCTGTGCTTGTTATACGTGCCCCCGCACCCGATCCTGTTCCTGGTCCTCCTGTACCTGGCCACCATGCGGGTGCGCCTGGTGGTCGACCTGGCCAATCTGCTGGCCGGCCGCGGGCGCTTCCGGGCTGGCCTGGCGCTGCTGGACTTCGGCCTGCGCCTGGCCCCCGACCCGGCCAGCCGGCAGATCGCCCTGATCAACCGTGGGGTGACCCAGCTGCGCATGGGGGAGCCGCAGGCCGCCTACTTCACGCTGCAGGCGGTCATGCTGAAAGAGAGCCTCAAGACCGCGGCGCGCTACCAGGCGGCCGGCTATTACAACCTGGGCGTGGCCTGCGAACGCACCGGGCGGGCCCAGGAGGCGGAGCGCTGCTTCCGGACGGCCATCCAGGTGCTGCCCGGCTCCCTATACGCCCTGGGCGCCGACAAGGCTCTCAAGCGGGCCGCGGAGAGGGCGGCCGGCGGCGGCCCAGGCGGCGGGCCAGCCACACGATAAGCAGGACCAGGCCGGCCAGCACCGCCAGCACCAGCACTACGGCCCCAATGGCCGCCCAGGTCACCCAGCCTGCTCCGGCCAGCAGCGCCACCGGGTTGAGGCTGGGCGCGCGCACAATGCGCCCTTCGGGCCCGGCAAAGCGCGCCGGGATCTCGGGAACGCCGTCGCCGTCGGCGTCCGGGAAGCTCTGCACGTACTCCAAAAGACCCACCCACTCCTTCAGTTCCTGGATGCCGGGCCGCGCGGGGTCCGCGTCCACCCGGGCCCCGGCCAGGTCCTGGATGGGCCTGCCCTCCCGATCCTTGGGCACGATGTCCAGGATGTGGAAGGTGAACCCTCCGATGAGCTTCAGGAAGGCGGAGTTGTAGTAGTTGGCCACCACCCGGTACAGGGTGGTGTTCCGCTTCGAGGTGTCCAGGCGCGTCCAGCCCTGTTCCGCGCTGCCCAGCTCCACCCGGCTGACCCGGTCGAAGAGCACCCGGCGGGGATTGTACGTGAAGCGCACTCCGGAGACCTGCAGGAAGTAGTCGCTGCCCTTCAGGGGATGCACGCTGGCCACGATCTCCAGCGCCTTGCGGATCTCCGCGCCCGTCAGCTAGATGCTGATCAGCGGATAGGCCATGCTGCCGTCCAGGCCCACGCCCAGGGGCAGGACCCGGAACAGGTCGGCCGCCGTGAGCCGGCCCGTGCGCCCTTTGAGGATCTCGTCGCGGATCACCCCGCCGGACTCCACCGCCAGGGTGACCCGGCTGCCCGGATCGTTGGGGTCCGAATCCACCCGGTCCACGTACCAGCGGATGCTGTCGGCCACCAGGTTGCCCAGGCCGGTCTCGGCCTCGGCGGCCTTCAGGTCGAAGTCCGTCTCGGCCAGCACCTGGGCGTAGGACCAGCCGTACCCGGCCAGGACGCTCTGGTCCAGCAGGCGCTTGGCGGCGTCGACGCGGGCCTGGATGAGCCGATCCCCCGGCCGCGCGTCGTCCAGGGGCACCTTCTGCCAATCCAGCAGGCGCACCCGGCCCCCGTCCACCTCGAAATCCAGGACGCCCAGCTCTTTGCCGTATTCCCAGGCCTGCACGATGATCGTCTCCCCGACCCGCAGCGGGGCTTCTAGCAGGGTATGGGTATGCCCGCTGACGATGATGTCGATGCCCGGCACTTCCCGGGCCAGGAGCAGGTCCTCGGACTTGGCGGGATCCTTGGAAAGCCCGGAATGCGACAGGCAGATCACCACCTCCGCCTTCTCCTCGCCCCGCAGCAGCGCCACCATTTCCCTGGAGACTTCGAGCGGGTCCCGGAAGCTCACCGGGGAGGCGAAGGGGGCCACCTCGGCGGCATCCTTGCCGATGACCGCGAACAGCCCGAAGCGCACCCCGCCCCGTTCAATGATCCGGTAGCGCTGGACCAGCCCGTCGGCGCAAACCTTCTCCAGGCTGTCATCCTCGGGATTCTCCGGGTCGAACACGGCGCTGGCGAACAGCACCGGAGGCAGGTAGCGGCGAGCGGCCGCGGCGGACAGGATGCGCGCCAGGCCGTCCGGCATCAGGTCGAACTCGTGGTTGCCCAGGGCCACCGCGTCGTAGCCCATGGCCGATAGCAGGCCCAGCTCCAGGCCCTGCTCGCGGGCCACCAGGTGGAACAGGCTGCCCATCAGGAAATCCCCGGCGTCCAGAACCAGCACCGGGTTCTTCCGCTCGAGGCGCGCCGCCTCGATGGCCGCGGCCAGGCGCGACCAGCCGCCCAGCGTCGCGTCATCCCTGGGCGACAGGGGCGTGTAATCCAGCTCCGGGGAAACCCCCTGCAGATGCGAATGCAGGTCGTTGGTATGCAGGATGGTGAAGCGGGTGGGTTCTGCGGGCAACACGGCCGCGCAGAGGATCGCGAGAGTCATGGCGAAAACGGCGCTGCGCATGGCGGCACCTCCTGGCAGCACAAAGCCTAAGGCATCGCCGGCCGGCAATCAAGGGAGGCGGAGCCGGAAAAGCTCCATGTGCTCCGTCTCCAGCCTCTCCACCGCTGAATAGCCGGCCTCTTCCGCCAGCTGCAGGATTCTCTCGGGCCGCAGGCGGTGGGCCAGCGGCGGCCCGTGCTCCTCGCTGCGGTAAGGCCATTCCAGGATGGCCACCCGCGCGCCGGCGACCCTGCGGGCTTCGCGCAGCGCCGCCAAGGGGTCGTCCGCCTCGTGGAGCACATGTCCCAGGAAAACCAGGTCGAAAGAGCGCTCCTCGTAGGGCAGCTCTTCCACGACCCCCACCCGGAACTCCGCGCCGGGAACCGCCGCCCTGGCCAGCTCCAGCAGCTCCGCGTTTACGTCGAGGCCCGCCACCCGCAGTCCTCGCGATGCAAACGCCGCCGCGAAAATCCCGGTGCCCGTTCCCGCATCCAGGACGCTGCGGATCGACGCGCCTTCCAGGCTCAGACGCACAACCGCGTCGAGGTCAAGCAGGGCCAGCCTCTCGGGGGCGGACAACCGTCCTGCCCCGGCGTGGTAACGCTTCTGGTCAGCCATGATGCCTCAGCGCCGTACGATCCGGAAGCTGCTCACGTTGTGCCTGCTGCCGGGCGCGGCGTTGAAGCCGCGAAATGCCGAGCGGAATCCATTCTGGAAAACATTGATCCACGAGCCGCCCCGGAGCATCATGTACTCGAGCTTGGAATCGCCGCGGAAGTAGTATCGATCCGAGCGCGGGGAATCCAGGATCTCGCCGTCTGCCTGGGCGTTGTCGCTGCACCACTCCCAGACATTTCCGCTCATGTCCGCCAGTCCTTGCGGCGTGTCCCCCCGCGGGCTCCTGCTGCCCGAGGCGGCCGTCTTCGAGGACTTGGGCGCCGAAAGCCCGCTGACCACGTTCCGCGGATCCCAGGTGTCACCCCACGGGTATACCCGCTCCGCCTGACCGGGCGCGCCCTTGGCCGCCGCGTATTCCCACTCAATCTCCGTAGGCAGGCGATATCCCGAAGCGCCGAGGTCCGCCCACCCCCGATCGTCGTAGACCGGGGTCAGGCCTTCTCGCAGGGAAAGCCAGTTGCAAAAGGCCACCGCCTCATACCAGCTGACACCCACGACGGGCTGGTCCGGGCCGTTGAATCTGGCATCCCTCCAGAAGGCGGGCTGCCCGATTTTGCCCTTCCAGGTCCAGCCGTTCGCCGTCCAATACTTCCGCTCGGCGTAACCGCCATCCTCGACAAACCCGCCGAATTGGGCGTTGGTAATCGTGAACCTGGAGATAAAGAAGTCATAAGAGATGGGCTGGGCTACATTGGGGCCCAGCGGGCCATCCCCCATGATGAACGAATCTCCCGCCGCGCGGATCTCGATCAGGATCACATCTGCCGCGGACTGGGCGGACTGGGCGCCCGCCCGCGGTGAGGCGAAGCCAGCAGCGCAGAGCATCGTCAGGGTGCACAAGGCGAGTCGAATCATCGCAGCCACTCGCTGAACACCCGCTTCTCCTTGAACAGCCGGTAGCGGATGAACTCGTTCAGGCAGACCATGGCCCGCTCGGCGGTCAGGTAGGTGGGCACCCCGCCGGAGTCCATGACCTGGCCGAAGCGGTTGTAGACCGCGTCGGCCCCCGACACCACGTTCACCGAGACCACGGTGGGCTTCTTGTGCTTGTGCACGGTGGAGACGATGCGCGCGGCGATGTTCTTTTCGTAGCTCAGAATCTCCTGGTCGGTGGTGTGCAGCACCTGGGCCTGGGGCAGGATGGAGATGCACAGCGCGTCCACGCGGGGGGAGCTCAACATCACGTCGATGCAGCGCTCGAACTGCTCGTCGCTGATCATGGCCGTCAGGTCCAGCAGCGGGCCCGGCTCCACCATGGGGGGGATGTGCTCGCGCAGCTTCTCCAGGGTGGCTGGGTCCAGCTCGGCCAGCTCCAGCTCGCCCAGGTTGTCGGCGGCGGAGGTCTTCTCGTAGCCGGCGTTGGCGATCACCGCCACCCGCCTCCCGGTCACCGGGAAGTCGGCCAGCAGGGCGAAGGTCTTCACGTAGTCCCCGTGGGCGATCATGGAGCCGGCCACGATCAGCCCGGCCTGCTTCATGGCCGCCTTGGCCACCTCGTACTCCCCGGCGATGGAGGCGGTGTGGGACTGGGCCGCCTGCCGGCCGGCCTCGGTGCGCCCCGCCTTGTACACGATGACCGGCTTGCGGCAGCGGGAGGTGACCTCGAAGAACCTGCGTCCCGCCCCCTCCTTGAATCCCTCGATGTACAGGCCGATGACCTCCACCATCGGGTCGTCCTCGAAGTACTGCACCAGGTCGGCCGGGTCGATGTCCAGCTGGTTGCCGTAGCTCACCACCACCTTGGGGGAGATGGCGTTGCGCAGGTTGAACAGCTCCATGATGCCCATGGCCCCGCTCTGGCTCAGGATGGCCACGTTGCGCTCGCGGGACAGGTCCACCTTGAACTTCTCCTCCGGGATGAAGAAGGTGTTCAAGCCCGGGTGCCGGCGGTCCCCGGCATACACCACCCCCAGGCAGTTGGGCCCCATCAGGCGGATGCCGGCCTGGCGGCACACCTCCAGGATGCGCCGCTCCGCCTCGCGGTTCTTGTCGATCTCGCTGAACCCTCCCGGTATGAGCAGGATGGCCTTGACCCCCTTGCGCGCGCAGTCCTCCACCACCGTCTCAGCGGACTCGGCCGGCACGGTGATGATGGCCAGCTCTACCGGTGCCGCGACCTCCGCCAGGCTGCGGGCCAGCGGGAAGCGGCGGCCGGCCTCCTCGACATCGCCGCCGCGGCGGTTGACGCAGTGCACGTCCTCCCGCCCCAGTTCCAGCAGGTTGCGAAGGATGATGTTTCCGGACTTGCCGTGGTCCGAGGCGCTCACCCCGACGATGGCCACCCCATGGGGCTCGAACAGGGGGCGCAGGCTGTCCTTGGGCTGCAGCCGCAGGTCCACCGGCGCGGACGGACGCTCCCGGAAGGTGGCGTAGCCGTCCAGGGCGACGAATTGCCCGTGCTCGTCGAACACGAACGGGTTCACCTCGAACTCGCTCAGCACCCAGCCCCGGTCCCCGGCACAAACGAGGAGAAATGCGTGGCCAGGCCGCTCAGGCGCACCTCGGCGTCCACGATCCGCTCGATGTGGGCCTGGCGGCCTTCCGCCAGGTACTTCTTGTGGATGTGGGTGGAGGCCAGCAGGGCGGAGGCCCATTCCCGGTCCACCGGCAGCAGCACCAGGTTGGGCGGGGAGAAGTGGGTGGCGAAATGCTCCGCGTCCTCCCCCCCCTTGCTGAAGGAGAGCACCGGGCCGAAGGCGTCGCTCTCCCGGAAGCCCAGCAGGGTCTCGTTGCCCAGGGCGGGTGAGTAGCGCACGAACTCCACCAGCAGCACCCCCTCCACGCGCTGCCCGCGGCTCTCGAAGCGCTCGCGCATTTCCCGCACCGTCCAGCGCACGAACTCCAGGTCCTTGTACACCACCTTCACCCCGCCCAGCTTCTGCTTGTGCGGGGCGTCGGGGGAGACCACCTTGACCACGATGCGCTCGGAGCCGAACTGTCCCAGGGTGGCCGGCTGGATGTCCTCATCGCCTGGAGGCCAGCACGTGCCGGGGGGTGGGCAGGCCCAGCTCGGCCAGCACGGCGTACACCTCGTGCTCGTAGAGCTGGCGCCGGCCGGCTGCCGCCGCCCCGGCGATGATGGCCTCGACCCGGGGCACCCAGGCCGGCTGGCGTCCCGCCGCCGGACGGCTCAAGAGCGGGCCGTCCATGCCGGCGGCGAAGGCCTTGAGATTGGCCTCCACCACGGCCTGTCCCTTGCCGGCGAACAACTCGCCGATGGCCTTTTCCAGATGCTCGCGCTCCAGCGGCAGGTAGGCGGAGGCGGCCCCGACCAGCACCATGTTGGCGGCCCGCGCCGAGCCCGCCTGTTTGGCCAGGGCGGAAGCCTCCACCAGGCGATGCCGGGGCAGCTTGCGGATGGCTCCCAGCAGCTCCCCGGCCGGCGGGTAATCGGGGATGTTGTCGAAAGGCTCCACGGCCGTCACCAGCACGCCCCGGGGGGATAGATAGGCGAGAAAGCGCAGGCTCTCCAGGGGGTCCATGCCCAGGATCATGTCCGCCGAGCCGCGGGGCACCAGGTCGCTGGCGATCGGCCGGTCGGACAGGCGCAGGTGGGCCTGCACCGCCCCTCCCCGCTGGGCCATGCCGTGCACCTCCGACTGGCGCACCTGGAGGCCCGCCTTCAGGGCCCCGGCGGCGATGCAGGCGGCCACGGACAGCACCCCCTGCCCGCCCACGCCGGCCAGGATCACGTCGTACTTCATTCGGCCACCTCCAGCCGGCTTTTCTTTTTGATCGTCTGGACACACTCGCGCAGGGCGATGATCACGGAGGGCCCGCGGTGCTCGATCTCCTCGACCAGGATGCGGGCGTTCTCCTCCGCGTGCCGCTTGAGGGGGTTGATGATCCGGATGTGCGCCGGGTCCACGCCCAGGCCGCGGATCAGCTCCGGGAATTGGGCGGAGGGCAGGATCGTGGGCTGGGTGCCGGTCATGGCGGTGGTGGAGTTGTCCATGATGATCAGGGTCAGGTTGGCTTTGGCAGCCACCGCGTCCACCAGCCCGGTGATTCCCGAATGCAGGAAGGTGGAGTCCCCGATGGTGGCCACGACCGGGTGCAGGCCCGCCTCGGCGGCGCCGCGGGCCATGCCTACCGAGGCGCCCATGCACAGGCAGGTCTCGATGGCCTGGTGCGGCGGCAGGAAGCCGAGGGTATAGCAGCCGATGTCGGAGGTGACCAGCTTGTGCTCGTAGCCCTGCAGGGCCCGCTTCAGGGCGTCGAAGGTATCCCGATGCGGGCAGCCGGCGCAAAGCTGGGGAGGCCGGCCCGGCAGCGCCGGTCCGCTGTAGGCCAGGCCGGGACGCTCCGGCAGGCCCAGCGCCGGGCGGACATTGTCCGGGGTGAGCTCCCCGGTGGCCGGGACGGCCCCGTTCTCCTTGCCCTCCACGGCCACGGGGGTTTCCAGCAGCCCGCGCAGCTGACGCTCCACCAGCGGGTAGCCCTCCTCGAGGACCAGCAGGCGGCGCACGTGCGCGGCCAGCGCGCGCACCCGGGCCACCGGGATGGGATAGACCCCGATGTGCAGGTGCGAGGGCCGCCCGCCCCGTTTGGAGGCCAGCTCCTCCAGGTTCTCCTCGTAGTAGTTGCGGCCCAGGCCGGTGGTGATCACCCCCAGCTCCCGGTCGGACAGGGACAGGGTGTTGTACGGCGAGCCCTCGCTGTAGCTCCTGAGCTCTTCATGGGTCTTGAGCAGGCGCTCCCAGTGCTGGCGGGCCAGGTTGGGCAGCAGGATCCAGCCGACCGGGTTGGCGGACTTGTCCAGGGGCTTCGGGGGCCGGCCCTCCCCCACCCGCACCACGGCGCGGGAATGTGCCAGCCGCGTGGTCAGGCGCACCATCACCGGCACGTGGAAGCGCTCCGACACCTCGAAGGCTTCCATGGTCATGGCGTAGGCCTCCTCCTGGTTGCGCGGCTCGAAGCAGGGCACGCGGGCGAAGTCCGCGAAAAAGCGGCTGTCCTGCTCGTTCTGCGAGGAGTGCATGCCCGGGTCGTCGGCCACGGCCAGCACCAGCCCGCCGTGGATGTCCAGGAGCGCCGAGTTGATGAAGGGGTCGGCGGCCACGTTCAGGCCCACGTGCTTCATGGTCACCAGGGCCCGGCGGCCGGCCAGGGAAGTGCCCACCGCCGCCTCGTAGGCGGTCTTCTCGTTGGCGCACCAGGAGGCGATGAAGGACCCGGCGGCGGACGGCCCCTTCCCCGCCCCCGGCTGGCGCTGCAGGAACTCGATGATTTCGGTGGACGGGGTGCCGGGGTACCCGTAGGCCGCCGACAGGCCGGCGTGCAGCGCCCCAATGGCCAGGGCTTCGTCGCCCAGAAGCACCAACTCAGGCATGAAGACTCCTTGAGCTCGATTTATTGCAGCCGATACAGCTCCGGTCGCCGATCCTCCCAGAGATGGTTGCGGCCGGTGATCTTCTTGTTGTCGGCCAGCCGCGGATCGATCTCCACGACCTCCAGGGCATCCCCGCCGGCCGGGGCGCGGACCAGCACCTTGCCGTCCGGGGCGGTGACCTGGCTGGAGCCGGTGAACTCCAGCTTCTTGCCCCCGCGGTCCTCGGAGCCGTAGCGGTTGGCCAGGATCCAGAACACCCGGTTCTCGATGGAGCGCACCCGGCTGGAAAGCTGGGCGTACTCGGGCAGGACCAGGTTGGAGGGGTGGCAGATGATCTGGGCGCCGGCCAGGGCCAGGGAGCGCGCCGCCTCCGGGAAGAAGTGGTCGAAGCAGACCAGCATCCCCAGGCGGACCGGGGCCCCGCCGCACTGGACCGTGAAAACCGGAAAACCGGTGCGCCCGCCGGCGAAATGCAGCTTCTCCTCCCCGAACAGATGGGTCTTGCGGTATACCCCTTCCACCCCGTCGGGCCCGATCAGCGCCGCGCTGTTGAAGAACCCGTCCGCGGCCTTCTCGGCGATGCCCAGCACCACCCTTCCGCCGCTTTCCCGGCAGGCCTGCTGCAGCAGCTCGCTGGAAGGTCCCGGCAGCGTCTCGGCCAGCCCCGCGCTCTCCTCGCGGCTGGCGAACACGTAGCCGGAGGTGGCCAGCTCCGGGGCCACCAACAGGTCGGCCCGGGCCTGCCGCACCGCGGCGGCCACCGCCTCGGCGTTCTCTCGCGGGCGGCCGAAGCTGCGGCTGGAACTGGTAGAATCCGACGCGCATAACCTCTTATACTATATATATCCCGAAGCGTCGAGGAGGACCGGCCAACACATGAGCGAAGCCGTGAAGACCTTCGTGATCGACACCAACGTGTTCATCCACCGCCCCGAGGCCATCCACTCCTTCCGGGACAACGAGATCGTCATCCCCATGTGGGTGCTGGAGGAGCTGGACAACCTGAAGAAGGAGCGCGACGAGCGCGGGCGCAACGCCCGGGAGACCATCCGCCTGCTGGACGAGGTGAGCCGGCACGGGGACCTGCGCGAGGGCGTGCGCCTGGAGAACGGCTCCACCGTGCGGGTGGAGCTGGGCCGGCACGACGGGCCGGAGCACCTTCCCGCCGACCTGGCGGACAGCAAGACCGACAACAAGATCCTGGCCACGGCCTACGCCCTGCAGCGGGCCGGCCGCCGGGTGTTCTTCGTTTCCAAGGACATCAGCGCCCGCCTGAAGGCCACCGCCCTGGGCCTGAAGGCGGTGGACTACGAGAAACAGAAGGTCAACATCCAGACCCTGTACCGCGGCTTCGTGGAGCAGGACGCCTCGCACGAGACCCTCAAGGCCCTGCGGGCCGACGGCTGGGTCCCCGCCAACACCCGCCTGGCGCCCAATGAGTTCGTGGTGCTCAAGGAAGCCAAGAGCGAGGATACCGCCCTGGCCCGCTTCGACGCCAGGCAGGGCCGCCTGGAGCTGGTCGGGGACATCTACTCGGTGAGCGCCATCAAGCCGCTGAACGTGCAGCAGCACATGGCCCTCAAGCTCCTGCTGGACGATTCGGTTTCCCTGGTGACCCTGGTGGGCAAGGCCGGCACCGGCAAGACCCTCATGGCCCTGGCCGCGGGGCTGAAGAAGGTGCTCACCGAGGAGCGATTTTCCCGGGTGCTGGTGGCCCGCCCGGTCATCCCCATGGGCCGGGACATCGGCTACCTGCCGGGGGCCAAGGGCGAGAAGCTGTCCCACTGGATGCAGCCGGTGTTCGACAACCTGGAATACATCCTGGGGGCGGACAAGAAGCTGCGGGACATGTCGGTGGATTCGCTGATCAACCGGCACCTCATCGAGATCGAGGCCCTGACCTACATCCGGGGCCGCTCGCTGCCCAACCAGTTCATCATCATCGACGAGGCCCAGAACCTCTCGCCCCACGAGGTGAAGACCATCGTCAGCAGGGCGGGCACCGGCACCAAGGTGGTGCTGACCGGCGACCCCTACCAGATCGACAGCCCCTACCTGGACTCCAACTCCAACGGGCTGACCTTCCTGGTGGAGGCCTTCAAGGGCCAGGACATATACGGGCACGTCACCCTGGAGCGCTCGGAGCGAAGCCCCCTGGCGGAGCTGGCCGCGGAGCTGCTGTAGCCGATCGGCTGCTGCAGCTCAGGCCTTGACCGCGCCGCCGGCCAGGCCGGCCACCAGGCGCTTCTCGATGATGTAGAACAGCACCAGCACCGGGATCAGGGCCACGAAGGCCGCCGCGTTCAGCAGCTCCCACTGGGTGGTCCAGCGCCCCACGAAGTTGTACAGCCCCAGCACCAGGGGCATCTTCTGCTTGGACTGGATGAAGGTCAGGCCGAACAGGAACTCGTTCCAGGCCGCGATGAAGGAATAGATCATGGTGGTCACCAGCCCGGGCACGGCGATGGGCAGCATGATCCGGGTGATGGTCTGCACCCGCGAGCAGCCGTCGATGAGCGCGGCCTCCTCGATTTCCTTTGGAATCGAACGGAAGTAGCCGTTCATCATCCAGGTGGTGAAGGCGATGGTGAACACCGCGTTGGCCAGGATCAGCGACAGGTAGGTGTCCAGCAGGCGCAGGGAGGCCACGACCTTGAACAACGAGATGACCACGATCACCGGCGAGAACATCTGGATGACCAGGAACAGGTACAGGATCATCCCCCGGCCCACGAAGCGCAGGCGGGCCACCGCGTAGGCGGCCGGCACGGTGAGCAGGGTGTTCAGCAGCATGGAGCCCACCGAGATGATCACGCTGGACTTGAAGTAGGTGGCGAACTGGAACTCGGTCCACAGGCGGATCAGGTTGGAGAACTGCCAGCTCTTGGGGATCCAGTAGGCCGGGTTGGTGTACACCTCTTCGGCGCTCTTCAGCATCGAGGAGATCATCACGAAGAAGGGGAAAAGCAGGACGACCAGCAGGACCACGGTCAGGATGACGGCCAGCGGCTTGCCCCGGTTGCGCCACTTCATTGACCCTGCTCCTGGCGGAAATAGATGCGGGCGTAGGCGATGGCCAGGCCCGTGAGGATGAAGAAGGTGACCACGGCCATGACCGCCGCCGGGCTGAACTTCAGGAACTCGAAGGCGTTCTTGTACAGCTTGGTGATCAGGATGTCCGTGGCTCCCGCCGGCCCTCCCCGGGTCAGGATGTAGATCGTGTTGAAATCATTGAAGGTCCACAGGCAGGACAGCAGGGTGGCGATCAGCACCAGGTGGCGGATTCCGGGCAACGTGATATAGAAGAACTTCTGCAGGCCGTTCACCCCGTCCAGGGAAGCCGACTCGTACAGGTCCTCGGAGATGGCCTGCATGCCGGCCAGGAACACCAGGGCCATGAAGGGGATGCCGATCCAGATGTCCACCCAGATGCAGGCCGTGAAGGCCGGCAGGGGCATGCCCAGCCAGGTGGGCGGATTGGCCCAGAGGCCCGTGGCTTTGAGCGTGGCGTTCAGCAGGCCGTACTCCGGGTGATATACCCAGCGCCAGAGGATCGAGCTGATCGGCACGGCGGAGGCCCAGGGCACGATGAACAGCATGCGGGCCACCTTGCGCCCGGCGTACTTCACGTTCAGCAGCAGGGCCACGATCATGCCCAGCACCGCCTTCACCGCCACGGCGATTGCCGTCCAGTACAGGGAGCGGGCCGTGATCTGCCAGAACTCCTTGTCGGTGAACTGGTAGATGAAGTTCTTGAGGCCGGCGAACTCCTTGAGCTGGGCCAGCTTGTTGGTGCGGAACAGGGAAATCAGGAAGACGTAGACGACCGGGTAGATCATGAAGCCCAGCAGCAGGATCACCGCGGGGGCCAGCAGGAGGTAGGCCAGCCGGGCCTCCGGGTTCCACAGCCGCTGCCGCAGGGGGATCGTCGCCGCCGCTCTGCTATCTCTCAATGTTCTTCCCCAAGACTCAGGATGCCCGGCCAGCCGGCCGGGCATCCCGAGCGAAATTGCGGTGCCTACATTCCCCGCGCGCGGTTGACCTTGGCCGCGGCTTCGTCCAGCGCCGCCTTGGGCGACATCTGGCCGAGGAAGGCCTTCACGTTGGCGTCCCAGATGATATCGGACACCTCGGCCCACTCCTCGATCAGGGGCCAGCCCTTGGCGGTCATGGCCGCCTGTCCCAGGGCCTGGTACAGCGGGCTCTGGAACTGCGGCAGCTTGGCCGCGGAAACCGTGACGGGCGGGAAGCCCACCAGCTCGTCGAACTTGGCCTTCCACTGGTCCTGGTAGAAGAAGTCCAGGAACTGGCCGGCTTCCTTGGTGTACCTGGCCTTCTTGAAGATGGCGATGGAGTCGGTGATGATCAGGGAGGCTGGCTTCTGGCCCGCGAACGGCGGGATCTGCACGTACTGGGCCTTGAACTTGGAGTTGGCCTGCTTCATGGCGCTCTCCACCCAGGCCCCGATCATGACGTAGGCCGCCCGGCCCTCGTAGAAGATCGGGTGGCTGTCCATGCGGGTCAGCCCCAGGTAGCCTTCCTGGGTGATCTTGTCCTTGGTGGCCATGTCGACCATGAACTGCAGGGCCTTCACCCCGGCCGCGTTGTTGAACACGGCCTTGCCCCAGGAGCCGTCGGCGTTCTTGGCGAAGTAGTCGCCTCCGGCCGCGTACAGGTAGTAGCAGAAGTCGGTCAGCTCGGTGTGCTTCTTGCCCGGCATGATCAGGCCGTAGGTCTGGGGCGGCTTGCTGACCCTCTTGGCCTCGGCGCGCAGCTCTTCCATGGTCTTGGGCACCACCCGGGTGACGTCGTTGTTCACGGTCATGATGCGCGCCCCGGCGGCGATGGGCAGGCCCATCAGCTTGCCCTGGATCTTGGCCTCCATGGCCCCGGCGGCGATGTTGTCCAGGGTCTTCCTGGAGACCACCTTGTCCACCTCCAGCACGGAGTCGGTGGACATCAGGTCCAGCAGCCAGCGCGTGCCGATCACGCACAGCTCCGGCGGCTGGCCGCCGGCCACCGAAGTGGTCATCTTCTCCTGCATCAGGTCCCACTGGATCGGGACGATGTCCACCTCGATGGACGGGTTGGCCGCCATGAAGGCGTCCTGCAGGCTCGCCCGGTACTCCTCGGTCAGGCCGTCGTACAGCGCCCAGAAGAAGGTCACTTTGGCCTTCTGCGCCCAGAGCAGGCCGCCGGCCAGCAGAAGCACCAGAACCAGAATCCAGAGGATTCTTTTTCGCATGTGCATCCCCCTTTATAAGAGTTTCTGACAGAATACCCGACGGGTACGGTTTCAGTCTAGATCCCCGCCGATGCAGCTGTCAAGGTTGGATTTGCTCGCGCGCGGTCTGGATGAAGGCCAGCATGTTGGCCAGCGGCACGTCCCCTTCCACGTCGTGGGCCGGGGCGAAGATGTAGCCGCCGGCGCCGCCGGCCGCCAGCAGGCGACCGGGACTCCCGGCGAACCTCCTCCGGGCTGCCGTAGGGCAGAAGCTTCTGGGTGGAAAGTCCGCCGTGGAAGCAGAGCCTCCCCCGGTACCGCGCCAGCAGCTCGTAGACCTCCATGACTTCCGGCTGGAAGGGATTGAAGCAGGAAAGCCCGATGTCGATCAGCTCGTCGAACAGCTCATCCACGTCGCCGCAGGAGTGGATCATGACGAACTTCCCGGCCTTCCGGACGACGCCGTACATGCGGCGCAGGACCGGCTGGATGAACTCCCGCCAGAGCCGCGGACCCATCTGCAGGCCGTGCTGCGCGCCCCAGTCGTCGCCGAAGTAGACCGCGTCGATGTCGTATGCCAGCGCGCGGCCCACCTGGCTGATATTGTAGTCGGCGATGGTTTCCAGCAGCTCCCGGACGAAGCCGGGATGGTCGTAGAAATCCATCATGAGGTTCTCGATGCCGCGCAGGGTCCAGGCCCGCTCGCACAGCGAAAACCCGATCTGGAACACCCGGAAGCGGTCGCCGCAGCGGGCGATCCTGCCGTCGATATCGGCGAAGAAACGCGGATCGTGGGGGTCGGGGAAGGCATACCCCTTCAGGGTCGGCTGCGGGAGGACGCAGCCCTGGACCACGCCGATATCCTTGTCCACGGAGCGGTCCCAGACCACCCCGAACACGTCGCGAACCCTGTCCTGCCCGGCCGGCTGGAAGAAGCCGATGTCGCTGCCCAGCTTGAGGATGTGGTTTCCGACCGACTCGTGCAGCGCCTCTTCCGTGGGCTGGCCCAGGTGGGTGGCCAGCTTTTCCCGGGCTTCCTGGGTGAAGCCGAAGGACCAGGGCACATAGGCAGGCCGGCGATGCTCGAGCACCGCGCGCATGACTTCCCGCCGGGTCATTGACGGCTTCCCGCCCCGCTTCCGACCTCCAGGCCCAGCTCCCATTCCCAGGTTTCCCGCGGCCCAATGCAGCTTCCCGCCTGCCAGAGGCGGGAAAGATCGACCCGGTCCATCGCGGCGGTGCAGGGCTCCGGGGCGATGTTGTACTGGCCGGCCCAGCCCCCCTGGTTGAACCACATGCCGAGGTACGGCACCCGGTCCGGCGAGAAACGGATGGTCACGGCCAGATCCGCCTCGGGGTTTTCCAGGCGGCACCAGCCTTCCCTCACCTGGCCCAGGAAGAAGTACTTCTGGTAGCTCCTGCCGTCCGGCGGGGGCGCGGTGGAGAGGTCCAGGTCCGCGGTGCGCGGAAAGGCGTGCCGTGCGCCGTACCCGCCCAGCACCGGGCCGGGGACCGAGTTGACGATCTCCTTCAGGCCGGAAGGCACCACAAAGCGCATTCCCGGCACCGCCCGGAACAGGGGGTGGGCCGCCCAGATGAAATGAAACGGAAAGGGCGAGCGGTTGGTCAGGCGGTACAGGCCGCGCAGCGCCGGGCCCTCCAGCCAGACGGACTTTTGCAGGCTGTAGGGAAAGCGCACCCCCTCCACCCGGAATACCGCGCGGCCCGACTCCTCCGCGTAGTCCCAGGGCAGCGACCAGACCTCGCCGTGGTCCGGCATCTCCACCCCGGCCCAGGGCGGGTCCTCATAGAAGCAGCGGGAGATGGTCGGGAACATCTCGTCGAATCCCGAGAACTCCCCGTCGGGGTACGGTGCGCCGAAGGAGGTCTTGCGGTACGCGGGTTCGGGATTCTGCCACAGCAGCTCGTAACCGGTTGCCTTGTGCACCAGCGAAGCCGTCTTCGCGCCCCAGTCCGGCAGGAGCTTCACCCGCAGCTCGCCGCTTTCTAGAACGACCGCTTCCACGTCCTTGTAGGAGCCGCGCTGGATCGCCATCGTCAGCTACCGAAGTATTCGTCCATCGCCTCGTACATGGCGACCACGTTCCGCGGCGGGGTCCCGAACTGGATGTTGTGGGCGGGTCCTGGGATGTAGCCCCCGCCCCGGCCCAGCGAGTCCAGCACGTACTTCACTTCGTCCTTGACCTGCTGGACCGTCGCGTTGGGAAGCACCTGCTGGACGTCGATGCCGCCGGAGAAACAAAGGTCCCGGCCGAACTCGCGCTTGATTTCGTGGGGCACCATCCCGCGGGCGCTGGTCTGCACCGGGTTCATGATGTCCACCCCGACTTCCGCGAACTCCCGGTACAGTCCGCGCGCGGCCCCGCAGCTGTGGAACTCGACCTTCAGACCGTACGAGTGGGCCAGGTCCGTGAAGCGGCGGTACTGTGGGGCGTAGAAGCGGCGGAACACTTCGGGGCTGGCCAGCAGCCCCCCCTGAGTTCCCCAATCGTCGGCGATGTGGATGGCCACCACGTTCCTGCCGATGTGCTCCTTGACCGTTTCCAGCAGGCGGCGGAAGTACTCGTAGCCGAAGTCGGCGATGTTGCGGATGATCGCCTCCCCCACGGCGGGGTTCAGGGCGAAGTCCATCAGGCACTGTTCCATGCCCCGCACTTCCCAGGAGAACCAGCCGATGGCCCAGTAGCCGACCATGAAGGGGTAATCGGGAAAGGCCCGGATCGCCGGCAGCACGCTGGAGTAGTCGTACCAGTCCGCGCGCGGCCAGGGGTGGCGGTCCACCTCCGCCGCCGACTGGGCCTCGCCCAGGGCGTACTTGAAGGTCTCGGTGTAGGCCCCCCTGCCGTCGCTGTAATACATCAGCTTCTGCCGCGAGCCCCAGATGTTCTCGAAGGTGCCGTCCTCGTATTTCCGGGGTTCCGGCCCGATGTACTCCGGCTCCCAGGACTTGCCCTCCATGCCGGAGCCCTGGAAGCGATAGTCGATGCGGAAGCGGTCGTACAGAATTGCGTCCAGCTCCTCGCCCAGGTAGGCCTTCAGGCTCTCGGTGAACTCCCCCGTCCCCAGATAGAATCTCGGCAGCCGGTCATAGCCGCTCCGGCCGATCGAGCCTTTCCACCGCTCGAGGTGCGTCATGGTCCTTCCTTCAATAGGCCGCGTTGGCCATCGCCGCTTTCACGTAGGCCTCGACGTTCTCCACGGGGGTGCCGTATTCCAGGAAATCCACGGCCTGCATGATGAACCTGCCGCCGGCCTTGCCGATCTTCATGGTCTGCTCCGTGACGCGCTTGACTTCCGCGGCCGTGCCTTTCTGCAGCACGTTCACCTGGTCGATGCCGGCCAGGATGACATAGGCGCCGCCGGAGCGCCGCTTGGCTTCCGCCAGGTCGGCATCCCCGAGAGGCGGCGGGGAGAAGGGCTCCACGATGCGCACCCCCAGGTCCTTGTAGGATTCCACCAGGGCCATGACCTGCCCGCAGTTGTGGTACATGGCCGGCGTACCCTTCTGCTGCACGAAGTCGATGTAGCGCTTTTCGAACCCCAGGATGTACTTGTCGTAGTTGGACTTCCCGAGGAACCCGCCCGGGACGTTTCCGCCGACGCAATGCACGTCCACCCCGGCTTCATCCAGGGCCTTGGCGTACGGCAGGCTGCGCTCCAGGGCGAAGCTCATCAGGTCCTGGTAGAAGGCGAAGTCCACCAGGAACAGGGAGTACAGGTCGTTGGCCTCCATAAGCAGGGAGCAGTTGTTGTATGGGCCGTGCGGGCTCCAGGTGCCGACGATGCCGTCCTGGCCGACCGCCTTCTTCACCCGCTGCACCCGCTCTCGAGTCTTCTGCGGCCAGTCCGCGGGCATCTGCGGCTCGTACTTGCGGGCTATCGCCAGGTCCTGGGGGGTCCGGATGGGATGCTTGGTGCAGGCGTACATGAAGGTCCCGGCACGGATCTCGTTGATCGAAAAGTCCTGGGTGAGGCTCCCAGCGGGCGTGCGGATGGTGGCCCGCTCGATCAGGGTGTTCTCGTTGCGCACCTTTTCCAGTTTCACCTCCCAGGTGTCGGTGCTCCGGGAGACGTCCAGGCCGCCGTAGATGATGTTGAGGGGGTCCCAGATGCCGTACAGCAGGCGCACGAAAACGTCCAGCCCGAGCTGCTTCTGGATCTCCAGCACTTTCAGCTGCAGGCTGTCGAAATCCCAGGGATCCACCCTGGGATACATCTGGCTCAGGAAATGCCCCTGGTCGGCGAGGAACAGGGTCACGGGCACCCGGTCGGGAAGCTCGCCGCGGAAGACCTTCAAGAACCGTTCCCTGGACGTCATGTCTTTTTCCCCCCTTGGTTGAATTCAAGAAACTCGGCGAACATGGCCAGCAGGTTGTCCACCGGCGTGCGGGCCAGCACGTTGTGGATGGTGTTGAACACGAAACCCCCGCCCGGCGAGAACACCCGCAGCCGTTCGCGCACTTCGCTGCGCACCTGCTGGGGGGTGCCGAAAGGCAGCGTATGCTGGGTGTCCACGCCCCCGCCCCAGAATACCAGCTTGCCGCCGTAGCGCGTTTTGAGGGTCTGGGCCTCCATGCCGAGGGCGGAGCATTGCACCGGGTTGAGCACGTCGACCCCGGCCTCCACGAAATCGTCCAGCAGCCGGAGGATCGACCCGCAGCAGTGGAAATGCGTCTTCCAGCCCGTATGCGCGTGCACCCAGCCGTTCAGGGCCTTGATGGTGGGGCTTGTACAGCGCGCGGTACAGCTCGGGGGAGATGAGCTCGCCGTTCTGGCTGCCGAAATCCGCCCCGCTGATGTTGATGAGCTGGATCCTCTCCCCCAGGGCCTGCCGGAGGATCTCGAGGTTCTTCAGCGCGATCTCCGCCTGCAGGCCGAAGATCTCCTGGATGTAGCCCGGGTGCAGCAGGTGGGCCACGTACCAGTCCTCGAGCTTGCGGATGCCGCGGGGGTTCTTCTCCCAGGGCCCGGGAAGGGTCGCGGCGTCCCCGAAGCCGCCGCCGCCGAAGTTCATGATGAGGGCATAGTCGGTTTCCTCGTACAGGCGGCGCGACTCGCTCTCCAGTTGCCGGGCGTCCTCGTCGGACAACGTGCCGAACAGCTCCCGGAAGTCGCGGCGGGCATCCAGGTCATCCTCGCTCCAGGCAGGCGGCGCGGTCGATATTGTCGAAAAAGAAGCCGCCCGCCGGGAGTCTCAGGCTCGGCGCCGCCGAGGCATCCCCCTGGGGAAAGGCCAGGACCGACCCGTCGGCCTCGACCTGCCAGGCGAACCCGCCGGCCATCAACACCGGGGTCCCGTCGCTCATGCGCCAGGGCTTCCATCCCCGGTTGGCCACGCCCATCATGTTGAGCGGGTTCCACAGACCGATCACGTCCACCTGCAGCAGGTCCCTCAGGTCCTGCTCCACCTCGCCGAGCATCTGGAAGGGCTCGATCACGGTAATGGGCTTCTGCGGCAGGCCGAGCGCCGGGCGCAGGCGGTAGAGGGTGCTGGCGCTGATTCCGGTCTGCCCCGTGGCCCCGAAGTCCAGCGGCACCCGGTCCGGCTGCTCGTGGTTCAGCGCCTTCTGGACGCGCTCCCGTGAGGTCATCCTAATGCCGCCTGCGGGTGTCCAGGTACACCGCCAGGATCAGCACGATTCCGTTGGCCACCCACTGGTAATAGGATGGCATGTTGACCATGATCAGCCCGGAGCGCAGCACGCCGATGATGGCCACGCCGATCAGGGCGCCGAACAGGTTGCCGACCCCGCCGGTGATGGCAATGCCGCCCAGGACGCAGGCCCCGATGGAGTTCAGCGGGTACAGGTTGCCGGCCGTGGTCTGGGCTGAGCCCAGCCGGGAGGCCAGCAGGATCCCGCCGAAGGCCGAGAGGGCCCCCAGGATCACGAACACCCAGATGCGCATCCGGTCCACGTTGATCCCCGAGAGGCGGGCCGCCTGGGGATTGCCCCCGATGCTGTAGATGTACCTCCCGAACACCGTGTAGCGCAGGATGAAATAGAAGATCACGTACAGCACCACCAGGATGATGATCGGCAGGGGTATGCCCAGCAGCTGGGTGGTCCCCAGGAAGCGGAAATCGGCCGTATTCACTCCCACCGCGAAGCCGTTGCTGACCAGGAACGTGGCCCCCTGGAAAATGGTCATCATCCCCAGGGTGGTGATCAGGGCATTGACCTTGGCCTTGGCCACCAGCAGGCCGTTGACCAGTCCGATCAGGGCCCCCAGGCCGATTCCCACGAGCAGCATGAGCGGGTACATCCCGTGGTTCTTGGTCAGCTGGGCCACGACGATTCCGCAGAACCCCGCCACGGAGCCCACCGACAGGTCGAAATCGCCGGTCAGCAGGGCGATGGACTGCCCGATGCACACAATGCCGTTTCAATCCACGCCCGCGTGCGAGCGGGCGACGTCGCGCGGACGTGCTCATCCGCGTTCGCAGATGTTTCAATCCACGCCCGCGTGCGAGCGGGCGACGACGTGCCGCAGTGCGTGCATGTTGCGATGGCGAACGGTTTCAATCCACGCCCGCGTGCGAGCGGGCGACGGCGACGGCCATCGGCGTGCGCATCGTGCGAAGTCGTTTCAATCCACGCCCGCGTGCGAGCGGGCGACTCCGGCGACGTCGGCGTGTCGCGTGTCGACAGAGTTTCAATCCACGCCCGCGTGCGAGCGGGCGACGTTCCGGCGCCGCTGATGCGATGCGCGAATCGCGTTTCAATCCACGCCCGCGTGCGAGCGGGCGACGCATTGCCGACCGCGGCTACCGCATCGATCAGCACGGTTTCAATCCACGCCCGCGTGCGAGCGGGCGACGCAGCGTGCATCGGCATCCTGATTGACTCGTCAGTTTCAATCCACGCCCGCGTGCGAGCGGGCGACGCATGCAGTCGGTTCGATGCTGTCAGTGACAGCAGTTTCAATCCACGCCCGCGTGCGAGCGGGCGACCGAGGCGATGCCGTGACGAGCATCGCGACAGTCGCGTTTCAATCCACGCCCGCGTGCGAGCGGGCGACGCTGCCATGCCGGCTACGTCGACGCGCATCAGCGTGTTTCAATCCACGCCCGCGTGCGAGCGGGCGACCGCGATCTTCGAGCATCTCGAGCGCTCGTCGACGATGTTTCAATCCACGCCCGCGTGCGAGCGGGCGACCGCGTGCGCGATGCGCAGTTATCGACGTGCTCGAGCTGTTTCAATCCACGCCCGCGTGCGAGCGGGCGACGTCGACTGCTAGCCGTGATACAGTCGCGATGTCAGTTTCAATCCACGCCCGCGTGCGAGCGGGCGACGTCAGGCGCCGACGCTCGATCGGCGGCGCAGCCGAGTTTCAATCCACGCCCGCGTGCGAGCGGGCGACCGCCGATGACCGAGATGGTCAGGCCGATGGCGGAGAAATTGTTGGCGCTGAGGAAGTGGGGCGACAGAATCGAGAAGATGGCCACCAGGCCGATCAGCACCAGCAGCATCCGCAGCTGGTTGATGACCGTCGCTACCGAGATCTTCTTCTGCGCTGAGGCGAGCTTTGTTTCCATATCACCTTTCCGTCCTTGCTTAGCCCAGGGCGTAGCGAACGACGTCTTCTTCGCTCAAACCCTTGTTTTCCTCGAACTCATGGACGATTCTGCCGTCCCGGAAAACCAGGATCCGGTCGCAGACGTTGAGCACCTCCGGGAGCTCCGAGGAGACCAGGATGATCCCCTTGCCCTCGTCCGACAGCTCCCGCAGCAGCTGGTAGATATCGGCCTTGGCCCCCACGTCGATGCCGTGCGTAGGTTCGTCGAAAATGATCACGTCGCTGCGAGTCGCCAGCCACTTGGCGATGGATACTTTCTGCTGGTTTCCGCCCGAGAGGCTGGACACCCGGGTTTTCTCGCTGGGCGTCTTCAGCTTGAGGGCGGCGATGTACTGCCTGGCGATGCGCTCCTCCGCTTTCATGTTGATCAGCCCCGCTCTCCCGCGGGCCAGCTTGTGCACGAAGGGCAGGGTGATGTTGTTGCGGATGGGGGCGATCAGGATGACCCCCTGGGTGATCCGGTTCTCGGGAACCAGGCCGATCCCCATCTTGACCGCCTGGATCGGGCTGCGGATCTGCACCTTTTTCCCCCGCAGGAAGACCTGGCCCGCCTCCAGGCCTCTTTCCCCGAAGATGGACATCATGGTCTCGGTCCTGCCGGAGCCGACCATGCCGAAGCAGCCCAGGATCTCCCCTTTGTGCAGCTTGAAGCTGATCTCCTTGACGTTGCCGCCCGCGCGCAGGCCCCGCACCTCCAGGAGGACTTCCGAGGTCCGGCCCTTCCTGCGCTGGTCCGAGCCGTAGAGGTCCAGGTCCCGGCCGACCATCATGGAGACGATCTCCCCCTTGGAGGCCTCCGCGGTCCGGCGCGTGCCGATGAAGGCGCCGTCCTTCAGGACGCTGATGCGGTCGGCGATCTGGAACAGCTCGTCCAGGCGGTGGCTGACGTAGATGATGGAGATCCCCTGCCCCTTGAGCTTGCGGATGAGCTGGAAAAGCCGGTTGGTCTCCTCGTCGGAGAGGGCCGCGGTAGGCTCGTCGAAAGCGATGATCTTGGTGTCGTAGATCAAGGTTTTCAGGATCTCGATCAGCTGCTGGTGTCCGGTGCCCAGCTTTTCCACCTCCAGGCGGATGAGATCCTGCATGTCGAAGGTCCTGGCGATCTTCTCCGCGCTGGCGTACAGCTCCCTCCAGCTGACGATCCCGCCCCTGGCCGCCGGATAGACGCCCATGAAGATGTTCTCCGCGACGGTGAGCTTGGGAGCCAGCTCGACGATCTGGGGGACCATGCCGATGCCGGCGCGGCGGGCCTCGATGGTGGTGTGGAAATTGATCTCCCGGCCGTTGAAGAGGTTGGTACCCGAATCCTTCTGATACACCCCGCTCAGGATCTTGATGTAGGTCGACTTGCCGGCTCCGTTCTCCCCGACCAGGGCGTGGACCTCCCCCTGCCGCAGCTCGAAGCTCATGTCCGCCAGGGCGTGCACTCCGCCGAACCACTTGTTGATCCCGGTGGACTTCAGCACCAGATTGTCCGTTTCCTTCACCCGCTTGCTCCTTGGGATTCCGGGGGCGGAAACCGCCCCCGGATCTGTTTCAGTGTCCGCTCAATCCCAGGTGTACTTGGTCCAGTCGTCGAAGCCGACCACGACGCCGGAGGTGGGCGTGAAGCCCTTGAGGGCCTTGCCCTGCACGAGGTACTCGAACAGGACGCGCACGCCCTCGCTGCCGTGCGACTGGGGCTGCAGCTTGATGGTCAGGTAGTTCTTGTTGCCGTTCTTGAACTCGTCGGAGGACAGGCTGTAGCCTCCCAGCCCGCAGGCGATCACGTTGTCCATGTTGAAGCCGGCTTCCTCGAAGGCCCTCAAGGGGGCCACGGCGCTGTCGTCGTTCAGGCCGGTGACCAGCCAATGGGTGACCTTCGGGTTGGAGTTGAGGATGGCCTGGGCCACGGGCAGGACCTGCTCGAACATCCCCGTCTCGTTGTCCTGGGCAATGATGTCGGTCTTCTTCAGGGGCGAGTTCTCCATGATCCCGTCCTGGTAGCCGACGGTCCGCTCGTGCAGGAAGGTCTTGAAGGAAACGTCTACGCTCATGATCTTCACGACGTTGCCGGGTTTGAAGAAGCCCCGCTTCTGGGCCAGCTTGGCCATGGCCACCCCGCCGGCCTTGCAGGCCCCGTAGGTGTCGATCCCGACGTGCGGCGCGTCCTTGCCGTCACTTTCCTTCACGTTGTCGTTGATGGTGACGTAGGGGATTTTCACCGCCTTCAGGCGGTCGGTCACGGTCGGCCCCATGGCCTGGTCGGTGATGCAGAACATGATCCCGGCGGCTTTCTGGGCGATCGCGCTCTCGATGCCCTGCATGAAGGCCTCGTCGTCCAGGTTGGCGTCGATGCCGATGTAGGTGATGCCGAGCTTGTCGGCCATGGCCCTGGCGCCCTTATCCTCCTCCTGGAACCAGGGGTGGGTGAGCATCTTGCAGACATACACGATCTTGAGATCCTTGCCCGCTTTCCTGGTCCCTTGAGCGAACAGCGGTGAGGCGATCAGAACGACCAGCAGCACCGCCAGCACAACCAAGCACGTCTTCTTCATTCGATCTCTCCTTAGTTCGTCCGATTTTTTCAGCGGCTCCTCCGGCCGCTTCCATGCCAG
>CAVUYS010000077.1:0-109513 GCA_963745745.1 uncultured Spirochaetota bacterium | reverse complement strand
CCTGGAAAGCGGTTCCGACCGCCTGCAGCCCCTGCACCACCGGCGATTCGCCTGGGCCCAGGCCCAGGCGCCTCGTCGCCTGTCCGGAAGCGCGCGCACCGGACTGGCGCTGGAAACCTACGCCGGCTGGTTTGCCAGCCGGGCCCCCGACCCCCGGCTGTACCGCCTGCTGCCTTCCGAGGTGGCGCTGCCCGGCTTCCAGCCCCTGGACCTGCCCGGACTCGAGCGCCTGCTTCCAGCCCGAGCAGGCCGCCGCGGATGCGCTCGCGCAGCAGCCCGGCTACCCGGACCGTCCGAAACGCCTGCGCCTTCTGCGTGGGCTGCTGGGCGACTGGCAGCGCCGCGCGCGATTGCTGGCTTCCCGCATCGCCGCGGCGGGCGATCCGGAGGACCTGCGGGCCGATCCTCTGATCGCCTCCCTGGCCGGCCACTTCGACGCCGCCCGGCTGGCCGCAAGCCGCCGCGACCTGCGCAAGCGCGGCCGGGAAGCCGCCGCCTCCGCGGTCGCGGCCCTGCTGCGGGACCTGCAGCGCTTTCTGGAGGAGCGCCGGGAAAGGCTGGAGGACCGGGGATGAGCGAAGTGCTCCGGCGCAACCTGGCCGCCCTTTCCGGCTCCGACCCGGCGCTGGCCGCTCGACTGGGGCGCACGCCTGCCTCCGAGGCCGTGCGCTTCCTTCCGGTCGGGGCCACCGCGGTCCCCGCCCTGCTGCGCGACGGGCGCCCGCGACCGTGCCATTCCACCGTGGACCCCGTGCGCGAGGCCGCGCGCCTGGCCGCCCTGCAGCCGGCGGCGGACTATACGGTGGTGCTCGGTCTGGGCGGCGCTTTCCACCTCGCCCCGCTGCTGCGGGGGCCATCGGTGAGCCGGCTGCTGGTGATCGAGCGGGATGCCGGCCTGGCGCGCGCGGTGCTGGAACGCCTGCAACTGTGGGAGGTGCTGGCCGATCCGCGCCTGAAGCTGCTGCCGGGCCTGGAGCCGCGGATGGCGAAGCAGGCCGTGCTCGACGATTACCTGCCCGTGCTGCACGGGGGCTTGAGAACCTGGCCGCTGCGGGCGGCGGTGGAGCAGGACCGGCAATATTACCGCGAGGTGACCGGCCTGGTTCAGGAGGCAGCGGCCCTGGCCGCCGACGACTACGCCGTGCAGGCCCGTCTGGGCCGCAGGTGGTTCGTCAACAGCATCGCCAATCTGGAACGGGCCGGGCGTCCCGCGGTCCGCCTCCTGCCGATCCGAGCGGGCCGTGATCACCGGCGCGGGGCCCTCCCTGGAGGCCCAGGCGGCGCCGCTGGCCGGCCTGCGGGAAAGCGCCTGCCTGATCGCCACGGACGCCTCCCTGCCCGCCCTGCTGGGCCTCGGCCTGACCCCTGACCTGGTGGTTTCCATCGACTGCCAGCTGTACAGCTACCACCACTTCCTGCAGGGGCTGCCGGCGGGAGTACCGCTGGCCCTGGACCTGGCCTCCCCGCCGGTCCTGGGCCGGCTCGCCCCGCGCGCCAGCTACTTCGCCGGCGGGCACCCCCTTTCCCGCTACGTGTCGGCGCACTGGCTGGACCTGCCGGCGCTGGATACCTCCGGAGGCAATGTGGCCCAGGCGGCCGTCTCTCTGGCCGTCAGCCTCGGGGCCCGGGAGATCTTCCTGGCCGGCTTGGACTTCTCCCACCCGGGAGGCAAGGCCTACAGCCGGGGGACCTTCCTTTACCCCATCGCCGCGGCGGCGCAGAGCCGCTTGCTCCCCATGGAGTCCTGGTTCCAGGACTTCCTTCTGGCCCGCGGCAGCACCCGCCCGCTGGACCTCTATCGCCGTCGCCTGGAGGCCTATGCCCGCACGGTGCCCGCCCGGCTGGCTGTGCTCCCCGGAGCCGCCGTGGAGCTGGACCTGCCGCGGGAGCCGGCCGTTTCAGAAGCTGCCCCCGCCTTCCCCATCCCCGGAAAGCCCTCCGGATCCTGGCGCGCCTTTCTGGAGGCCTATGCCGGAGGGCTGCGCGGCCTGCCCGAGCCTTCCTCCCCCGCTTCTTCCTACTATCGAGGCCTTTCGGGAGCATCTCTGCAGTTGTGCACGACCCTGCTGCCGGCCGCCGCGGCCCTGCGGGAGAGCCTCCCGGCCGGCGAGCGCGCTGCCCACCAGGTGCTGTCCAGGGCCCGCGAGTGGGCCCTGGAAAGGATCAGGCGCCGCCTGGAAAGCTGATCGCCGCGTAACCGACGAAAGAGCTGCCGGGGTGACGGTCGTGGCTGGTGGCGTATTCCAGCAGCCGTCCGGAGGCGGCGCCGCGCAGCTCGGCGTAGCGGGCCGCCGCCACCGCCGCCCCTGCGGAACAGGCGGAGCGCTCCCGATTGGCCAGCTCCAGCGCTTCGTTGTGCCTCAGGCCGAGGAGACAGTCCAGCAGGCGGCGGTCGTTGTGCTCGCGCACCCAGGCCAGGGCATCCGGGCCGGTGCCGCGGGGAGTGAAATCGTAGTTCGGTCCGTAATGGGTCAGGTCAGTGGAGCCGATCACGGCCAGTTTCCGGCCCAACTGCGCGGCACAGGCGGCCAGCGCCTCCGCCAGCTCCAGGGCCTGGCCGGAAGGAGGGGCCCGCAGGCCCAGCACCATTGCCCGGGGGGCCAGGTAGCGGAGCAGCGGCAGCTGCACCTCGATGGTGTTGTCCGGCCAGCGGTCCTCCGCGATCGGCAGGCGCTGCCGCAGGCAGTCCAACAGCTCGACGTCGGCCGGCATGGTTCCCAGGGGGGTCTCGTAGCCCTGCTCGAAGGCGGCCAGCAGGCCGTCCCGGGGGCCCAGGTGACCGCCGACCACGGCCACGGTCTGGATTCCCGGCTCCAGGCAGCGCAGCACGCGGAAGGCCAGGCGCCCGGAGAAATCCCAGCCGGCGTGCGGAGCCACCCCGGCGCAGGCGTTCGGATCCTCGGCCGGACCTTCCTGGAAAGCTTCGATGCGGCGTCGCACCTGGCTTTCCTCCGCCGGGTACCAGCCAGCGGGCAGGGAGCGTGGACGAATTTTCATTGCTCTGCAGCCGCGATTGACCCTATAATACGCATACCATGAACCGCAAAGTCCTGGTTTTTTATTATATCATAAGCCTGCTGTTCCTGCTGGTGGTGCTGGGTTTCACCGCCTGGCGGTTCAAGGTCACCCTGGAGAGCAACCTCCGGCAGGCCGAGGATGCCTTCGCCGACTTGAAAGTGAGCGCGTTGTCCACCTATCTGGCCGAAGGGAGCTTCTCCTCCGAGTACTTCAAGTACAACCTGCGCCAGCAGGCTTCGCTGCTTCCTCGCCTGCTGGCCGTAACCATCCGTTCCCCGTCCCTGGGCGTGGAGTATCTCTGGGCCCGCAACCGCCAGCTCCTGGCCGCCGAACCGGGGAGCAACGCCTGGCCCGAATACCGGCTGGAGAGGGTGCGCGATCGGCTGCTGCAGGCCCCTTTCGCCCAGGAATACGTGCTGGACGGGGTCTTCCGTGTGCTGGAATGGCGGGACCTGGCCCCGCTGCTGCGGGAGCTGTTCTACCTGCTGGTGGCCTATCTGGTCGTCACTGCCGCGGCGCTGGTGGCGGTCTCCTCCGGGAGGGGGTCCGCGGCCGGACAGGCCGCCGTCGGGCGCCGCGACCGCTGCGGGCTATGTCCCGCTGTCGGCCGGCAGGATTGCTCCGGCGGCCCGTCCGCGGGCGGCCCCCGTCTCCGGCCTGGCTGCGCGCGAGGAGCTTCCCTCCCGCCTGGATCACGAGCTGGAGCGCGCGGCCGCCTCCGACCAGGACCTCAGCCTGCTCCTGCTGGCCCTGGAGCCCCAGCAGGCCGGCGCCTTCGGCCAGCTGGCCCACCAGGTATTGAAGGCCTTCCCATTCCGCGACTTGTGCTTCCAGTACGACGAACGGACCTGCGCGGTGATCCTTCCGGACAAGGACCTGTCCCAGAGCCTGAAGGATGCCCGGACTTTCCAGCACAAGCTCGGCGAAACGATGGGCGGGGGGCGGCCGCCGGTTTCCATGGGCCTGGCCGCGCGCAACGGGCGCCTGGCCAACGCCACCCGTCTGCTGTTGGAGTGCTCCAAGGCATTGGAAAAGGCGCTGGCGGAAGGCGGCGGTCGGATCGTAGCCTTCCAGGCCGATCCGGAGAAGTTCCGAAAAACCGTGGCCGGGTGAAGCGAAGCTACTTGGCCTGCATCTCCTCCAGGGGCTGGGTGGCCGTGCGGACCCGCCATTCGGGAATCAGATACAGGTAGTCCCCCCCGTCCACCTTGGCGAAATACTGGTCTTCGCCGGAGCGGCCGCCGACCAGGATGCGGTAGTCCCGGTTGTTCTCCGTGGAGAAGAGGATCTCCGCCGAGGGGGACTCCAGGCCGGAGGCGGGGCTGCCGGGCACGAACTCATTGCCCTCGAAGTCGGCCAGGGTGCCGGCCAGCCGGTCCACCGCCTTGTCATCCAGCGTGGCGCCGCGCCGCGCCGCCGGCTCCACGACCTGCCACTTCCTGCCGGCCTCGCTGCTGCGGATCAGGGTGTAGGCCAGCCTGCCGCGGGGTGCCGTCCGGGAAGTCCAGGGAAGCCCGGACGCTGATGCGCATGATGACGCCTCCGGACAGATCGCCCGGGAAGAACTTCAGGTGCGACCAGTAGGAGAGCGAGCCGTCCAGGTAGTTGGACAGGGACCGGCTCAGCAGCAGCACCTCATTGCTGCCCTCCAGGCGGGCGAAGCTGCCGCGCTCGCCCGGCTCGCTGTTGCCCACGATCAGGCTGACCAGGCTCTTGCCCGCGGCGTCCGCCAGGCGGATGCGGCTGGAGGCGTCCTCAGCCACCCCGAAGCTCGCCCAGCTCTCCGGATTGGCGCTGACCAGGCGGGTGCGGGCCAGGCCGGCCATGCTGTCCAGAAACCAGCCGACGCGCTCCGCGGAGGCGGGGAACGGGGAGCCGGCGATCTGGACCTTCCAGTCCTCCCCCTCCCGGGTGACCTGGATCGTGCCTCCCTGCTGGCTGGAAACCTCGATCCGGGCCACCGCCTCGGTCTTGAAGCCGGGAAGCAGGGCTTGCGCGGAGCGGCGCTTCTGCACGTTGGTCGGGGAGAAGACCAGCCCCAGGGCGTACGCGGCGGCCAGGCCCCCCGCGATCAGGCCCAGGATGAGCACCTTGTTCTTGAACTGCACGACCGCCATGGTCTATTCCTCCTCCGCCCGCACGGCGCTTTTCTTCCGCCGCAGCAGCAGCCGCGCGACGCCGAAGCCCACGATGGCCAGCGGTATGAGCGCGACGTTGACGATCTCGGTGGTCAGCACCGCGGCCAGGCGGCGGGCCGGTTCCTGGATGCGGTTCAGGCGCACGTCGCGGCTCAAGCGGGTCTTGATGGACAACAGGTCCTCCGAATTGCTGAGCCATTCCGCCGAATTGGTCAGGAAGCCCACGTTGTAGGCGGCCTCCGTGAAGTCCATCAGGTTGCTGGCGAAATCCGCGTCCCCCACCACCACCAGGCGCGCGTCCTTGGCCGATTCCACGATGCTCTGCCAGGCGCGGCTCTCCCCTTCCCGCTTCGGGATGTCCTTGCCCCGGAACCAGCTCGCCAGCTCCCCGCGCAGGCTGGCGGCCAGCACGCGGGTGCCCGCGTTCTCCGGTTCGCTGAACAGCAGCATCCGGGCCGCTTCCGGGTTGGTATCGAAGGGCTCCTCGTCCAGGGTCCAGCCGTCCGGCGTGCTGGTGATCAGGGGCTCGACCACGGCCCCGCCGGCGGCCGACAGGGTGAGGGGGCTGGCCCAGTACAGGTCCAGGCCGGTGAAGTGGGCGGTGATCGGGTTGTCGCTGCGAGGCGAACTGCCCGGCCACGGTGATCCAATAGGGATACTTGTCCAGCACCTGCCACATCACCTGGCCCAGGATCTGGGTGGGCAGCCGGAAGTTCTGGCAGTATTTGTCGGCCATCAGCTCCGGCTCCACCTTCACCCCGTAGGAGGCCAGCATGGCCAGGGTGGGGTTGTTCACCAGCTTGGAGGCGACCAGACCGCGCATGAAGTCCACCCCTACGCCGTCCACCGCGAACAGGGCCCGGCCGCCGCGCATCAGGTACTGGTCGATCGGAAACAGCTCGAACTCGCCCAGGTCGCTGTTGCCGATCACGAACAGGGCGTCCACCTCGGCGGGCACGTCCTGCCCGGGGGTGAGCGGCAGCACCCGGAAGTCCGCGCCCAGGCCGTTGAGCAGCCGGCCGTATTCCTGCTGCAGGTCGCGCTGGGCGTCCCCCAGCAGGATGCCCACCACCCGCTCCTCGCCGGAAACCGCCTTGCGGATGCGCGAGGTCAGCTCGTACTCCAGCGCGTCCGTGCGCACGGCCAGGGGGATGGTCTCGTGGCGGTCCAGGTACTGGATGACGATGCCCGTATAGATCTTGGCCAGGCTGTTCTGGTCGCGCTCCACCACCTCGATCTGCTGCGGGAGCACCCCGTACTGCTCGGCCCGGGTCACCTCGCCCGCGGCCAGCGGATCCAGGCTCTCCACCCGGATCTTGCCGCGCGAGTAGGCCGCGTATTCCTGCAGCAGGTCCTCGATGGCCTGCGGGAAGGCGTACAGCTTGCGCAGCCGCTCGGAGACGTAGTAGGTGATGTACACCTGCTCGGGAATCTCCTGGAAGAGCTTCTTGGAAACCCGGGAAATGGAGAAGGCCTTGCTCTCCGTCAGGTCCAGCCTGGCGAAGAACCTGCTGGAGTTCAGGGCCGCCAGCAGGATGATGGCCAGCCCGAGGAGAAATACCACGATCTCGGCGCGCTTCTTCATCGGCTCTCCTTCAGCTCACCATTTCTTGAAGACCAGGGTCTTCACGTTGAGGTACAGGAACAGGGCGCAGACCAGCACGTAGAACAGCAGGTCGCGGGTGTCGACCAGGCCCTTCTGGAAGTTGTTGAAATGCGCGCCCAGGGCCAGGTAGCTGAAGACCCTGGCCAGCAGGATCGGCAGGCTGAACACCAGGTTGACCTGGGAGATCAGCGTGAACACCAGCAGCACGAACAGGCTGATCAGGAAGGAGCTGACCTGGTTGGTGGCCAGGGAGGAGACGAAAAGCCCCACGGAAATGCCCGCGCAGCCCAGCAGCAGCACCCCGATATACTGCCCGGCCACCTCTCCCCAGTCGAAGTCCCCGAAGCGGGCCAGCAGCAGGGGCAGGGGCAGGGTCAGGGCGACCATGATCAGCAGCAGCAGCGCGGCGGCCAGGAACTTGCCCAGCACCAGGGTGCTCTCCCGGAAGGGCAGGGTCAACAGCACCTCCATGGTGCCCATCTTCTTCTCCTCGGCCCAGCTGCGCATGGTGATGGCCGGCATGATGATGATGAAGGTCAACGGCACGATGCCGAACAGGGAGCGCAGGGAAGCCGTGTTGGCGGCGAAGAAGGTCTGCAGGTAGAACACCCAGATGGAGCAGAACAGCACGAAGGTGACCGTGACCACGTAGGCGATCGGGGAGTTGAAGTAGGAGCGCAGCTCCTTGCGGATGACCGGCAGGATGTTATTGAGCATTGCCCCCTCCTTCGCGGGTCAGCTTGATGAACAGCTCCTCCAGGCTGAGGCGCTGCGGCACCAGGGCCACGATGCGGTAGCCTTCGGCCACCGCCCAGTCGAAGACCCTCTCCTCCACACCGGAGTCGGGCTCCACGGAGAGGTTGAGCTGGAAGCGATTGGCGCCGGCCGGCTCGTTCTTCAGCACCTCGCGCACGCCGGACAGGCCGGCCAGCGTCGAGCCCGGCTGCCGGCCGCCGGTGACCGTGACCGCCAGGATGACCTCCCCGCGCAGCTCCCGGTTGATCTGCTCGGTGGTGCCCTGGGCCACGATGCGGCCCTCGTTCAGGATCAGCACCCGGTTGCAGGTGGCTTCCACCTCCTGCAGGATGTGGGTGGAGAGGATGACCGTCTTTTCCTGGCCCAGGCGCTTGATCAGCCCGCGGATCTCGATGATCTGGTTGGGGTCCAGCCCGGAGGTGGGCTCGTCCAGGATGAGGATCTGGGGGTTGTGCACGATGGCCTGGGCCAGCCCGGTGCGCTGCCGGAAGCCCTTGGACAGGGTGTTGATGCCGCGGTACACCACCGGCTCCAGCCCGCACTCCCCGATCACCTCGCCGATGCGCTGCGCCTTGTGGCTCCCGACCAGGCCACGCGCATCGGCGATGAAGTCCAGGTACTCCATGACGTTCAGGTCGGTGTACAGCGGGGCGTTCTCCGGCAGGTAGCCCACCAGGCGCTTGATGGCCAGCGGGTCGGTGAACACGTCGCAGCCGTTTAACGTCGCGGTGCCATAGCTGGGGTACATGAAGCAGGTGAGGATCTTCATGATCGTGGTCTTGCCGGCCCCGTTGGGGCCCAGCAGGCCGACCACCTCCCCCGCCTGGATGCCGAAGGATACCCCCTTCACCGCCTCCAGGGCCCCGTAGCGCTTGCCTAGATTCGTTGCCTCGATCATAGGTCACAAAAGTAAATGAGAAGCCCGCGGCTGGTCAAGGGCGGCAGCCGCACTGCAGCGCGGCGGGTTTCCTCAATCCGGGTAGAGCAGTTCGATGGCCTGCAGCTCCCGGGTCAGGAAAGCCTCGGGGAAGATCTCCCGGGCCTCGGCCAGCAGCCCCTTCAGCTCCCGGTCGGTGTAGCGCGGGCTGTAGTGGATCAGGCCGAGGCGCTTGACCTCCGCCAGGCTGGCGATGCGGGCCGCCTGCCGCGCCGTCAGGTGCTTCTTCTCCTGGGCGTCGGCGGCCAGCTCCTCGGCGAACATGCCCTCGCAGATGAGCAGGTCCGAGCCCCTCGCGAAATCCGCCGCCCCCGGAACGTAGCCGGTGTCGGTCACGAAGCTGAACTTGCGGCCCTGCCGCAGCGGGCCCATCACCTCGCCCGGCAGCACCTGCCGGCCGGCGGGAGTGCTCACCGCCTCCCCGGACTGCAGCACGGACCACAGCGGGCCGCGCGGCACGCCGAGCTCCACAGCCCGCTCGGGCTGGAAGATGCCGGGGCGCTGCGACTCCTCCAGGCTGAAGGCCAGGCAGGGCTTGGAGTGCGCCAGGGGATAGGAGCTCACCCGGTAGCCCTCCCGCTCCCACAGCACCTCCGGGCCGTGGATCTCCCGGACCACGATCTCGTAGTTGATGTACATGTCCAGGATGCGCCGGCTGGCCTCCACGTACTCCCGGATGCGCGGCGGCCCGATGATGGTCAGCGGCTCGTCGCGCTCCACCTGCGAGGAGAGCATCAGGATGCCGGGGAGGCCCGTGACGTGATCGGCGTGGGTGTGGGAAATGAACATCGCCGAGATCTTCTTCCAGCGCAGGTTCAGGCGCCGCAGGCTGATCTGGGTGCCCTCGCCGCAGTCGAAGAGCAACAGCTCGCCTTCCCGGCGCAGCAGCACGGAGGTCAGGCTGCGGCCGGGCAGGGGCATCATGCCCCCCGTGCCCAGGATGAAGACTTCCATGTTCATAGGCTACAGATGAAGGCCAACCGTAGCATATCGCGGGCGGTGACTCAATCCGCGATCTCGACCAGTTCCAGGTCCCGCAGTCCCGAGCTTTCCAGCGCCTGCCGGCCGGTCAGCACGGCCGAGTAGCCCTCGGCGAACCGGGCGGAGAGGCGCGCGGCGGCCGCCGCCAGGTCCCCGGGGGAGGCGGACAGCAGCCGGTCGCGCCGGTCCTGGCGCATGCGGTCGCTGATCCCCAGCAGGGAGCGCTTCAGCGCGGTGTACCCGCGCTCTCCGGGGGCCATGGGCCTCTCCTCCCGGCCCACGGCGCCGATCAGCACCTGCTCGAAGGCTTCCTCGCTCAAAGGCTCCCCCCGCGCCGAGTCCAGGGCCTGGCGGAAGGAATCGAAGGTGCGGGTGATGTTGGGATCGCGATAGGAGGTGAAGGTGAACACCCGTTCCAGGCTGCTTACCGACGCGCCGGCTCCGTAGGCCCCGCCCTTCATGCGCACCTGCTCCCACAGGAAACCGGTGGAAAGGTAGTGGGCCAGGATGGCCTCCTGGATGCTCTCCGCGGTCCCGAAGGAGGCTGCCGGCAGGGCCAGGGCGGCGAAGTTGACGTTGGTGGAGGTGAGCAGCGCCTCCAGCCTCCGCCCGTCGGCCAGCGCCGGCGGCGATCCGCCCGCGGACCGGGCGGGGGTCCCGGCCGGAAGCCGGGCCAGGAAGCGCTGCACGGCGCCTTCCGCGCTGCGCGCGCCGTTCCCATCGCAGGTCAGGTTCAGGGTGATCCGGTCGCGGTCGATCAGCGCCGCTCCCAGCCGCTCCAGCTCGCCGGCCAGCTCTCCCGTCTTCCCTGCATAGCGGCGCAGGCGGGCCAGCTGGCTCACCCCCTTCCACCGCTCCTCCTGGCCGATGGCCTCCGACAGGCGTCCTCCGGCCCGCAGGGAAGCGAAGTAACTGCCGCCCGGGACCAGGGCGGCCTTCAGGTCGTTGCGCAGCTCCTGGAAAAGCATTTCCAGGCGCTCCAGGTCGCGGAAATCCGCCTCCACCAGCAGCGAGGCCACCAGCTCGAGGGCCGGCTCCAGGTTCTCCTCCAGGGCTTTCACGCGGAAGATCAGGTGCTGGGCCGGGCGGCTGCCTCCGGCCGGAGTGTCCGCCCCGAGGGCGGCGCTGAAGCCGCCGGCCACCAGGGACAGGCGGGAGGCGATCTGATGCCAGGGCTGGCCCGGCAGCCCCGAGGCGCACACCGCCCGGGTCCACAGCGGCAGCAGCGCGCTGGCCTGCTCCTCCAGCCCGGACACCTCCAGGGCCAGGTCCAGGTACACCACCCCGTTGGTATGCAGCTCGTGAAACAGGGCTCCCGGGGCCAGGGACGAGACGGAAGTGGGCACCGTGTCCACCGTGCGCGGCAGGTCCGCCCGGCGCAGCTTCGGCAGGCGGGCCAGATCCTCCGGGCGGTCCGGGCTTTCCTGGAACAGGGCCAGCAGGCGCTTTTCCTCCTCGATCTGCCGTCGCTCGGCGGGCCCCAGCCCTGCGGCGATCCTCTCCAGCCCGGCCCGCTCCTCGCCCAACTGCCGGGCGGCAGCCTGGGGATCCGGGCGGACCAGCACGGTGCTGCGGTGCGGGTTGTCCAGGAGCTGGGCGCGCAGAAGCTTTTCCAGATATGGACCGGCGGACAGCTCCCGCTGCAGGGCCTCCATCCACCGGCGGTACTCCAGGGTCAGCTCCGGCTCCCGCCCGTGCAGCCAGCCGCGCAGGGCGCGCCGCATCAGGGAGAGGGAGAAGGGACGCCCCCCGCGCACGATCTCCCGGTTGCGGAACTCCACGCGGTGCACCGCGGCCCGGATCAGCTCCTCCGGGATCCCCCCCGTGGCCAGGCCCTCCAGGGTGCGCAGGATCAGGGCTTCCACCTCGCCCGCCTTTTCGGCGTCGCAGCCGCGCAGGCCCACGCTGAAGGCGAGCTCGGCCAGCTCCGTGTCCAGACCGGTGGTCGGGGACAGGTCCTGCCCCAGACCGGACTCCAGCAGCGCCCGGGCCAGCGGGGAACCCGGGTTGCCCACCAGCACCTCGGAGAGCAGCTCCATGCCCAGGAGGGCCAGCGGGTCGGTGACCGGCACCGTCAGCCAGTTCACGGTGACCGAGGACTTGCTGGTCGCCTCGCTTCCCGGCTCCACCGGGTACACGGTTTCCGCGGAACGCGGGGCGCTCCAGCGCGGCTCCAGTCCGATGGCCGGCGCCGGCTCGGCGGCGGCCTGTCCTTCCAGGAACCTGGCGGAAAGGAACTCCAGGGTCTTCTCCGTCGGAATGTTCCCGTACAGGAAAAGCAGGCAGTTGGAGGGGTGGTAGCAGCGGCGGTGGAAGTCCCGCAGGCCCTCGTAGGTCAGCCCCGGAATGCGGGCGGGCAGGCCCCCGGATTCCAGCCCGTACGGCCCCGCCGGGAACAGGGAGCGCAGGGACAGGTCGGCCACGATGACCTCCGCGCTGGAAAAGGAGCCCTTCATCTCGTTGTAGACCACCCCCACCCGGTTCAGGCTGCCGTCAGCGGCCAGCTCCAGCCGGTGTCCCTCCTGGCGGAACACCTCCGGATCCAGGCGCGGAAAGAACACAGCATCCCCGTATACTTCCAGCAGATGGAAGTAGTCCTTTTCCAGCTGGCTGGCGGCCGGGTATACGGTCTTGTCCGGGAAGGTGAAGGCGTTCAGGAAGGTCTGCAGGCTGGACTTCAGCAGCACCACGAACGGGTCCTTCACCGGGAAGCGGCGCGAGCCGCACAGCACCGAATGCTCCAGGATGTGCGCCACGCCGCTGTCATCCGGCGGCGGGGTGCGGAAGGCGAAAGCGAAGAGGTTCTCGGGATCCTCGCAGGCCAGGTGGAAGACATCCAGGCCAGTGGCCAGGTGCCGGCAGCGCACCCCCACGCCGCTAAACTCGGGCAGCGGCCGGACTGAGAGCACTTCGAAGCCGGAAAAGCGGGCGCCGGGGGCGGGGTTTTGCATGGGCTACAATATACTGACTTTGCGCAGGGCTGTCGCTATAATCGAGGTCGTGACGCGCAAGCGCCTGGCTGTCCTGCGCCGCAGGAGCGAAGTCCTGCACCTGATCCGCCTGTTCTTCCGCCGCCTGGACTTTCTGGAGGTGGACACGCCGCTGCTGGCCCCCGCCCTGATTCCCGAGAGCTCGCTGGAGGTGTTCCGCACCACCGGCGACCCGCAGCTGTACCTGATCCCCTCCCCCGAGCTGTGGATGAAGCGCCTCCTGGCCGAAGGCAGCGGCAGCCTTTTCCAGCTCTGCCGGTGCTTCCGCAACCACGAACCGGACAGTCCGCTGCACTCCAGGGAGTTCACCATGCTGGAATGGTACGCGGTGGGCGCCGACTACCTGCAGTCCATCACCATTTTGGAAAAGCTGTTCGCCTTCCTGCTGGAACGCATGGGCCTGGAGCCGGTCCTGCGTTTCCGGGGACGCCGCCTGGACTGCACCCCGCCCTTCCGCCGGCTGTCCATGCGCGAAGCCTTCCGCCGGCAGCTGGGCTGGAAGCTGGAGGATCTTGGCGCACTGCCGGAGCTGGCCCGGCGGGCCCGTTCCCTGGAAGTGACGGTGGCCGAGGACGACAGCTGGGCCGACGTATTTCACAAGGTGTTCCTGAGCTTCGTGGAGCCGGCCCTGCCCGCCGACCGACCGCTGGTGCTGTTCGATTATCCGGCCGCCGTGCCCACCCTGGCCCGCCGCTCCGGCTTCTGGGCGGAGCGCTGGGAGCTGTACCTCGGCGGGATCGAAGTCGCCAACTGCTACAGCGAGGCCACCGATGCCGCGGCTATCGAAGAGTTCTTCCGCGGCCAGAGCGAGGCCAAGCGTCAGGCCCGGGAGCCGCACCGCGTGGACTGGGAGCTGGCCGCCGCGCTGCAGGCCGGGCTGCCGCCCTGCTCCGGGGCGGCCCTCGGCGTGGACCGGCTCCTGTTGGTCCTCCTGGACGAGGACTCCGTGGGCAGCGTGAACCCCATCCCCTGAGCCGGCGCTCACCGCCCCCTGTCACGGCTTCGGCCTCCCTGCCTTGAGCCGGCGCTCACCGCCATCCCGGCTGCGCCGGCTTCGGCCTCCCTGCCTTGACACGCCCTCGCGGGTTGGAGTACTACAGGTTCCATGTCCATCATCAAGGCAGGCGCCATCGCCAAGGGCATGTTCCTGTTGATGAAGAACGAGCCGCACCTGGTTACCGACCGGGAATTCGTCAACCCCGGCAAGGGTTCGGCCTTCGTGCGCCTGAAGATGCGCAGCCTGGTCTCCGGCCGCGGGCTGCAGCAGGTCATCAAGAGCCAGGAAAGCGTGGAAGAGATCAACGTCGAGCACAAGGACGTCCAATACCTCTATGCCGACGCCGAGAGCTACCATTTCATGGACCTGCAGTCCTACGAGCAGTTCACCATGCCGCTGGAGGGCCAGGAGGACAAGAAGCTGTTCATGAAGGACGGGGACACCGTCCAGCTCTCCTTCTGGGACGAGCGGCCCATGGACATCCTGCTGCCCTACAAGATCGTGCTCACCGTGACCCAGGCGGGCGTCGGCCTGAAGGGGGACACGGTGTCCGGTGCCACCAAACCGGTCACCCTGGAGACGGGCCTGGTGGTCAGGGTCCCCCTGTTCATCAAGGAAGGGGACAGGCTGCTGATCAACACCGAAACGCGCGAGTACGTCGAGCGGTCTACTTAAGGCCAGGGAGGGCCAAAGGGCGCGGCCGCCAGGGATGGCGGAGGAGCGCCCTAAGGCCGGCCAAAGGCCGCGGCCTAATCAGCCCATGCGTCGTTCATTCCCACCAGAGCTGGTCCCCGTCGATGAAGAACTCCCGTGGGGCCTCCTCCGGATTGGCCTGGCGGTAGTTCTCGATGCGGTTCACCGCGTCCAGGTAGGCCCTCAGGCTGGCCTCGATCACGTCCGTGGAGCCGAAGCGCCCATGGAAGACCTTCCCCAGGAAGCTCAAGCTGATGGTGACCTCCGCCCGGGCGTCCAGGCCTTCCGTCACCGTATCAGCGGAGTACACCAGCAGGCGCGGCTTCAGGCCCACCGCCTTGTCCACCGCCCGGCACAGGGCGTCCACGGGCCCGGTCCCGGGGGAGCTCTGCACCAGCCGCTCGGCCCCCCGGCCCAGCTCCACGCTGCCCACCGGCAGGGTGTGCGAGCCGGTCATCACCCCGAAGGACTCCAGCTTGTAGGGCGAGGTGGTCTCCTGGCGGGCGTCGGCGATCATGGCCTGGACCTCGCTCAAGTGCACCACCCGCTTGCGGCGGAC
Source organism: uncultured Spirochaetota bacterium (assembly GCA_963745745.1). Classification (GTDB taxonomy): domain Bacteria; phylum Spirochaetota; class Spirochaetia; order SZUA-6; family DRHE01; genus MIBK01. Next base: position 94,838 of record CAVUYS010000077.1, on the reverse strand, counting down.
CTGGGCCAGGAACAGGCGGTAGACCTTTTCCAGATCCACCCCCTTGGTGTCCGCCCCCAGCATGGCCAGGTGCTGCCCGAAGCCCGCCTGGCTGATGGCCTGGTCGCTGAACAGGGCGTCCTCCACCTTGCCGATGGTCCGCGGATCCAGCAGCCCGCGCAGGCGTTCGCCCAGGGCCTGGCGGGCGTCCGCGCCCCGCCCGCTCTCGAAGGCCTGCCGGCCCAGCACCGGCTTGTTGGGGTGCAGCGGCACGCCGGTGAGGCGGGCCAGCAGGGCGGAGGCGCCGGCCAGGCGGTCCAGGTGCAGGTGGTGGTCCAGGCCCAGCCGGGGGGCGAACACCTGCATGGCCAGGGCCACCTCTTCCAGCGGGGTATTGCCCGCCCGACCGCCGATGCCGCTCAAGGTGACCTCCACGTGCCGGGCTCCCGCCTCCAGCGCGGCCAGCGTGCCGGCCGTGGCCAGGCCCAGGTCGTTGTGCTGGTGCACGCCGACCAGCACCTCCGGCTTCAGGACGCCCCGCACCCGGCCCACCAGCTCCCGCACCCGTTCGGGGTGCAGGCAGCCGTTGGTGTCCGCCAGGCTCAGCACCTGCGCGCCGGCCTCGGCGGCGGCCTGGGCGGCCTCCAACAGCAGGGACTCTTCGGCCTCCCCGACCTCGGCCAGGGAGAACTGCACGCGCATGCCGCGGGCCGCCCGGACCGACTGCTCGATGGTCGCCAGGCATTCCGCCCCGGACTTGCCCAGCACCCCGCGCAGGAAGACCTCCGAAATGGGCAGAAAGATGTGCAGGTGGGGGCGGGCGGCGGCGGCCAGCGCCTCCGCCACGGTCTCCACGTCCTGGGGCGTGGCCTTGGCCAGGGCGGCGATGTAGGGCTCGCGCACCTCGCGGGCGATCTGGATCAGCGCTTCCCGCTCCTCCGCGGAGGCCGCCGGATAGCCCGCCTCGATGATGTCCACTCCCAGCTCGGCGAGCTGCCGGGCGAGGGCCAGCCGCTCCCCGACGCTCAGGACCACGAAAGGCAGCTTGTTCCCGTCCCGCAGGGTCGTGTCCAGAAACTCCACCCATTCGCTCATCGGCTCCCCCTTTTTCATTCGCGGGCCCTGGGGCTGTCCGGGAACTCGGCCCGCAGCTTTTCCCGCAGGCGCTCCGCCCTTTCCCGCTGGCCCCGCTCCCGGTACAGCCGGCCGGCCTGGTACAGCCCCTCCGAGGCCTCCTCTTTCAGCTCCGGGAACAGGAAATAGACCTTGAGGTATTCCTCCGCCGCTTCTTCCGCCCTGCCCTGCTCCTCCAGCAGGCGGGCCACCCCCGCCTGGGCCAGGGCTCCCGTGCGGTCCGCCCGGGAGGCGGCCAGGCCGGTGAAGATCTCCAGGGCCCGGGCCGCATCGCCGCGCTGCCGGTAGCCTTCGCCGATCCAATAGTGCACTTCCCCGGCCAGAGGCTCCCCGGGCTCCCCGTCGCGCAGGGCGAACAGCAGGGCCAGGCCCTGCTCGCGGTCGCGCCGGAAAACGTGCAGGGCGTATTCGAAGCGCGCCTTCTGCTTGAGCGGCGACGGGATCGCCGCGGCCTCGACGCGGGACAGGAATCTCTTCAGCACCCTCTCGCCGGGCCCGCTTTCCGAAAGGATCCGGCGGATCTCCTGCTCTGCGGCCAGGGCCTGCCCGCCGCCGGGCTCCAGCTCCAGGTAGCGCAGAAGATGCTCCAGCCCCTCCTCGGCCAGGCCCTGGCGCGCGGCGGCCACCCCCGCCCAGTACAGGGCGCCCCGCGCCGCGGGCCGGTCCGGGTATTCCCTGGCCAGCCTGCGGAAGCCAGCCAGCGCCCCGGCCTGGTCGCCGGCGCGCAGCTCCGCCTCGGCCAGGGCCAGGAAGCCTTCCGCTGCCAGGCGGCCGCGGGGGAACTCCCGGGCCAACTCCCGGAAAACAGCGGCGGCCTGCTCCCGCCCGGAGGAGGCCAGCAGGCTCAGGCCTTGCTGGAAGAGGATCTCCTCCGCCAGCTCCCCCTTGCCGGCCGCGGCCAGGGCCCGCTCGAACAGGCCCAGCGCCGCCGGGTGCTGGCCGGCCAGGGCCGCGCACATCCCGGCCCGGTACAGGGCTTCCGCCGCCCGCGGCCCTGCGGGGAAGGCGGCCGAAAGGTCCAGAAACGCCTGGCGAGCCGCTCCCAGGCGGTCGAGGCGGAACAGGCTTACGGCCCGCCAGTACAGGGCCTCCTCCCGCTGCGGGCCTTCCAAAGAGGCCGCGCGGGCGAAGAACTCCTCCGCCTCGCCCAGGCGCTCCAGCTTGTACAGGGCCCGGCCACGGTAATACCAGCCCTCCGCCGGCGCCGGGCCCGCGGCGGCGGGCATGTCCTCCAGGCGCTGGAACCAGGCCAGGGCCTGGGCAAAGTCCCCGGCGTTGAACTGGCACACTCCCGAGGCCAGCGCGGCCCTGGCCGACAGAGGCCCTCCGGCGGCCAGGGCTTCGGCGAAATAGGGCATGGCCCGGGCGAACTCCCCGCGCTGCGAGTAGATGAACCCGATGTTGTACTGGCTCTCCGCCCGGAAAGCTGAAGCTCCCCGGGCCACGACGAAGAGGTCCTTGAGCGCGGCCGCGGTGTCCCCCGCGGCCAGGAAGCTGGAAGCCCTTTGAAACAGCGTCTCGTCCCTGCTCGCTGAGAAGGGGTAGCGGGCCAGGAGCTGGTCGTACAGCTCGCGGGCTTCCCGGCCGCGGCCGGAGCGGTCCAGCAGCGAAGCCTCCAGGGCCAGGGCCTGCTCGCCCAGGTCCGAGCCGGGGAAGCGGACCCGGAAATCGCTCACCGCCTTCAGGGCTTCCGGCTCGCGCCCCAGCGCCGCCAGGGCGGCGGCCAGCCGGAAGGAGGCCATCTCGGTAATGCCCGGATCTCCGCCCGAAAGGCTTTCGCCCAGCGCCTCGAGGGCCCCGGCCGGATCTCCGGCGGACAGCGCCGCCAGCGCCAGGCTGTAGGATATCCGCTGGCGGTCGGCGGGACTGGCCGCCGCCGCCAGCGCGCGCCGGTAGGCGGCCTGCGCCGGTGCATACCGGCCCAGATCGAACAGCGCCTCGGCGGCCAGCAGGGGATACTCCGGGGCGTAAGGGCCGCCGGGAAAGCGCCTCTCCAGCTCTCCGACGGTGGCCAGCGACTCGGCAGGTTTCTGCAGCCGGGCCGCCACCCGCGCCAGGCGGTACAGGCAGGTCTCGAGCCGCTCGGCGGGCGGATCGGCTTTCAGCACCAGGCGGTAGCGGCGCTCGGCTTCGGCGAAGCGTCCGGCGGAGAAAAGGCTCTCCGCGGCGAAAAACAGCGCCTCTTCCGCCTGCGGGCTGTCGGGGTGCTCGACCAGGACGCGGGTGAAGGAGCTGAAGGCCCCCGCGTAATCCTTGAGCATGAGCTGGCAGCTGCCCAGGCGAAACCAGGTCTCAGCGAGCGCAGCGCCCTCGGCGAGCGAGCGCCCTCGCGGCGCCTGCGCCCCGTCCAGGAGGCGCCGGTAGTACCGGCTGGCCTTGTCCCACTCGCCCAGCTTTTCCAGGGCCGCCCCCGCGAGCAGCAGGGACCGCCCGGCGTACTCCTTCTCCTGGGGAAAGCGCTCCACCTGCAGGCCCAACTGGGCCACGGCCTGGGCGTACTGCCCGAGCTGGAAATGGGCGCTGCCCATCCAGAAAAACACCTGGCTGTTGAAGGGGGACCGGGGATGGCGCCGGGGGAAAGCTCTCAGGATCGAGAGCAGACGGGCGTAGCCCTGCTGGTAGTACTCGGCCAGCGCCTGCAGATACTCCGCGTCGTCGGCCAGGGGATGCTCAGGGTAGGTCTCGGCCAGCTGTCGCAGGCTGCGGGCGGCCATGAGGTACAACCCGTCCTGGAAGGCGCGCTCGCCGCTGGAATACAGGCTCTCGGCCTGCAGGCCGATGGCCTGCTGACCGGAAAGCGACGCCGCCGCGCAGAGAAGGACAGCCAGGACGGCGGCGCGCCGCAGCACTTGGGGCTTCCGCGCCTCAGCGCGCCACCAGCTCTTTGGTCTTCTTCTCGCCGCTCGGGCGCGAGCGCTTGGGCCGGAAGACGACAGTCTTGCCGTCCTTGCAGTCCACCACCACCGTGGCGCCGGTCTTGAAGCGCCCCTTCAGGATCTCCACGGACAGGGGGTCCTCGACCTCCTTCTGCAGGAGTGCGCCGCAGCGGCCGGGCGCCGTACTTCTCGTCGAAGCCCTTGCTCGATCAGGCGCTCCCGGGCTTCCTTGCTGCACCTCGAGGCCGATCTTCTGCTCGGCCAGCTGCTTCTGCGATCTCCTGGACCATCATGTCGAAGATCTGCCGCAGGTGCTCGCGGGTCGAGGTTGTGGAACACCACGATCTCGTCGACCCGGTTGATGAACTCGGGGTTGAACACGCGCTTCACCTCGCTCAGCACGAAGCTCTTGATCTCCTCGTAGTTCATCATGCCGTCCTCGGCGCTGGAAGCCGAGGGCCGCGTCCTTGTTGATCTCCCGGGCCCCGAGCGTTCGAGGTCATGATGAGCACCGTGTTGCGGAAGCTGACGGTGTGGCCGAGGTTGTCCGCAGCTGCCCTTCCTCGAGGACCTGCAGCAGGAGGTTGAACACGTCGGGGTGGGCCTTCTCGATCTCGTCGAGCAGCACCACGCTGTAGGGCCGGCGGCGGATCTTCTCGGTGAGCAGGCCCGCCCTCCTCGTAGCCGATGTAGCCGGGCGGGGCGCCCACCAGGCGCGACACGTTGTGCTTCTCCATGAAGTCCGACATGTCGATGCGCACCAGGGCGTCCTCGTCGCCGAAGAGGAACTCGCGCGAGGGTCTTGGCCACGCAGGGTCTTGCCCGACGCCCGTGCGGCCCGAGGAAGATGAAGGAGCCCAGCGGCCGCTTGGGCGAGCTCGAGAGCCCGTGCGCGAGCGGCGGATGGCCGAGGCGATCGACCGAGATGGCCTCGTCCTGGCCGATGACCTTGCTTGTGCAGCTCCTCCTCGATGTGCAGCAGCTTCTCGCTCTCGCTCTGCACGATGCGCGCCAGGGGGATGCCGGTCATGTCGCGAGATGACCTGCTGGATGTCCTCGACGTCGACCACGTTCTCCTCGAGCCGGATCGTGCTCTCCCAGCTCTTCTTGATCTCGTCGACGCTGGCCGCGCAGCTGCCGCACCGTGTCGCGCACGGCCGCGGCCTTCTCGTAGTTCTGCGTGTTGACCAGGTTGGCCTTCTCCTGGCGTCGAGGCGCTCGATCTCCTTCTCGAGGTCGGTGAGCTCCTTGGGGCGCTGGATCGAGAGCCGATCCGCTTGCGCGAGCCGGCCTCGTCCACGAGGTCGATGGCCTTGTCGGGCAGGAAGCGGTCGGTGATGTAGCGACGCGAGAGGATGGCCGCCGCCTCCAGGGCCTCGTCGGTGTAGCTCACGTGGTGGTGCGCCTCGTAGTTGCTCCTTGATGCCCTTGAGGATCTCCACGGTCTCCTCGACCGACGGGCTCCTCCACGTAGATGGGCTGGAAGCGCCGCTCCAGGGCGGCGTCCTTCTCGATGTACTTGCGGTACTCGTTCAGCGTGGTGGCGCCGATGCACTGCAGCTCGCCGCGGGAGAGGGCGGGCTTGAGCATGTTGGAGGCGTCGATGGCCCCCTCGGCGCCGCCGGCCCCGATGATCGTGTGCAGCTCGTCGATGAACAGGATCACGTTGCCCGCCGACGAGGATCTCCTTCATCACCCGCTTGAGGCGCTCCTCGAACTCGCCGCGGTACTTGGTGCCGGCCACCAGCGAGGCCAGGTCCAGGGTGAGCACCCGGCGGGCCGACCAGCACCTCCGGCACCGTCCCCGTCGACGATCTTCTGGGCCAGGCCCTCGACGATGGCGGTCTTGCCGACCCCCGGCTCGCCGATCAGCACGGGGTTGTTCTTGGTCCGCCGGGCGAGGATCTGGATGACCCGCTGGATCTCCTTGTCCCGGCCGATCACCGGGTCCAGCTTGTCCTCCCGGGCCAGCTTGGTCAGGTCGCGGCTGAACTCGTCCAGCGTCGGGGTGGCCTTGCGGGGAGTGGGCTGGGTCTTCTTCTTGTCGCCGCGCCTGGGCCTGCTGGCCGACCTCGCCCATGCCGCTGATCTGCACGATGATGTCGCGCAGGCGTTGCCGCGCTCACGAGTAGCGGGCCAGGTAGCGGGCCGTGACGCAGCCCTGCTCCTTGGCCGCGGCCAGCAGCAGGTGCTCCGTGCCGATGTACTCGTGGCCCAGGTTGCGGGCCTCCTCGGCGGAATCCTCCAGGATCTTCTTGCCGCGCTTGGAAGGAGGCACGTCGCCGAGGATCAGCCCGCCCTTGCCCTTGGGCAGGCTGCGCTCGATCTCCATCTGCATCTCGCCGAGGTCCACCTTGGCCTTCTGCAGGGCCTTCACCGCCACCCCCTCCCCGTCCTTGAGCAGGGCGAGGACGATGTGCTCCGGCAGGAGCTGGTCCGAGTGGAAGCGCTTGGCCTCCTCCTGGGCGAGCATGGTGAGTACCTTCTGAGCCCTCTGTGTCAGTCCCTTAAACATTGCCTTCCTCCAAGGCTCTACGCAAAAGCTTGGCGCGCGTATAATCTACTAATTTATTATCCGTCTCGTCACCGGCAGTATCGAGCATTTTTTGGATGTGCGATTTCTGCGACAGGATCATCAGGGCCGTGACGGTTTCCAGGCCGGGGGAGCTCAACACCCCCAGGCTGACCCCCAGGCGCACCTTGGCCAGCAGCTCGATGGCCTCCTTGGAGCTGATCAGCCGGCACTGGGAAAGCTGGCCATAGGCCCGGAAGATGGCATCCTCCAGCTCCACCCGGCGGCTCTTGAGCATCTCGGCGCGCGCCTTGCGCTCGTAGTCCATCAGGCTCACCGCGGTACTCTGCACGGTCTCCACTATCTCCTTCTCGTTCAGCCCCAGGCTCACCGGATTGGAAATCTGGTACATGTCGCCCAGGGAGTTGTCCCCGTCGCCCCAGTGCCCCTTGATGGCCAGGCCCATCTGGCCGACCATCTTCAGGGCCCAGCCCACATTGCCTTCCATGACCAGGGCGGGCAGGTGCAGCATCACCGAGGCCCGCAAGCCCGTGCCGGCGCTGGACAGGCTGGTGGTCAGGAAACCCCATTCCATGGAGGCGGCGTAGTGCACGCTGCCCTCCAGAAGCCCATCCACCTGGTCCGCCTGGTGATAGGCCTCGCCCAGGGCCAGGCCGCTGTGGATGCAGACCAGGCGCAGGTGGTCCTCCTCGTTGATCATGGCCGAAAGCTTCTCATCCCCGCTGACCACCAGGGTCCGGTTGGGGGCCGCCGAAAAAGCCTGGGAGATGAGGTTGCGCTCCAGCAGGATGCGCCGCTCCACGGGCGGCAGGCTGTCCAGGGGGATCACCCGAAACTCCGCCCCGAGCGCCTCGAAGGCCTTCACCAGCTCGTCCCGGACCTGCTCCTCCTCGGCCTTGGGAGCCAGGGGCGGAAACAGGTAACCCATCAGGTTGCGAGACAGGCGGACGCGGCTGGCCACCGCCACGTCCATTTCCGGCCCCGGGAGGCTGTACCATTGGCCGGCGGCTGGCATCACTCCTCCCCCGTGATGTTCTCCAGCTCCTTGATACGATCGCGGATCCGGGCGGCCTTCTCGTAGTCCTCCCGTCGGACGGCTTCTTTCAAGCCATCCTTCAGCTTGACGACGTCGACCAGGTAGGTTTTGTAGGTGCGCAGGCGCTTGGGCAGCTTGCCGCGGTGCTGCGGCTTCTCCACCATGGGCTGGAACCAGCCCTGGATCTCCTTGGCGAACAGGGTGTAGCACTCCCCGCAGCCCATCTGCTGGCGCTTGCCGATCTGCTCCCAGGTGGAGCTGCACCGCGGGCAGGCCTTCTCCTTGGCCCCCTTCATTCTGCGGAGATCCACCAGGCCGTGCAGGAGGCTGGAGATCGACAGCTCGATGCGCTCCTCGCTGGAGGAGATGCCCCGCTCCAGGGCGCAGGTGTCGCAGAGATGGAGGTCGATCCGCTCCTTGCCGATGACCTGCTGGATGTGTATGACCGCCTTGCGGTTCCCGCAGATCTCACACTTCATGCTTCAATAATAAGCAAAATGGCCAGGAAATCAAGCCCATAAAAAGGCGGGGGGCGCGGCATCAAGCCCGGCGCAGCACCTCCAAAGGCCGGATGGCCCCTGCCCGCCGGGCGGGCAGCCAGGCCGCCAGGACGGCCAGCAGCATCGTGGCGGCGGCGATCACGGCCAGCTCGGGGAAGCTCAAGGTGATGGGGATCTCTTCCAGGTAGAACTCGGTATTGAACAGGCGGATATCGGGGGGCCGGGGCAGCGGCAGGATCGGGGACAGCAGGGAAAAAACGGCCCGCCCGGCCAGGTTCAGGACCCGCTCCAGCCCTGCCAGCAGGGCGTTGATGTTGGCGGCCACCAGGGCGCCCAGGCCGAGGCCCAGCACAGTGCCAGCCAGGCCGGTGGCCAGCGCCGTGATCGTGAAGCCCACCCCGATCGCCCAGGGTCCCGCGCCCATGGCCTTGAGCATGGCGATCTCCGGGGTCTTCTCCAGCACCACCATCACCAGGGAGGAGGAGATGTTCACCGCGGCCACGGCCACGATCAGGGCCATGATGAACAGCAGCAGCGCGCGGGTGGTCTGGAAGGACTTGTAGCTGGCCTTTTCCAGCTGATACCAGCCGTACACCGCGGCCTCCCCGGGCAGGTCCAGGCGGCCCAAACGGCGCTCCAGGCCGCGGAAGGGATCGTCCAGCTTCAGCCCGATGAAGCGGGAGCCCCCGCTCTCCCCCAGGAGCCTCCCGGCGGCCTGCAGGGGCACATAGACCCAGATCTTGTCCAGCTCCTGGTAGCCCGTGGAGAAGACGCCCCGCACCGTGAAACGGCTCACCAGCGGCAGGCCGCGGCCGCCGCCGCGCAGGGTGAGCAGGCGCAGGCGGTCGCCCACCCCGACCCCCAGGCGCCCGGCCAGCTCCCGGCCCAGCAGCAGGGAACCCGCCGAACCCAGGTCGAAGGAACCGGCCTCCAGCCGGAAGTAGCGGCGGAAGCCCTCGTCCCTCTCGTACAGGTCCCCGGGCACGGCGCGGATGGTGACCGCGGAGCGCCCCCCGGGCCCGGCGGCCAGGCCCAGGCCCTGCTGCTCCACCAGGGCGTGGCGCACGCCCGGCTGGGCGGCGAGGGCCTCCGCCAGCACCTCCAGCCCGGCTGTATCCGCCATGGGCATGACCACCTGGGCATGGTAGGTGCCGACTTCCAGGAAGCGGCGGGTGATGCCTTCGATCATGCCGTCGGCCACCTCCAGGACCACGATCAGGGGCACCAGGCTCAGGGCGATGCCCAGGATCGAGCCCAGCAGGTGCGGGGAGAGCCGGCGTCGGCTCCAGAAGGTTGCGCAGGCCCAGTTGCAGCGGGAACAGCCCCCTCATGCCCGCCTCAAGAGGCCGTGCTCCAGCAGCAGGCGCTCTGCCCCCGGCCGCGGCCAGCTCCCGGGAGTGGGTCACCAGGATCATGGTCTTGCGGTACTCCGCCACCAGACCGAACAACAAGTCGCGGATCTGGGCCGAGCTGCGCTCGTCCAGGCTGCCGGTGGGCTCGTCGGCCAGGATGAGCTGCGGATCGTTCATCAGCGCCCGGGCCACGGCCACCCGCTGGCGCTCCCCTCCGGAGAGCTCCAGCGGGTAGTGCGCCCGGCGCCCGGCCAGCCCGACCTGCTCCAGCAGGCGGGCGGCCCGCCGGCGGGCCTCGGCGCCGGGGGTGCCGGCGATGGCCGCCGGCATGTACACGTTCTCCAGCGCGGTGAAGTCTTTCAGCAGGTAGTGCAGCTGGAAGATGAAGCCCAGGCGGCGGTTGCGGTACTCCACCAGCTCGGCCTCCGCCAGGCCGGTGATCTCCAGGCCCTGGAAGAGGATCCTCCCGGCTGTCGGCGCATCCAGCCCGCCGATCAGGTGCAGCAGGGTGGATTTGCCCGAGCCGCTTTCCCCGGAGATCACCACCGTGCTGCCCTCCTTGACCGTCAGGCTGACGTCGTCCAGGACGGTCAGGTCCTCGGAGCCGGCGCGGAACACCTTGCGCAGGCCCGAAACCTCCAGGAGCGGGTTCTCATTCAAAGCGCAGCACCTCCATGGGCCTGACGTTCCGCGTGGCCCGGGCGGCGAAGCCGGCCGCCGCGGCACAGGAGCCCAAGGCGAAGAGCACCACCAGGAAGGCCTCGGGAAACAGCACCCGGCTGGGCACTTCGCTCAAGTAGAAATAGGCCGGGGAGAACAGGGAGAAACGCTCGCCGATCGGGGCGGCCAGGCGGGCGATCAGCGCTCCGGCCGCGTTCACCAGCCACTCCACGGCGCGGAACAGCCCGTTGACGTTGGCCGAGGCCAGCAGTCCCAGGGCCAGGCCCAGCGCGCTGCCGGCCAGGCCGATGGCCAGGCCCTCGGCCAGAAAGATCCGGCGAACCGCCCCGTCGGTGGCGCCGAGGGCCTTCAGCACCCCGATCTCCTCGAAGCGCTCGCGCACCGCCCTGCGCAGGCCGTGGTAGATGTTGAAGCCGACGACCACGAAGATCAGGCCGATCAGCACCATCATGGTCAGTTTCTCCATGCGCAGAGCTCCGAAAAAGGCGCGGTTGAACTCCCGCCAGCTCTCCAGGCGGTAGCCGCCCTCACCCAGCGCCCGGCGCACCTCCTGGGCGGCTTCCCGGTCGCGGAAGCGGTTGCGGATCTTGATCCCGTAGCGCACGGGATCCTCCGCCCCCAGGCGGGCGAAGGCCCAGCCCAGGTCGAACTCGTAATAGCCGCTGCGAAACAGCCCGGTCACCAGGTAGGTCCGCCGCTCCGGCGCCAGGCCGTCTCCCAGCGCCAGCAGGCCGACCGCGTCGCCCACGCCCACGCCCAGGTAGCGGGCCAGCTCCGCGCCCAGCACCACCTGGGCGGGCCCGTCCAGGTCCAGCGTCCCGTCGGCCAGGGCCAGCCTCGCGGCGAAGCCGGCATCCAGGGAGGCGACTCCGGCCGGCAGGCCGCGCAGCAGGCAGCCCCGTGGGTCCAGGCGCCCTTCGGCCAGCAGCTGTTGCTCGCTGAAGGGCACCACGGCGCGCACGCCGGGCAGGCGGCGCAGCCGCTCCAGGGCCGGCTCGTCCAGCCGCCCGCCGCCGGGCATTTCGAGCTGCAAATGGTAGGAAGAGATCTCCAGGATGCTCTCGATGAACCCGAGCTGGAAGCCGTTCATCACCCCCAGCACGGCGGTGAGGGTGGCCACCCCCACCGTGACGCCGACCACCGAGAAAAGGGCGGCCGAGATCCGGCGTCCCCCCGCGCGCAGATGCCGGGAGGCGGCGAAGGCCGCGAAGCGCAGGCTCATGGGTTCTCCTCGAACCGCCTGCTGCGCACGACGCGCCCGCCCTCCAGGAACTCCTCCAGCACCTTCAGGCCGCCGCGGTAGGTCACCAGCAGGAACGGCAGGCCGGCCCGGTACAGCTCCTCCACCCTGCCGTCCTCCACGTACCGTACGACCTTTTCCAGCTGGCCGCGGGCCCGCTCCTCCTCCCGCTCGAGGTTCCCCGCGGCATCGTATTGATAGCTCCACTGCCGAGTTCCGTGCTCGTCGACCCGCACCACCTGCGCGCGGTTGCCGCCGGCATCGTAGCGGAAGCTCCATTCCTCCACCGTCTTTCCGCCCCGGGCCAGTTGGCGCGAGGTTTCCCGGCCCGCCGCATCGTAGCGGGTGACCGTGCGCGTGCCGCCCACCGTGCGCTCCGTGGAAAGGGGCTGCCGGCCGGCGGAGGAATCCGCCCCGGATGCGGGATAGGCCAGCTCGAGGGTCTCCTGCAGCTCCCGCCCCTGCCAGGTTTCCTGCGAAGCCACCCGCCCTTCCGGGTCGTAGCGGCTGACCAGGTTCCGCCCGCCGCCCGAAAGCCGCTCCTCGAAAAGCCGGCCTCCGCCGGAGACCAGGGCCAGCTCCTGGGCCCCCTCCTCTTCGGTGGAATCCCGGCGCACCCGTCGCAGCTCCCCGCCCGGACCCAGCTCGTAGCGCTCGCGTGAACGCAGCGCGCCGTCCGGCCCGCGCGTTTCCACGCTGCTCAAGCCGGAAAGGCCATAGCGGTATTGAAGGCTTTCGCTCAGCTGGCCGCTGGCGAAGAGCTTCTCGGCCAGCAGGCGGCCCGCTCCGTCGAAGGTGCGCTCCTCGGCCAGGGAGCCTGCGGCGAAAACGCGCTCCTGTCCGCCGGCCACCTCCCAGCGCTGCGACTCCCGTCCCTCGTGATACAGCGTGCGGATTTCCAGGCCCTCGCGCGATTGCACCAGCAGCAGGTAGGGTTCTTCGCGCCTGGCTCCGGGCAGAGCCTCCAAGGCCAGCCCGATGGCGTTCGAGCGGTACCACCCGGCGGGCTGGGCCAGGCAGGCCGGTCCGCCCGCAAGCAAAGCCGCCAGGAGCAGCAGGGCCGGGCGCACGGTCACTCCCGGGCCACCAGGGCGTCCAGGAAGAGCTCCGGGTCGAAAAGCTCCAGGTCCTCGAGCTTCTCGCCGGTGCCCACGAAGGAAATGGGCAGCCCCAGGTCCCGGCACAGGGAAACCACCGCCCCCCCCTTGGCCGTGGAATCGTATTTGGCCAGGATCACGGAATCCACGCCCACCGCCTGCTGGAAGGCCTCGGCCTGCCGCACCGCGTTCTGCCCGGTGGTGGCGTCGATCACCAGCACCTTCCGGTAGGCGGCCGGCCCCGCCGGCTCCAGCCGGGCCCGGATGATCTTGTCGATCTTGCCCAGCTCCTTCATGAGCTGGGTCTTGTTGTGCAGGCGCCCGGCGGTGTCGGCCAGCACCAGGTCGGCTCCCCGGGCCCTGGCGCTGGCGATGGCGTCGAAGATCACCGCGCCGGGATCGGCCCCCGGCGCCTGCCGCACGACCGGCACCTCCAGGCGCTCGCCCCACAGGGCCAGCTGGTCGATCGCCGCGGCCCGGAAGGTGTCGCCGGCGGCCAGCAGCACCTGGCTGCCGCGGCGGCGGTACCAGGCGGCCAGCTTGGCGATGGTCGTGGTCTTGCCCACCCCGTTCACTCCCAGGACCAGGAAGAGGTTGGGCGACCCCGGGACGAGCTCCAGGGCCTCGAAGCGCAGGGAGGCGGCCAGCAGGCCCTTGAGGGCGGCCAGGAAGCTGTCCCGGTCCCGGCCGCTGCCGACCTGCTCCCGCAGCTCCTCCAGCAGGCGATCCGTGGCCGCGGGGCCCAGATCGGCCTCCAGCAGTATGTCGCCCAGCTCCGCGAAGAACTGCTCGTCGCGCGCCGGCCTGCCGAACAGCTCGCGCAGCCTGGCCCCGAATCCCTTCAATCCCAACTCCCTTCCCGGACCTATCCCCGCCGGTCGGCGGAGCGCACGTAGCGGATCAGCTGGATCAGCATGTTCACGGCCAGCCCCGTGGACAGCCCCAGGGTCCCCAGGTACGAATAGTAGAAGCCGGTGCCGGTTTGCAGCAGCCTGTTGGCCTCGCTGAAGTCGCCGTTGGCCACCGCGCGCTGGTAGCCTACCATGTAGTCGCTCACCAACGACCAGGAAAAGATGGGCAGCGGCAGCGACAGGGCGAACAGGCCGAAGGCCGAGTAGAAGCGGTGGCGCTCCCGTTTCTGCCGCGCGAAGGGATCGGCCTCGGCGGGGGCCAGGGAGAAGGACACCGTGGCGGGGGAGGTCGGGCCCAGGTACAGCGGCTCGTCGCGGAAACCCTCCAGGCGCAGCAGGAAGCGGGCCAGGGTCTGCGGTCGGGCCACCTCCAGGGGCGTGATGCCCAGCCAGGTGGAGCCCCGGTACAGCGCGGCGCCCAGGGGTTCGGAGCCCACGCTGATCAGGCTCTCCGGCAGCTTCTCCAGCGCGATGTCCAGCTCCGTGAGGGAATAGGGCTCGACTTCCAGGCGCCGGGTCAGGGTTTCATAGCCCTCCAGCTCCACGCGCAGCGAGCGCTCCCCGGGGCTCACGAAATCCTGGCGGGCTTCCCCGCTGCCCAGCAGCGAGTCGTCCAGGAAGATGCGCGCCTCGGGGGGAGCGACCTTGACCGCCAGCGACGCCCAATCCCGGCCCCACAGGACCTTGGTCAGGCCTTCCACCGCGGCCTCCATGGCGGGACCCAGGCCTTCCCGCCCGGCGGCATCGGTGTAGACGTATACCTCCCGCTCCAGGGTGGCATCCACCGCGCGCACTTCCAGGTAGAGGTACTCCTGGACCTCCTCGAAGCTGCCGTAGATCAGCAGGTTCACCTTCTGCTCCGCCGCCGCCGCCAGAGGGGCTGGCCCCGACTCGGGCAGCAGCACCTCTCCCCTCGGCCCTTCGGCCAGGCGCACCTCCTTGCGCTCGGGCACCTGGACCGCGGCGGGATCCAGCGCGCTCAGGCGGGCCAGCTCCTCGACGGCCTGGCCGAGGCGCAGCTCGTAGGACGCGCGCTCGCGCTCCAGCTCGCCGGCTTCCCGATCCTGGAAGAACAGGGCGTCGCGTTCGCCGCGCAGCTTTTCCAGCTCCTCCACCTGGCGGCGGGTGGCGCGCCGGATCACCGCGCGGCGGTAGCCTTCGCGCTCCTCCTCGCCGAAGAAATGCAGCCGCACCCCGGACAGCCGCTCCCGCAGGGCCAGCGGGAAGCTGTGGCGCAGGTACTGGTTTTCCGCTTCGAGGTTGCGGCCGCTGAAGGCGGCCACCCCGACGGTCCAATTGGGCTCCTGGTCGGTGGGAGCCGCGGGCGCGGCGGGGGCCGCGGCCGACCCCGGGGGCGCGAGCAGGGCCAGCAGCAGGGCCAGCGTCAGGGCCGGCGTGGGCGGGAAGGCGCGCATCACTGGATGTCGAGGATCTTCTTGATCGAGCCGATCACCCTTTCCGGACGGAACGGCTTGACGATGAAATCCTTGGCCCCCAGCTGGATGGCCTGCACGATCAGCCGCTGCTGGCCGAGCGCCGAGCAGATGATGACCTGGGCCTGCGGGGTCGTTCTCCCGGATCTTCTTCAGCGCGGTCAGGCCGTCCATCCCGGGCATCGTGATGTCCATCAGCACGACGTCCGGGCCGCTTGTCGTGGTACAGCGCGGATCGCCTCCTCGCCGTTGGAGGCCTCGCCGACGACCCGGAAGCCCGCCTTCTCGAGGATGTCCTGCAGGACGATCTTGATGAAGGTCAGGTCGTCGACGATCAGGACGTTGACCGCCATCGGCGTCTTGCCTTCGCTACTCCTTGCTGCCAGGAAGCTCCTCGATGAACGCGTCGAGGTCGCCGTCCATGACCGCCTGGATGTTGCCGGCCTCGTGCTTCGTGCGGTGGTCCTTCACCAGCGTGTAGGGCTGGAAGACGTAGGAGCGGATCTGGTTGCCCCAGGAGATGTCCTTCTTCTCCTTCGCCATGCTTGTCCCGCTCCTTGTCGCTGCTCGCTCCTTGTAGTGCTCGTACAGGCGCGAGCGCAGCACCTTCATGGCCAAGGCCTTGTTCTTGTACTGGCTGCGCTCGTTCTGGCACTGCACCACGATGCCCGTCGGGCAGGTGCGTGATGCGCACCGCCGAGTCGGTCTTGTTCACGTGCTGGCCGCCGGCGCCGCCGGCGCGGTAGGTGTCGATGCGCAGGTCCTCGGGCCTGATGTCCACGTCGATGGTGTCGTCCAGCACGGGGAAGACGAAGACCGAGGCGAAGGAGGTGTGCCGCCGGGCGTTGGAGTCGAACGGGGAGATGCGCACCAGGCGGTGGATGCCGCTCTCGGCCTTCAGGTAGCCGTAGGCGTACTCGCCGTTGACCTGCGACGGTCACGCGCTTGATGCCGCCCTCGGCTTCCAGCAGGTCGATGATCTCGACCTTGTAGCCGTGCCGCTCCGCCCAGCGCGTGTACATGCGCAGCAGCATGCTGCGCCCAGTCGCAGGCCTCGGTGCCGCCCGCCCCGGAGTGGATGGTGAGGAAGGCCGAGGCGGAATCCCCCTCCTCACCCAGCAGCTGCAGAAGATTGAGTTTGGCGAAATCCTGCTCCAGCTCCTCCAGGCTGCGGCGCAGCTCCGCTTCCATGGACTGGTCCTGCTCCTCCACCGCCAGCTGGTGCATCTGCTCCTGATCGGACATCCGGGCCCGCAGCGCCTGCCAGGGCTCCCAACGCCTCCTGAGCTTCTTCAGCACCGCCAGGGTGCCCTCGGCGCTCTCGCGGTTCTTCCAGAACTCGGCGTCGGAGGTCTGGCCCTCCAGCTCGGCGATCTTCGCCTTCAGGGTCTCCGGGTCAAAGACGCCTCCAGGATTCCTCGATCAGCTCCTTGAGCCGCTGTTGCGGACCAGTCAGTTCTTCCAGCATGTTAAAGTCCCTTTCCCTCGACCGTCAGCACGAGCTTGCGCCATTTCTTTTCCTTCAGCGAGCTGACCACCAGGGTGTCCTCCAGGGGGTACTGGTAGAAGCGCAGGGAGTCGTACGAGTCGGTCAACCCGTCCAGTTCCTTCTTCAGGCGCAGCAGGCTTTTCTCGCTGATGACGGCGGATTCGTACAGGTTCTGCTGCAGTTTCCGGAACCCGTACTGCAGCAGGACGTTCCCCACGCTCGCCAGGCGGTCCGCGTTGCCCAGGTCGCAGGCGACGGCGACGAACATAAGATTGATGAAGTGTAAAGAATAGCCTATTTTGTGTCAAATGATCTTTTCCCGCATCCGAAGAGTATTCTAGGATGAAAAAGCCGGCGCTGCTGGCGCTGCTGCTGGTCCTGGGCGTCTGGGACGCCCCGGCCCAGGCCTCGGCGCCCTTCGTATCCCGCCTGCAGGCCAAGGCGGGGCAGTCCAGCGTGCAGCTCTCCTGGCGGACGGTCCCGGGTTTCGCGGGCACCCACCGGATCTACCGGCACACGCTGGAAATCGACGCGGCCACCTTCCCGCAGGCCGTGCAGGTCGGCACGGTGGGCGCGGCGGCCGGCGCTTTCGAGGACTTTCCCCCCGCCGCTGGCTCTTATTACTACGCGGTGCTTCTGGACGACGGCCAGCTGTCCCTCCTGTTCGTTCCCTTCCGCAACAAGACCTCCTCGCCGGTACAGGTGGCCAGCGCGGCCCCGGAGCGGGGCGAAGCCACTCTCATAACCGGCCTGAGCGCCGAGGTGTCCGGGGACGCCGTGCGCCTGAGTTTCCAGTCCAGCCGCGGCGACCGCGAGCTCCTGCTGTTCCGCGCGCTCCAGCCCATGCGCTCCGGCGAGGACCTGACCTCCTCTCCCCTGCCGCTGGGGGCCGGCCGGCGCGACTTACGAGGATTTCCCGATTCCGGGACTGGACTACTATTACGCTCTGGTGGACGCCGGGCTGTTCAAGCTCGGCAAGCCGGAGCTCGTCGCCGGCCAGAACTCCACGCTTCAGCCCGTGCGGGTGCCGCTGGACGCCGGCCGGGTGGGGTTGCCGCCCGCGGTGATGGAGGAGGTCCCGTCCCCCGCTCAGCCGGCCCCGGCCGGCAGGCCTGCACCCGGAGGCGGCAGACCCCCGGCGGCGGCCGCACCCGGCACAGCCCGGGTCGCCGCGCCCGCGCCGCGCCAACCCGCTTCCGCGCCGGCCTCCGAGCAGATCGCCATGGCCCCCGCCCGCTCCGCTCCCCTTCCCTACCTGGACCTGGGCGCGGCCAGGGGCCTGTCCACCCCCCCGCTGCCCGCTTCCCGCCCGCTGGGCCCGCTGGCCCGCCGCGCCGTGGAGGCGATGCTGCGGGAAGCCCCCGCGCGTGAGGCGCCCAGGCTGCGGGCCCAGGCGCTGCCCGAGGACGCCCCGCTGGCGCCGCGCTGCCGAGGGGACCGAGGATGCCGCGCTGGGATCGATCGCCGCCGAATACCTGCTGACCGGCCGGCTGCCGGAAGCCGAGAAAGGCCTGCGGGCCTTCCTGGCGATGCCTCGCCCGGAGGCGGCCGCGGCCCGGGCGCGCTTCTACCTGGGCCAGGTTTACTACCTGCAGGGAAAGCTTCCAGCCCGCGGTCCTGGAACTGCTGCTGGCCCGGCCGCGCTACTACGCGGCGGTCGAGCCCTGGTTGGAGAACTGCCTGCAGCGCCTGTCGGGTTCCTGAGGCGCTCCTGCTTATTCCTTCTCCAGCCGCAGCGTGACCTTCCCTTCCCATCTGCTCCCCCGCGGCCAGGGAGAACTTCCACGACAGCACCAGGCAGTTGGATTGGTACTGGCGCGAGCGCCCCGCGGGCGGATAGGAAACGGTCTCCACCGGCAGGCTCCACAGGCTGAAGGGGCTGGCCGCTTCCAGGGTGAGGACCGCTTCGTTGGCCGGGTCCCGCACCAGCACGCCGTCCAGTTTGTCCGCCTCCGCGCGCTCGGTGCCCAGCTCCTTCTTCTGGCTGCCCTTCAGCGCCAGCAGGTGCGCCTCTCCCCGCGAGGCCAGGGCCAGGTTCACCTCCAGCCCGTACCAGATCTCCAGGTCGGCCGCGGAATCGTTGCGCAGCAGCAGGGTGCATTCGACGGCGGACTCCTTGAAGCGGTAGCGCTTCTGCACGGTGAAGGGGTGGTCCCGGCGGCGCAGGCGCAGCCGCCCCGTCCTGGACAGGGCGATGTCCTCGTGCTCCCGTCGCAGTTGCACCACCTCGAAGGGCTGGTTGAGGAAGTCCCCCTGCTCGGTGTAGCTCATGCGGTCGAAGGCCTCGATCTGGGTTTCGGCCCCGAAAAAATGGTCCAGGAAGGCCTGCCGCAGGTACCAGTCGCAGCCCTCGTACCGGTAGCGGTGATAGGGCTGGGGCCAGCGGGCCATCGTGCCCAGGTAGTTCCAGCAGCAGGGCAGGAAATCCAGCTCGGCCAGGCCCGCCCCGCGCGGCTCCACCACCGCGTTCAGGCTCCTGCCCTGGTACAGGTACTCCAGTTCCCCGTCCATGTCGAAATCCGTGGGGATGATCGAGGGCAGGAAGCTCTGCCCGCTGCGGGCGATCTTCTCGGCCTCGATGAAGGCGCGATAGCTGGCCTGCCGCAGCCGGCCGTCGAAAATGCCCTCCCCCGGCCCCTCGCCGTGCCAGTAGACCGCGCCGTGCTGCCCCCGCCAGAGCTCCTGCAGCGCGGACTTCTTGCGGGACTTGTCCCCGCGCATCTGGTTGACCAGCAGGTGGGTGTACAACAGGCGGGAATACAGCAGGTTCAGCTCGGGGTAGCGGATCAGGAACTGCCGGAAGTAGCCCCCGGACATGTAGGCCTCCGCCTCCGGCCGGCGCAGGCGCTTGGTCGCCTCCAGGAAGGTCCGCTGGCGCTCCGTATCCAGGGCGGCCCGCATGAGCCCGCTGTGGGACAGGCAGGGGAAGTACACCCTGCCCCGCGGCTGCAGCACCTTTTCCTCCAGCCGCGGGGTGAGCGGCTCCAGCCATTCCCGGTTGGCCTCCAGCAGCTCGAAGAAGGTGGCCAGCCACTTCTCCTGGTAGCAGATGCGGTTGCTGCCCTCCCGCTCCCCCAGGCGCTCCCCGTCCATCAGCAGCACCGCCACCCTGCCGTCCTGCTCGCGGGCCAGGTCGCGCAGGCTCTGCAGCATCTCGGCCGGCGAGGCCTGCGGCACCATTTCCACCAGCGCGTTGCGGATGGGCAGCACCAGGATGGTCTTGCCCTGCTCCTCGGCCAGGTAGGCCCCGTAGCAGTCCTCGGGGCCGATGCCGGCGATGTGAAAATGCCGGTCGTCCAGGAAGGTGTACTCCAGGCCGCTGTTGCGCAGGATGCGGGCCAGCGGGGGCTCCCAGACCCTCTCGGTCAGCCAGCCGCCGCGGGGCCGCACGCCGAAGGTGGTGCGCAGGTAGGTGGTGAGTTTCTCGATCTGCCCGAGCTTGTCCCCGTCGGGAAGCAGGCTGAGGATGGGCGAGTAGAACCCGCCGCCCAGCAGCTCCACCTGCTTGCGGCGCACCATCTCGCGCAGGAGCATCAGGAACTCCGGGTGATGCTCCTCCAGCCATTCGAACAGGGAACCGCAGTAGTACAGGATCACCGGCAGGCGGGGGTGGTTGTACAGCAGGCTGAGAAAGGGCTTATAGGCGCTCTGGTAGGCGCGCTCGAACAGCTCGGGAAGGTTGCCCTCCGGCTGATGGTTGTACGTCCCGAAGATCAAGCGCAGTGATTTCATAATGTCCGGGAAAGACGCCAATTCATTGTACTACCACCGTCGTGCTTTTCCCAGCTTTTTTTCCCGCTCTTATCCCGTGGCCAGGGCCGCGAGCAGGGTGCGGTCGAAGGCCAGGAAGGCCAGGCTCATGAGCCCGGCGGTGAGCAGGGACAGCGGCAGCCCGCGCATGGCCCGGGGCGCCTGCTCCCGATCCAGGCGCTCCCGCAGGCCGGCGAACACGACCGCGGCCAGCAGGTAGCCCGCCCCGGCGGCGGCTCCGATGGCCAGGCTGCGGGCCAGGCCGGAGCCCGCGGAGAGCAGGGCGACGCCCAGCACCGCGCAGTTGGCCACGGCCTGCGGCAGCAGCATTCCGGCCCGCCCGCGGGCCGGCGCCAGGAGCAGGAGCGCCAGGACCAGGCCCAGGGCGATCAGCTCCAGGTTCTCCAGCCCCAGCGGGGCCAGCACCAGGCGGTTCAGGGTCCAGGACAGGAGCGCGGCAGCGGGCATGGCCGCGGCCGGCCCCAGGCTCACCCGCGCCGCGGCACGAGGCCCCCGCGGAAGGCCGAGGAACGGACAGACCCCGAGCAGTTGGCCGAGCACCACATTGTTGACGAAGGTGAAGGTCAGCACGGTGCCCAAGATGGTCATGGTCGCCTCCCGGTCCACCAGCGGCTCAAAGCGCCCAGGTAGCCCAGCACCAGCAGCGCCCCGGGCGCCGCGGCCAGGACCCGGGCGGGCGGCAGCCCCCGCAGGTGCAGCACTCCCCCGAACGAACCAATGGGAAAGAGCGTGATCGTGCCGGCCCCCAGAACCTCCCGCACCAGCGCCAGCAGGCCCAGCCCCGCGGCGAAAGCCGCCCCCCTGCCGGCGGCTTCCGCTACGGACTGCCTCAGGGAGCCGGAAGCGGAGGAGGCCAGCAGCAGGCAGTTTACGGCCAACAGCGGAAGGTAGATGCCCAATCCCGCAGCGTGGGTCGGGGCCAAGGCCCACAGGAAGCGCTGGGCGGCGGTCACCAGCGCGGAGGCCAGCAGCAGGCGCACGGGCAGGCGCAGCTTCGGTGGGGCCCACCGCTCCAGGGCGACCGCGGCGACGCCCGTGCCCAGGAGCGCGAACAGCATGACCGCCGCCAGCAGGAGCGCGTTGCTCAGGCGGTTGGATACCGCCAGCGCGGGACACAGCCCCACCAGGTACACCAGCAGCGGGTTGTCCCGCCACAGGATTCTTGGCCACTCCCCGGATTTCACCTCGGCCCTCTTTTCGCCGGCCAGCGGTCCAGCAGCGGCACGAACATGTTCATCAGGGCCGCGGCCGCGAACGGCGCCTCCGTCCGGCCGCCATAGGCGCGCAGCAGAAAGCTCAGGGCGCCGCAGCCGGCCCCGAAAGCCAGGCGCGCACCCCGCCCTTGCGGAGAAGTGACCGGATCGGTGGCCATGAACAGGGCCGCCAGGGCGAAGCTTCCGCTGCCCAGGGCGGAGGGAAGGTCCCCCCGGAACAGGCCGGCCGGCAGGCCGCCGAAAGCCCAGAAGGTCAGGGCGAAAACCGCGGCGAATCCGGCCGGGATTTCCCAGGCTGCGATCCGGCGCGCCAGCAGGTAGGCCCCGCCCAAGGCCAGGAGGAGCGTGGAGACCAGCCCCGCGGTGCCCGTGCCTCCCAGCAGGCTGCCGTCCGACAGCCCCGCGGTCAGCCCCAGCCAGCCGGCCGCGGGCTGGGGGCGCACTGCCAACAGGACGGGCCAGGAGAAGGCCGCGAACAGCCGCCCCCCCAGCGCCGGATTCATCCAGTTGCGCCCCAGGCCCCCGAAGCTCGCCTTCACCACGGCCGCGGCGAAGGCCGCCGCCACCGCGGGAACGAAAAGGGGCACGTAGACCGGCAGACTCAAGCCGACCAGAAGTCCGGTGAGCAGCGCGCTGCCGTCCCCCAGGGTGAAACGCCGCCAGGCCAGGGCCTGGATGGCCAACTCGGCCGCCAGGCTGGCGCCCACCGCCACGCCCAGCACCCGCAGCGCGGCCGGGCCCAGGAGCAGCACGCCCCAGGCCGCGCCGGGGACCAGGCAGGCCGTGACGGCCAGCATGAGCCCCCGGGTGGTGGGTCCCTGGTGGAGGTGGGGGGCCGGCCGGGTCAAGCGGCGCCCTTTCTCCTGCCCTCGCGCAGCCCCTGCACCAGCGGGATGCGGGCGGGACAGACGAAAGCGCAGCAGCCGCACTCCGTGCAGTCCTCCAGTCCCCGGCTGCGGGCTTCGGCGGCCTCCCCTCGCTCCAGCCATTTGAAAAGATCCGCCGGCCGCAGGCCCCAGGGGCAGACCTCGGCGCATCGCCCGCAGCTGATGCAGGGGGTGCGGACCGCGGGCAGGATTTCCCTCCGCGACAGGGCCAGAATCCCGTTCATGTCCTTGGTGAGGGGGGTATCCAGGCTGTCCAGGGCGAATCCCCGCATGGCTCCTCCGGCGATGATCCGTGCCGGCCGCCGCAGGCCGCATTCCTCCAGCAGCGCCGACACCGGGGTGCCCAGCCTGGCCTTCAGGTTGGCCGGGTTGCGGATCGCCTCTCCTGCGACGGTGACCACCCGCTCGATCTGCGGCATCGCCTGGGTGACCGCTTCGTGGATGGCCAGGAGCGTCCCCACGCCGAGGGTCACCGAACCCGCATCCTCGAGCCGGCCGTCGATCCGTTGCCCGGACATGGCCAGGATCAGCAGGCCTTCCTCCCCCTGCGGATACCGCGGCTCCAGGGGGACGAGCTGGAAGCCGGATCCGGCCGCCGCCTCGGCCACGGACCGCAGTGCTTCCTGCTTGTCGGCCTCGACGCCGACCTGCACCGTCCCCGTGCCCAGGATGAAGGCCGCGATGGCCGCCCCCGCAAGCACCTCGGCGGCCCTTTCCACCAGGAGGCGCTGGTCCCCGGTCAGGTAGGGCTCGCTCTCGACCGCGTTGACCACCAGCGCCCTGATACCCCCTGCGGACCGCAGCTTCGCCGCCGCGGGCTTCCCGTCCAGGTCGACCACCCCGCCCGCCTCCAGGCGTTGGAGCAGCTCGCCCCGGGAAAGGGCTTTCCAGTCTTCCGGCCGGCGAGGGCGCCCGGTGCGGCTGAACTCGCCCTCCAGGCTCACGAGCACCGCCGGGCTGGAGGTGCCGTCAGGCAGCCGGGTCTCGCGAAGCTGCCGGACCAACCCGGGGATGGAGGCGTGCACGTCCGCGGACAGGCTGTCCGCCGCCCGGCCGATCGGCTGGCCTTCCGCGACGGATTCGCCGAGCCGCACCAGGCACCGCGCCGCCCGGCCGGCGTGCTGGCGCAGTGGCAGGAGGGCTTCGGCCGGGACGCAGGCCCTGCGGATGGGAAGGCCGGCCGTGGCGCTCTTTCTCTCGGGAGGGCGCACGCCGCCCCTGGGGAAGGACCGTGATTGGCTCATATGGCAAAGGTCCTTGTAGCAGAGCGCACGGTCGCTGTCAAACAGGCCAGGAGGAACAAGGCCACCGCCGCGGCCCGGGGCCAGGGGGCCAGCTCCCTGGCCAGCTGCTCTTCGCCGACCCGCCGGACCGTCCCCGCCCGGCCCTGGTCCACCAGCATCCGCTCCACGCTCCCCGGCGGGGCTGAGGCCAGGGTCCGGGAGAGCCAGGACTCGGAAAAGCGCAGGGCCACCCGGCGGCTCTGCAGGTAACCTGCCCCTGCCGCGGCATACGTGCTGATGTAGACCCGCTCCCCGGGCGCCGGGAAGCGGTAGGGACGCTGGAAAGCCAGGCTCTGCTGGTAGGCGGAATGGGCCAGAAAGTCCGCCAGGTTGGGCAGCTCCTGGGGTCCGGCGCTCAAAGGCAGGGCCGCCAGCGCCGCCCACGACAGGCCTCGGGCGGCGAGGGGCTCCAGGCGCGGGGCCTGCAGATCCCTCCGGCGCGCCTCCAGCCCCAGCGCCGCGGCGGAGACCAGGGCCAGGACGGCCAGCGCAGCCGGCATGACCAGCGCGGGCACCGAAAGCCGCTGGCGGCTGCGCGCGGTTTTCCCCCGCAGGGTCCCCAGGATGGGCAGGGCCCGGAAAAGGGGGTGAGCGCGCCGCGACCGCTCCCAGCGGCGCGCCGCCGGCAGCAGGGCCAGCAGGCAGAGGTCGGCGGCCAGGGCGCACAGGGCACCGGGCAGATGACGCGCTCCGGGGGCCGCCACCAAGAACACGCCCGCTCCGAGCAGGGCCAGCGCCGTCGGCACGGGGGCTGAAAGCACAACCTCACGCGCCCGAGACATGAGCGCGGCCAGCGCCGCCACTGCGGGATCCAGGGCCGCCGGCAGCCAGGCCGGGGCCCGTCTCCTGCCCCGTGCGCGCCTGCCCGGCTTGCGCCGCCTGCCGGCGCCTCCTCGTCGCGACTTCGAGCCCGCCTCTCGCGGCGTCCCGACCTGCGCGGAGCTGCCGCGCCGCGGCCCAAACCATGGCCCGGATCCAGAAGGGGAACAGCAGCAGGAAGGACAACAGGTCGCGCAGGTCCCCTGTTGCAACTCCCAGAGCCCAAGGCAGCAGCCCCAGCCCCAGCAGCCAGCGAGGCACGTTGGGCAGGCGGGCCGGCAGGAGCACCAGGAGCGCGCCTGCGGCCAGCAGGAGCAGGCGGATCATTGCCGCCACCGGGTCCAGCTCCAGAACCCGCCGATCCGGGCCCAGGCTGCCCAGCCCCCAAAGCAGCGGTCCCCGCGGCGACCGGGCGTACAGCACTTCCCCCGCGGGGCCGCGGAAATACCCTTCCACGCCGCGCAGGAACGGATCCTGGCGGGGATCGGCGGAGTCCAGCCGTACGGATAAATCCGCCACGCGCACCGAAGCCAGGCCCCCGAAGGTGTTGAAGCTGACCCTCGAGGTGTACCTGCTCACCGCGGGAGTGGGGAATTCCGGTCGCGCCCCAGCGGCGGAGCGCAGGAATACCGTATAGTAGCCTTTCCAAAGACGGGGGTGAAACCAATCCACCGGCAGGAGGAGGGGCAGCAGACAGGCGGCGAGGAAGCCGGCCAGCGGCAGCAGCGGACGCGGGCGCCCGGGCAGCCCGGCTTTCGGCCGCGATGGCCGGGCCTTGGCGGACTGGGCGGACCGGCGGGCGCTCTTGCTTTCCATGGCCGGCATCATAGCCGGGCTGGGCCAGGGTTTCCAGGGCAGTGTTGGAGAGTTGCTGCCGTTGATACCGGATGCTCTTACGGGGTATCCTGCAGGCGGAAGGATGGGAATGATCGAAGACGACAATGTAATGACGCTGGCGGAGATGGCCGATTACCTCAAGATCGCCAAACGCTCCCTCCTGCGCATGGCGCAAGCCGGCGACATTCCCGGCACCAAGATCGCCAGCCAGTGGCGCTTCATGCGTTCGGTGATCGACGACTGGATGATCTCCCGGATGAAGAACCTGCCCGCCGGCGAGTTGGAGAAGCTGATCCAGTCGGACAAGGTCCCGCTGCCGCTGTACCGCCTGCTGCCCGTCGAGCTGGTCGGCCTGGACATCCGGCCGGGAACCAAGAAACAGGTCCTGGAGCAGCTCCTGGACGTGCTGGCCGGCGGCGGCCTGTCCATGGACCGCCGCGTTTTTCTGCAGAAGCTCCTGGACCGCGAGGACATGGTCTCCACGGCCATCTTCCCCGGCATCGCCCTGCCCCACTTCCGCAAGCCGGAGGAATGCCCGCTGCCCGAGCCCCGCATCGTCCTGGGGATCTGCCGGCAGGGCACCGATTTCGACTCCCTGGACGGCCGGCCCACGCACGTCTTTTTCCTGATCGGCGCCGGCAACGTGGTGGTGCACCTGAAGATCATCGCCGAGCTGGCGCTGCTGTTCCGCCGCGGCTCGCTGGTGGAGGAGCTGCTGGCCGCCCCCGATCCGGCCTCCGCCCTGCAAGTCCTGTTCCGTTGACAGCGGACCCCCCGCAAGCCATACTCGTAGGGTCAAAGCAATCGTATGCCGGCAATCCGCAGTCTCCTCAACCACGTAGTCTGGCTTTTTCGCGGGGTCCAGGTATTCGCCCTGGTGGGCGGCAGCGGGACCGGCAAGAGCTTCCGGGCCCAGTTGGTGGCCCAGAAGCACGGCATCGACCTGTTCGTGGACGACGGCCTGCTCATCCGCGGGCAGCGCATCGTGGGCGGGCGCTCGGCCAAGAAGGAGAAGGGGGTCCTGGCGGCCATCGGCACTGCCCTGTTCGCCGACGAAACTCACGCCGCGTCGGTTCGCGCCGCGCTGGCCAAGCAGAGCTTCAAACGCATCCTGCTGATCGGCACCTCCGAGAAGATGGTGCGCAAGATCGCCAAGCGCCTGCAGCTGCCGCACCCCAGCAAGTTCATCCACATCGAGGATGTGGCCACCCGGGAGGAGATCGCCGCGGCCATCCACTCCCGCACCGCCGAAGGCAAGCACATCATCCCCGTGCCCGCCCTGGAGGTGAAGCGCAGCTATCCGCACATCTTCCTGGACTCCATGAAGATCTTCTTCAAGCGCCGCTTCCACCCCATCCGGGCGGGCAACATCATCGAAAAGGCCGTGGTGCGCCCGGAATACAGCAAGCGCGGCCGGATCACCATCTCCGAGGCGGCCCTGACCCAGATGGTGCTGCATTGCGTGCAGGAGTTCGATTCCAGCCTGCGCGTGGAAAAGGTCATCGTCCGCCGCGAGCCGCACGACTACGCCATGGAGGTCATGCTGGCGGTGCCCTACAAGGGCCAGACGGCCGCCCCCCTCTATCAGCTGCAGGAGTACATCGCCAAGAACGTGGAGAGCTTCAGCGGCATCATCATGAAGGAGGTCAACATCACCGTTGGACGCGTATCCAAAGGGCCCTGACCGGCGGGTAGCCAGCAACATCCTGCTCACGATCATCACCGTGCTGCTGATCGGCCTGGTGCTGCGCCTGGCCCGCGCGGTGGTCATCCCCCTGCTGGTAACCGGCTTCCTGGCCTACCTGATGGACCCCCTGGTGACCCTGCTGCGCCGGCTGCGCGTCCCGGTGACGCTGGCGGTCAGCGTGGCGGCGGTGCTGTACCTGGCCGCCTTCCTGGTGTTCGGCTGGGTGATCTACCAGAGCGCCCTGGATTTCGCCCAGGCCCTGCCCAGATACCAGCGGGGGATCGTGGAGCTGGTCCGCGAGCTGCTCCTGCGCATCCAGAATGCCGCCAACACCCTGATCGGCCTGGAGCCGCTGGAGGAGCTGCAGAAGCTGCCGGTGAGCACGATCCTGCTCACCACCCTGCGCTCCGTGGCCAACTTCCTGAGCGATTTCGTGCTCATCTTCATCTTCACCCTGCTGTTCCTGGTGGGCAAATACGGCCTGGCCCGCAAGCTGCTGCGGGCCTTCCCGCACCAGCGGGCCAAGCGGATTGCTCTGGTGCTCCTGCGCATCGACGGCGACATCCGCAAGTACATCGGGGTGAAGAGCCTGGCCAGCCTGCTGGTGGGAACGACCAGCGGAGTCTGCCTGGGCTTGTTCGGGGTGGACTTCGCGATGCTGTTCGGCTTTCTGACCTTCGTTTTGAACTTCATCCCCTTCATCGGCTCGGTCATCGCGGTGATCCTGCCCCTGCTGGTCTGCCTGGTCCAGTTCGGCTCCTGGGCCAGGACCCTCTGGCTGCTGGCCTGCCTGCTGGTGCTCCAGAACACGGTGGCCTACCTGTTCGAGCCCAAGGTCCTGGGCATCCGCCTGAAGGTTTCCGTGCCGATCGTCTTCCTGTCGCTCTTCTTCTGGGGCTGGCTGTGGGGGGCGCCCGGGATCCTGCTGGCCCTGCCCCTCACCACCACCTTGAAGATCATCATGGAGGACATTCCCGGACTGAAGCCCATCGCCAAGCTGCTGGAAAAGGCTCCGAGGCGCGGCAAATAAAAAAAGGCCAGCCGTTTGACAGCTCGCCAAAGCGGGCGTTATGATGGGGGCCTCAAAGGGAGGCCCATGAACAAGCACCTGATCCGTCTGGCTGCGGTGTTGGCGGCGGTTCTGGCCGCGGCGGCGGCCTATACCCAGGCTCCGCCCAGTTCCTCCTTCGGCCACTACCAGGTGGCCAGCGACCGTGGCGAGGCGAGGGCCCTGGAGATCGCGCGCACCATGGAAGCCGCCTACACCCTGTTCAGCGACACCTTCCACCCTGAGGCCGCCGCGGGCGCCGGGAGCCTGAGGGTGAGGGTTTTCGGGGCCAAGGCCGACTACGACGCGTACCTGCAAGGCCTGATCGGCGAGACCCGCCCCGACTTCGTGTACATCTCCTACCGCGACCCGGCGCGCAGCGAGCTGGTGGGCTTCGAGCGCCTGCCCGCGGAGTTCAACCGCTCCCTGCTGCACTACGGGCTGATCCAGTTCCTGAGCATCCTGCAGCCCACCACCCCGCTGTGGCTGACCGAGGGCGCCGCGGCCTACCTGGAAGGCTCCGCGGTGGAGACAGGGCGCTTCGTCTGGCAGCCCAACTACGCCTGGCTGGACGCCCTGAAGGCCCAGCTGGCGGGGGCCCAGGGTCGCCTGCCCATCGCCGAGCTGCTGGTCGTGGACAAGGCCCGCGCCGCCCGGGAGATCAATTCCTTCTACCCCGCCGCCTGGGGCCTGGTGCATTTCCTGGCCCAGAGCCCGGAGCGGCGCTACAACCGCCTGCTCTGGGATTCCATCTCCGCCGTGCAGGCCGGCGCCAGCCTGGCCGACAATTCCACCCGGGTGGCCCAGCGGGCCTTCTCCTGGGTTGACGGGGCGGCGCTGCAGCGTGACTTCGAGGCCTTCATCCTGGGCATCCGCACCTTCAGCGACCTGTTGAAGGAAGGCACGGACAAGTTCGCCGCCGGCAAGCTGGAGGAGGCGGAGAAGTCCCTGAACGCGGCCATGGCCCTGCGCCCGGACAGCTACACTCCCTACTACTACCTGGGCCTGATCAGCTACCAGAAGAAAGACTACGGCAAGGCGACCGAGCTCTACACCCGCTCCCTGCAGCTGGGCATCGAGGCCGCGCTGATCAATTACGCCCTGGGCGTGAACGCCTTCGCCGACAAGAAGTACCCGGAGGCCGCCGCATATCTAAAAAAGGCCAAGGAGCTGGACCCCAAGGCCTACGGGGAGAAGGCGGACTCGCTGCTGAAGAGGATCGACGCGCTGAAATAGATTTTGCGGGCGCGCTATTCCCTGCCGCGGCGGCGGGTTCGCAGATAGCGCCTGGCCGCCAGCTCCATCTCTTTGCGCGAAGGCTGCAGCGGCAAGGCCGCCTGCCGGATCATTTCCACCATGTAGGCCTGCGGATCCTCCGGGGGCAGGCGCGTCTTCCAGCCTTCGGCCAGGTCCCGGAACAGATAGGCCAGCATGAGCCCGCGGCTGACCTGCTCGGCCCCCTCGCCCTGCACCCGCCGGTCCAGGGCCCCCAGACCCTCGGCCAGGCGCGCTTCGGCCTCCTTGCGCCCCAGGGCTGAGAAATGGCGGTCGAAGGCCGGCAGCAACCCTTCCAGCAGGCGCAGCCGGAAGGCGCTGGCCAGGATCGGGGCGGCGGATCCTCCAGCCAGGATCTTGTAGACCTCCTCGGTAAGACGGGCGGCGGAGCAGGAACCCAGGGCCAGGCGGTGCTTGCGGATCAGGGCGGCCATGGGACGGGGAAGCTCCACGCCGGCGATCTGGGCATACTTCACCCCGCGCAGCATGCGCACCGGGTCCTCCAGGAAGGAGGCTTCGGTGGCCAGGGGCGTGCGCAGCCGGCCTTCCCGGATGTCGCGGTAGCCGCCGACGAAGTCGATGAGCAGGCCGTCCACGGGGCAGTAGTACAGGGCGTTCATCGTGAAATCCCGCCGCCAGACATCCTCCTCCATGGAGCCGTAGGCGTTGTTGTCCCCTTCGCTGTCGCGGGCCCGGAAGGTGGTGACTTCAAAGGTCTTGCGCAGCCCGTCGCGCTGGACGTAGATGTGCACGATCCGGAAACGCCGGCCGATCAGGCGGGCGCTGGGAAACACTCGCCGCAGCTTGCGCGGCGTGGCGTCGGTGGCGATATCGAAGTCCTTGGGATCCTTGCCGGTGAGCAGGTCGCGCACGGCGCCTCCCACCACGTAGGCCTTGAAGCCGGCCCGGCGCAGCCGCTCGATGATCCGGCGCGCGTCCGGGTCGATGCGACGGGCTTCGATGCCGTGCTCCTCCGGGGTGTATATTTCCGCCTTCTTGACGACCTTGCCCTCAGGGGTGGTCCCATAGCGAATGCGCATCGCGAGTTAAGGTATTGTAGCCAAAGCCGGGCCCTCGTCAAGGCAGGGATGGCGGAAGCCGGCGCAGCCAGGGAGGGCGGCGAGCGCCGGCTCAAGGCAGGGATGGCGGAAGCCGGCGCAGCCAGGGAGGGCGGCGAGCGCCGGCTCAAGGCAGGGAGGCCGAAGCCGGCGCAGCCAGGGAGGGCGGCGAGCGCCGCTGCCCACCGGCGCGCACCTTGACTCGGCGCGGGCCTGCGGCTTATTTTCAGAGGCGGCATGTCGGACATCATCGATCCCAAGACGCTGCGCGGCTTTCGCGACTCCCTGCCCCGGGCCGAACTGGGCCGTCTGCAGGTGCAGGAGAAGCTCACCCGCGTTTTCCGGCGCTTCGGCTTCGTGCCCATCGACACCCCGGCCCTGGAGTACGCGGAGATCCTGCTGGGCAAGGGGGGCGGGGAGACGGACAAGCAGGTCTACCGCTTCCGGGACCACGGCCACCGGGACGTGGCCCTGCGCTTCGACCTGACCGTGCCCTTCGCCCGTTTCATGGCCGCGCACGTCGACGAGCTGTACCTGCCCTTCAAGCGCTATCACATGGCCAAGGTCTGGCGGGGGGAGAACACCCAGCGCGGCCGCTACCGCGAGTTCATCCAGATCGATTTCGACCTGGTCGGCGCGGATTCCGCCTCGGCGGACCTCGAGATCCTGATGCTCATGCAGGAGAGCTTCCGCGAGCTGGGGGTGCCGCGCTTCCGCATCCACCTGTCCCACCGGGAGCTGTTCAACGCGCTTCCTGGCCGCCCGCGGCCTGTCGGGAAGCTACCTGTCGAGTGCTGCGCACTATCGACAAGCTGCGCAAGATCGGGCCGGCAGAAGTGCGGGCCCAGCTCGTCGGAGCTGGCCGGCGAGACCTCGGCCGGCGAGATGCTGGAGTTCGTCAGCAGCCTGGACTCCGACCGGGAAACCCTGCGGCGGGTCGGCTCCCTGCTGCCCGCCGATTGCCCGCCCATCCAGCGCCTGGACGCTTTATGGCGGTGCATCGAGGACTGCGGCCTGGGGGAGTTCTTCCATTTCGACCCGGCCATCACCCGCGGCCTGGACTACTACACCGGCGTGGTCTTCGAGACCTTCCTGGGCGACCTCCCGGACATCGGCTCCGTCTGCTCCGGCGGCCGCTACAACGACCTGGCCTCGCTGTACACCCGCGAGAAGCTGCCCGGTGTCGGGGCCTCGATCGGGCTCGACCGGCTGATGGCCGCCCTGGAGGAGCTGGGACTGGCCGCCGGCGCCGCCGCCGCCCCGGATGTCGTGGTCCTGCTGCTCGACGAAGCCCTGCTGTCCGACTACCACCGCCTGGCATACCTCTTTGCGGGCCGCCGGTTTGGCCGTGGAAGTCTACCCCGAAGCCCGCAAGCTGGCCGTGCAGCTCAAGTACGCCGAGAAGCGGGCCATCCCCCTGGCCGTGATCTTCGGGCCGCAGGAACAGGCCCGCGGGCTGTACACCCTGAAGGACCTGCGGACCGCCGGAGCCACGAGGGCCTCACCGACGAGGCTCTTGCAGAAACCGCAGCACGGCTGCTGCGATCGTAGCCAGCGAGGCGCTCCGACATCGCTTCGGGCAGGTCGGCCTGGGTGTGCCACTCGGGGTAGTCGAGGTCGATCAGCAGGCAGGAGGCGATCCCCCTTCGCAGGAACGGGTACTGGTCGCTGATGACGTACTTGAGCTTGGCCGCCCGGAACACGGCAGGATCCACCTGCCCCCCGGCGGCGAAGACCCGCCGGGTGAGCTCCAGGCTCGGCGGGTGGTCCAGGACGTGCCCGTCGAGGTCCAGCACCAGCCCGCTGCCGCCCACCATGTCCAGGACCAGCACTTCCTCGGAGGCCCGAACGGAGGCTCCCTGGCGTACAGGCCGGCGCCCAGCGAGAAGGGCTGGCCGTCGATGTCGCCCACGTCCTCGGCGTCGAAAAACACCACGCCACCTCCCGGGCCAGCCTCCCCTCCCTCCCCAGCGCGGGCCAGCTCGGGCAGCAGGGAGAGCAGGATCGCCGTGCCCGAGCCGCCGTCGTTGGCGCCCGGGATGGGCCGCGCGCGCGAGGCCTGCTCCGGCTCCCGGTCGGCCGTCGACCGCGTGTCGAAATGGGTGCCCAGAAGCAGAGGGGGAAGCGCGGGCGGGCGCCCCGCTTCCGCCGGGCGGAAAATCCCCGTCAGGTTGCCGCATTCCGCCGGCCCCCCGGGCAGGCGCACCGTGAAGCGCTGGCGGTGCGACTCGGCGGCGTGCTCTTCCAGGCGCCCGGCCAGCTCGCGCGCCAGGAGCCGGTGGGCCTCGGAGCCGGGATAGCGCGGCCCCAGGTCCACCTGCCGGCGAACCAGGTCCAGCAGCGGTTGCCCGGCGGCCTCAGCCGGTTTCAAAGGCCACCTCGTCGCCCCGGCGGAACAGGCGCACCCGGTGGACCCCCTCGCGCGAGTAGCTCTCGAAGGCCGCGTTTTCCAGGTAGCGGATGAAGGCCGCGTCGATGCCCCGCGCCCCGGTCTCCATGCGCAGGCTGCGTTCCACGATCATCGACAGCACCGCCTCGTCCACCTCCAGCTCGATGCCCTCCAGGCGGAACTCGGTCAGGTACTGCTGCAGGACCCGCTCCTCGAGGATGGACTTCAGCTCCCCGTGGCTCAGGGCCTCGAAGGGCACGACGCGCTGGAAGCGCCCGATCAGCTCGGGCAGGAAGCCGTAGTTCTGGAAGTGGCGCACCAGGTCCATCTCCGCCTCGCTGTAGGAGACGGCGATGCGGTCCTCCCCGCCGGAAAGCGGCGCGCGGCCGAAGCCGATGTGCTCGCCCCCTCCCCGCTCGATCAGCACCTTCAGGCCCGAGAAGGCGCCGCAGCCGATGAACACGATGTCGCGGGTCGGCACGACCGTCTTGGGCGCGTAGTCGGAGTGGCCGAACTCCACCGGCACCAGGATCTCCGCGGATTCCAGCATCTTCAGCAGCTCGCGCTGCACCCCCAGGCCGGACACGTCCTTGGTGGTCCCCGCGCCGGCGAACACGGCGTTGTTCTGTCCGGAGGCGATCTTGTCGAACTCGTCCAGGCAGACGATGCCGATGGAGGCGGCCAGGGGGCTGAACTGGGCCGCGTACAGCAGATGGGTCAGGATGTTCACCACGTCCTGCCCCACGTAGCCGGTTTCCGAGTAGCCGGTCATGTCCATGATCACGGTCGGCAGGCGCAGCATCTCCCGGAACAGCAGCTCCACCAGGAAGGTCTTGCCGCAGCCGGTGGGCCCCACGAACAGCATGTTGGTCTTGGCGGGAAGCTGCTCGCGGTCCACGTTCTGCAGATGGATGCGGCGCAGGCGGGCCACGTGCCGGTAGGCCCAGAGGGTGACCGCCTTCAGGGCCCGCTCCTGCCCGATGTATCCCCGCTGCCGGATGGCCTGGTAGAGCTCGACCGGAGAGACCTGGGGGATGGCCTCCACGACGTGCCGCAGCTCCCCCTCCCTGCTGTGCAGCTGCCTCGGGTTCATCGCCCCCAATGTACTCGCATTGCCGCTGCCGGAGCAATGGTGTACGATGGGCCGTGAATCCCCTCGAGCTTCCGATCCACCGCGAGAAGGAGCGGATCCTGGCCGCCGTGGCCCAAAACCAGGTCGTGGTGGTGCAGAGCCCCACCGGTTCGGGCAAGACCACCCAGATCCCGCAGCTCCTGCTGGCCGCCGGCTTCGCGCAGGACAAGCTGATCGGGGTGACCCAGCCGCGCCGCATCGCCGCCGTATCGGTGGCGGAGTTCATCGCCCGCCAGTTCGAAGACCCGCATCCCGGACCTGGTCGGCTACAAGATGCGCTTCGAGGACCGCACCGACCCGCGCACGCGCATCAAGATCATGACCGACGGCATCCTGCTGCAGGAGATGAAGGCCGACTACTCCCTCTCGCGCTACGGCGTGATCATGGTCGACGAGGCCCACGAGCGCAGCCTCAACATCGACTTCATCCTCGGGCTGCTCAAGCAGCTGCTGGCCGAGCGGCCCGCCTTCAAGGTCATCGTCTCCTCGGCCACCATCAACGTGGAGGTGTTCTCCGAGTACTTCGACGAGTGCCCGATCGTGAACATCGACGGCTCGCCCTACCCGGTGGAGCTGCGTCTACGAGCCGCCCGAGGCCGAGGGCGACCTCGACGAGCCTGCTGGACAAGATCGCGGAGATCGTCTGTCGCGCATCGAGAAGAAGGGCGGAGCCCGGGCGACATCCTGATCTTCCTGCCCGGCGAGGGGGCCATCAAGGACTGCCTGCCGCGCCTCGCGAAGCCCTGCCCTCCGCCGCGCGCCTGGCCGCTCCTGCCGCTCTACGCGCGCCTGTCGCACCGAGGAGCAGGAGCGGGTGTTCGACGACTTCCCGGGCAGGCGCAAGGTGATCGTGGCCACCAACATCGCCGAGACCAGCGTCACCATCGACGGGGTGACGCACGGTGATCGACTCCGGCCTGGCCAAGCTCAACCTCTACAACCCGAGAACTTCACCTCCTCGCTGATCGAGGTGCCGATCTCCAAGGCCTCGTGCAACCAGCGCCGCGGCCGGGCGGGCCGCACGCGCCCGGGGGTCTGCTACCGGCTGTACACCCGGCGCGACTACGAGTCCGGGCCCTGTTCTCCACCGAGGAGATCCACCGCACCGACCTGTCCGAGGTCGTGCTGCGCATGGCCGAGCTGGGCATCCGCGACTTCGAGAGCTTCGACTTCATCTCGCCGCCCGGCCGGCGACGGCATCCTCTCGGCCATCGAGACCCTGCGGCTGCTCGACGCCCTGGACGAGGACCAGGAGCTCACGGAGATCGGGCGGCATGATGTGGCCTTCCCGATCCTGCCCAAGTTCTCGCGGATCATGGTGGAGGCCATCCGGCGCTACCCCGCCGTGCTCGAGGAATGCCTGGTGGCCATCAGCTTCCTCTCCAGCCGCACCCCCTTCCTCCTGCCCCCGGGCCAGGAGATGGAAGCCCGCCAGGCCCACCACTCCTTCCGCGATCCGCTGGGGGACTTCGTGTCCTACCTCAAGATCTACGAGGCCTTCCAGCGCGCCCGCGACCGGGTGCGCTTCTGCGAGCGGCTCTTCCTGGACCCCCGCACCATGGGCGAGATCGAGAACATCAAGGACCAGCTGGGTCAGATCCTGGCCGAGCAGGGAATCCCGGTGGGCTCCGGCGGCCCGCCGGCCGACTACCTCTGCGCCGTGGCCCGCGGCCTGATCCAGTTCGTCTGCGTGCGCACCGAGCGGGGCGTGTACCGCACCTCCACCGCCGGCCGCATCCAGATCCACCCCGGCTCGGTCATGTACCGCGAAAATCCGCGCTTCATCGTGGCCGGGGAGATCGTGCGCACCTCCCGCATGTACGCCCACTCGGTGTCCCCCTTGAACCGGGAGTGGCTGGGCCGCATCCACCCCGAGCTGCCGCGGGCGCTGGCGGTGGAGGAGAGGGAGCGCGGAGGGCAGGGACGGCGCGAGCGGCACGCCGGCGCCGGCGCGCAGCCCGGAAGGAAGCCGGACAGGAGAACACCCGACCTGGAGGCCGGGGCGGCGCCTGCCGACCTGCCGGCGGCTGCCGAACGGCCTCGAAGGGACTTCACCACCAACATCCGCATTGGCGCGGAGGTGTTCCAGATCAGAACCGAAGGCCGCCGCAAGACCGTCCTGCTGCCCTGGGAGAAGCTGGGTTCCCTGCTCGGCCGCGGCGAGCCGACCATCCTTCCCGGTTTCCGGAAGCTGCGGGGCAAGGTGCTGTTCGAAGGCTTCGAGCTGCTGAGCGACATGCGCCTGTCCACGATCCTGCGCATCCTGCCGCGCCTGAACCTCGACCAGCCGGTGCTGGAGACGCCGGAGGGGGCCGCCTTCAGTCCTGCCGGCGGTGCCGGCCGACTTCCCGGAGCGCCTGCGGGAGCTGCTGCGGCCCTGCCGCTCGAAAAAGCGCTCCAGCAAGCTGGGATTCGTCTCCCTGCACACCGACGGGCAGGGCTCCTACTGGTTCAAGGGCTCGCGCAACTACCTGACCGCCTTGAAGGAGAGCCTGTTCAGCCTGGAGACCCTGGCCGACGCCCCCGACCTGCCCGGGCGGGGCGAGGTCAGCGCGCTGTACCGGGAGCTTTCCCGGGAGCTGGAGGAGCTGTAAGGCTTTACTGGCCCGGGTAGTGCACCGTCACCGGGCGGCCTTCCCGGGCCGACTCCATGATCGCCAGCACCACGCGGGTCACCCGCAGACCGTCTTCCAGACCGACCTTCACCGGCTTGCCCAGAGCCAGGCATTCGACGAAGTCGCGGATGCTCTCGTAGGCGAAGCCCACGTGCTTGTCGAACACTTGCGGCTTCACGATGCAGTCCGGGTGGTCGCTGGAGTCCGGCAGATAGCGCTCGATCAGCTGGTTGTTGGTCAGGTCCATGTTGATCATGCCCTGGGAGCCCAGGATGTTCACCTTGAAATCGTTGACCGCCGGGTTGGTGTTGGGGACCACCCAGTTGTTCTCGATGCTCGCCACCACCCCGGAGCGGAACTCCAGGATGCTCTGGTACAGATCGGGCACGTCGATGCCCAGCGCCTGCAGCACTCCTGCGCGGGAAACCGAATAGACCCGCTGGACCTCGTCGCCCAGCAGGAAGCGCAGGGTATCCACCGTGTGGCTGCCCAGGAACCACAGGATGGAGCTGTGCGCCGCCCAGGAGAGCATGCTCGTGGGCACGGAGATCGTGTCGTTCAGCCGGAAGTAGGCCGACAGGATCCGCCCCAGCCTGCCCTCCTCGATGTCCCGCCGGGCGATGGCGAAGGGCGGGTTCCAGCGGGCGTGGAAATCCACCATCAGGGTGATCCCCGCCTCGCGCACGGCGGCGGCGATGGCCTCCGCATCCTCGGCGGTGGTGGCCAGGGGCTTCTCGGTGTGCACGTGCTTGCCGGCCCGGGCCGCCGCCACGATCGGCTCCCGGTGGGCGAAATCCGGAGTGGCCACGGCCACGGCGTCCACCCCCGGGTCGCGGACCATTTCCCGGAAGTCCGTGTAGACCCGCGCTCCGCCGTGAGCGGCAGCCAGCTGGCGGGCCCGCACGGAGTCCGTATCGCAGACTGCGGCCAGTTCGGCGTAGGGGTGCTGCGAGTAGACCTCGGCATGCGCCCCGCCCCACAGCCCGGCGCCGATCACCCCGAAACGGACTTTCCTGATCCCGCTCACGCCTTCTCCTCGAACACCACGCGGGCCGGTGCGCCGGAGGTCCCGACCACCGGCAGCGGCAGGCAGTACAGGGTTCCCTTGTCGGCGCGGACCTTGTCCAGATTCACCAGCGGGGCCACCAGGAGCACGTTCTTCCTGAACATCATGCCCAGCAGGCCGCCCTTCTCCTCCACCACGTCCTCGGACCAGGAGCTCTCGATGCAGGGCACGTCGAAGCCGCAGATGGCCGGCTTGCGCTTCAGCAGCCAGGCGATGGCCCCCTTGCTGAAGTTGGGGCATTCCAGCACGTAGCCCGGCTTGTTCCACATGCGCCCCCAGCCGGTGGCCACCAGGATGGCTTCGCCGGGGCGAATGGCCGGGGCGTGCGCGGCCAGCAGTTTTTCGTCGATCAGGGCCTTGGCCTTCTGCCGGGGCAGGCGCAGGACGCGGGCGGGCTTGATAAAGTCCGTCAGCCGGTACTGATCCAGGGTTTTGGCGCCCTCGATGATATGCGACCCGGCCTCCACGTAAGTGCCTGATATTGTGCACATGGTGAGACGTGAAGCGAAGAAATCGTTCTCCCGCACCGTAGCGATGGTTTCGATGCTCACCTCGGGGATGATCTTCTCCAGCCCCGGCAGGGCCTGGTAGCTCCAAAGCCCGTTCTCCAGTCTTCCGCTCAGCTCCACATAGCGCTTCACCGTCGTCTCCTTTATGACCTACTTGGCCGTATAGCCACCGTCCACCGGCAGCACGGCGCCGGTGATGAAGGAGGCCTCCTCCGAAGCCAGGAACAGGACCGCCTCGGCGATCTCCTCGGGCCGGGCGAAGCGGCCCAGGGGGTGCCGGGCCGCGATAGCCGCCTTGGCCGCCTCCGGATCCGGCTCCTGGGCGAACAGGCGCTCGATCAGGGGGGTCCAGGTGGTTCCGGGGCAGACGCAGTTGACCCGGATGTCGTGCGGCGCGTAGTCCACGGCCATCTGCCGGGTGAGCTGCACCACCCCGCCCTTGGAGGCGGCGTACGCGGCGTAGGCTGGCCAGCCCAGCAGCCCGGAAATGGAGCCCATGTTGACCACCGCGCCTCCCCCGCCGCGCATCATGACCGGCAGGACCTGGCGGGAGAGCAGGAACACTCCCTTCAGGTTCACCCCCAGCACGCGGTCCCAGTCCTCCTCGGCGGTCTCGTGCAGCGGCGCGGTGTGCTCCACCCCGGCGTTGTTCACCAGCACGTGGATGGCCCCGAAGCGGATGGTCACCGCGGCCACGCCGCGCTGCACGTCCCGCGGCCGGCTCACGTCGACGGTCAGACTGTGCCCGTCCAGGCCCTGCTCGGCGGCCAGCGACTCGAAGCGCCGGGCCGCGTCGCGGCTGGATTCGAAGACGATCACCCGCCCGCCTTCCCGGGCGAAGGCGAAGGCCGCCGCCTGGCCGATCCCGGATCCGCCTCCGGAGACCACCACCACCCGGTCCTGGAAGCGTTTCAAAGCACGTCCCTCGCGCCGGAAGCGGTGTAGCCCCCGTCCACCGGCAGGGCCACTCCGGTGATGAAGGAGGAGGCCCGGGAAGCGAAGAAGACGGCGGCCGCGGCGATTTCCTCCGGCCGGCCGATTCGGTTCATGGGGCGCCATGGCGGCGAAAGCCCTCTGCGCGGCGGCGGGGTCCGCCTGCTTGGCGATGTAGCCGGCCAGCATCTCGCTCAGTACGAAGCCGGGACAGATGCAGTTCACGCGCACCCCGTAGCGGGCGTAGTCCAGGGCCAGGGAGCGGGTAAGCAGCACCTCACCGCCCTTGGAGGCGCAATAGGAGGCCAGGCTGGGGTTGCCCAGCAGTCCCCGGATCGAGGAGATGTTGACGATGGCGCCTCTTCCCCGCCGCATCATGCCGGGCAGCACCGCCCGGCAGGCCAGCATCGACCCCCTTGAGGTTCACGTCCAGCACCCGGTCCCAGTCCGCTTCGTCGATCTCCGCCACCCGGTCCGGGCTGGCGGAGGTGCCGATGCCGCTGTTGTTGACCAGCACCTCCAGGCCCTGCCAGCGGACCTCCAGCTCCCGAACCATCGCGGCCACCTCCTGCGCCGAGGACACGTCGGCGCGCACCAGGGCCCCTTCGGCACCCTCGCCCCGCACCAGCTCCAGCGTGCGGGCGGCTCCCTCCTCGTTGCGGCAGTAGTTGATGCCCACCCGGGCTCCCTCCCGGGCGAAGGCCACCGCGATGGCCCTGCCGATCCCCGATCCCGCGCCCGTGATCAGCGCGGGCAGGCCCTCCAGGCGCTTTTCTTCCGTCATGCCTGTTTGCCGACCTTACCGCGGTGGAAAGCGGCGCGCACCCCGCGTAAAATGTTCTCCTGCCCCACCACGTAGATCAGGATGACGCCGAGGATGATCGTCTGCCAGAACGGGTTGAGGCCCAGCAGGTTGAAGCCGTTGAGCAGCAGGTACATGGCCAGGATGCCCAGCAGGGAGCCGAACACCGAGCCTTTCCCGCCGGTGATGGCGGTGCCGCCGATCAGCACGGCGGTGATCACCTCCAGGGGCGAGGTGATGCCCATGTCGGGGACCACGGCCCGGATGCGGGCGGTGTACATCAGCCCGGCCATGGCCGAGATCAGGCCGCTCAGGCTGTAAACGAGGTACTTGGTGCGGTCCACGTGGACCCCGGACAGGAAGGCGGTGTGCTCGTTGCCCCCCACGGCGAAGATCCGCCGCCCGACCATGGTCCGGCGCAGCAGCACGATCGCCAGGACGGCCACCAGCAGCACCACCAGAAACAGCAGCGGGATCCTGAGCACGTAAACGTAGCCCAGGTTCAGGAAGCCCTCCGGCAGGTCGCTCAGGACATTGCCCTTGAGCAGGCCGTAGACCACGCTGCGCACGATGGACATGGTCGCCAGGGTGACGATGAAGGGCTGCAGGCGCAGCGCGACCACCAGGAAGGCGTTCAGCGCGCCCACGGCGACCCCGGAGGCCAGGGCCAGGGCGACGATCAGGGCGAAGGGCAGGCCCTGCACGTACAGGGTCCCGAACACCGTGGCGGACAGGGCCATGACCACCCCGATGGTCAGGTCGAAGCCGCCGGCGATCAGCACGATGGTCTCGGCGATGGCCAGCATGGCTCAGCTCGCTCATGCGCAGCATCACCGCGCTCAGGTTGCCGTAGCTCAGGAAGGTCGGGGAGAGGACGGTCGAGGAGGCCCATGATCAGGACGTTCACCGCCGCCAAGACCAGCAGGATCCGCCAGTTCCCGGTTCGCGTTCGCCGCATGCCCCCTCCTCTATCGCTGCCGCAGCTGGCGCACGGTGTCCAGGGCGATGGCCAGGATGATCAGCGACCCCCGTGATCAGCCCCTGCCAGTAGGGGTTCACGGCCAGCATGGTCAGCCCGGCCAGGATCAGCCCCATGAGCACCGAGCCCAGGAAGGTGCCCAGCACGCTGCCCGAGCCGCCGAAGATGCTGGTGCCGCCGATGACCACCGCGGCGATCGCGCTCATCTCGTAGCCCATCCCGGCCTGGGGCTGGATGAAGCCGCTCCTGCCCACCAGGATCATGCCGGCCAGCGCGGACAGCACCCCGGAGACCATGTAGACGATCATCTTGTAGCGCCGCACCGGCACCCCGGAGTACACCGCCGACTGCTCCCCGCCGCCGATGGCGAAGAGGTTGCGCCCGAAGCGGGTTTTCAGGCTGAGGTAGATGAACGCCGCCAGCACCACGGCCAGCAGGAGGAACGGGACGTAGCCGGTGCCGATGGCCTCGTAGGCCTTGGGGATCGGGGTGATGTAGCGGCCTTTGGTGATCACCATGATGACCCCGCGGTAGATGTTCATGGTGCCCAGGGTGATGATCAGGGCCGGCACGGCGATGCGGGTGATCAGGAAGCCGTTCAGCCAGCCCAGCGCCAGGCCCAGCAGGAGCATGAAGGGGTAGACGATCCACATGGGCCAGCCGGCCACGATGCCCTGGCCGCCGATGTTGATGGCGAAGGAGAGGATCGCTCCCACCGACAGGTCGATGCCCCCGGTCAGGATGATCAGGGTCATGCCGACCGAGACGATCCCGACGGTGGCGATCTGGCGCGATGATGTTCTCGAAGTTCTTGATCGAGAAGAAGCCGCCCACGGCGAAGGAGAAGACTGCGATCATGATGGCCAGGTACACCAGGATCGGCAGCTCCCGCAGGCCGAGAACCCTCTTCAGGGCCGCTCTGGAGCCGCTCATGCCGCCTGCCCCCCGGTGAGCACCCGCATCACCGTCTCGGGATCTGGCCTCGGCGCGCGTGAACTCCCGCACCAGCCGCCCTTCGCGCATGCACAGAATGCGGTCGGAGACGCCCAGCACCTCCGGCAGCTCCGAGGAGATGAACAGGATGCCGCGCCCTTCGGCGGTCAGGTCGTTCATGATCTTGTAGATCTCGAACTTGGCGCCCACGTCGATGCCCCGGGTCGGCTCGTCGAAAATGAACACCCGGGCCTCGGTCATCAGCAGCTTGGAGATGACCACCTTCTGCTGGTTGCCTCCCGAAAGGCTCTCCACCAGCTGGTCCACGCTGGTCATCCTGATCTTGAA
Source organism: uncultured Spirochaetota bacterium (assembly GCA_963745745.1). Lineage (GTDB taxonomy): Bacteria > Spirochaetota > Spirochaetia > SZUA-6 > DRHE01 > MIBK01. The sequence goes on along the minus strand of CAVUYS010000077.1, from coordinate 52,992 downwards.
CCTGGTGATGTAGGAGTCCACCAGCTCCCGCTCCCGGCGGCGGCGCAGGAACAGCCAGCGGGAAATCCGCCGCAGCACGGCCAGGGACATGTTCTCCCGGATGCTGGCCTCCAGCATCAGGCCCTCGCCCTTGCGGTCCTCGGACAGGTAGGCCACCCCGCGGGCCAGGGCCCGGGAGGGGATGCCGGAAGCGCCCGATGGCCCGGCCCTGCAGGGAGATCTCGCCCGCGCTCAGGGACGGTGGCCCCGAACAGGGCCCGGGCCAGCTCCGTGCGCCCCGCTCCGATCAGCCCGGCGAAGCCCAGGATCTCCCCTGCGTGCAGGTCGAAGCTCACGTCCCGGAACTCCCCCTCCCTGCCGGTGACCGCGCACCGACAGCAGCAGCGCCCCGCGCCGGGCCTGTCGCGCGCGGGAACATGCATGCTGAGGGAACGGCCGACCATCATGCTGATCACCTGGTCCGGGGTGGTATCGCTGTCGGTCGACCGTGCCGATGTGCCTGCCGTCCCGCAACACGGTGACGGAGTCGCAGATGGCGAAGATCTCCTCGATCTTGTGGGAAACGTAGAGGACCGTGATGCCCCTCTGCTTCAGCCGGCGGATCAGCGCGAAGAGCTGCGCGCACCTCGTGGCTCGGTGAGCGAGGAGGTGGGCTCGTCCATGATGATCACCTTCGAGTTCAGCACCAGGGCCTTGCAGATCTCCACCATCTGCTGGTTGGCCACCGAGAGTGACCGTACCAGCGCCCGGGGATCCAGCGGCGCGTCGAGAAAGGACAGCACCTCGCGGCTGGAGGCCCACATGGCCTGCCAGTCCAGGCGCCCGCCTGGGCGCACCGGCTCGCGCCCGAGAAAGATGTTCTCGGCCACGGACAGCTCCCGGATCACGGTGAGCTCCTGGAAGATCGTGGCCACCCCCCCGGCCTGGGCGTCGTGCACGGCGGCGAACCTGCGCACGCGTGCCGTCGAAGCGGATGGCTCCCTCGTAGTCGGGGTAGATGCCGGACAGGATCTTGATCAGGGTGCTCTTGCCCGCCCCGTTTTCCCCCACCAGCCCGTGCACCTCGCCGTCACGGATGGTGAAGCTGACCTCGTCCAGAGCCAGTACGCCGGGGAAGGCCTTGGAGACGTTTTCGATCGCTATCATTTCTTTCCCTGAAAACGCGGCCGGGAAGGGCGCGCGGCCCTCCCCGGCCGAAATCCGGATTCGGGAAACAGGCCCTAGAAGTCGAAGTCGCCGATGTTCGCCGGCGTCAGCAGCACGTCCGGAGCGTAGGAGAACTTCCTCTCCACAAGGTGGTGGGCTTGCCGGCCCAGCCGAACTCGTCGCCGGGCTTGGGCAGCGACCTTGTTCTTGGTCAGGTAGTTGTAGGCGATCATGCACGCCCAGGTAGGTCATCTTGGCCGGGTCCAGGATCAGGGCGCCCTTGACCACCCCGTTCTTCACGTAGTCGGCGTTCTGCTTGCCCAGGGACACGCTCCAGATGGCGACCTTTCCGCCCAGGCCCGCGTTCTCGATGGCCTTGGCCGCCGCCGGGACGCCCGTGGTGACCGTGCTGGCGAAGCCGGCCAGGTCCGGGTTGGCCTGCAGGACGGACTCGCTGATGCTCAGGGCCTTCTCGTAGTCGTCCTCGGTCGCGTACACGCCGACGACCTTGATGTCCGGGTACTTGGCCAGGGTGTCCTCGATGGACTTCTGCCGCCGGGCCAGGAACGCCGAGCCGAGGCTGCCGGTCAGGATGGCCACCTTGCCCTTGCCGCCGATCTCCTTGGCCAGGCCTTCGCCGATGTTCTTGCCGCTGGAGACCTCTTCCCAACCGGATGCGGTCCAGATGGGCTTGTCGCCCGGCGCCGATGTCGAAGCCGAACACGGGCACTGCCCTTGGCCATGGCGTCCGCGATGGGCTTCTCCCAGGCCTTCACCTCCGAGCTGGCCAGGATGATGGCGTCCACCTTCTTGTTCACCTGGTCGTTGAAGATGTCCAGCTGCTTGGCCGTGTCCGCCTTCTCCGGACCGACGAACACGTAGTTGATGCCCAGCTCCTCGGCGGCCTGCTTGGCGCCCAACTCGCAGCGCACGAACCAGGGGTGGCCGACGAACATCGGGATGATGGCAATGGTCATCTTCTTCTTCTCCGCCCCCGGGCCGGCAAAGCCCAGGCTGGCGGCGAAGAGCAACACCAGCAGCACCAATAGGAACTTCTTCATACACGCACCTCCATTCCAGATATTTCGGCGCTGGCAATGCTGACAGCGCTGCAGCTCCCATTAAATCACAAAGCCCGCCGCCCCGCACTATAAAATCAACCTTTCGTTCTTCAGAAATCTACGGTGTCTTCCCGGCTCCCCTCCCCGCCCCCCTCCTGCGGCGGTAGCGGGCCGGGGTGGTCCCGCAGCCGGCGGCGAAGGTGCGGTTGAAGTAGTTGTAGTCCTTGAACCCGCAGCGGGCGACCACCTCCTTGATCGGCAGCTCCGTGGCGGCCAGCAGCTCGCGGGCCGCCTCCAGGCGCGTGCGCACCAGGTAGCCGCGGAAGGTCGCCCCGGCCACCCGCCGGAAAAGGGAGCTGAAATAGTTGGGCGACAGGTACACGGCCCGGGCCACGTCCTCCAGGCGGATGTCCCGGCTGTAGTTTTCCCGGATGAAGCCCTGGGCCTTGGCGATGACCTGGTGGCCGGAGCCGGACTTCGGCTCCACGGCGGCCGGCCTGGCCTCCAGCACGGAGATGGTCAGGTCCCTGAGAGTCTTCTCCAGCTTGATCTTCTCCAGCTCCCGGCGGTGCAGCTCCCGGGCCTTCAGGCCGACCATCTTCTGCAAATGCAGCTCGTTTTCGGCCTTGATGATGTAGTTGGCGAACAGGTGCAGGAGCTTGGCGAAGAAGAGCAGGCGGCTTTTTTCCACCACCTTGATCCGCCGGTAGGCCTGCTCCAGCGGGTCGAAAGGAATCTCCAGGCAGCTCAGGCTGCGATAGACCCGGCGGAGGCGCGCGCCCGTCGGGGGCTCCAGCAGCACCTGGCCCGTGTACATGGAGCCCAGCGGGCTGCCCTTGTATTCCAGGGCGATGGCCACGTCCACCAGCCCGGCGTGGCACTGATAGATGTGATAGCTGTTCTTACGCCGGGCCGCGGCCAGTCCCCGCCGGTCGCATTCGCGGCAGCGGGCCAGGCCCTCGGCGCTGGACTGGATGAGCTTGCAGTAGTCGCTTTTCTGGTCCCGGGGGTAGTCGAAAACCCGGCCGCCGCTGCCCGGGTCCTGGAAGGAGATCAGCATCCCCGTGTTGCGGTAATAGATCTCGCGCAATTGGCTCAGGATCTTCAGGCTGGTCAGGTGCTGCAACACGGAATGTTCCATGGCTCGGCCCGCTCAACGTATACGCGCCCCGGCGGGGCTGTCAATAAATTTTTACAGAAGTTTGTGGGCAAAATCCAGTGGCCCCGCCGGGGCCGCATGGTATAGAATGAACCATGGCTAAAAAAGCAGTACGCAATCCCGACATCGACCTGATCGATTTTCAGCCGGCCAGGTTCCTGGCCTTCCGGGACATGGAGGTCTGCAAGAAGGTCGCCGCCATCCCCAAGCAGGATCTCTGCCGGCTGCCGAAGGGCACCCACCGCGGGTTCAAGGCCAGTCATCCGGCCGGTCAAGGATTTCCACTTCCAGATGGCGCTGGACATGCTGACCCGCATCCGGCAGGCGCTGGAGGAAGGCAAGCAGTTCGTGGGCGTGTTCCCCACCGGCCCGATCTTCCAGTACCAGATGCTGGCGGACATGGTGAACGCCCTGCGCCTGCCCCTGCACCACGTGCACTACTTCTCCATGGACGAGTACGCGGACGCGGACGGGCGGGACATCAACCCCGAATGGCCCGGCTCCTTCCACTGGACCATCCAGAAGCACTTCATCAGCCGCCTGGACCCCAAATTGCGCATCCCGGCCCGGCAGATCCACTTCCCCTCCAGCAGGAACATCGACCGCTACGACCAGATGATCCTGGAGGCCCGCCGCGACCCCTCGGCCAAGGGCGCCCATATCGTGTACGGGGGCACCGGGCTTTCCGGGCACTACTCCTTCTGGGACCCCCACCTGGCCAGGGAGGCGGGCCTGGACCACAAGGGCTGGCTGGCCGCCGGACCACGCCTCGTGGAGTTCCACCCCATCTCCACCGTGCAGATGGGGGTGACCGACATGCAGGGGGCCTGGGCCTTCGTGCCGCCCAAGGCCTACACCACCGCCTCCACCACCATGCTCAACGCGGACTACCGCTCCTGGTGGAACGACGGGGCCGGCCTCACGGCCGACGGCTCCTACTCCGGCGGAATCGTCTGGCAGAAGTTCATCACCCGCCTGTCCCTGCACGGCCCGATCGTGCCGGAAATCCCCTGCTCGATCCTGCGCCTGGCCCCCGGGGAGGTCAACATCATCGAGCCGGTGGCGGAGGACCTGAAAATCGAGCTCACCGCCTGAGACTGGCATGAGCCTGGTGCAGAAGCTCGACGCCTGGGTGCGGGACAACCGCGAGCGCATCCTGGCCATGATCGCCGCTCTGGTGCGCATCCGCACGGAAAACCTGCCCCCGGGGGGCAACGAAAAGCCCGGGCAGGAGTACCTCGCCTCCTGGGCTTCCTCCTTTCTGCCGCCCCGCGACCTGGACCTGTTCGAGGTGGACGACGTCCCGGGGATCCGCGAACACCCGATGTTCTTCCCCACGACCGACGGGAAGCAGAAGATTTACCGGGACCGCCCGAATCTGGTGGCCCGCCTCCCGGGCAGCGGCGGGGGCCGCTCCCTGGCCTTCTCCGGGCACATGGACGTCATGCCCACCTACGGCAAGACCTGGGAGGTCTTCCCCGACCCCTACAGCGGCCGGATCAAGGACGGGCGCATGTACGGCAGAGGGACCCTGGACATGAAGGCCGGGACGGCCGCCGGTTTCTGGGCCCTGCGCTGCCTGCGCGAGCTGGGCGTGCCCCTGAAAGGGGACGTGTACGCCGAGAGCGTGGTCGACGAGGAGAACGGAGGGGTGAACGGCACGATCGCCGCCCGCCTGCGCAATCCGGACATCGATTTCGCCATCCTTTCGGAGCCTTCCGGGCTGGCGGTGGGCATCGAGTCCATCGGCGGCAGCGACTGGAAGGCTTCGGTCAGCGAGGCCGGCCCCGGGGGCATCGGCCCGGACGCGGAGCTGCCCAATCCGATCTACAAGCTGGCCCGGGTGGCCCTGGCGCTGGAAAAGTACGACCGGCGCCTGGCCGGCATGCGCGTCCCGGACACCTACGATCCGGGCATGCGCGTCCGCCTGCTGACCTACCAGCTGGCCTCCGGGGGTTCCGGCTACGCGGAATCGGGGGCCGTGCCCACCTCCGGGCACCTGTTCTTCTGGCAGGAGACCTACGCCTACTGGAGCGAGCGGGAGGCGCGGGCCGATCTGGAGCAGTTCGTCCGCCGGGAGCTGGCCGCCTATCCCCCGCTTCCAGGAGGGGAGGTGCGCCTGGAGACGGTGATCCGCTTCCTGGAAGGGCACCGCACCGACCGCCGGCATCCCGCACTGGCCTGCATCCGCAAGGCCTACGGGGAGCTGGGGCTGGAGCACCGCGAGCAGGGCATCCCCTTCGCCACCGACGCCTTCGCCTTCCGCAAGTGCTCGCGCACCGAGGTGGCCATCATCGGCCCGCGGGGCTCCAATCCGCACGGGGTGGACGAGTACGTGGAGGTGGACAGCGTGCTGGATCTGGTCCGGGTGATGGTGCTGACCGCGCTGGACTTCTGCGCCTAGACCGCGACCTTCTGCAGATCCACGATCACCTCTTCCCTGCCCAGGGCCGAGCGGCCGACCACGCCCCGGCGCTGGAACTCCTGGATCACCGGGGTGAGCTCCTTGGCTTCCAGGCCCAGGTGGGCGACCGCCCATTCCAGGAACTCGGCGACCTTGACCCGGTGGCCCTTGAAGGTGGCCGTCCCCTTCTCGACCGCGAACTGGCGCAGCCCCGCCAGGATCTGGTTCTCGCGGTTGGTGATGGTCAGGTTCTGGATCAGCAGGTTGCTCTTGCGCAGGCGCTCGGAGAGCACCAGGATCATCTTGCGGGCGAAGTCCGGGTTGCGCTCGATCATGGACAGGAACAGGGGCTCGTTCATCACCAGCATGCGGCAGGCCTTGGTGGCCACGGCGGTGGCCGAGCGGGGCTTGCTCTCGATGAGGGCCATCTCGCCGAAGACGTCGCCGGGCTTGAAGGTGCTCAGGGTCTTGGCGGTGTTGGCGGTGGTCCGCTTGCGGATCTCCACCTCCCCCTGGATGATGATGAACATGTGGTCGCCGGTGTCCCCTTCCTTGAAGATGACCTGACCCGGCTCGTAGGCCTTCACGAATTTCCTGAATAGGTCCTTCTCGATCTTCATTGGCTCCCCACTCCCGCTTCCAGCGCCGCCAGGACCGGCTCCTCTCCCACCGCCCGGACTTCCGGGCTGCCCACCTCGCGCAGCAGCACGAACCTCAATCCCCCGGCCCGGCGTTTCTTGTCCGCCCGCATGGCCCGCAACAGGGTGCGCGCGGACAGCCCGGCGGGCGGGCCCAGCCGGAAGCCATAGGCCGCCAGCAGGGCCGTCACCTCCGCCGCCAGGGGGCGGGCGGTGACTCCCAGGGCCACCCCCAGCTCCAGCGCCCGGCCCAGGCCCCAGGCCACGGCCTCCCCGTGCCGGTAGCGGCGGAAGCCGGTCGCGGACTCCAGGGCGTGGGCGAAGGTGTGCCCCAGGTTCAGGACCTCCCGCCGGCCGGACTCGCGCAGGTCATTTTCCACGATCCGCCCCTTGACCGCAAGGCAGCGCCGGACCGTCTGGGCCAGCGCGTCCGGGTCGCCGCGGAGCAGCTCCGCGCGCCGGCCGGCCAGCAGGGCCAGCAGGTCCGCATCGCCCAGCAGCGCGGTCTTGATGGCCTCGGCCAGCCCGCTCGCCAGCTCCGCCGCCGGCAGCGTGGACAGGGCGGGGATCCAGATCACCAGTTCCTCGGCGGGGTAGAAGGTGCCGATCAGGTTCTTGGCCCTGCCAAGGTTCAGGGCGGACTTCCCGCCCAGGGCCGCGTCCACCATGGCCAGCAGCGTGGTCGGAACCAGGGCCAGCCGGCAGCCGCGCATGTACAGGGAGGCGGCGAAGGCGGTCAGGTCGCAGACCACCCCTCCCCCCACTCCCACCAGCAGGCCGTCGCGGCTCAAGCCCTGCTCCAGGGCGGCGGCCATGATCCGCTCCGCCCAGCGCCAGGTCTTGGCCGGTTCCCCCGCTGGCAGGACCACGGCGCGGTCGATCCCGCGGCCGTGCAGGCGGCGCACGTTGCGGTCGAAAACAGCCAGGCTTTCCGCGTCGGCCAAAAGAGACTCCGGCCCCTGGTCGGTGAAGCGCACGCGGGTCTCAAACTCCCCGAAACGGAAGCGCAGGCCTTCGCTCACTCGGCCAGGCCCCCCAGCGCCCGGAAGGTGGCCAGGAAATCGGGGAAGGAGACGGTGGCGGCTTCGAAGCCCTGCACCCGCACCCCAGCGGGAATGCCGGCGCCCAGCACGGCGGCGGCCATGGCGATGCGGTGATCGCCACCGGAATCCACGGTTCCGCCGCTCAGCGCCTGCGGGCCTTCGACCGCGAAGCCGTCCTCGGCCAGCTCCACCCGGCCGCCTACGGCCGCCAGCAGGCGGCCGACGGCCTGCAGGCGGTCGGACTCCTTGTGCTTCAGCTCCCCGGCCCCGCGCACCAGGGTGCGGCCCCGGGCGAAGGCCCCCAGCACCGCCAGCAGCGGGATCTCGTCGATCAGGGCGGGCACTTCCGCGGCCTCGATGGTGGCCCCCACCAGCTCACCGGAAGGGCGCAGGCGAAGGCGGCCGACCGGCTCGCCTCCCCGCTGCCCCTCGTGCAGCTCCTGCACTTCGGCGCCCATGCGGGCCAGCACCCGCAGGAAGCCCAGGCGGGTGGGGTTCAGCCCGCAGCCGGTCACCTCCAACTCGCGGCCGCTCACCAGGGCCGCGGCCAGGAAAAAGGCGGCCGAGGAGGGATCGCCGGGAACTTCCAGCTCGAAGGCGGGCAGCGAGGAGGCGGGGGCCAGATGCAGGCGGCCTGCTTCCTGCCGGCAGGGCAGGCCCAGGAAGCCCAGGAGACGCTCGGTGTGGTCCCGCGAGTCCAGGGCCCCGCCCAGGCTGGACTCCCCGTCGGCGCGCAGCGCGGCCAGCAGCAGCGCGCTCTTCACCTGGGCGCTGGGCACCGGCAGGTCGTAGCGCAGGGCCCGCAGGGTCCCGCTGCCGGCCAGCAGGGCCAGCGGTGCCAGCCGGCCGCCGTCCCGCCCTTCGATGCGGGCCCCCATGCCGCGCAGCGGCTCCACCACCCGCAGCATGGGCCGGGCGCGCAGCGAGGCATCGCCGCTCAGCACGGCGTGCAGCGGCTGCCCGGCCAGCAGGCCGCAGGCCAGGCGGATGGTGGTCCCGGAGTTCTGGGCGTCCAGCACTTCGGCGGGCTCGCTCAAGCCGCGCAGGCCCCGGCCGGAAACCAGCCACCCCCGCCCACCTGCCTCCTCCTGCACCTGCACCCCCAGCGCGCGCAGGCAGGAGCGGGTGGACAGGCAGTCGCCGGTAGCCAGGGGATTGGTGATGCGGCTCACCCCGCCGGCCACGGCGGCCAGCAGCAGGGCGCGGTGGGTGATCGACTTGTCGGGCGGGGGGCGCATCAGCCCGCCGATGCCGCGGGGGGCGGAGAAACCGTAGGTCATTCGCTTTCCCAGAGGTTCCGCAGCTCGAGGATGAGTTTCTGGTTGCGCAGCTTGTTCATGGCCTTTTCCTGGATCTGGCGCACTCTTTCCCGGGTGATGCCCAGCAGCCGGCCGGTCTCCTCCAGGGAATGGGGCCCTTCCCCGTCCAGCCCGAAGCGCAGCCGGATGATGCGGGCCTCCCTGCGGCTCAGGTGATGCAGCACCTCCGCCAGGGTGTCCTGCAGGGCCAGCTCGAAGGCGCGCTCGAAGGGCGCCGGGGAGGCCCGGTCCCGGATCAGGTCGGCGAGGCGGGTGACGTTCTCCTCGTCGACGGCCAGGTCCAGGGAAGTGATGTCCTGGGTGAGCTTCTCCACCAGCTTGATCTTCTCCACCTTCAGGTGCATGTAGTTGGCCAGCTCCTCCCGGGAGGGGTCACGCCCGAGCTCCTGGGTCAGGTACTTGGCCACCAGGTAGCACTTCTTGATCGTGTTCAGCATGTGGATCGGGATCCGGATCATCCGTCCCTTGTCCGCCAGAGCCTTGATCACGGCCTGACGTATCCACCAGGTTCCGTACGTCGTGAAGCGGCAGCCCTTGCGGTAATCGAAGCGCTCCACCGCCTCGATCAGCCCGATGTTGCCCTCGTCGATCAGGTCCAGCAGGCTCAACCCCCGGTACTGGTAGTGCTTGGCGATGGCCACCACCAGGCGCAGGTTGGCGTTGATCATGCGGTGCTTCAGCCGCGCCTGCAGGCAATCCAAGCGCAGCTTCTCCCGCCCGTACTCCTGCCGGCCGATCCTGCCCCTGGCCAACTGCCGGCGCAGCCGCTCCAGGCGCCCGCGGTTGACGGCGATCCGCTCGCTCAACTCGAGCTCCTCCGCCTGGCTGAGCAGCCCGTAGCGGGCGATCTGGCCCAGATACACCGCCAGCGGGTCGGCCTCCAGGGGAGGGCCGCGCTGCGGTCGGGTGCGCTCTTCCTCGTGCTCCTGCTGGGAACTCTGGTTCCCCTTCTTCACTCTCAGCTCCGGGGAGCTTGTGAGGGATCCACCGGAACGCCATCACGATACACCAGGAAGTACAGCTGAGGGATGCCCTGATGGGCGTTCCTGCCGAGCAGGCCTATCTGCGTGCCCTTGCGCACGCGGTCCCCCACCGCCACCAGCGTCTCTTCGTTTCCGCCGTAGACGTAAGTATATCCGTTTTCCGACTCGATGAGAATCACACGGCTGAAGCCCCGGTAGGGGCCGACCCAGACCACCAGGCCGGTGGAGACCGAAAGGATCCGGTCCCCCGCCTGGCCGTAGATCAACGCCCCGGTGATCCTCCCGGACAGGGCTTCCCGCTTCCCGGGATGCGGCCAGAGCAGCGCTGCCGGCGTGGAGGCGGGCTCGCCGCCCCTGGCAGGCGCACCGGCGGGTGCGCCCGGGGGCTTCTGCCCGGTATCGGGCTGCGGCTTCACGGCGGCTTTGGCGCCCGCTGGCAGAAAAAGCCGGCGGCCCACCTTCAGCGCGGCCGCCTCGGCGATCCCGTTCAGGCGGGTCAGCTCCGCCAGCTTCACGCCGTGGTCGCGGGCGATGCTGTACAGGGTGTCGCCCTTGCGCACCGTATAGACCGCAGGGATGAGGATGGCGGCTCCCGCGCGCAGGCCGGCAGGATCCTTGATCCGGTTGAAGGTCTGCAGGACCTCCACGGGCACCTGGAAGCGCCGGGAAAGGCCGAACAGGGTGTCCCCCTTGGCCAGGACGTAGCTCTGCTGGCCCGCCAGCGGCAGGGCGGCCAGCAGGAGGACCAGGCACAATTTGGCGCTGATTCGCATCATTGGGGGGCCTACCCCAATCTTCGGCTCAACAATCGAAAAACTTTCGGGCTGGACAGATTTGAACTGTCGGCCTCTCGGTCCCGAACCGAGCGCGCTAACCACTGCGCTACAGCCCGCGGGTCGGAAAAAAAACGGGTTATCGGGAGCGACGGGGTTTGAACCCGCGGTCTCCGGCTTGACAGGCCGGCGCGATAACCAGACTTCGCCACGCCCCCAGGATGAAATCCAATATAATTGGCTCCCCGCTCCCGTGTCAAGACGGGCAGCCGCCCGCCGTTGCGCGGGAACCCCGCGTTGACAGGCCCGGGCCCGAGTGCTAAGGTGGCTGCCATATGCCGTCACGAGAGTTCCGGCGCGCCATGCGCCGCAAGGATGAGGACAAGGGAAACGTCGTCGAGAAGCGGCGCGAGCGCCATCCGGTGCTCTACGCCCTGAGCGTGGCCATCCTGGTGGTCATCGTGGTCACCTTCATCTGGGCGCCCGCGGGGGGACGCGGTCGCGGGACCGGGGGCAAGATCGAGTTCGGCACCTACCAGGGCAAGCCGGTCGAGTACTACTCCTCCAACTTCTTCGCCGAGCGGGTCGCCGCGGTCAACGAGCAGCTGCGCGGCAGCAACCAGGAGTCCGAGGACCTGGAGGCCGTGGCCTACCAGGTCTGGAGGACCGCCTTCGACCAGACGGTGGTGCATCTGGCCTTCCTGGCCGAAGCCGCCCGGGCCGGGGCCTGGGTCTCCGACGACCGCCTGGACGAAGTCCTGATCCAGTCCGGGCCCTGGAGCCAGGGCGGGGTGTTCAACGAGGAGCGCTACCGCGCCACCTCCGATGCCGACAAGTACGCCTACCGCAAGCTGTTCCGCGAGCAGCTCCTGGACGAGCAGGTCCAGCGCGACCTGCTGGGGGACATCCAGTACAGCCAGAAGGAGGTCGATTTCTTCAAGGCCATGATCTCCACCCAGCGCAAGTTCTCCTTCGTGAGCTTCGCCTTCCGGGACTTTCCCGAAGCGGAGGTGAAGGCCTACGGGGAGAAGAACCCGGACCGCTTCCGCCGCATCAAACTGAGCCAGATCCTGATCAAGACCAGCGAGAGCGAGGCCCGCGAGATCCGCCGCAAGCTGGAGGATCGCTCGGCCAGCTTCGAGGAGCTGGCCCGGGCCCATTCCAAGGACGCCTACGCGGAGAAGGGCGGGGACGCCGGCTGGCGGTACTTCTACGACCTGGAGAGCGACTTCGAGCAGAAGGAGCCGCTGGAAGCCGTGATGGGCCTGGCCGAAGGAGCCCTTTCCGACGTGCTGCCCAGCCGCTACGGCTGGGTCATCTACCGCTGCGACTCCCCCGCCCTGCGGCCGGACCTCAGCGACGGGGAAACCGCGCAGAGGGTGCGCGGCTACATGATGCGCTACGAGAAGGGCCAGGTGGAGGACTACATGCTGAAGCGGGCCGAGGACTTCCGCCTGCGCACCAGGGATCTGGGCTTCCTGGGGGCCGCCCTGGCCCAGAACCTGAAGGCCCAGGCCACCGAGTACTTCCCCCTGAACTACCAGGGCGTCTACTTCCTGGCCCCCGTGCGCGCGGTGGGCCAGGAGGTCGACATTTCCTCCGCGGCCGCCAACGAGGAGTTCTTCCTGAAGGCCTTCCGCCTGGCCCCGGGCGATATTTCCGAGCCCGTGCTCCTGGAGGACCAGGTGATCGTCCTGCGCCTGGAGGACGTCCGAGAGGCGCCGCAGGAGCAGCTGGACCTGAGCGCGGAGTACTTCTCCTATTTCGCCCGACAGGCGCTGGAGGCTGACCTGCAGGCCGGGCTGCTCAAGCCCGAATACCTGAAGGACAACTTCCACGATACTTTCTACACGCACATTTTCTCCGCCCAGGCAGCAGCGCCGAGCGAATGAGCCCGGATGAGCCCCTCCTGGAAGACACCGGGAGGGGCTTCACCGTTTACTATCGAAACAGAAGCCTCTACTCCTCCTCCGAGCCCCGCGCAGGGGCTCAGCGCCGGGCGGCCGCCGCGCGCCTGGCCGACCGCGCCCTGGTCCTGGTGCCGGGGCTGGGCCTGGGCTACGGCCTGGAGCTGCTGCTGCAAAGGCTGCCGGCCGGCAGCAGCCTGCTCTGCGTGGAAACCGACCCCAGCCTGTGGGCGCTGGCCGCCTCCTTCCCCCCGCCGGGACACCCCCGCCTCACGGTGGTCTTCGGCCTGCAGGCCGCCATAGGCGCCGCCCGGGAGCTGGGGCTGCACCGCTTCCGCCGCGTGCAGCTCGTGCCGTTGTGCGGCTCCTACCACCTGGACCGGGCAGGCTACGATGCCATTTTAGGCTCGCTGGAAGAAGAGATCCGCCAGTTCTGGCAGAACCGCATCACCCTGGCCCACATGTCCAGGCTGTGGCTGCGGAACCTGTTCGCCAACCTGCTGGCCCTGGCCGTCGAAGCGCCCGCTCCGCCAGAGTGGGCTTGCGTCCAGCCGGGCGGCCGGCCGATCCTGGTGGCCGGGGCGGGCCCCTCCCTGGAGGCCGCGCTGCCGCGCATCGCGCGGGTGCGGGACCGGCTGACGCTGCTGGCCGTGGACACGGCGCTGCCGGTCCTGGCCGACGCCGGCCTGCCCCCGGACTGGGTATACGCGCTGGATGGGCAGCACTACAACCTGGAGGACTTCCTGCCAGCGCGCGACCGGGGCCTGCTGCTGCTGTGCGACTTGAGCTCCTGCCCGGCCGTGATCCGCCTGTTTCCCCACCGCGGGGCTTTCGCCACCCGTTTCGCTCCCCTGGCACTCTTCGACCGCCTGCAGGCCGCGGGCCTGCTCCCGCCGGAGCTGCCTCCTCTGGGCTCGGTGGGGGTCACCGCGGTACAGGCCGCGCTGGAGCTGACCTCGGGGCCGGTGCTGCTGGCCGGCCTGGACTTCTGCTATCCCGGCGGCCGCACGCACGCCCGCGGAGCCCCTTCGAACCGCCGCGCCCTGATGGCCTGCACGCGCCTGGCGCCGCCGGGCTCCGCCGCCTTCCAGGCTCTGGCGGCCCATCCGCGCCTGCAGGTGGCCGGCAAGGGGGGCCGGCGGTACCCCAGCGACCTGGTGCTGCGCTCCTACGCGCTGCAGCTTCAAGCCCTGGCCCGGGCCAGCGGCCGGCTTTACGATCTGGGCGGGGAGGGCCTGGAGACCGGCGCCCGGCCCCTGCCCTCCGACGGCGAGCTGCGGGCCGTGCTGTCCGCCGGGCCCTGGCCGCCCGTCCCCCCCCGGGCACCATTCGCGCCGCGGCCCGCGCTGGTCCGGGATTTCCTGCGCGGGGAAGCCGGACTGCTGCGGGCGGCCGAAAAGGAGCTGGAAGAGGCTCTTGGCCAGGGAGCGGGGACAGGATCGGGACCGGGGCCGGCGGTAGGCCAGGTGGACTACCTGCTGTTGTTCAGCCCCGAGGCCGACCCTCGGCGCCAGGCCGAACGGGGCAACCTGGCCCTGGCTCTGGCCAACGCCCGCTGGCTGCGGGCCCGCCTGCAGCGGCTGGTTTAGAGCAGGCTCAGGATCCGCTCGATCGCTTCCTCGGCCGCCAGGCCGTCCTCGCCGGAGGACACCGGCCTTCTTCCCGGCTGCCGCAGCACCGCCACCGCATCCGCCAGCATGCCGCTGAAGTAGCCCGTGCGGCGCGGCATCCGCCGCCGCAGCCGGCGCAGCGAGCGGAAGCCCTGATAATAGGGGCTGGGAGCGCTCGCCCACTCCTCGTACAGCCCGTTGCCGATGCGCAGGCGGCCGCGCCGGAAGCACAGGTCCAGCTCGAAGACCAGCGGCTCCAGGCCGCCGCCGACCTGCAGGCTGACCGGCACTCCGCCGGCCCGCAGCAGGACCTGCAGCACTCCGCCAGGGCTGTCGGCCTGCCCGCAAGTATAAAGCGGCTCCAACTCGCCCCCGGTAAGGAAGCGCAAGGCATCCAGCAGGTGCGTGCCGTCGTCCCAGAGCGCATCGGCCGCCGGCCGGGACCCCACGTGCAGGCGGCCGGAGACGGCGGCCAGCGCCCCGAAGCCCCCGCCGGCCACGCGTTCCCTGGCCGCCCGGTAGTCGCCCGCGTAGCGCCGCTCGTGGTTGACCAGCAGGGCGGTGCCGCTTTCCCGGCACAGCTCCACGATCCGGCGCGCCTCAAACGCGCCGCGGGCCAGCGGCTTTTCGCAGATCACCACCGGCACGCGGGCGGCGGCGGCCAGGCTGACCAGCTCCAGGTGGGATTCGGGCGGGGTGGCCACGTGCAGGATGTCCGGTGCGTGCCGGGCGAGCATCAGCCCGGTGTCCTGGTAGAGATGGCGGCAGCCCCAGCGGCGGGCGAAGGCCTCGCGCCGTTCCGCGGAGAGGTCGCAGCCGGCCGCCAGCACGCAGTCCCGGCTGGCGTCCACCGCGCCGGCGTGGCTGGCCGGCTTTTCCCGGAGGCGATCCTCCTCGAGCAGGGAGCCGATGCGGCCCAGCCCGACGATGGCGCAGCGCGCGCGCGGCCGTCCGGGGCTGGCCACGCCGTCAGTCCTCCGTGGTCTTCAGGACGGCGAGGAAGGCGCTCTGCGGCAGCTCCACGTCGCCGACCATCTTCATGCGCTTCTTGCCCTCCTTCTGCTTCTCCAGCAGCTTGCGCTTGCGGGTGATGTCGCCGCCGTAGCACTTGGCGGTGACGTCCTTGCGGAAGGCGTTGACGGTCTCCCGGGCGATGATCTGGCTGCCGATGGCCCCCTGGATGGCGATCTTGAACTGCTGGCGCGGGATCTCGTCGCGCAGCTTCTCGCAGACGCAGCGGGCCCGGTCGGTAGGCGTTGCTCCCGGAACACGAGCTGGGACAGCGCGTCCACCGGCTTGCCGTTGATCAGGATGTCCAGCTTGACGAGGTCGCGTCGGCCGGTACCCGATGATCTCGTAGTCGAAGGAGGCGTAGCCCCGGCTGACGGACTTCAGCCGGTCGTAGAAGTCGAACACGACCTCCGCCAGGGGCATCTCGTAGACCAGTCTCCACGCGCTTCTCGTCCAGGTAGGTCATGCTCTTCTGCTCGCCCCGCTTCTCCAGGCACAGCGGTGATGATGCTGCCCAGGTAGGCGGCCGGGGTGATGATGGTGGCCCGGATGTACGGCTCCTCGGTCGTCTCGATCAGGCCGGGGTCCGGGAAGGTGGCCGGGTTGTCGACGAACGCGGACCGCGCCGTCGCTGCAGGCGTCAGGCGGTACTGCACCGAGGGGGCGGTGAAGACGATGGACAGCTCGAACTCGCGCTCCAGGCGCTCCTGCACGATCTCCAGGTGCAGCAGCCCCAGGAAACCGCAGCGGAAGCCGAAGCCCAGCGCCACCGAGGAGTCCTTCTCGTAGACCAGGGAGGCGTCGTTGAGCTTCAGCTTCTCCAGGCCGGCAGCCAGCTCCTCGTAGTCGTTGGCGTCCACCGGGTAGATCGAGGAGAAGACCACCGGCTTCACCTCGCGGAAGCCGGGCAGCGGCGCCGCGCAGGGCCGCTGGTGGTCGGTGACCGTGTCCCCCACCCGGGTGTCCGCGATGGTCTTGATCCCCGCGATGGAGGTAGCCGACCTCGCCCGGCGCACAGCTGCGGGGTCGGGGCGCAGGCCGATGCGGAAGATGCCGGTCTCCTCCACCTCGTAGGCCGAGCCGTTGGACCAGAAGCGGATCTGCTGCCCGGCGCGCAGGCAGCCGGCGAAGACCCGCACGTGGACGATCACCCCGCGGTAGGCGTCGTAGTGCGAGTCGAAGATCAGGGCCTGCAGGGGCCCCTGCGGGTCGCCCCGCGGCGCCGGCACCCGCGCCACCATGGCCTCGCAGCAGCTCGTCGACGCCCGTGCCCAGCTTGGCCGAGACCAGCAGGGCCTCGTCGGAGTCCAGGCCCAGGTCGTGGTCGATCTGCTGGCGCACCGCCTCGATGTCCGCGCCGGGCAGGTCGATCTTGTTGATCACCGGGATGATCTCGAGGTTGTGCTCGATGGCCAGGTACAGGTTGGCCAGGGTCTGCGCCTCCACGCCCTGGCTGGCGTCGATCAGCAGGACCGCCCCCTCGCAGGAGGAGATGGCCCGGGACACCTCGTAGGAGAAGTCCACGTGCCCGGGGGTGTCCACCAGGTTCAGGATGTAGTCCTGGCCGTCGGCGGCGCGGTACGGCAGGGCCACCGCCTGGCTCTTGATGGTGATGCCCCGCTCCCGCTCGATGTCCATGTTGTCCAGGATCTGGTCGTGGAAGTCGCGGTCGGAGACGATGCGGGCGCGCTGGATGAAGCGGTCGGCCAGGGTGGACTTGCCGTGATCGATGTGGGCGATGATGCAGAAGTTGCGGATGTGGGCGCTGTCCATCGGTTGGGGGCTAGATGAAGTTGTCCCGCTCGAGATAGGCGGCCATCTGCACCGCGCTCTCCAGGAACCCGGATTTGCGCTTTTTCACGTAGATCTGCACCATGGCGTAGCGCTCCTCCTCGTTCACCTTCCAGGCCTGGATGGTGAGCGGGTCGCCTTCGGACAGGCCCGTCTCGTCGGCCACCGAGCCGGCCAGGACGCGCTCCACCACGTAGGAGTCGCGCCACAGGAAGGAGCCGGTCTTGGCCAGGCGCATGCCGAACAGGGGGTACAGCACGCGCTCCCGCCGGTCCTTGGACAGCGCCTCCTCCAGCGGGCTGAACGGGCGCTCGGCCAGGGCCAGGTACCCGGACAGGGTCTCGGAGCCGCGCTGCCAGGAAAGGGTCACCAGGGTGCCCGGCTCCAGGTCCAGCAGCGCCGACTGCAGCGGCCCGAGCTTGCGGTACTCCGCGCCATTGAGCTTGAGCAGGACATCCCCCGGCTCCAGGCCGGCCGAAGCGGCCGAGGCCCCCGGCAGGGTGTAGACCACTTCCAGCCCCCGGGCGGTCTCCTGCACGGCCATGCCCAGCCAGGGGTGGCGGGCTTCCCCGCCGCGATACAGGCCGGGCAGGGCCTTGTTCACCCAGCTGAAGGGGATGACGAAGTTCACCCCCTCGAACTGCTCGATCCCCGCGAAGACCACCCCGACCAGCTGCCCGCCGGCGTCCAGCAGCGGACCGCCGGAATTGCCGTAGTTGATGGGCACGTCCACCTGCATCGTGTCCCCCAGCTGCAGGAAGCGCCGGCCGGTGGCCGAAACGATGCCGCCGGTGACGGTGTTCTCCAGCCCGGCCGGGGAGCCGATGGCCAGGATCGGATTGCCCACCTTCAGCTCCGGATCCGCCGCGGAGCTGAAGACGTACTCAGGGACGACCTCCGCCTTGACCAGGGCCAGGTCGAAGATCCGGTCGTAGCCCACGACCCTGGCGGGGATCCTGGCTTCCACCCGGTCGGAGGGGCGGATGAACAGCCGGGAGTAGCCCTCGTACTTGGGATCCACCTCGCTCTGGATCACGTGGTAGTTGGTGAGCAGGTAGCCGCGCGGGTCGATGAAGAAACCGCTGCCGATGACCCGGTCCGGGAGACCCACCCCCTTCTCGATCTTGATGCCCTTGTCCACCCAGAGGGTTACGGTGCCGCGAACCATCCGGTCCATGGGCGGCGGGCCGGGCAGCTTCCCGGAGTACTCCGCGGGCAGCTCCAGCCCCGCGGCCCGCATGATTTGGGCCACCCGCTGGTGGACCGGGAGGTTGCCAAGCTGCGTGGCCAGGCGCAGGGCCAGGGCCAGGAACTCCGGACCGCGCTCACCGCCGTCCAGCGCCCGCAGGGCGTACAGGAAGGCCACGGGCAGCTCCTGCTGGGCCGCCCGCTCCGCGGCCATCTCGGCCAGGAGCCGGACCCGGGTCCACTCCGGCACGCTCTGCCCGAGGGCGGCCAGCGAGTTGAAGCGCGAAAGGGCCGTGGGGTACTCCCGCCGCCGGACATGGTCCTGGAAGCTCTCGCCCAGCCCCGCGGCGATCTGGCCCTTGAGCTCCGCGAGCTTCTCGGGGCTGACCCCCGGCGCGGGATTGCGCTCCAGGAAGGAAACGGTCTGATAGGCCTCGCCGAACCGCCCCTGCTGGATGCGCTGTTCGACCGTACTCAACCAGGAGCTGCCCAGCTCCTGAGCCGGGGTCCGGCTTTCCGGCCCGCCGGCGCAGGAGAGCAGCACCGCCGTCAGCAATACCCAGGGTCCGAATCTTCTCATAGCTGTTCCACGTACCGCCTGTCCCCGTAGGTGAAAATGAAGAAGCTGGCGCCGTCGATGCGGTGCAGCCCGTCGGGCAGCCCCAGGAAGCGCTCCGGCCGGCCGGCCGGCCGCCCCAGCCAATACCAGCCCGCGGCGGAGGAAGGGGTCAAGGGCAGGGCCCGGCCGCCCCGGCGAAACTCCACCAGGCGGCCCGCGCTGAAGACGGCGGCGGCGTCGAACACCCCGTCGCGGCGGCTGGCGAACTCCCTCACCAGGCTGTCCCCCGCCTGCAGCTCCCGGCTGTCCGCCTGCCCGTCCCCGTCGTAATCCCAGAAATGACGGCTGCCCTCGGCTCCGTACCTCTCCCAATACTCGGGCCGGCCGTCTGCGTCACGGTCCTCGGACAGGCCGGAGAGCTGCCCGCCGGCGTAGCTTTCGCTCACCTCAAAGATCCCGTCGCGGTCCAGGTCGCGCCGGCCCGCGACCGGGCGGCCCTGCGAATACTCCACCACCCGGCCGTAGTGCCCGCTGGAATCGGGGGCCTCCTCCAGGCGGGCCACCTGCCCGGCCAGCAGGGTGTACCGGCGCTCGGCCCCTCCGGGCCCGGCCGCGGTTTCCCTCATGGCGGAGGACAGGCGGGCCACCTCCGCCTCCCCGGGCCAGCGGCCTGAGGAGAGGCGCAGGAGAGCGGAGCCGAAGGGGGGCGAACCGGCGAACAGCACCAGGCGTTCCTTGTAAGGGGAAAGCTCGTAGACCCGCAGGCCCCGCTCGTCCCGTGCCGTCACCGCCTCCAGCCAGGGATAGGAGCTGTAGCGGAACTCCAGGCTTCCGGTCACCAGGCTGCGCGGCAGTCCGGCCTCGAAGCTCACCTGGGCGTCCGCGATTCCGTCCTGGTCCCTGTCCAGCACCCAGCCCCGCAGGCCGCCGTCCTGCAGCTCGTAGTGCTCCTCGTAGAAGCCGTCCTCGTCCTCGTCGAGGATCCTTGACCCGGAGTATCCCTGCACGGCCGCCAGCAGGGGCTGCGGCAGAGTGCGATAGAAGGCCAGCAGGTCGGCCAGGGGCCGCGCCGCGGCGATTCCCCCCCAGGACAGGAAATGCTCCTGCCAGGAGGCGGGGCTGCGCGGGCGCAGGCTCAAGGCCAGCGCCGCCGCCGCGGGGTTGCTGCCGCCCCGGCGGGAATACTCTTCCAGCAGCTCCAGGCGACGCGGGCGGTCGCGCTCCAGGCGAGCCGCCGCCAGGGTGAGCTCC
This sequence comes from uncultured Spirochaetota bacterium, assembly GCA_963745745.1. Classification (GTDB taxonomy): domain Bacteria; phylum Spirochaetota; class Spirochaetia; order SZUA-6; family DRHE01; genus MIBK01. Next base: position 33,149 of record CAVUYS010000077.1, on the reverse strand, counting down.
GGGGAACCGGGAAGCGCCCGCTGCCCGCGGCCCAGCACCTCCAGGGCTGCGGCGGTTTGCCGCAGGGCCTGCCTGGCCCGGGCCAGCTCCAGGTACAGCCCGGGGTCGCGCGGGTAGCGGGCCAGGGCCGGCTCCAGGTGCCGGGCGGCCGCCGAGGGGTCGCCCAGCCCCAGCAGGGCGCGGCCCCACAGCAGCGCGGCCTGCGGGTTTTCCCAGGCGCCCAGGCCCGGCCCGGAAGCTCCATCGGAAAGCGCGGCCAGAACCGGCCGGGCCTCCGCGAAGCGCCGCGTGCGCACGAGCACCGCGGCCAGCTCGGTGGAGGCCTGGCGGGGGTCCGTGACCGTCCAGGTGCCGGAGGTCAGGGCCCGGACGAGCCAGTCCTGGCCGGCCCGCGTGCCTTCCTGCTCCCGCAGGCTGATCCGGGCCTGCAGCAGGCAGGCTTCGGAATACTCGGGAAAGAACTCCAGGCAGCGCTCCAGCAGGTCCGCGGCCTGGCTCCAGGCGCCGGCGGCGGCCTGCAGGCGGGCCTGGGCCAGGTACTGCTCGGCGGCGTTCCTGTCGCTCTGGCGGCCTTGGGGGAAACCGGCGGCCGCCGTCAGCAGAAGGGCCAGGGTCCAGGCGAGCCGGTTTGCGCTCATGTGAAACGCCCGCTCATTCTTCCAATCTGGGACGGGCGGGCATTTTCAGCAGCTCCCGGATCTGATTATCGTCCAGGGTTTCCTTTTCCACCAGGGTCTTGGCCAGCAGCTCCAGCTCGGCGCGGTGCTCGGTCAGCAGCCGCCCGGCCTTATCCAGACCGGCCTCCACGATGGACCGCACTTCCTTGTCGATGGCCCGGGCCGTATCCTCGGAGTAGTCCTTGTGCCGGGCGATCTCCTTGCCGAGGAAGATCGGCTCCTCCTTCTGGCCGTAGGCGATGGGGCCGAGGCTCCCGGCTCATGCCCCACTCGCAGACCATCCTGCGGGCGATCTCCGTGGCCTGCTCGATGTCGTTCTGCGCGCCGGTGGTGGTCTCGTCGTAGATGATCCGCTCGGCCGCGTAGCCGCCCATGGCGATGGTGATGCGGTCGATGAGCCAGGCCTGGCTGCGGGAATAGGTGTCGTCCTCGGGCAGGCTGAAGGCCACGCCCAGGGCCCGGCCGTGGGGGATGATGGTCACCTTGTGCAGCGGGTCGGCGTTCTTCAGGTAGTAGTGCAGCAGCGCGTGCCCGGCCTCGTGGTAGGCCATCATCTGCTTCTCCTTGGGCGGGATGACCTTGGACTTGCGGGCGATGCCCATCAGCATCTTGTCGCGGGCCTCCTCGAAGTCGTCCATGTCGACCCGGTCCTTGCCCTTGCGGGCGCCGCGAACAGGGCCGCCTCGTTCACGAGGTTGGCCAGGTCGGCGCCCGAGGAGCCGGGGGTGGCGCGGGCGATGCGGTCGAGGTCCACGTCGGCGGCCATGGGGATGCTTGCGGCGCGTGGATGCGCAGGATCAGCTCCCGCTCCCTGGATGTCCGGCATGTCCACGACGACCTGCCGGTCGAAGCGGCCCGGCCGCAGCAGGGCGGGATCGAGCACGTCCGGGCGGTTGGTGGCCGCCAGGATGATCACCCCGTCCTTGGTGTCGAAGCCGTCCATCTCCACCAGCATCTGGTTCAGGGTCTGCTCGCGCTCGTCGTGGCCGCCGCCGTAGCCGGCGCCGCGCGTCCGGCCCACCGCGTCCAGCTCGTCGATGAACAGGATGCAGGGCGCGTGCTTGCGTCCCTGCTCGAAGAGGTCGCGCACGCGGCTGGCGCCGACGCCGACGAACATCTCCACGAAGTCCGAGCCGGACATGTGGAAGAAGGCCACGTTGGCCTCGCCCGGCGATGGCCTTGGCGAGCAGGGTCTTGCCGGTGCCCGGCATGCCGACCAGGAGCACCCCCTTGGGGATCTTGGCCCCCAGGCGGGCGAACTTCTGCGGGTTCTTGAGGAACTCGACGACCTCCTGCAGCTCGTACTTGGCCTCGTCCTGGCCCGGCCACGTCGTCGAAGGTGATCCGCTTGCCCGTGTCCAGGTAGCGCTTGGCCCGGCTCTTCCCGAAGCTGAAGGCGCGGTTGCCGCTGCCCTGCACCTGGCGGAACATGAACCAGATGAAGAAGAAGCCGATCACCCAGGGCAGGATGTCGAAGAAGATCTGCAGCGGCGGCCGGCCCCGCGGCCCGCCGCTGACCAGCACGCCCTTCTCCATCAGCTTGGCCACCAGCTCGGTGTCCGGGTAGGGGATGGTGGTCCTGAAGCTGCTGACGCTCCCCGTTCGGGTCGCGCAGGCGTGCCGGTGATCTCGGAGTTGTCCACGATCTTCACCGCTTCCACCTGGCCCTGCTCCAGGTGGCTCAGGAACACCGAGTAGGCCAGCTGCTGGCTGCTGGTGCGCTCGCTCTGCACGAAAAAGAACACGAAGAAGGCGATGAGGATGAGCAGCGCGATCAGGGCGATGCGGTTGTTGAAGTTGAAGCGGGTGAAACCCGGTCCCGGTTCCTGCCCCTTGCGGTCCTGCTTGTCGTTGTTGCTCACTCTCCCTCCAAAACCGAGACCTTCACGGCGAGCCTGCCCGCCGCGGGCCGGGCCCCGGGGCGGAACCGATCGCTCCCCCCCAGCCCCCCGCCCAGAACGGCGAGCACCCCGTTCCTGTCCGCCACGATGGGCAGTTTCCAGCGTTCTGTCAGTGGAATTCGCCACGCAGAGCACAGCTTGCTCACGGCCGTGCTCCCGGCCTCGGTCCGCAGGCGATCCGCCGCCGTTGCCGACCTCAGCACCAGGGGGGCGAGCTCGGGCTTGCCTTCCAGCGCCAGCCACCCCGCGCCCGCAGCCCCCGCGCCGATTTCAATCACGCGGCCTGCCGCCTCGTAACGGCGATGCGGTTCTATCGTGATAAGATATCCTTTTTTGCCGACCCCGACAATATCCCTTTCCAGCACGAACCGGCTCCCGCGCCGGCGCAGGCGCACGCCGCGCCCGGCCAGCAGCGTCGGCCCGCTGGCCGTGCCCGCGGCCCCCGAAAGGAAGCGGGCCGGAAGCCGCCGCCCCCGCGCCCCCAGGGCCGCCAGCGGCGCGAACAGGGACTGGCGGCGCAGCAGGGCGGGCGCGGCCAGGAAGGCGCGGGCGTCCACCGTGAAAGCCCGCCCCGCCCGTTCCCACTTCAAGAGCTGCTCCGCCTGGCTCTCCAGCAGCTCCCGCACCTGGCGCATGGTCGCCGCCAGCCCGGCCAGGCTGCCGCGATAGCCGGGAAACAGCTCCGCCAGCAGGGGGGCCAGGCGCAGGCGCACGGCATTGCGCAGGGCCACGGGCTGGAGGTTGCTGGAGTCCGTGCGGTACTCCAGCCCACGCTCGGCCAGCCAGGCCTGCAGCTCGGCCCGCCCGCAGGCCAGCAGCGGCCGCAGGTAGCGTCCCCGGCGCTCCGGAATGCCGGCCAGGCCCGCCGGGCCCGTGCCCTGGAAGAAGCGCATGATCAGGGTTTCGGCCTGGTCGTCGGCGGTGTGCCCGAGGGCCACGTAGGGGCAGCCCAGCGTCCGCGCAACCTCCGATAGAAAGCCGTAGCGGTGCTCGCGGGCCACCTGCTCCAGGCTCCGGCCGCGGGCCTCGGCGGCCAGCGACCCCGGCGGCAGGGCGCCCGTGCGCAGGGGCACGCCCAGCTCCGCCGCAGGCGCGCCGCACGAAGTCCAGCTCCGCGGCGCGCTCCGCTGCGGGGCGCAGACCGTGGTCCAGGTAGGCCGCCCGCAGGGGCCGGCGCCCGGGGCGCGCGGCCAGCAGGCCCAGCAGGGCCCGCGAGTCGGAGCCGCCCGAGAAGGCCACCAGGATGGGCGCCTGCTCCGGGATGCGGTGGCGGCGGAGGTAATCCTCCAGCCGGCGTTCAGGGCCGGCGGGGGCTCTGGTTGAGGGCATTCATCACCTTCTCCGGGTCTTCGCGCAGCAGGGCCAGCACTCCCTCGGCCGCCTTTTGTTCGCCCCGCTGGAGCGCCTCAGCTTCCTGTCCGGAGGGGCAGCCCAGCACGTAATCCACCACTTCCTCCGGCCTGGAGGGGCGACCGATGCCGACGTACAGACGCAGGAAATCGCCGCGGCCCAGCGCGGCGATAATTGAAACCAGGCCCTTGTGCCCCGCTGAGGAGCCCCCCCGGCGCAGGCGGCACTGCCCGGGAGGAAGGTCCAGCGTATCGCAAACCACCAACAGGCTCCCGTCCCCCTGCAGAGGCCGCAACGAGGACAGGATCGCCCCGGAACGGTTCATGTAGGTCAGGGGTTGGACCAGGCGGAGGCGCCTGCCCTCCGGCGCGGCCTGGCCCAGGCGGTAACCCCTGAGCCACGGCCGGCGCAGCTTGATCCCCAACCCGCGGGCGGCGAGCTCGACGACCCGGAAACCGACGTTGTGACGGCTATCCAGGTACCGGGGGCCGGGATTGCCCAGCCCCACGACCGTGAGCAGCCTATTCCTCCGCGGGAGTCTCGGCGCCCTCCTCGCCTTCCGCCGCAGCGGCAGCCTCCTCGCCCTCCGCCGGGACGGCGGCCGCGACCGGGGCCTCGACCTCCACGCGCTTGTGCACGACCGCGCAGACGACCTGCTCCGGGGAGTTGAGGAACCTGACCCCCTCCACCGGCGGCAGCTCGCGCACGTGCAGGCTCTTTCCCAGGCGCAGCTCGTTCACGTCCAGGAGGATCTTCTCCGGGAGGCTGGCCGGCAGGCACTCCACCTCCACCTCGTGGACGAAGTGCTCCAGCAGGCCGCCCTCCTTCACTCCCACGGGCGCGCCGGTGAGCTCCACCCGGACGTTGGTGCGCAGGAGGCGATTCTTGTCCACCTCGTAGAAGTCGATGTGGGTGACCTGGCCGCCCACCGCATCCTCCTGGAAGTCGCGGATCAGCACTTCCCGCTCCTGGCCGCCCACCGCGAGGCGGATGATCGTGCTCTCGGATATGTGGTGGAATTTCGTGTCGAACTCGTGCGCGTCGATGCTCACGGCCAGCGGCTCCTGGTGGCCGTAGATCACCGCGGGGATCCTGCCCCGCCGCTTCAGCCTGCCGGATTCGCCCTTGCCGAGCTTGGGGCGGCTTTCGGCGTTCAAAGTCTTCTGCTCCATGTTTACTCCTTATAAGTGTATCTGGGACGGCAGGATTCGAACCTGCGTAATGCCGGTACCAAAGACCGGTGGCTTACCGCTTGCCTACGTCCCATCGTCCTCGTCGGAGGTGGTGGCCTGCTCCCCGCCCCCCAGCTCTCGCACCCGCTCGTACTCCGCGATGATCTTCGCCTGGATCGACTGCCGGAAATCGGAGTTGATCGGATGGGCGATATCCTTGTACTCTCCCGTCTTGGTCCTCCGGCTCGGCATGGCGATGAAGGTGCCCGCCTTGCCCGAGATGATCTTCAGATTGTGCACCACGAAACAGTCGTCGAAGGTGACCGTCACGTATGCCTTCAGCTTGCCCTCCGTGCTCACCTGCTTGATGCGGATGTCCGTGATCTCCATGGAGTCCTCCTCATCGGGCAACCCATTTTAATCCCCGGCCGCCTGCTCGCGCAAGGGAGCGGGGTTAAAGGGGGAGAAAGCCGATGCCAAAGATCCGGGACCAAGTGCTGCGCATAGTAGCGGAAAAAGCGGATTGTGTCAATTTTGGAGAAAAAAACAGTTGACAGAAATCGAAACATGACCATAGATTGAATTGGTTTTTCCCTGAATTATTCCTGGGAGCGAGGAGCATATGTCCAAGCACGGAGAGCTTTCCCACGAGGATTCCGGCGGGCGAAAGTACCTGCGGGCCGGGGGGGATGATTTCGAGGACCTTGGCGACGAGGAGCTCTACGAGAACGAGGACGACTTCGAGGACTACGAAGAAGAGGATTACGAGGAAGAGGACTTCGAAGAGGAAGAAGAAGAGGAAGAAGAGGAAGAGGAAGAGGAAGAGGAGGGAGAGGACTTCGACGAGGACCTCGACGAGGATTACGAGGACGAGGCCTTCGAGGAGGAGGAAAGCGAGGAAGAAGAAGAGGATCTCGCCGACGAGGACGAAGACTACGACGAGGACGAGGAACTGGACCTCGACGAGTTCGACGAGTAGAGCGCCTGGCTCCTGAACCAGAGTTTTTCCAGCTCGTAAAAAGCGCGGGCTTCCGGGTCCATCAGGTGGATCACCATCCGCCCGCAATCAAGCAGTATCCAACCTTCCCCCTCCTCCTCCTGGCGACGGTGAGGGTTCAGGCGGGGAATGTCCCGGGCCTCCAGGTAGGCGCCGACGGCGCGCAGCACCCCCCGCCGGCGCACCGAGCTGGCCACGGTGGCGATGACGAAGTAATCGGTCCAGCCGGCGGCCTCCCCGACGTCCAGGACCACCACGTCCTCGCCGCGATGCTCTTCCAGCAGTCGGGCCACGGCCAGCGCGTCAGTTCTTGCAGTATCTTCCATCAAAATCCTTCCCTAAAATGAGGGTCACGTCGATCGTCAGGTCCCCCCCCTCGCTCAACCGGGAATAGACCCGCTGGCAGCGGATCAGCTCCGCCGCCTTCTGGGCCACTTCCAGGCGGCCCTTGCGGTCCAGCACCACGGTGTTCAGGTAATCGGTGCTGTCGGCGTTGCCCAGGGCCACGATTTCGTAGCCGAAGCTCTGGTACACGCTGGCCGCCCGGCGGGCCAGGCCGGACACGGAGGTCCCATTCAGGATCTCCAGGGCCACGGTCAGCTCCTCCTCCAGGCCGGGCTCCGCGCTGGCAATGGTCTCGCCGGTCTGCTTGACGATCTCCTTCAGCAGCTGTCCCTCGAAATGCGGGAACAGCAGCTCCTTGCCGTCCACGGTGCGCTCGCTGCCCAGCACCCGCTGGAAGACCAGCTTCTCGCTCTCCAGGCGGGCCAGCTCCCGCAGCAAGGCGGCCAGGGAGCGGGAGCCCAGGTTCGTGGATACCAGGCGGCGCAGCGCGGCGAAGGGACCCGGGTCCAGGATCAGGTCGCTTTCCCCCAGGGCCTTCAGCAGGGACTGCAGGAATTTCTGCTTGCGCCCCACCCAGTCGGTTTCCGGCTCCAGGGGGTCCCGGTAGGCGATGAAATCGCGGATCTTGTCCCCGTCCAGCATCACGGAGCCGGAGGGCAGCAGCACCTTGCGCTCCCCCACCGCGGCTTCCACCGGATTGGGGATGAACAGCTCCAGGCCGCCCAGCAGGTCCACCACGGACACCACGTCCTGCTCCCGCAGCTCGAAGTAGAAGGGGATGGACAGGCCGGTGATCTGCTCCACCTTCGCCTTCAGCGCGCCGATCGAGCCGTAGCGGTACAGCACGTCCATGCGGTCCACTTTCTTCAGGCTCTCGATGATCAGCCCCACGTTCCCCGGCAGGAAGAGCACGGCCCCGCGATGGGTGCGGGGATGGTACTGCAGCACCTCGAAGAAGCGGTAGTCCTGGTCGCCGCTGACGGCGAACAGAAAGCAGAGCGGGGCGTCCTTTTTCAAGGCCTCGGACAGCGGGTCGGTGCGGTACTGCAGGAGAAGCGAGGACCGCCGAGGCCAGCACCACGGCGATGATCAGCCCCAGCACCAACAGGCTCTTATCCCACTTGCGCTTGCGTCGCAGCATGCCCCTTCAACTCCTCGCTCAAGGCCAGGGCGGGCGGCGCGATGGCCAGGCCCTCCCCGCGCAGGTACTCGAACACCCTGTCCGCCACCCAGGCGACCTGCCCGTCCAGCGCCAGCCCCAGCACCCTCCGGCGCTCGGCGGGCTTCAGGAAGCCCCGCCCGGGCTCCAGGAAATCCGCCACGTACACCAGCCGGGCCAGAGCGGACATGCCCGGCCGGCCCGTCACGTGGTCCGCCACCGCCTCCCGGACCTCCGGGTCGAAAGCCGGGCCCAGCAGCACCGCGGCCGCCCTGCCGTGCAGGAGCACCGGGCGCTCCGTTTCCCAGGACTCCAGCGGCGCTCCGTCCTCGGCAGCAGAGGCGCAGCAGCTCCGCCTCGGGCAGCTCGCGCGCCAGGTCGTGGGCCAGCCCGGCCAGGTAGGCCCGGCCGCGGTCCAGGCCGAAGCGACGGGCCAGCCGGGAGGCCAGCACCGCGGTGCGCCGGCAATGCCCGGCCCGCCGCCGGCCGAGGCGCTCCCGCACCAGGCGCGCGCAGTCCCGCGCCTCCTGCCGCCGGGCCCCCGGCAGCCGGTCCCTACGCATACAGCCGGCGGCGCCGGATGTAGCGCAGCACCTGCTCCGGCACCAGGTGCCGGACCGGCCTGCCGGCGGCCAGCCGGCGGCGGATTTCCGAGGAGGAGACGGGCAGCAGCAGGTTCTCGATCCGGCGCAGGCTGGCCGGGAAGGGCCAGTCGGGCGCCGCGGCCGGCCGGCCGGTGGCCGCGCGGCGGGCCACGATCAGCTCGGCGAGCTCCGCCAGCCGCGCGGCCTGCCTCCAGGCCGGGAAACCCTCCACCAGGTCCTCTCCGATGATCAGGCCCGGGCGGCCCTCCGGGCGATAGCGCCGCAGCACGTGCTCCAGCGTGTCGATGGAGTAGGAGTTGCCTCCCCGCTCCAGCTCGCAGGTCTCCACCTGGAAGTCCCTGCTGCCGGCCAGGGCCAGGCGCAGCATGGCCAGGCGGTGCCGGGCCCCCACCTCGACGGGCATGGACTTGTGCACCGGGATGTTGGCGGGCACGAAGAGGATGCGCTCGTAGCCCAGGAGGCTGCGCACCTCCTCGGCCAGGAACAGGTGCCCGACGTGCACGGGATTGAAGGTGCCCCCGAGGATGGCCAGCCTCATGCCCGGCCCAGCTCCACCAGCGCCCGGGCCAGCTCCTCCAGCCCCTGCCGGTTCCAGACCGAAATGCCCAGGACCCGCTCCCCCGCCGCCGCAGCCTCCAGCTCCCGCAGGCGCTCGCCGCTTTCCGGCAGGTCCAGCTTGGTCCCCACCACCAGCCGGGGACGGGACAGCAGCGCCGGGTCGTAGGCGCCCAGCTCGCGGCGCAGCACCTCCAGCGCCGCGCCCGGCTCCGCGTCCCCCAGGTCGACCAGGAAGGCCAGGGCCCGGGTGCGGTTCACGTGCTTCAGGAAGCGCAGGCCCAATCCGGCCCCCGTGGAGGCCCCCTCGATGATGCCGGGGATGTCGGCGATGACCAGCTCGGCATCCCCGTTGCGCATCACCCCGATGTACGGGCTGCGGGTGGTGAAGGGATACGCGGCGATCTTGGGCCGGGCGTTGGTCAGCGCGGCCAGCAGGGTGGACTTGCCGGCGTTGGGCTGGCCCACCAGCCCCACGTCGGCGATCAGGTTCAGCTCCACGGCGAGGCGCCGGGTGGCCCCGGGCAGGCCCTTCTGCGCGTAGCGCGGCGCCTGGCGGGTGGGCGAGCGGAAGTGCCAGTTGCCCCTGCCTCCGCGCCCGCCCTGCAGGCACAGCCAGGAATCGCCGCTGGCCGACAGATCGGCCAGCAGGCGGCCGGACTCCGCGTCCTTGACCAGCGTTCCGGGCGGCAGCGCGATCTCCACGTCGCGACCGTCGCGGCCGTGCTTGCGGTTCCCGCCGCCGGGGCGGCCGCTCTCGGCCCGGAACACCCGCTGCATGGCCAGGTGCGAAAGGGTTTTCAGATTCAGGCGCACGAGGAACCGCACGCTCCCGCCGTCGCCGCCGTCACCCCCGTCCGGACCGCCCTTGGGAATGAACTTCTCCCGCCGGAAGTGCACGGACCCTGGCCCCCCGTCGCCGGAGGAAACCTCGATCAGGGCTTCGTCGACGAACCTCTCCACGCTCAGGGCTGGACGCTGACCAGCTTCCTCCCGCGCTTCTGAAGAAAGAGGACCTTGCCGTCGACCTTGGCGTACAGGGTGTCGTCGCTGCCCTTGCCCACGTTCTGGCCGGGGTGGAAACGGGTGCCGCGCTGCCGGACCAGAATGGAGCCGGCGCTCACCTGCTCGCCGCCGAAACGCTTGACGCCCAGCCGCTGGGCATTGGAGTCGCGGTTGTTCTTGGCGCTCCCGCCGCCTTTTTTATGTGCCATTGCCTTCCTCTCCTACTTCCAGTTTCAGCCGGCCGGGGAACTCCCGGTCCAGGTCCGCTAGCCCGGCCACCAGGGTGGCCGTCACGCCGCGCACCCACTCCCTGCGCCCTTCTCGGGAGGCGGCTCCAGGGCCAGCCGCATTTCCCCCTCCGCCGGCGCCTGCGCCGCTCACCTCGCAGGTCGGGTTGGGCGGCCAGCAGGCGGGCCGTGGTCCGCAGCAGCACCGTCACCGACGCGCACACCAGATCCCGGCCCCTGCGGCCCGGCCCCGGCATGCCCGGAGGCCGAAAAGCTCGCGCAGGCAACCGTCGGCCCGCAACCGCAGGCTCAGGCGGATCACGGGAACCCTACAGCCCGGCGATTTCCTGAACTTTGAGCAGAGTGAAGCTCTGCCGGTGACCCTGGGTGCGGCGGTAGTTCTTCCGCTTCTTGTACTTGAACACGCGGATCTTGGCGCTCCGGCCGTGCTCCTGGACCACGGCCTTGACCGTGACCCCGGGCAGGTACGGCTGTCCCACCTTCGTGCCCTGCTCCCCGCTCACCAGCATCACCGACGCGAACTCCAGGGTGTCCCCGGCGTTGTTGTCGAAAAGATCCACCTTCAGCAAGGCCCCGGTTTCGGCCTTGTACTGCTTGCCTTTTATGTCCACCAGAGCGTACATCCGGCGAAACTACCACGGCAGCGCGCCCCGGGTCAAGGGGAGGCCGCCTGGTCAACCGGCGCAGGAGGGCGCGGCAGGGCGCCGCACGGCTTGACGCCGAATTGTAAATCTGTTACTGAATTCATCAATAGATTTGGAAATACTTTTCAAGAAAGGTGCGGCCGGGCATGCCCAGCGTGGAGCTGACCCTCAATTCCCTCTATAATCAGCTTTCGGCGGTGGAGCGGAGGCTGGCGGACTACATCCTGGCCTCCCCCGAGCGGATTCCCGGCCTTTCGGTGAAGCAGATCGCCTCCGGCGCATCGGCCAGCGTGGCCGCGGTCAGCCGGCTGGTCCGCAAGGCGGGCTTCGCCGGCTTGAGGGACTTCAAGCTGGAGCTGGCCCGCGAGCGGGCCGTGCCGCCCGCCTACTTCTACAAGGCCATCGAGGCGGAGGATTCCGACGCCGAGCTGGTCACCAAGGTGTTCCTGGGCAACCGCCAGAGCCTGGAGGACACCCTCAAGCTGCTGGATCCGGCGGCCCTGGCCCAGGCCGTCCGCCGGATGGTCCGGGCCCGCGCCCTGCTGTTCTTCGGGGTGGGCTCCTCCGGGATCCTGGCCCGGGACGCGGCCATGCGCTTCTCCCTGCTGGGGGTGCCCGCCCAGGCCCTCTCCGATCCCAGCGAGGTCTATTTCCGCGCCGCCACCGCCAGGCAGGGCGAGGTGGCCGTGGGCCTGTCCCACTCCGGGCGCTCGCTGGCCACCGTGCGCGCGCTGGAGCTGGCCCGCGAGGGCCGGGCGCTCACCATCGGCATTTCCAACTACCTGCGCTCCCCGCTGCACGCGGCTGTCGGACTTCTTCTTCTGCACCTCCTTCCCGGAAACCCGGGTCACGGTCACCGCCCTGAGCTCCCGCGTGGCCCAGCTTTGCCTGATCGACGCCATGTACCTGCTGGCCGCCCGCCTGCGCGGAGCCCCGCGCGACTACGAGCAGGTCAACCGCCGCATGGAGAAGCTCCTGCGGCTGCCCGAAAGGAGCTGAACCTGGACGACGACCGCCTCCCGCCTCCCGCTCCCCTCCCCGGCTACCGGATCGTGGACCTGAGCCACGCCCTGCTGCCCGGCCAGGAGGAGTACCCGCTGGCGCTGGAAACGCACGACACCACGGAGCTGTACCCGCAGTACCCCAAGGACAAGGACGTCTGGTACATACTGCAGAACATCCACATGTCCTCGCACTGCGGCACGCACGTCGAGTTCCCCTACCACCACAACCGGCGGGGCCTGGACGCGGGCAGCTTCCCGCTCGAGCGCCTGGTCAGCCCCGCGGTGCTGCTGGACTTCCGGCACAAGCTGCCCGGGGATGCCGTGACCCTCGCCGAGCTGTCCGCGCAGGAACAGGACATCCGCCCGGGGGACGCCGTGCTGCTGCATTTCGGCTGCGACCGGCTGTACCGCACCGCCCGCGCCCACGAGCGGCCCTACCTGGACCTGGAGGCGGCCCGCTGGCTGGTGCTGGAGAAGCGCGTCAACCTGGTCGGCTCCGACGCCTCCGGCCTGGAGATCAAGGGCGCGCCCAACCAGCCCATCCACCAGTTGCTGATGGACCACCAGGTGCCGATCATCGAGTTCGCCGCCCACCTGGACGAGCTGCGCCGGCGGCGTTTCACGCTCTTCATCCTGGCCTTGCCGATCGCGGGGCTGGACTCCTGCCCCGTGCGCCTGGTCGCCCTGGAGGAAGCCTGATGGATCGCGAAATCGCCCTGGGCCTGTACCGCACGATGGTGCGCATCCGCAAGTTCGAGGAGAAGCTCTTCCGCCTGTTCTCCACCCGGGCCATGCCCGGGAGCATGCACCAGTACAACGGCGAAGAGGCCGTGGCCGCCGGGGTGTGCGCCCACCTCGGCAGCCGAGGACTACGTATCCTCCACCCACCGCGGGCACGGCCACTGCATCGCCAAGGGCGCGGACCTCCGGGCGGTGATGGCCGAGATGTTCGCCAAGGACACGGGCTGCTGCCGCGGCCTGGGCGGCTCCATGCACATCGCCGACTTCGGCGTGGGCATGCTGGGGGCCAACGGCATCGTGGCCGGCGGCATCCCCCTCGCGGTGGGAGCGGCCTGGAGCGCGCAGTACCTGGGCAACGGCCGGGTGGCCGTGGCCTTCTTCGGCGACGGCGCGGCCAACGAGGGCGTGTTCCACGAGGCCCTGAACCTGGCGGCGGTGTGGAAGCTGCCGGTGGTGTTCGTCTGCGAGAACAACCTGTACGGCTTCTCCACTCACTACCGGCGCGTGACCGCGGTCCAGGACATCGCGACGCGCGCGGCGGCCTACGGCATGCCGGGCCGCGTGGCGGACGGCATGGACCCCCAGGCGGTGTACGAGGCGGCCGGGGAGGCCCTGGCGCGCGCGCGCCGGGGGGAGGGGCCCAGCCTGCTGGAGTGCAAGACCTACCGCTTCCGCGGCCATTCCCGCTTCGAGCCGGCCGGCTACCGGACCAAGGAGGAGCTGGAGGCCTGGCGCGCGCGCGACCCGCTGCCGGCCTGGCGGGCGCGCCTGGCCGCCGAGTGGAGAGCGCCGGAGGCCGAGCTGGCCGCCGTGGAAGGGGAGGCGGACAGGGAGATCGCCGATGCGGTGAGCTTCGCCGAAGCAAGCCCGGATCCGCAGCCCGGGTCCTGGCGGCGGTATATCTACGCGGAAGGTTGAGGAGCTGAAGGGCATGCAGACGAAAATCGTGGGCGCCTTGCGCCAGGCATTGATCGAGGAGATGGACCGGGACCCGGCGGTGGTGCTGCTGGGGCAGGACATCGAGGTGTTCGGCGGCGCCTACCGGGTGACCGAGGGCCTGGCGGCCCGCTACGGGAGCCAGCGGGTGCGCGACACGCCCATCTCCGAGGCGGCCATGATCGGGGCCGCGATCGGGGCGGCGATGACCGGGCTGCGCCCCGTGGTGGAGATCCAGTTCAACGACTTCATCGCCTGCGGCATGGACCAGCTCTGCAACCAGGCGGCCAAGATCCGCTTCATGATGGGCGGGCAGGTGGCGGTGCCCATGGTCCTGCGCGCCCCCTGCGGGGCCACCGGCAGGGCGGCCCAGCACTCCCAGAGCCTGGAGGCCTGGTTCATGCACACCCCGGGCTGAAGGTGCTCATGCCCTCCTCCCCCTACGACGCCAAGGGCCTGCTGAAGAGCGCCATCCGCGACGACAACCCGGTGGTGGTGCTCGAGCACAAGATGCTCTACGGCGGGGCCTCGCCGGGAGGCAAGGCCAAGACCGCGGTGGACTCCCTCGGGACGGCCTACCGGCCCGCGCCAGACGAGGACTACCTGATACCCCTGGGCCGGGCCGAGATCAAGCGGCCGGGCAGGGACCTGACCGTGGTCGCCACGGGGCTGATGGTGCACAAGGCCCTGGCCGCCGCCGCCGAACTGGACAAAGAGGGCATCAGCCTGGAGGTGCTGGATCCGCGCACCCTGGCCCCCCTGGACCAGGAGGCCATCCTGGATTCCGTGGCCCGCACCGGCAGGGCCGTGATCGCCAGCGAGGACGTGATCACCTGCGGCTTCGGCGCCGAGGTGGCGGCGCTGCTGGCCGACCGGGGGTTGTTCCACCTGCTGGCCCCCGTGCGGCGGGTCTGCCTGCCGGACACGCCCATCCCCTTCGCCCCCGCCCTGGAGCAGGAGGTGGTCCCGCAGGTCCAGGACATCCTCCGGGCCGTGCGGGAGGTGCTGGAGGCCAGCGCGTGAACGCCGCCGGCTCCGGGCGCCCGGCCGAGGGCCCCGCCGAGGATCCGGGCCGGGCCTACATCTTCGATTTCGACGGGGTGCTGGTGGACACCATGCCAGCCCACTTCGCCAGCTACCGGGAGGCGCTGGCGGAGGTCGGCGTTCCCCTGGACCGCGAGCGCTTCTACTACCAGGCCGGCATGACCGGCAGGGAGCAGATCCGCTGGTTCTGCCGGCAGGCCGGCGTGCAGGCGGACGTGGAGCGCATCTACGCCCGCAAGAACGAGCTGGCCCCGCGCCACCAGCACCTGGTCACCCCCATTCCGGAAAACCTGGCGCTGCTGCGGGTCCTGCGCGCCGCGGGTCTCAGGACCGCGATCGCCAGCGGCAGCTCGCGCCCCTCGATCCTGCCGGTGATGGAGCGCTTCGGCATCGAGGTGGACGTGGTGGTCAGCTCCGAGGACGTGACCCGCGGCAAGCCCCACCCGGATCTGTTCCTGCAGGCCGCCGCCAGGCTCGGCGCGGCCCCGCAACTGTGCACGGTGGTCGAGGATTCGGAGGTCGGCATCCAGGCGGCGCAGGCGGCGGGCATGAGCGCGCTGCGCTTCTTCCGGGAGGTCAGGACATGATGCTGAAGGGGCAGGTGGCGCTGGTCACGGGGGCGGGCGGCGGTATAGGCCGGGCGATCGCCGGGCTGTTCGCCGCGGAAGGCGCGGTCGTGGCACTGGCGGACAAGGACCTGCCGGCGGCGGAAGCCGTAGCCTCGCTGATCCGAGCCCGGGAAGGCACGGCTGCCGCCTTCCTGCTGGACGTGCTGTCGGAAAGCCAGGTCCGCAGCGTCGTGGCGGAAGTGCTGCAGCGCTTCGGGAGGATCGACGTCCTGGTGAATTGCGCGGGGGTGCTCAAGGCGGTGCCTTTCCTGGAGCTGACCTGCGCCGAGTGGGACCGCCAGCTGGGCACCAACGTGCGCGGCGCCTTCCTGGTTTCCCAGGCCGCCGCCCGCCACATGGCCGGCCGCCGCGGCGGGCGGATCATCAACATCGCCTCCGATTCCGGGGTGGCCGCCTTTCCGGGCGAGGCGGCCTACGGCGCCTCCAAAGCGGCGCTCATCGCCCTCACCCGGGCCATCGCCCTGGAATTGGGGCCCTACGGTGTCCGCTGCAACGCCGTCTGCCCGGGGGCGATCCGCACGCCGATGCTGCTGGGCGAAGAGCAGGCCGCGGCCGAGGTCGAAAGGGCACTCTGCCTCGCGCACCCCGTTGGGGCGCATCGGGGAGCCGGAGGAAGTGGCCCGGGTGGCCCTGTTCCTGGCTTCCGACCTGTCCGGGTTCGTTACCGGGGAGCACCTGCTGGCCACCGGCGGATACACGATGAGGTAGCCGCCGGCTGGATTTCAGCCCGGCAGATTGAGCTGATAGGCCTCCTGGGCGTTGTCGCGCAGGATCCGCCGCTTGGCCTCCGCGGGAATCTCCGCCAGCAGGATGCGGCTGAGGTTGGCCCGGGGGTCCAGCCAGGGGAAGTCGCTGCCGAACAGCAGCTTGTTGGGCGGCAGCTCGCCGCTCAGGCTTTCCACCAGCCGGTAGCAGAAGATGTCCCCGGCCAGGTCCAGGTACACGTTGCGGTGCTCCCGGGCCAGGCGCACCGCCTCGGCCCGCCCGTCTCCGCGCCCGCCCGCGTGGGCCAGCACCAGGCGCACGCCCGGGTGGCGCCGCACCCAGACCTCGAAGCGGCCCGGCAGGGAGAGGGCCTGCGCCGGATTGTGCTCCGAGGAGCTCCAGCTGTGGCTGAGCACGGTCAGGTCGTGCTCCTCGGCGAAGCGCCACAACGCTTCGTAACCGGGGGATTCCGCCGGAGTGCGGTGGAAGGTCGGGTGGATCTTGATGCCGGCCAGGCCCGGGCGGCGGCAGGCCTGGTCCAGCTCCCTCAAGGCCTCCCGCCCGCGCCGGGGATCGTACACCCCCAGGTACAGCAGCCGGCCGCCGGAGGCCTCGTGCTCCCGCCGCAGCCCCTCCAGCTCCTCCCCGCCTCCCCCCATCAAGTAGGTCCAGCTGCCGGCGTTCAGGCAGCACTGGATGTCCAGGCGGTCCATGCGGGCCAGCAGCTCGGCGGCGCCCGACTCCGGGCAGAAGAACATGCTCATGGCCCCGGTGTGGGCATGGGCGTCCACAATGAAGGGCCCGCTCACCCCCGCGCCTCCGACAGGAGCCGCCGCAGGTTGTCCCCGGCCACCAGGCGCTTCTCCTCCCAGGACAGGTCGGCCTCCAGGATCATGCCCAGGGCGACCCAGGGGTCGTTCACGGGCAGGAAGGAACCGAACAGCAGCCGGCGGGCCCCCAACTCCCGGGCGGCCCAGCGCAGGAAATCCGCCCCCGCCAGGTTCGAGGTCTCCACGTGCACGTTCGGGCAGTCCTTCATCAGCGCGAACAGGGCCCGGTTCTGGTAGAGGATCTTCTGGGTCTGCGTCTCCACCACGATGGCCAGGCGAGGGAAAGCCACCGCCAGCGCGTGCAGGGAAGGCCAGTCGATCTCCACGTGCCAGAGGAACAGCGGAAGGCAATGTTCGGCCAGCCAGGAGCACAGCTCCCCGAGCGCCCAGGAAGCCAGGGGGAAGTTGTGCGAGCGCGGGAACAGGCGCACGGCTCCAACCGCGGCCTGGCCGGTGCCGGGAAGGGGTCCCCCTTCCCGCGGAAACAGCGGGAGCCCGGTCCAGCAGGCCCGCAGGGCGTCGCCGGCTCCGCCCAGGGCCTGGGCCAGGGCGCTGTTGCCGGCCTGCGGGGCCACCCTCAGCCCCGCCCAATGCGATACCAGCGCCGCCTGGATGCCGCAGCCCCGCAGAGCCCGGAGCAGCTCGGGCGGCTGCATTTCCCGGGCCAGCGGGAAGCCGGCCGGCTCCCCGAGCCAGGCATTGGCGTCGAATGGCCGCAGGCTTTCGGCCTGCTGCCTGCGCTCGAGGGCCAGCGCCTCGATCCGCGCCTCCAGCCCCGGCGCCTCCCCGTCCACCCGCCGATCCATCGTTGACAATTGTAGCAGGTCGCATAGAATTGTCAAAACAGGAGGAGTCATGAAAATGCTCAGGATCGGCTTCGCCGCCGGATTCATGGACGGCTTTTCCAAGGCCGGCCTGGACACCTTCGCCCGCTACCAGAAGGAGCTGGACTCCCTGGGGCGGAAGCTGGGCTTCGAATGCGTGCACTACCCGAAGCCCATGATGAGCGTCCAGGACGCCCGCGCCATCCGCGAGGACCTGGACGCCAAGGACGTGGATTTCCTGCTGCTGTTCCAGCCCGCCTACATCATCGGGGACAACGTGTACGAGCTCATGAAGACCCGCGCCCGCCTGGGGCTGTGGGCGGTGGAAGAGCCGCGCGACGAGGGCCCCATGCCGCTGGCCTCGTTCGTGAACCTCTGCCAGAACATGGGCATCGCCCGCCAGATGTTCAAGGGCAGTCCCGAAGAAGGTGAAGTGGTTCTTCGGCCCCCTCGACGGCCCCCTGTTCCTGCCCCGCTTCGAGATCACGGTCAAGGCCCTGGCGGCCATCAAGAACCTGGCCAACGCCAAGGTGGCCCAGATCGGCAAGCTGGCCGACGGGCACATCAACCACACGGTGGACAACCGCGACCTGTTCCGCCACCTGGGCGTCGACGTGATCCAGGGACTACGAGATCGAGGACGTCATGGCCCTGGGCGAGAAGATGGCCGAGAGCGGAGGTGCGCGCGGAGCTGGCCACCCTGGACAAGCTGTGCCGGCGGCAGCGCATCGGCGCCGACAAGGTGGAGTACGCGGTGCGCCTGTTCCTGGCGGTGAAGAAGCTGGCCGAGGAGCACGACTGGTCCGGGGTGGCCTTCTCCTGCTGGCCCAAGCTCATGCCGCTGAAGGGCATGTCCGGCTGCCTGGTCAACGCCCTGCTCAACAACCTGAAGATCCCCGGGCGGCTGCGAGGCCGACGTGGTCGGCACCGTGTCCATGCTGGTGCTCAAGCTGCTCACCGACCAGACCACGGTGCTCATGGACCTGCCCAAGTTCGATCAGCAGGACAACACCCTGATGATCTGGCACTGCGGCACCGCCCCCTTCGACATGGCCAACGAGAAGGGCGTGCTCCTGGAGCGGCACTACTTCGCCGACTACTCCGACCAGGCCCACATGAAGGACTGCGGGCCCATCACCGACGTGGAGTTCCGGGCCAGCCCCATGACCGTGTTCCGCCTGGCCCGCGAGCTGGACCACTTCCTGTACTTCACGGGGCGCTTCCTGGACTCCGGCAAGAAGGCCTTCTCCGGCAGCCGGGGGTGGGCGGGGGACCTGCACCTGTACCAGGAGCCCGTGAAGGTGCTCGACCTGATGAACACCATCATGGACAATTTCTACGCCCACCACTATCCCCTGGTGCTGGCCGACGTCTCCTCCTGCCTGGAGGAGCTGGCCTGGTGGCTGGACCTCCGGCGCGTGCCCAAGGCGGAGTACCGGGACTACATGTACGTGCAGTAAGAGGCCGTCGGCGGCGGCCGGCGCTCAGCCCAGCAGTTTCAGAAAGCGCGCAAAGGCCTCGTCCCAGGCCGCGCGCGCCTGGGGATCGGGGAGGTGCTCCCGTACCTGCGATGAGCGTCGCACCAGCTCCCTGCCCTCCTCCAGGCTGCGGATCTCGCCGGTGCCCTTCAGCTGCATGAGCAGGTTCCCGGCCGCCGTGGTCTCCGTGGGTCCGGCCGCGACGGGAATGCCCGTGCAGTCCGCGGTCCACTGGCAGAGCGGCACGTTCTGGGTGCCGCCCCCCACCAGGTGCAGGATCTCCAGGCGCTTCCCGGCGAAACCGGCCGCCTGCTGGAGGCGGTAGCGGAACTTCAGGGCCAGGCTCTCGTATACGCAGCGGGCGGTCTGACCCAGGCCCTCCGGCGCCTTCTGCCCCTTTCCCGGCACCAGTCGGCGATCACCCGAGGCATGTCGGGCTGCGGCGCGGCGAAACAGGCCTGGTCCACGTCGATGAAAGCCTGCATCGGGCGGGCCTTCTGGGCGGCCTGGACCACCTCGTCCCAGCCGATGTCCCTGGCGGCGTCCTTCACCCACTTTTCGCGGCATTGCTGGATCACCCACAGGCCATTGATGTTGTTGGCCAGGAAGGTGCCGCCCAGGGCGTTGCCTTCGTTCCCCCAGCCTGCCTTGCACACCGCCTCGGTGACGACCGGCTTCTCGGTTTCCATGCCGCCGACCACCCAGGTGCCCATGCTCAGGAAAGCCCAGCTCTTCCGGGTGTCCGCCACCGGCACGCCGGCCACCGCTGACGCGGTGTCGTGGGTGGCCGCCGCGATCACCGGGATGGCCGGCACCTCCAGCTCGCCGCGGACCGACTCCTGAACTTGGCCAATGCGGGTGCCCGGCAGGATCACTTCGCTGAACAGGCTGCGGGGAAAGCCGAAGGCGTCCAGAATCCTGGGCTCCCAGCGCTTCTCGGTCTGGTTGTACAGCAGCGAGGTGGTGGCGTTGGCGTATTCGTTGCTCACCTCGCCGGTCAGCAGGTAGTGCAGCAGGTCGGGGATCATCAGGTAGCGGTGGGCGTTGTGGTACTCCGAGGCCCCGTCGGCCTTCAGGGCGTACAGGTGGAACAGCCCCATGATCGAGAGGGTGAACACCCCCGCCAGCCGGAACAGCTCGTACTCCGGCATGATGCTGAACACCTCCGCGCTTGCCGAGTTGCGCCGGGCGTCCCGGTAGTGGACCGGATTGCCAAGGAGCTTGCCGCGCCGGTCGAGCAGGGCGAAATCCACCCCCCAGGTGTCCAGCCCGATGGACTCGATGCGGCCGTGCTTCTTGACCGATTTCTGCAGGCCGATCTTCAGCTCGGAGAACAGGCGCAGGATGTCCCAATAGAAGGTGCCCGTGGCGAACACCGGCCGGTTCTCGAAGCGGTGCGTCTCGTCGAAGCTGAAAGTCCTGCCATCATAGGCGGCGACCACGGCGCGGCCGCTGGAGGCCCCGAAGTCGAAGATCAGGTAGTTCTTGCCAGGCATATCAGTTCCTCCATTGGATCAGCAGTCCCAGGAAATCGGCGTCCGGGCCGAGCAGCTTTTCGAAGAGCCCCGCGGCCGCGGATGGCGGCACCGTGTGCGTGACCAGTTCCTTCACCTTGACGGCTCCCTGCTCGATCAGGCGCAGGGTGCTCTCCAGGCGCTCCCGGTTGCGGGAGTTGGGGAAGTGGACCGTGAGCTCCTTGCCGCGCAGCCAGTGCCAGTCCAGGAGGCTCTCGGAGGGCGGGTAGAAGCCGTTCAGCACCAGGTGCCCGCCGTAGGCCAGCAGGTCCACGGCCTGGCGGATGGTCCGGCCGCTGCTGGCCGTCTCCACCGCCACCTGCACCCCTTTGGGGAAGCGTTGGCGGACGAAGGCGCCGAAGTCCCCGCCTGCGGCGTCGAATACCTCATCGGCGCTGTACTGTCCGGCCAGCGAGAGACGCAGCGGCGCCAGGCCGGACAGCAGCACGTGCGCCCCGCGGTGGCGCAGCACCTGGGCGGCGTATTGCCCCACCAGGCCGTCGCCGATTACAGCAGCCACGCTTGCCGCGGCCACGGGCGGCTTGCTCGCCCCGTTGTAGCCCACCTGGGCCAGCAGCAGACCGGAGGCCTCCGGCAGCCCCACCCCTTCGGGCAGCCGGATCACGGCCGCCTCCTCGGCCACGTGCAGGGCCACGTGCCCGCCCCACCAGGAGCCCTTCCAGCCGGCGGGGGCCCGGCAGTTGCGGCTGAACACCCGGTCCCCCGGCTTCAGGCTTTTCACTGCCCGGCCGGCCTCCACCACCACGCCGGCGGCCTGGTAGCCGGGCACGTGGGGAAAGGCCGGCGTCGGACCGTCAGGGGTTTGCAGCCGGCCGGTCAGGCACCAGCGCTCCGTGCCCGGGCTGATGGAGGAGTAATGGATCTGGACCAGCACCTCCTGCTCCCCCGGCTCCGGGACGGGTACCTCGTCCAGGACCGCGCGGTTGACCTCGGGAAACAGGATGGCGGCTGCTTTCTTGGACATGCTCTTGGAAAGAAGGCCGCCCGGATGGACCGGGCGGCCTGCCTTTACTGACTAGCGATTCATCTTCTTTTCGTAGTCCGCCTGGAAGGCGTCGATCGTGTCCGGGGTGAGCAGGGCCACGTCGACCGGGACCACCGCGTCCTCGAACTTCTTGCCGGCGAAGATGTCTTTCAGCAGCTTCACGCTGTCATAGCCGATGTTGTAGGGCTGCTGGGCGATGTCGGCGTGCATGATGCCGTCGCGCATGGCCTGGATCTCCTCCGGGTCGCCGTTGTAGCCGACCACGACGATGTCCTTGCCGGACGCCTTGATGGCGTTGGCCGCCCCGACCGCCTCGCGGCCGCTGCAGTAGAACACCCCCACCAGGTCCGGGACCGCGCTCATCATCTGCTGCATGGTGTCGTAGCCGCCCTGGGCGTCCGGCGGGTTCACGACCAGCTCGGAGGCCACCGTGTAGCCCAGCTTCTTGGCCATGGACTTGAAGCCCTCGCCGCGCTGGCGGGCATAGGTCCACTGGGGCTGCACGGGCCCGACCCCCACCTTCTTGCCCTTGATGCCCTTGGCCTTCAGGGTCTGGTCGATGAACTGCATGGCCATCTCGCCGCCCTTGAAGTTGTTGGAGATCAGCAGGGCGTTGACCGGTCCGGACTTGCCGATGTCCGCGCACACCACCGGGATCCCCGCCTTGCGGGCCTTCTCCACGGCCGGCCCGATGGCGCCCGGGTCCACCGGGGTGATCACGATGCCGGAGACCTTCTGCCCGACCAGGGTGTTGATGTCCTGCACCATCTTCACGGGATCGGAGTTCTGGTCCAGCATGATGTACTTGTAGCCCAGGTCCTTGCAGCTGTCGCGCACGCCCTTCTCCACGGCCTGGAAGAAGGTGTATTCCATGGTCCACAGGGCGAAACCGATGGTCTTCGCTTGCGCGAAAACGGCGCCCGGCAGCAGGACCGCCGCGACCAGGAGCGCCAGGATCAGATAGCGGATCTTCCTCATTTCGAATGCCTCCTTAGTACGTTTAAACCGTTGCGAGGGATGCCGAACCTACCTCCTTGTTCTCGCCCACCCTCAGGATTCCCTCATGCCCAGGAGGGTGAACTTTAGTCTGTTGATGCCCACGGCAAAGATCAGCACGAGCCCGAAGGCCACGAACTGCCAGTAGGAGTTGACCTGCTTCATGCCCAGGCCGTTCTTCAGATAGGTGACGATCATGGCGGCGAAGAAGGCCCCCAGCAGGTTGCCGTTGCCGCCGGAAAGCGCCGTTCCGCCCAGCACCACGGCGGTGATGAGCTGGAACTCGTAGCCCTGCCCGGTCATGCCCGGATTGACGCTGCCCAGGTTGGCGGCGGTGACCACCGAGGCGATGCCCACGAACAGCCCCACCATGGTGAACACCGCCAGCTTGATGTTGTCCACATTGATGCCCGAAAGGCGGGCGGCGGTCTTGTTGGTGCCCACGGCCACCACGTAGCGCCCGAAGGGGGTCTTGCGCAGCAGGTAGATCCCGACCGCGAAGCAGAAGACCATCAGGATGATGGCGAACGGCACGCCCAGCACCACCCCATTGCCCAGGAACAGCCAGAAGGGATCCTTGATGTACACCGGGGTGTTGTTGGTATAGATGTAGGCCAGGGAACGGTAGATGTACATCATCCCCAGGGTGGTGATGAAGGCCGGGATCTTCAGCTTGGTCACGAAGACGCCATTGAGGAATCCCAGCCCGGTGGCCAGGAGGATGGTCGCCGCCACGCCGACCCCGCCTCCGAACCTGGGCACCAGGGAGGCCCCCAGCACCCCTACCAGGGCGGACATGGCGCCCACGGAGATGTCGAAATCCCCGCTCATGATGCAGAAGGCCATGCCGATGGCCCCGATCCCGATCATGGCCGCGAACTGGAAGTTGCTGACCAGGTTGTAGACCGTGCGGAAGGATTCGGAGAGGCTGGAGAAGACCACGACCAGGAGGGCCAGCAGGAAGGGCAGGCCGAAGCGGTCCCATTGGTTGGCGATGGCTACCCGGACGTTGCGCTGCTTCAGGATCACCGCGGCCTCCCTACACCTTGATTCCCTTGGCCTTGGCGCTCTGAAGATAGCGCACGCGCAGCCCCTCGATGAACAGGGCGATCAGCAGCACCAGCCCCACGGCCAGCATCTGGTAGAAGATCTGCAGGTTGATCAGGTTCAAGCCGTAATAGACCATGGAAATGAACAGGGCGGCCAGCAGGGTGCCCCACAGGTTGCCCCGGCCCCCCGCCAGGCTGGTGCCGCCCAGGATGGTGACCGTGATGGCCACCAGCACGAAGCCGGCGGCCATCGAAGGCAGGCCGATCAGGGCCTGGGAGGTGCGGATCACGCTGGTGACCCCGGCGGTGAAGGCGATCAGCATGTACACGCCGACCTTCACCAGGTCGACGTTCACCCCCGAGATGCGGGTGGCCGTCTCGTTGGAGCCCACCGCGCTCACCTGCCTGCCGAACGAGGTATGGTACAGGATGACGTAGAAGATGATGAAGAACAGCACCATGATGTAGATCTGGTTGGGCACCCCGAAGGTCCTGCCGGTGCCCAGCTCCATGAACTGCTTCTGCCTGATGACGACCATCTTCCCCCCCGTGACCAGGAGGGCCACGCCCTTGACGATCGTCTGCATGGCCAGGGTGGTGATGAGCGGGTTCACCTTCAGCTTGGCGATGATCAGTCCGTTGAGCAGGCCGACGAACGAGGCCACCGCCAGGGCCAGCACGATGGCCAGCGGAATTCCGAGCAAGGGGATGAAGATCGCCAGCAGCACGCTGGACAGGGCCATGACCGACTCCACCGACAGGTCGAAACCTCCGCTGGTGAGGGCCAGGGTCATGCCGAAACCGACCACCGCCGCGTAGGTGCCCTGGGCGATGACGTTGAGGATCGTGTCCATCTTCAAGAAGTTCGGGCTGGCCAGGGACAGGAACACCACCCCGACCACGATGAACAGCAGGATGCCGAAGCGCTCGTACAGCTTGAGGAATCGGATCATTGGGCCGTTTCCTTGGTGTGCCCGATCTGGGCCGCGACCAGCTTCTCGGTGGACATGTTCGCCCGGGTGAACTCCGTGGCGATGCGGCCCTTGTAGAACACCAGGCAGCGGTCCGGCAGGTTCACCAGCTCAGGAAGCTCCGAGGAGGTCAGGATCACGCTCATCCCGCGGTCGGCCAGCTCGCGCAGGATGCGGTGGATCTCCGCCTTGGCCCCCACGTCGATGCCGCGGGTGGGCTCCAACAGGATCAGGGCCTTGCAGTCCGTGAGCAGGGTGCGGCCGATCAGGACCTTCTGCTGGTTTCCCCCGCTGAGGAAGATCACCCGCTGCCCCGGCCCGGCCAGCTTGATGTTCAGGGCCTGCTTCATGCGCTGGAAGCTGGCCATCTCCTCGCGCCCGCGGATGAACAGCCCCTTCAGCCAGCTCACCGTGCGGATGATGATCAGGGTCAGGTTGTGCAGGGCGGACATGTCCGGCAGGATGCCGGCGTTCTTGCGGTCCTCGGTCACGTAGCCGATGCCCAGGCGGATGGCGTCCTTCGGCTTGGCGATGGCCACCTGGCGCCCTTCGAAGAGCACCTCCCCCGCCTTCCTGGGGATCACCCCGTACAGGGACTGCAGCAGGCCGTGCACGCCGGAGCCGATGACCCCGGCCAGGGCCAGGATCTCCCCCTTGTGCACCTGGAAGCTCACGTTCTCCACGTGGTCGGCCACGGAGTAGTCGCGCACCTCCAGCAGCACCTCCCGCGAATCGGCGGGCTGCCGCGGCCTCGGCGAAGTACTCCTTCACCACCTTGCCGACCATCATCTCGACGATCTCGTCCTTGTCGGTCTGGCGGGTGTCCTTGGTGCCGATCTTGCGCCCGTCCCTCAACACCGTGATCCGGTCGGACAGCTCGAAGGCCTCCTCCAGGCGGTGGGAGATGTAGATGATCGCCACCCCCTGGGCGCGCAGGGCCTTCACGATCTCGAAGATCTTCAGCACCTCCTTCTCGGTGAGGGTGGCGGTGGGCTCGTCCATGATGATCAGCCTGGACTGGTAGGACAGGGCCTTGGCGATCTCCACCATCTGCCGCTCGGCCACCGGCAGGTCGGCCACGTAGGCCCGCGGATCGATGTTCACCTCCAGCCTGTCCAGCAGCTCCTTGGCCCGGGCGTTCAGGAGCCGCCAGTTGATCAGCAGCCCCGCGGTCTTGGGTTCCCGGCCGATGAAGATGTTCTCGGCCACGGACAGGTCCGGCACCAGGTTGAGCTCCTGGTAGATCACCGAGATCTGGCTCTCCTGGGACTGGTGGGTGGAGGAAAAGGACACCTCCCGCCCGTCCAGCTCGATCCTGCCCCCGTCCGCCAGGTAGACCCCGCCGAGGATCTTGATCAGGGTGGACTTGCCGGCCCCGTTCTCCCCCACCAGGGCGTGGATCTCCCCCGGGCGCACGTCGAAGTCCACCCGGTCCACGGCCACCACGCCGGGAAAGGTCTTGCAGAGCTCGAAGGTGCGCAGCAGCTCCCCGTTGCCGGTCATGCTACCGTGCCCTGGCCAGGGCCTTCTCGATCACCTTCACCGCCTCGTTGGCGTCCTTGCCGTACAGGTCCACCCCGTTGCGCCTGGCGAAGTCGGCGCTCACCGGCGCCCCGCCGACGATGGTGATGACCTTCTCCCGCAGCCCGGCTTCCTTCAAGGCGGCGATCTGGTCGGGCATGCCCGCCAGGGTGGTGGTGAGCAGGCCGGAGTAGCCGACCACCTGCGGCTGGTGGGCCTTGACGGCCTCCACGTACTTGGCCGGGGCGTTGTTGATGCCCAGGTCCACCACCTCGAAGCCGTTGCCCTCCAGCAGGGCCTTCACGATGTTCTTGCCGATGTCGTGCAGGTCCCCCTGGATGGTGCCGATCAGGATCCTGCCCTTGCTGGCGGCCTCGGGGCGCCCGCGCAGCAGCGGGGTGAGCACCTTCATGGCCTCCTGCATGGCCCCGGCGGCCATGAGCAGCTCGGGCAGGAACATCTCCCCCGTGGAGAACTTGTCCCCCACCGCCTTGATGGCCGGGGTCAGGGCCCGGGCGATGAGGTCCAGGGGGTCCTGCCCCGAGGCCAGGGCGGCCTGTACGCCGGCCCCGATGCCCTTGGCGTCGCCCCTGTAGACCTGGTCGAACAGCTTCTTGTGGTGGTCGTCCTTCAGCTTCTTTAGAAAATCCTGCTCGCGGATCTTCTCGGCCTTTGGCTCCGCTTTCGGGGGGCGGCGGCCCTGGCGGCGGCCCCCGCAGCGGGTTTGAGCGCCCAGCTCTTTTCCTCGTACACCCCGTACTTGTGGATGGCGTTGAACATGGCAATGGCATTCTCGTGGGGAATGTAGTTGACGATGGAGTGGCTGGAGCTGCAGACGTAGCCGCCCCCGGGCTTCATCACCTCCATGTGCTTCTTCACGTCCTGGTCCACCTCCTCCGGCGTGCCGTGGGCCAGGGGGAACTCGATGTCGATGTTCCCGGCCAGGCAGAGCAGGCTCCCCCACTTCTTCTTGAAGCCGCGGTAGTCCACCCCGTAGGGATCCAGCGGGTGCACGCAGTCCACCCCGGCCTCCAGCAGCATGGGCGCCAGCTCGTCGATGTTGCCGTCCGAATGGAACATGACCGGCTTGCCGGCGGCGAGGGCCGGCTCGTGGATGCGCTTCAGCCTGGGCAGCCACATCTCCCGCATCAGCTTCGGGGGCAGGAACAGCCCGGTCTTGAAGGCCACGTCGTCGGCGGTCCAGATGAAATCCACCCCATTGGCCACCGCCGCCCGGCAGAAGCGCACCCAGTATTCGGTGCTGGCTTCCAGCATCTCCTCGACGAAGTCCCGATCCTCGTGGACCAGCTTCATCGTGTCCTCCAGCCCGATCACGAACTCGTACAGCATCTGGAAGTAGGCGGCCATGAGCACGCAGAAGCCGATCCGGGTTCCGGAGCGGTCGATGGCCTGGCGGTACTCCCGCACGAAAACCATCTTTTCCTCGATGTCCGCCTCCCCGGGGATGACCACCTTCTCCTTCCAGTCCCGCCGGTTCTTGATCGAGCGATCGGCGATCATACCCCCGGCCGAGCCGTCCGCCTGGCGCTTCTTGAAGGGGGTCCAGATGGACTCCACGATGATGGCGTCCTGCCCGATCAGCCGGCACAGCTCGATGTAGTCCGCCGGCTTCATGGGCCGGGCCCCCTCGCCTTCGGACACGCCCTTGGCCGGGTCGCCTCCGTAGGACAGGGTGTTGCCGGCGTGGCGCCCCAGCAGCTTCTCCACGTGCTGGTCCTCGATCAGGACCTCGAAGTTGGGGACCCGGTCGACTTTCTTTCGTTTGAAGGCGGCGAACAGGCGCTGGATGTCCGGTTCCCCGGCGTAGGGCTGCAGGCTCATGGTTCCTCCCGTGGAGCATTATTGATCAGGGCATTGGGGCTGTCAAGTTTTTTTTGAAATCTTCTTTCAAATTGCAAACTTTCCAGATTGACTAGTGGTAATTATTTTCATATACTCCCGGCCATGTCCGTACGGACCAGCATCCAGGGAGTCTACCGCGATCTGCGCCCCATCCAGCGGCGGATCGCCGACTATCTGCTGGCCCTGGACTTCGCGGGGCTGAACGCCCCGATCGACGAGTACGCCCGGCGGATCGGCACCTCCATCGCCTCCATCTCCCGCTTCTGCTCGCGCATCGGCTACGGCAGCTTCCAGGAGCTGAAGATCGGCCTGTCCCGGGAAATGCAGGTCCCCGACGAGACGGTGCTGCCGATCTTCGCCGCGGACGACGACCCGCAGCTCTCCATCCGCAAGGTCTTCGCCGAGGCGGTGGCCAACCTGCAGGCCACGGAGGCCGCGGTGAGCTTCCCTTCGATCATCGCGGTGGCGGAGCGCATCGGCCGCGCGGAGCGCCTGTACTTCCTCGGCCTGGGGGGCTCCGGGGGGGTGGGCGAGCTGGCCGAGGTGATGTTCTCCGGCCTGGGCTTCAACGCCAAGGCCCTCTCGGATCCCTACAGCATGCTGCTGGCCGCGGGGCACGTGCGCCGCAACCACCTGGTCTTCGGCCTCTCGCACTCCGGCAACACCCGCGAGGTCCTGGAGGCGGCGCGCGCCGCCAAGGCCCGCGGCGCCTTCACGGTGGGCATCACCAACTACCCGCGCTCCCCCCTGGCGGAGCTGGTGCACACCGCCCTGATCACCTCCTGCCACGAGCACCGCGTGCACTTCGCCCGCTCCAACTCCATGGCGGCCCAGCTGACCCTGATCCGCGCCCTGTACATCCTGGTGGCCTCGCGGATCAGCCCGGAGGTGCTCCATGAGGTCAACCGCATCGAGCAGGCCGTGAACCAGAGCCTGCGGCTGAAAACGAAAAAAGGCCCGAAAATTCCAACCAAGGAGTGAAACGAGTATGGAAAGAGTTCATGACCCCATCATCTTCCAGCACGCCCTCGACGGGATCGACCTCAACAAGCACATCGTCGCCACCTATTACATGAACGATCGCCTCCCCGGCGTGGACTTCATCGACCACTTCGCGCTGATCCAGTCCATGGCCCTGGAGGGCTCCACCGGCACCTGGGAGAAGGTCGAGGAGGACACCGAGGAGGTGCGCGAGAACCTCTCCGGCAAGATGGTCGGCTACTTCGAGATCCCGTCCGGCGACGAGTTCCGCAAGAGCGCGGTGGTCCAGCTGGCCTTCCCGATCGGCGCCTGGGACGACAACGTGCCGATGATGCTGCTGTCCATCGCCGGCAACTGCTTCGCCTACTCCCACGGACCTGCGCCTGCTGGACGTCTTCTTCCCCGAGGACATGCTGAAGAATTTCAGGGGCCCGAAGTTCGGCGTGCCCGGCATCCGCGAGCTGCTCGGGCGTCCAGGACCGGCCGCTGTCGCTGCACATCATCAAGCCGAAGATGGGCATGACCCCCGAGCAGATCGGCGACCAGGTCTACCAGACCGCCATCGGCGGCGTGGACATGTGCAAGGACGACGAGATGACCTCGCGACGTGTACAACAACAACTACCAGGACCGCGCTCAAGGCCGTGATGGAGGCCATCGACAAGGCGGCCCAGAAGACCGGCAAGCGCATGATCTACCTGTGCTCGCATCACCGACGAGCCGTCGCGCATGCACGAGAAGGCGCTGCAAGGCCGTGGAGCTGGGCGCCAACGGCCTGCTGATCACCTACTCGGTCGGGCCTGTCGGCCCTCCGCGAGATCACCGAGGACCCGAAGATCAACGTCCCGGTCATGCTGCACGCCTCGCACATGATCGCGGCCATGAAGCAGCATCTCCTGGCCGGTGTTCGCCAAGCTGTGCCGCCTGTGCGGCGCCGACCTGATGCTGACCCCGACCTACTGGTCCAGCATCCCGATGGTGAGCCTGGAGGAGGGCATCCGCAGCCAGCACGTGAAGCTGGCCCCGTTCGGCCACATCAAGCCGATCTGCCCCATGCCGTGCGCGGGCGTCTACCCGGGGCTGGCCCCGATCCTGCTATCGGCGAGTACGGTACGGACATCGTCATCCCCGCCGGCGGCGGCATGCTCGGGCACCCGGACGGCTACACCGCCGGCGCCCAGGCCTGGCAGCAGGCCATCGCCGCGGCCATGGCCGGAGTGCCCATCGCGGACTACGCCCGCAAGCCGGAGAACAAGGAGCTGCGCCGCGCCCTGGAGAAATGGGGCTACATGGAGCGGCCCAAGACCCCGTGGCTGCGCGTGGCGCCCAAGTTCCACCCCAAGCCCTTCAAGATGGAAGGCTGACGGCGCGCGAGTTCGCGCGGGAGGAGCGTTTCATGTCCGTCGAAATACCCATGCCGCGCCTGAGCCAGACCACGGACGAGGTGAAGCTGATCCGCTGGCTGGTGGCTGTCGGGGACCCGGTGGCCAAGGGCCAGGCGCTGTGCGAGGTGGAGAACGACAAGACCACCATGGAGGTGGAGAGCTTCGCCGCCGGCACGGTCCTGCGCCTGGCCGGGGAGCCGGAGAGCATGATCTCGGCGGGCACCGTGATCGCCGTGCTGGGGGAGGCGGGCCAAGGCATGGAGGCCGAAGGGCCGCCGAAGCCAGGGATGGCGAAGGCGCCGGAGCGGGCGGAGCCCGCCCCCACGGCCGCTGCCGTGCCCGGAGCCGGGAAGCTGGCGGCAGCCCCTGCCGCGGCGGAAGCCCCTGCCGCGGCGCCCGCGCCCGCCGCCAGCGCGCCGGAAGCAGCAGCCGCCGAAGGCGTACTGGCCACCCCGCTGGTGCGCAACCTGGCGCGCAAACGGGGCGTGGACCTGACCCGGGTGCACGGCACCGGGGCGCGCGGACTGATCACCCGTGCCGATCTGGAGGCCTACGTGCAGGGTGCTGTGCCGGCCGCCGCGGCTGCGCGCGAGGTGCCGCTTTCGGCGCACCAGCGCGCGGTGGCCCGGGCGGTCACGGCCGCCAAGACCCAGGTCCCGCACTACTACCTCAAGGTGCGCGTCGGCGCCGACCGTCTGCGGAGCTGGCGCGAGGCGAATGGCCGCGCCGACGGCACGAAGGTCGCCGTGGACGCGGTGCTGGCCTGGGCCTGCGCGCGGGCGCTGCTCCGTCACCCCCGCCTGAACGGCACTTTCACCGGTGAGCTGCTCAGACTGCAGAGCCAAGTCCACATCGGGATTGCCGTGGCCGCCGGGGAGGAGCTGCACGTGCCGGTGATCCATGAGGCGGAGGGAAAGAGCATCCGCGAGATCGACCGGGAGCTGTCGCTCCTGGCCGGCAAAGCCAAGGCCGGCGGCCTGGCCGGGGCCGAGGTGACCGGAGGCAGCTTCACCCTCACCAACCTGGGCATGTACCCGGTGGAGGAGTTCGCCGCGGTGCTCAACGTACCCCAATTGGCCATCGTGGCCGCGGGGCGCCTGGCCCAGGAGATCGCCGTCTCCGACGACGGCAGCTTCCGGGTGCGCTCCGCGCTTACCCTCACGGGGAGCTTCGACCATCGGGCGATCAATGGGGCCCAGGGGGCGGCCTTCCTGGCGGAAATCAAGCGAATTCTGGAAGAGGAGCTATGAGCAAGACAAGCAAGACGCCGGCGACTGCGCCGGCTGCCGCGCCGGGAACCGCGGAGATTCTCCGCGAGCTGGGCCGGGACAAGTGCCTGGGCATGTACCGCAGCATGCTGGTCATCCGCCAGTTCGAGGAGCAGATCCGCTTCCTGTTCCTGGAGGGCAAGATGCCCGGCACGGTGCACCAGTACATCGGGCAGGAGGCCTGCGCGGTGGGGGTGTGCGCCGCCCTGCAGGCCGACGACGTGATCGCCTCCACGCACCGCCCGCACGGGCACGCCATCGCCCGGGGGCTGCCGCTGGAAGCCCTGATGGGCGAGCTGTACGGAAAAAGCACCGGCTGCTGCAAGGGCAAGGGCGGCAGCATGCACCTGGGCGACCTGTCCCGGGGCATGCTGCCGGCCATCGCCATCGTGGGGGGCAACCTGCCGGTGACCGCCGGCATGGCCCTGGCCTTCAAGCTGCGCGGGGAAAAGCGCGTGGCGGTGAGCTTTTTCGGGGACGGGGCCACCAACGAGGGGGCCTTCCACGAGGCGCTGAACGCCGCCGCCGTGTACGGCCTGCCGGCGCTGTTCGTCTGCGAGAACAACCTGTACGGGGCCTCCACGGCCTATGCCAGGGTCAGCAAAGTGGAAAACGTGGCCGACCGGGCCGGCGCCTACGGAATGGCTTCGGCGATCGCCGACGGCATGGAGGTGTTCGCGGTGTACGCCGCCGCCCGCCAGGCCCTCCAGCGGGCCCGCTCCGGCGGCGGACCCACCCTGCTGGAGCTGAAGACCTTCCGGCTCTGCGGCCACTCCCGCCGCGATCCGAACAACTACATGAGCAAGGAGGAAAAGGAGCACTGGGCCGCCCTCGACCCCATCCCGGCCTGCCGTCGCGCTCTGCAGGACGCCGGCTATCCTGGACCCGCAGACGGACCAGCGCCTGCAGGAAGAAGTGGCCCGAGAGATCCAGGAGGCCATCCGCGCCGCCCAACAGGCCCCCGAACCCTCCCCGGAGGCGCTGTACCAGGACCTGTACGTGTCCATGGAGGTGCCCCGATGAGGATGTCCATCGCAGAGGCGCTGCGGGAAGCCATCCGCGGCGAGATGGCCCGCGACCCGCGGGTGTTCTGCATCGGGGAGGACATCGCCATCCCGGGGGGCTACGGCGGGGCCTTCACCGTGACCCTGGGTCTGGAGAAGCAGTTCCCCGACCGGATGATCGACACCCCCATCTCGGAGTCGGCCATCTTCGGCGTGGCCTGCGGGGCGGCGGCCATGGGGATGCGCCCGATCGCCGACGTGCAGTACGGGGACTTCCTGCTGTGCGCCACCGACCAGATCGTGGACAACATCGCCAAGATGCGCTTCATGTCCGGCGGCAAGCTCACCCTGCCCCTGGTGATGCGCGCCCCGGTGGGGGTCACCGGCCGCGGGGCCCAGCACGCCCAGAACCTGGAAACGCTATTTCCTGTCCTGCCCGGGGATCAAGGTCGTGGCCCCCGCCACCGCCTACGACGCCATGGGGCTGCTGCGCTCGGCCGTGCGCGACGACGACCCCGTGCTGATCTTCGAGCACAAGCTGCTGTACGGCTCCAAGGGCGCTGCGCGCGGAGTCCGGCAGCATCGACGCCTCCAGCGAAATCCCGGAAGGCGACTACACCGTGCCCATCGGCAAGGGGGTCGTGCGCCGGGAAGGGCGGGACGTGACCCTGGTCGGGCACGCTGCTGATGATGCACCACTGCCTGCTGGCCGCCGAGCAGTTGAGCGCCGAGGGGCAATCGG
>CAVUYS010000076.1:0-69443 GCA_963745745.1 uncultured Spirochaetota bacterium | reverse complement strand
TAAAAGGGGACCAACATGGACGAAAACAGCACATGCCGTAGCGAAAGCTCTGAACGGCGAGACTTGGCAAAGCGGTGGCGATCTCTTTGGCTCCTATTGCTCCGGCGGCCGGATGGTCATGTGGTTGTGATTTCGGATGAGGCGGTAGTGGAATACGGCAGCGAAGAAGCGTTCGAGGATGGGCAGTCAAGCAACGCTTATAATTCTGTGTTGATAGCGAGATGCTGGTCGGCCGAAGAAAACACCCTCTGGATATACCCAGGCTGAAATACGGACTAAATGTCGCCGTAATAGTTATCGTTTAGTGGCTTTCTAACGCAATCTATCGCGGCATAAGTGTATCTGAGCAAGACTTCGAGCGACGAGCCCTCTTAACTGGCGAGAGTATGCGCCGTTCCCATTCGACCACGGATTCTTTTTTGCGCGGCACGTCGAATAGGCTCAAAATAGGAGGGATCCCGGTTAAAGGGTCACGTCAACCCTCCTCCGCCTCTTTCAGAACGGCGAGCAATTTATCGTGGATCTCTTTGAGCGAAACGTCGTGCAGTGTGATCGTTTTTGATTCCTTCCGTTGCATCCGGCCGCCTTCTTCGGTCGTTCGAATTCTCGGAATTGAATCGTCAAAGTCTTTTCCGGCCGGCTAACGATTTTAACTCCGCCTCCCACAGAAACGATTTCCCGAGACACAGTCGCAAGCGCGAGCGCCCGCGCTCCCGACAGCAAGAATCCATACCGGCATCGATCCGGATCCCATGGCCAATTCGAGAGATGATGGCCGGCGAGCTCGCGCCAGCGCCGTTCGTTGAGCTCTTCCACGTCGTCGATGTTGACGGTGCCGACGATCGCGGATGTTTGCGGCTTCGGCATCGGATATCGTTTCGACGCCACCCGATCGAGATTGTAGGCCGAATGAATAAAGATCTCGCCCCGATGATCGGTTTTCCAGCTTCGGATTTCGAGCGTTTTTTTTTGTTGTAGGATCAATTCGATCCACGGCTGCCGGATCGAGAGTGCCTTCACGGGAGTCTCTTGATAACGCCCGCGACGAGGTGGTTCGAGGAAATGTTCCGCGCAGCACGTCCGCACGTCGGGCTTGCCCTGAATCTTCAATGTATCTCGGACCGCTTCCATGTATTCGAGCGAATCACCGCCGGCCGGCTTCTCCTCCGGCCATTGCATCTGGGCCATTCGTTCGACAATTGCCTCGGCGGTGTCGCCCTCGATCCTCTCCCGGCCGTTCAGTTTCATTTCGATTTCCACGCTCTCTTCTATCATGAATTTCCGTTCAATTGAACTTAAATCTTGATCTTCGGTCCGCCAGGATCGCCGTTTTCAATGTGTTCTCCCGTGTTTGTGTTTGATCTTGATGCCGACGATATCTCTTCGCTTCAAGGATGAATTCTTGCAGCCATTCGACCGCGGCCGCGCCGGATATCGGCTCGTCGTTCTCGATGGGCTCCATCCATTGATCGACGGCGCGCGCCAACAAGGCCATCGCGTCGTGCATCGCATTGCAATGCCCCTCATTTTCCGCAGCGACGCGGGGCGGATTGGTCGTGTGGCATTCGCACATACAACGGAAATTCGGCTCGCCCAAATGCCCAGGGCATTGGTGCTCGAAATGATCGGCACACGCCGTACTCGTCTTGATTGTCTTATTCGTCCGGCTCATCGTGTCACCTCCTCTCGGATGCATTCCTCTTTGGCTTTATCGTCGCGCCAGCGCGCGGATGAGCTCTTAAACGAATCGTAGTCGAAATTCCCAGGCACTTGATCTCGCAGACGCGCCCGACGTATTGGGCGAGCTCCGCGCGCGATCCGACGATCAAGCCCTGGCCGGTCGCGACCGCGCTCTGGATTCCAAAATCCGTAGGTCAATGCCGCCTCACCCCTCTTGTAGCAAGAGTTCCCGTTGCGCGGCTTGTCGCAAAGGCCCGCGATCACCACATCAATGGTGATCTCGTCTTTGAATTTGATCCACGTCGGCAGCCGCGCGCCCGGAATGTAAAGGGAATCGGTCCGCTTGAGCACGATGCCCTCGCCCTTCCGTTTCTCGACCCATTCCGCCCAGAGTTTTTTATGATCCGTCGTGCAGGGAATGAGATTGGCGAAATCACGATTGATCGATTTTTCGCAGGATCGGCGCCCGTCGGCGAAGATCGTTTCGAGAATGTCGCGCCGATATCGCCACGAACGCGCCCGCGTCAGCGGAATTTCTTCCAGCGCCAAGAGATCGAACGTGACGATCGAGACGCGCCCGGCCGCCAATTCGTGCGCGACGTTTGGCGCCTGCATATTCGTCCCCGCCCCTCGCGCACATTTCGTTGTCGAGGATCATCGACGCCACGGGCGATTTGATCGAACACAGCCGTGCAGAGCCCCGGCGCGCTGATGATGTTGACTCCCTTGCGCGTGTAGACGGCCGCCGTTCGATGTTCCTCGATATGGATCTGACAGCGATGCCCGTCGAGTTTCGGTTCCGCGATGAATGGCTTATAGCCAAGTCGATCCCCGCGTGATCTTCGCTGGCCAATTGTGGTTTGATCGAGATTCATGCGCGTGCTCCTCTCAATTGAATTTGATGCCCTTGATCTTCTTGCCGCTGGCCTTGCCGAGATTGTCCAGCGTCGCGCTACAAAAGCGATTCGATCTCCTGCCCCTGCTCTTTCCATTTCTCCCAACCTTCCATGCTCGGCACCGTCGGTTGCGATCGATGCGCCGGCATGCCGATCAGTGGGTGCTCGTTCTTGATCGGCGTCTGTTTCTTGGCCTTCGATTTTTCCTTTGCCGGACGTTCCGGCCGTTTGCGGATCTTCAATTTCTCGAATGACGTCTTAATTTCGCCCTTGACGACCATCAGGCGCGCGACGACCGCATTCGGAAATTCGCTGATCTTCCCGCCGTAGACGCCCGCGCGATCCAGCGCGCCGCGCAGCAATTCTTCCGTGGACGCGAAAATGAACGCGCCG
Organism: uncultured Spirochaetota bacterium; assembly: GCA_963745745.1. Lineage (GTDB taxonomy): Bacteria > Spirochaetota > Spirochaetia > SZUA-6 > DRHE01 > MIBK01. Next base: position 66,474 of record CAVUYS010000076.1, on the reverse strand, counting down.
GAAAAGGGATCGCGAACGACGTGCAGCGGGTTGTTATCCCGCCAGAGCCATAACGTGTTCGGATATCGTTCGGAGATCAGCGCGCAGGCGAAAACGCCCTTCAATTCGCGCATGGCCAATTTGATCGCGCGGTTGATCGTGCGCGATCCGTTCAAGAGGAAATGCTCGATCAATCGGAGAACCGTCTCGCTGTCGACCTCGCCATCCTTGCGCAATTTGAATTTGGCCAAGACCTCGCGCTCATTCGTGAGCCAGCCGTTATGAATCAACGTCAATCCGGTCTGCTTGCTGTAGATCGGATGATTGTTTTCGTTGTTATTCGGCGTTCCCTCGGTCGCGTAGCGCGTGTGCAGGATGATCGCGCGGGGATCGCAATCCAGGCCGTCGCCGACGAACATCGGCGCGCATTCCACGAATTAGTGCGCCGGCATGTCGGCCTTTTCGAATACGGTCACGTCGTCGGCGATGTACGCGTAGCCGGTCGCGTGCCGGCCGCGTTTTTCGATTTGCAGCAACAATTCCCGCGCCAATTCCACGCGATCGAGATCCGATTCCGTTACGTTCAAGATTCCAGCGATTCCGCACATGGTCGATGCTCCTCTCTTCTGTCACGCTAAAACCCCGTATGAGCCTAGAGAGCAACGCCATAGTAAGCACAACAGTTGCTCACTGTGCCTGTGCTTCAACGGCGCTAGGCTCATACCTTGCAAGGTTTTTTCCGTCATTGGTTGGAATCCCGGCGGTTCCGGTCATGCGGTCGTAATTTTGGGCGAGGAACGCGGCATCGTTCCCGCGCAGCGCGATTTCCTGACGAGAAGATCCATGGCGTTGCCGTCGGCGGGATATCCGAAAAATCGCGGGCCGTTCGTCGGCTCATTGCGGTCAGGACGGCGACGGCGGTCAACGACGCATACTCGGTCCCGTTCCAGGTCCAGCCGTTCGACGTGCGGACGACAACGTGCTCCACGCCGTTGTGAATTTTGACGAGACGGTCAACGCCCTTGATTGAAGGATCGATTTCGTTCTGCGCGATCGGCTTGCTCCCTTGGCGTGCTCCACGATGTTGACGCAGAGGGCGACGAACGCGAGGATTTTGTTTTCATTCAACGTGGCTTGATGGAGTCGGAATTCGACCGTGCCGCGAATCGTAAACGGGACGAGATTGAGGGCGAGACGTAGCGATCGCGCGCGGAACAGGTCGGCTTGCAGAAATGATTGTTTCGGCGAGAGGCGGAAACGTAGGACAGCAAAACTTTTTTCCACGAATTGAAGAAGTGCTGCAGGCGGCCGAATTGCGCGGAATTCAGATCGCTGGCCTCGACGTGAACGTGAAAACCGCAGGAACGATTGACCTTCCCTGTTTCCTTGATGATAGCAATCGCGCGCTTGACGGATTCGCGCCGTTTCATTGAACGGGAGCGGCGGCGAGACAGCTCAACCTGATAGGGATGGCTGATTGTCGCGTGAATCGAGCCGTCATGTTTGACCTGCCATCCGTTGTATACCCTGCTCGAATATCGGCCGGTGGCGGATTCATCGACGACAACGCCCACGTTCTGTAGTTCGATCGCGAGCCCCGCGTGGCTCATGCTGTTGCAATGTTGAATCTCGGATTCCGAAACGTCGTGGCATTGGTTTGCGCTCCTTTTTCAATTTCTGATGACTTGAATTTTACTTGTATTTCAATTGAAAGTCAAGCGCAAATAGGCGAATCATAAGGGAATTTTCGCGGGAACGTCGGAACTTATTGAAAATCCGGGGGTTTTTGCTGATGTCAGGGAGGGAACGCCGAAAAATCAGGCTGTTAGGAAGGATTCACGGGAGAAAACGCGGAGGAATTGGAGAGTGATTTCCCTGTTCGCTCGAACAAGGAACGATGCAGGAAGCACGACGGACGTCGAGCAATCGTCTCGACTAGGCGCCTTTATCGATCGTGGTGCACTATTTTGAGGCAGGGAATTGGAGCGGATGAAACGTGAGGCGGTCGCGCCATGTCAGAAATTTTCGACAATACACCTCCTTGCTTGCTCAAGGGTGTTGGTCTAAACTTTTCCGGTTTCGGACGTTATTTATGGAATCAGTAAAACCAGAGGTAGAAGGGATAAGTGTCGTCCTCGTGGGCTCATTCAACCCCACAATATACCATCCGGAGTGGTTCGGCCGGGATGGGCCTGGTGGGACGACGAAGTAAAGGCCGCCAATCTTGAGGTGGTGCATAACGAAATTACTTCCCAAATGATCGGCTCCATTAAGATACAGGTTCACTAAATCAATTTCTCGCGACGACGGTAAATGCCGCTGATTATGAACCGCTCAGAGACTTGGTTGCCGGAACGTTTAAGATCCTTTCCCACACGCCGATACGTATGGGGATAAACTTCGATGCGCATTTCCGAATAGCGTCTGTGGACGCTTGGCATGCTTTAGGCCATCGCCTTGCACCTAAGGAATTATGGGCGAGTATGATGGACAAGCCGCATAGTGACCTTGACGATTGAAGGCAACCGAAACGTAAAAAAAGGCTACCTCCGGGTTAAGGTTGAACCCTCCACTCGCATAAAAAATGGTGTTGGTGTCTCGTCAATGTCAACGATCATTATGAAATAGTGGAACACAAAACCGAAGATGGCTGCTCAGAGATACTCGAAACGATGCTTACAAATTGGGATGCCTCCCTTAAGCAGTCTCGGTTTATAGCTGAAAAAGTCGCGAGGAGCTAAAACAATGGCGCTAACTGAAATCTCAATCGGCCCGTCACGCTCCGCAACCTTAAACATGGACGCGCTATTGAGAAAGCCGCAGCTCGCAACGGCAACGGCACGCGAAGGCGAAGGCGAAGGCTGCTTCATAATTACGGAACCCATCCAACTCTCAGGAGAGGATAAGGCATCGGAGACTCTATTAAACCCTGAACCCACAACTGCTAGTTCAGAGAGTGAGCATCGGAGGCCGTCCACCAAAAGATGCTTCCAACCATTACACGAATATCCAGCAAACTACCGGCCCGAGACTTCATTTCTACTTATGCAGAAATGGCAAGGTGTGGTGACGAAATCGCGGCCTCCTCCCCTTTGACCAGGAGGTTCGTACCGCCGAGGTCGGCCTTTCCCAGCCCCTCTACACCTTTGGACGAATCGGCGCGGCCATTCGCGCGGCCAAGATCGGCCTGGAGACGGCCGAAGATCAGCTGCGAATTTATCAGCAGGCGGCCTTGCGGGATGTCTCCGCGGCCTTTCAGGACGTCCTTGCTGGCCAAGGAGCTGCATGTTCTGGCCGGGCAGAACCTGGATCAGAAGCTCCGGCACCAGGAAGAGGTGCGGCGGAAATTCGCCGCCGGAGTGGCCACGGAATATGATGTCCTGGCCGCGGAAGTCGCCGTGGATAATGCCCGTCCCGAGGTCATCCGCGCGAAAATCTCATTCGCCTCTCCCGGGAGAAACTGAGATTTATCTTGGGCATCGAAGGTCAGGAGGTGGACGTGGTGGGGCGCCTGACCGCAACCCCGGAACCGACGTCCTCTATACGAGGAGACCCTCGGGTGGCCCAGAAAAGACCGCCCGGAGCTTTCCGATCTGCAAAGAGAATCCAGGTTAACGAGGAGCTGGTCAAGATCTATAGTGCCGGGAATTTGCCGCGACTCGACTTGAAGGCGGCCTGGGGGTGGAAGCAATTGAGTTTCGGGACCCTGAACCTCAGCGAACCCCGCAGGCGAAGGGCAGGAATGGAGCGCCGGAGTATTCTTCAGCTTTCCTTTCTTCGATGGGCTGAAAACCCAGGGAAAAGTCATACAGGCCAAGAGCGACGTGTCCAATCTCAAGATCGATGAGGCGAAGCTTCGCGATTCCATCGCCCTTCAGGTCCGGGATGCGCTCAACGCCTGCCGGGAGGCGGGGGAGATCGTGCGGGCCCTTTCCGGAACCGTACGGCAGGCGGAACGCCTTCTCTTCATGGCGGAAAAGGGATTCGAGTATGGCGTCAAGACCCGCCTCGAAGTGGATGACGCCCAGTTGAATGTCACCCAGGCCAAAGGCAACCTGGCGAAGAGCACACCGCGACTACCTCGTGGCCCGTGTGACCCTGGAATGGGTGATGGGAACCCTAGGGGAAATAAATCCCAAGGAGACAATTGCGAAATCCCCGCTTCCTGTTGTAATATGGAACCGTCAAACAGCCCGGAGCGATAAAAAGAAAGGAGGGGGAGCCAAATGAAAAAAGGGGGTTCATTTTTCCTATCGTTCTTCTTCTTCCTTTTCATCCATGTTTCCTCCGGCCAGGGAGCCGAACCCAAGAACGTGATTCTGGTCATCGGCGACGGCATGGGGCCGCAGGCCGTGGGTTTGGCCATTTATTATAACCTTTTCATGAACGGCCCGGAGAAACCCCTGAACCTTGAAAAATTGATGGCCGCGGGAAATACCGGCTATTGCCTGACCTATCAATATGGAACCGTGGTGACCGACTCGGCTTCCGCGGGCACGGCTCTGGCTTCCGGGGTCAAGACGCGGGATGCGATCATCGGCAAAGATCATGACGGCCGCGCCATGAAAAGCGTGGTGGACATCGCCAAAGGTCTGGGAAAATCAACCGGAGTCATCAGTACGACGCGCCTGACCCACGCCACGCCGGCCGCTTTTTACGCCCATATCATCCACCGGGACAGGGAAAATGAGATCGCGTCCCAGCTCATAGAGCGGGGAGATTTGACGATCGCTTTCTCGGGCGGAGCCCGGCATTTTATTCCTCAGGGGACAAAAGTGGAGGACCATCCGGATCTCAAGGGCATTAGCAAAGCGGCCGGATGGGGAAGTTCCACCAGAAAGGATTCCCAGGACTTGGTCATTTCAGCCAAGAATAAGGGATATTCCATCGTTGCCAATGAAAAGGAATTACTTGCTCTCGATGCCGGGAAAACAGAGAAGGTTTTGGGGCTCTTTGCAGCTTCGGATTTTCCCAGCGCGATTGACCGTCAACCTCAATATCTGACGGGGGTCCCAACTCTTCCCCAGTTGACCGCGAAAGGGCTGGAAGTTTTGAAAAAAAATCCCCAGGGATTCTTTCTGATGGTCGAAGGAGGCCAGGTCGATTATGTCGAACATGGGAATGATGTAGCCAGTGTGCTCCGGGAGATGCTGGAGTTGGATCAGGCAATCGGGGTCGCCATGGCCTTTGCCGAAGCGAATCCTGATACTTTGTTGGTGGTGACGGCAGACCACGATACCGGGGGACTGGCCATCGCCTACAGCAGTCATCAGCCCCCTCAGGCCGATCAAACTGCCAAGCGGCGAGACCTGGCAGACAAAGTATAATTTCGGAGAAAGAGGAATTTTTGAAAAGATGGCCAAGCAGAAAAAATCATTCTCGAAGATGGCGATTGACAGCAAAGGAAATCCAGCCGCTTTCAAGAAAGAGGTTGAAGAAAACAGCGCCTTTACCATTACGGAGGAACAGGCCGCAGCTCTTTTAGCCAGGGATTCTAAAGGGGCATTCCCGGCCACGAAGGATTACGGGGAGTTTTATGGAAGCGAGCAATCCCTCGCCCCTTGATGGGACGCCTCTTCGGAAAGGAAATGAACACCGCCTGGGCCGTGGGAACCCATACGCATACGCCGGTTATGATTTTTGGAAAAGGTCCGGGAGCGGAGAGATTCCGGGGCCTCATCGATAATACCTGGGTTCCCCAAATCATCGCCCAGGGATGGGGGGCGGTCCTGCCGGCGCCCAAATAAGGGACGTGCCGAAATTTGGCAAGGTCTGAAACCCGAAATATGCGGATTGGTGAAATTATCCAACCTCAAGGAGATGCCCATGAATCAACGGATGAAAACAATCGCAATTTGGATCGGTCTCGGCGGAATGATTCTCTTTAGCGCCGGGTGCGCCGTCTTAGGGGTGGGGGCCGTGGGCGGGGCCGCGGCGGGCTCGGTTTACCTGAACGGAGAACACTATCACGCCTATTCCGCTCCCATGGAAAAGGCCTGGAAAGCCTCGGAGGATGTCATGGCGGAAATGGAGATGAAGGTGACCGAGCAAGGCTATCGAGAACATGGACCGGAACCGCCTGCTCAAAGGCAAGACGAAAGACGGGAAAGATTTTGAAATCAACCTGGAAGCCAAGGCCGCGGATGTCACCGTCGTGAAAGTGCGGGTCGGGATCTTCGGCGATGAAGCCGCGATCGAAGAAGATTCAGTGATCGCGATTGAGCCAAGAAGATCAAGGGATAAAGAGGAACCGCCGCCAGTGGGCAAGATTCGAGATCGACTCCGGCAAAATGCATTCCAGTGTCTGGATTGCTCACGGTCTGCCCCTCCATTTTCCTGGAGGAGGGGGAAAGATCCGGATCGTCGAGGAGGAGACACTGCACCCTCTGCGGCCATTGTCTGGCCGTCTGTCCCACGGAAGCCATCGATCATCGCCGATTTGGACAAGAAGGAATTTATTGACCTGCCCCCGGGATGCGAGTCTGTCTCCGGAAAAGGTCTTCGCCTTTCTGCGCTCCCGCCGAAGCTGCCGGGTCTACACGGAGAAGGAAGTCTCCCGGGAGCTTCTGGAAAAGCTGATCGATATTGCCCGGTATGCCCCCACCGGGCACAATTCCCAGAACTTTTCCTTTCTGGTGATTCATGAACCGGGAGCGGATTCGCGAACTGGCCAAACGAACCGCGATTTTTTACGGGAACCTGTACCGGATGCTCAGCGCCCCGGGCGTCAACCTTCCTCCCGTGGCTGCAGACGCACATGCGCGGGTTTCGTCTGAACTGGGAATATTATCAGCAGGGCAAAGACCGGATCTTTCGCGACGCCCCGGCCCTTATTCTCATCCATGCGCCCTCGGAAAATGTTTCCTCGGCCCAGAATTGCCATTTAGCCATGGCGCACATCATCCTCCAGGCGGCAGCCATGGGCCTGGGCACCTGCATCAACGGGTACTTTCTTTCCGCCGCCGAGCGGGACCCCTCCATCATCAAGGAACTCGAGATTCCCAAGGAGAACAAAATCTTCACCTGCTGCACCGTGGGTTACCCGGCCTTGAACTTTCGCCGGCTGGTGCAGCGCAAACCGCCGGCGGTCCGCTGGCTTTAAGGGAGGAGCCATGAAAGTCAAAATCGGCAAGGCCACTCTTGGAGCTCCTGCAGGGGGACATCACCGAACCAGGACACCGACGCCATCGTCAATGCCGCCAATCGCTCGCTTTTGGGCGGCGGGGGCGTGGATGGGGCCATTCACCGGGCGGCCGGGCCCGAGCTTCTGGCGGAATGCCGGACCCTGGGAGGGTGCGAGACCGGCGACGCCAAGATCACCAAAGGATACCGGCTGAAAGCCCGCCATGTCATTCATACCGTCGGCCCGATTTATCGCGGGGAAGGGAAAAAAGCCCCTGCCCTGCTGGCCAGCTGCTACCGGCGCTCTTTGGAGGTCGCCGGCGCAAACGGGTTGAAAAGCATCTCCTTCCCTTCCATCAGCACCGGGGCCTACGGCTATCCCTTGGACGAGGCGGCGGCCGTTCGCCCTGAAGACGGTAATCGACTATCTGCGCTCGCCGGGAGGCATCGAGCTTGTGCGCTTCGTCCTTTTCGGCGCGGAGGCCTATCAGGCGTTCGCGAAGGCCCTGCAAAGCCTTATGGATCTGAAAAAAGGCGATTGATTTATGTGTCGGGTCTCCAAGGATTTCCCGGACCCGAGCCGTAGGAAAAGAACGGGCCTTTTCATCGTCGCGGGTCACGCTTCCATCCTTAACGCCTTCGCGCAAAAATTATCTTGACATTCCTCCGAATCCGGTTTAATGGTTTGACCATTATCCCATCGTTTCCCTTCCGGTATCCATTTCACGAGGGATTTTCATGTTCAGACAGGCCCGACAAAATCGGACGTTTGAAGATGTGATTCTCCAGATCCAGGATGCCATCCTTCACGGAAAGCTCAAGGAAGGGGACCGCCTTCCGAGCGAGCCCGCCGGTCGAGCTTCACCGTGCTGCCGCCGAGGCGAATGATTTCGGCGGCGGGAATCGCGCAGCTCGTTGAAGCCGGCCGCGTTGGCGTCGGCGATCGTGGCGCCGTAGTAAACCGTGTCGACGCGGGCCCAATGCAGGGCGGCCATGCACATCGGGCACGGCTCGCAGGTGCTGGCGACGATCGCGCCCTTCAAGATGAATGTTGCGCGACGTGTGGCAGGCTCTCGCGCAGGGCCACGATCTCGGCGTGCGCCGTGATGTCGGTCGTCGCCAGCACGCGGTTGTGGTCGACCGCGACGACCCGTCGCCGATCGCGATCGCGCAGCCGATCGGCGTCTGGCCGGCCGCGATCGCCGTCGCGACCTTCTCGATCGCCAGCCGCATCAGTGCTTCGAGCGTCCATGCGTCGAGTCCTCCGCTGATACTGCAACTGCGTTCGCACACGCCGATTGCTGAAGATGTCGTACATCGCGTCGAGATACTCTCGGCTTCGTCGAGCGGCATCACCAGCGGCGGGCTGACGCGGATCACCTTGCCGGCCAGCGGGCCGAGCAGGTGGATGGCCCGGCCCGGCGCGTCGCCCAGGTAGCAGGCCTCGACGCAGGCGTTGGCCACGTGCGTCGGCCGGGTGCTTGCCGACGGCGGCGCACTCGATGCCCCACACGACCCCCTCGCCGCGCACGTTGGCGACGACGTCGAGCTCGGTCAGCCGGCACAGGCCCTGCTCGATCACTTCGGCCAGTTGCTGGGCGTGGGCCAGCACGTCGGTCGTTTCGAACTCGTCGAGCGTGGCCAGCACGGCGGCGCAGCCCAAGCGGGGAGGCGCTCCAGGTGTCCGAGCCTTCGCCGTAGTGCATGTTGGCGAACAGATCGGCCCGGCCGACGGCGGCGTCGACCGGCACGCCGTTGCCCAGGCCCTTGCCGAGGACGACGATGTCGGGCTCGACGCCGTAGTGCGTGAAGGCGTACAGCGAGCCGGTGCGGCCGAAGTTGGCCTGCACCTCGTCGAGGATGAAGACGATGTCGTGCTCGCGGCAGAACCGCTCGAGCAGTTGCAGGTACTCCTTCTGCGGATGATACGAGCCGCCGCCGCCCAGGTAGGGCTCGGTGATCAGGCAGCAGATGCGGTTGCCGATGCTCGGCGGCCAGCGCGGTCCAGCTCGTGCTTCGTAGGGCGCCAGATCGAGCGGCTGCCGGCGGCGCTGCGACGTTGTCGCACTCGTCGGTCGGGAAGCTGATGAAGCGCACGCGCGGATCGCGCTCGGGATCGCGTCTCGCTGCCGGTGACGGCGCCGGCGAGGCCCTTCTTGCCGTGAAAGCCGTGGCGCGTGGCGAGGATGATGTCTTCGCCCGGCGCGGCGATCGAGCGCGGCCCAGAGCGCCTTCTGGATGGCTTCGCTGCCGGTGGCCGCCCACAGCACTTGCTCCAGCCGCGCGCCGCCGGGCTGGCTTCGCAGGCTGGCGAGCAGCCGCTCGCGAGGCCTGCGACTTCGAGCGGCGTGATCGGCGTTGTACGCGGTGAGCGTGACGGCCGGAGCAGAACTCGCCGCTCGGCCGGCAGTCGTGTCGAGGCCCAGGTACGCCGAGCACGCGCTGCCACCAGCGCGTCGGGTTGTGGCCCAGGTTGGCCACCAGCACGCCGGAGGTGAAGTCGGCCAGCTTGCGGCCCTCGGGCGTCCAGTGATAGCGAGCCGGCGCTCTTGGCGAGCACGGCCAGGCTGGGCGTGTAGGTGCGCAGTGCAGCGCGGCTCGACCGCGGCCGAGCGGCGACGAATGTCGTTCGACGCGTTCTTCGCCGGGATGCTGGATCGGCGGTCGGACTGTTTGGTTCGGCGGTTGAGTCATGGCTCAGCTCATCGGTCACGAAGTCGCTCATCGAATCGCTCGATCGCATCTCACGAGCTACGGATCGTTCACGCGTGCCGGCGTACAGCACTTCCGGCTCGGCTGTGCCCGGCGCGTAGCAGCACCAGGCCGCCGCGCTGGTCGTTCGACGTCGACGACGCAGTTGGGCGTGCCGGCGGCGTGCCGGGCGAGGATCGCTTCCATCGCCTGCACGGCGGCGACGGTCTGCCGATCGGCCGACAGATCGTTGTAGGCCAGCGTTCGCGCCGCGGCCGAGCCGCTGGCCGCGCTCGGCTGGCCGGCCCGCCGAACTCGACGTCGGCCACCTCGCGGACGAAGCGCTCGAGCACTTCGATGCCGTAGCCGCGCTGCGAGCGCTCGCCCCACGGCTCGAGGAACGTGCCGTTGTAGTGGTTGTTGATCGTGATCTTGCAGCTCGAGCGGCGTGCGGCCTTCGACCGTGCACTCGACGCCGCGCTTGCGGCTGTGGCCGTTCCAGACGCCGTTGTCGAAGCGGAACTGCACTTCCTGCTCGACGTAGCCGGGGAAATTGTCGGGCGTGACCCAACTGGTGTGGATGTCGAACGCCGCCTCGCGGCCGTCGGCGTACTCGTAGATCAGCCGCAGCTGCGTCGAGTCCCAGGTCGGGCCGTCGGCCGGGCCGACGATGCCGCGCTGGCCGGTGCAGTGCACGCTCTTCAGCCGGCCGCCGAACGTGAAGTCGATCAGCTTGATGTAATGCACGGCGACGTAGGTGCCCGGGTTGCGGCCGGTGATCCACTCGGCGAACTGGCTGCCGGAGATGCTCTTCGGCTCCAGCAGCGAGCAGTAGCCGTTGTTGACGTGCTGCAGCTCGCCGTCGGCGACCAGCGTGCGCAGCTTCTTGTGATCGGGATCGAGCAGCTTGTGATAGACGACCTTGGCCAGCACGTTTTGCTTCGCGGGCCAGTCGCGTCGAGCTCGTCGAGTTCCGCAGCGACAGGACCGAGGGCTTCTCGATCAGCACGTGCTTGCCGGCTGCGAGCGCCGCCTTGGCGGCGGCGAAGTGCCGATCGTCGGGCGTGGCGACGCAGACGAAATCGACGCCGCGCGGCGAGCAGCTGCGCCGATGGCGTCGGGCTCGGCGAAGCTTTGCGAACGCGCGCGATCCGGTCGCCGGCCGACTTGGCGATAGGCTTCGGCCCGGCTGCCGGTGCGGCTGGCGACGGCGGCCAGTTCGACCTCGACAGACGCCGAAGCCGGGCTCGATAGAGCGGCCGCGGCATGGACGCTGCTCGAAGAACGGCCGATACGTCTCGTCGAAGATCATGCCCATGCCGACCATGCCGGCACGGAGCTTGTGGAGGGAGGCGAGGGGAGGGGGGCTGGTGCTATTCATAAGCCCCCAAGATACCGCGAGCCGCGGATGGGTTCTAGGATACTTGCGCCAACGCACAGTTGCCGTTGATAGGCTATTTGCCTTTTGACTTCGCTTTTTTCGGAGCGACAGGCGGCGGCGTGTACTCCAGCACCTGCCCTTCGGCGAGCAGTCGCTCGCGCAGCTTCTCGTAGGGCACGTCCTGCACGGCGATGTTCGCGTCGATGGCCAGCGCCGCGGCGGTGGCGGCCGATTGGCCGAGGATCATGAACACCGGCTCCATGCGGATCGAGCCGTAGGCGATGTGCGAGCGCCGAGACGCACACCGGCACGAGCAGGTTCGTGCACTCGTCCGTGCTTGGGCACGAGCGAGCCGTAGGTGATCGGGTACGGGCCGCGGCGAGCTGACGCCGACGTCGCCCTCGTTCTGCACGTAGCCCTCGGGCGTGACGTAGCGCTGCACGTTGTGCGAGTCCATGCGCGTAGGAGCCCATGCCGACCGGACTCGGGCGTCGGCCGCTTGCTGAGCAGTTCGTGCTCGGTCATCACGTACTCGCCGACCATCCGGCGGGCTTCGCGGACGTAGATCTGGTGCGGCCAGTTGCCGTTGTCGACGAACTCGTCCTTGGCCAGGCCCCAGTCGGCTGCATCGGCTCGCGGACGTCCTCGCGGCACGCGCGGATCGTTGGCCAGGAAGTACATCAGCCCTTGCTGGTACGGTCTCGTGCTCGCGCATGATCTCGCGGCGGCGCTCGTAGCTGGCCTCGGGATAGTCGTAGTTCATCGCCGATGTTGTCGGTGCTGAACGGCCCGTGATTGTTCGTGTCGGTCTTGCGCGTTGGGCATCGGGTCGAACTTCTCGAAGACGCTCGCGCCAGCCGGTCGTCGAAGACGCGCAGCAGCAGCTCGTACTGCTTCGGATCGTAGCCGTTCGGGCTTCGGGAAACGGCACGCGATTGTCCGGCACGTTCGTCAGGCACATGCGGAAGCAGTAGGCCTGGATGCGGCTTGTCGCCCTGCCCGTTCTCGCCGGGCGGCTCGGTGCTGATCCGCGGCAGCAGGCCGCTCGACGGGTCGCCGGGCATGACGTACGGGATCGACCGGCGTCGTGCAAGTAATGGTCGTGATGCCGGACGTCCTTCTGGACGCCGTTGAACTTCTCGCCGTAGCGCTCGTTGGCCTCGCGGCCGACGTGGTAGCTCACGCCGGCCGCGGCCATCAGGTCGCCCTCGTAGGTGGCGTCGATGAACATCCGGCCGCGAAAGTCTTGCCGCTGAGCGTCGTGATCGAGACGATGCGCACGCCGTCCTTGCTGACGCCGCGGCGCGATCGAGCCACTCGTCGCGATACACGGGGATCCTTGCGCTCGGCGAGCATATCCTCGAACACCTGCTTCGGCCACGTGCGGCTCGAAGATCCACATCGTGCGCTGTTCGCCGTCGATGGCCGGCGTGCCTTGGCCCTGATTGCCGTACTCCTCGCGGCTTCTGCCAGCGCCAGGCCTCGGGCTCCTGGTAGTGCTGCCAGACGCGGTGATAGAACTCGCGGGCCAGGCCGCCGATGACGTCCTTGTTGCCGGTGTCGGTGAAGCCCAGCCCGCCGCTGGTCAGGCCGCCCAGGTGCTTCTCCGGGCACGACGATCACGACGCTCTTGCCCATCCGTCAGCCTGGACCGCGGCGGTCACGCCGGCCGAGGTGCCGCCATAAACGACCACGTCGTATGCTGGCCCGGCACGCTCAGGTTCGGTGGCTTGCGTGAGGGTGCCGCACAGCGACATGAGCAGGAACGAGCAAAGCCGGGTAAGTCGTTTTCGGAGAGGCAGCAACATCGACAGTATTCCAGGCGGTTCGATCAAGTTGAGCGGACGACAACACGCTTCCGTAACGCAGGTGATCATCCCTCGTTGGAATCTTTTCTTCAACCGCGCTGCTCGCTCCACTCTGTTTACCAAGAGCGACCCACGAAGCACTCAACCCAATGAAAAAACCCACGTCGCGCATTATGCGCGACGTGGGTTTTGAACTTCATACGCCCCAAATACACTTGAGACTAGCGACCACGCCGGCGGCGGTACACCATACCGACTGCGGCAATGCCCAGGCCGGCCAGAACCATGCTGGACGGTTCGGGCACAAGTTGGCCCGCGACGTTACCGGTGCCCGCGGCATTGAAGCCGGTCAGGAATCCACCCCCGGAAGTCACGCTGCTCAGATTGGCACTCGAGAGCACGATCGTGATCTGTTCGTTGGGGTCGAAGGCCAACCCGAACGGCAGGTCCTGGGCAGGCAAGCCTGTCGCGACGCCAGCGATCGTGATCGAGATCTGCGAGCCGGTGTAAAAGAACTGCATCGTGTCGATGTCGAGTGCCAGTCCCCAGCCGGGCGTCTGATTCTTGGTCAAAAGGTCGATGCCGAAAGCTCCACCGTTACCAGCGCTGACGACGAAGCCGCCAGCCGCGGGGATGTTCAGCACGTCCTTGATGTAAATGTCGGCGAAGACATTCGTGTTTTGCGAGCCGACGAGATTGCCGTCGACGTAGAAATCCAGCAGGGTCAATGCATCGGACTGGGCTGGATTACCCGCTCCGGTAGTATTGTGCACGCCGGCGTCGAAGATGTTCGTGCCGTCGTATTGCAGATCGAGACCCGAAATCTGAATTTCGAGGGTGCTGGCCTGCACGGAAGTGGCGGCAAGCAGGGCCGTTGCCAGCAAGGCGACGGGCAGAATACGCCGTACAAGACGGCTGGTGTTGCGCAGTGAGATCAACTGCGAAGCGAAACCACGGTGCGGATGCATGAAGCTACTCCTTGGGTGTTGGGGGCGTACCGGCACGCGCTGGCATCAAGGCTTTGCAGGGGGCTCATCCTGGAGATGGAAGTGCTCATGCACATCAATCACCAAGGACTGTCGCGGAGGAGAGTGCTCCGCAGTCGCCACATGCACCAAGACGAGTAAGCAAAGCATTCCGGCAAAGCGGGAAAACCAGGCTTACTTGGCGTGCATTAGCGTTTCCGAAGCGGTTCTCGGACCAGGGCGACAGCACCACGTTAATTTGGATTGAGCGAATAATCAAGCTTTATGCGAAAAAAACACCCAAATTCCCTAACCAGGACGTCCCCTGCGATACCAATCCGCCGCGACTCGCAAGAGATTTCCTCAGAAATCGAGGTAAATCCACGGGGAGACGCCTCCGCCGTAGGACGGATTTTGTCAGACCCCGCCCAGGCATTTTCAGGTTCCCTCGAGCCCCTTCAGAAACTCGAGCAGCGCGGCATTGACCTCGGCGGGACGCTCCTGCTGCACCCAATGTCCGGTATTGGGGATCAGTTTGACCCCTTTGAGGCCTGGCACGGCCTTCTTCATTCCTGCGGTCAGGCCTTCGGCTGTCGCTCCGCGGATCACGATGTCCTTGTCGCCCGCGATGAACAGGACCGGCGCGGAAATCTTGGCAGCGGCGAGTTGCGGGGTGGTTTCCCAGTTGCGATGGAAGTTGCGGTAGTAGTTGATGCCGCCGCGGAAGCCGGCCTCTTTGAACTCGTTGACGTAGTAATCGAGATCCGCCTCGGTGAGCCAATCGGGCAGCCCCTTGGGCGCTCCGAGCCGCGGAATCCAACCGCCAGCCGCGCGTTTGGGATCGGTCACTTCGGGCTTCTCGCGCGGCGAATCGGGCGAGAGATAGAGCCGGCTGAGAATTCCGCGCGGATCGGCATCGAACTCCTGCTCGGCGACGCCCGGCTCTTGAAAGTAGAGGATGTAGAAGAAGTTGTCGCCGAAGGCGGCCTTCAGGCTTTGCACGAGCGACTGCGGAGGACGGCCGCTATACGGGACGCTCATCGCCACCAGCGCGGTAAAGCGATCGGGATGCAGGAGCATGGCGTGCCAGGCGACGATCGCCCCCCAATCGTGTCCGACGAGGATCGCCTGCTTCTCGCCGAGTGCATCGACGATCCCCACCAGGTCGGCCGTGAGGTGCTGAATGTCGTAGTCTTCAACGGCCTCGGGCTTGTCGCTTTTACCGTAGCCGCGCATGTCCGGAGCGACGGCGTGAAAGCCTGCCGCTGCCACCGCGGGGAGCTGATGCCGCCAGGAATACCAAGACTCGGGCCAGCCGTGGACAAAAATCACGAGCGGCCCGGAGCCGGCCTCGGCAATGCGCAGTTTGATGCCGTTGGACTCGATCGTTCGCATCGTGGGCTCCGGGGATTGGGCGTGTGCGGGCATAGTCATCGCAAACGCGGCCAACAAGGCAAGTGCGATTGCCAAGCCACGGGAGTTGACGTGTGCGGTTAGCATTGGTTCTCCGACTTGCATGACCTCGATACCGAAACACCTCCGTCGCAGTGTATCCCCACGGCCTGCTTGTCTCAACAACGAGAGTAGCCGCGACGTCTAATTCGCCCGCGTGCCAGCTCGCTCGGTCCAAACACAAGGCAAAAGCAGCCCTCGCCCCTTGTCATGGGCCGCGCCGCGGGGGCACAATGTGCCTCTTGTCCGTGAACCAAGCAGATCGCGACGGACCATCAGACTCGCTCGCTTCCTCAGAATAATCCAGCCCCCGAAGGTGTCATGGCTCAGAACGCTCAGGTCACGCTCAGTGGTTTCGGCGACGAAGCGGCCAACCAGAAGACGGCCGTGCAGCAGTTCGCCGCCTTCGCCGCGCTCGGCCTGCAGTACTACAGCCTGCGGTTCATCGACGTCGGCGACGGCATCAAGAACGTGATGAAGCTGACGCAAGGCCGAGATCCAGAAGATCCGCCACCTGGAAGACGAATACGGCCTGAACGTCGCGTCGATCGGCTCGCCGATCGGCAAGGTCAAGCTGCTCGACGTCGAAGACGGCACGAAGAACGCCTACGTGCCGTTCAAGAAGTACCTGGACAAGGAAGTCAAGAAGGCCTGCGAGCTGGCCCATGCCTTCGAGACCAAGCTGATCCGCGGCTTCTCGTTCTATCATCCCAAGGGCACCGATCCCTGGGAGCACGTGCCGCAAGTGGTCGATCAGCTCGGCCAGATCGCCGAGACCTGCCAGCGCAGCGACCTGACGTTCGGCCTGGAGATCGAAGCCAACCTGGTCGGCCAGAACGGCGAGCTCCTGGCCGAGATTCATCGCCAGGTGAATCAACCCGGCGCTGGTGCTGATCTTCGACGCCGGCAATCTCACCTGCCAGGGCTACACGCCGGCGAGGTGCTCGAGCAGTTCCGGCGATGAAGCCGGGCCTCGGCTGGATGCACATCAAGGACTATCGCCATCCCGAGGCCGAGCCAAGCGGCAAGCGCACGTCGACGAAGAGACGCTCAAGCACTTCGTGCCGGCCGACTGGGCGACAGCGGCCACGAAGCGATCTTCAAGGAGCTGCGCGAGCATGCTGCCGAAGCTCGACGCGAAGCTGCGCCGCCGCGGCATCCCCGGCGTTTTCTCGATCTGGAGCCGCACGTCAAAGGGGGCGGCCAATTCGGCGGCTTCAGCGGCCCCGACGGCATGGGCGTCGCCCTGCGGGCGCTCTGCCGCGTGCTCGACTTCTCGGATCGACTACCACCTGCGCGACTTCGACGACATCGTGGCGGACCGGGGGTTCTAGTACGGCCCCGACTACTACTCGGCTGCGGCGGATTCACCGGCGCGTTCTTCCTCGGCGGCGGCGATTTCGGCTTCCGCCTCTTTGCGGATGGCAGCGATCTCGGCGTCGACCTCTTCGAGCATCGCTCGGAGGCCGCCCTTGCGACGACGACGGATGGTGGCCACGACTTTGTTGGCGGCCCAGATGCTGGAGCCCATCCAATAGATGCCGATGACCAGGATCGCGATGCCGGCGCACCGCATCACGGCGTTCCCGGCCATGAAGAGCACGAAGAAGGCGACCGGCGAGGCAGGCTGCGCTGATTGCCAGCGTGACGTACGCCTGGTCCAGTGATCGCCGCTGGCCGTGGGTGTCGATGGCGCTGCGCGCATGGCTGAGGCCAATCTCGCGCAACACGTTCATGCTGGTCTTTTCCTCGGGAGCCTTACGTCGGGCAATCTCCATGGGAGCCGTCGCCACGTCGACCACCTGCATCGACAGAATGTCACCGACGGGCTCTATGGATACAGTTGGCGGCGTCGTCGGCGCGGACGGCTACGCCCGCGGCGCCTACGAGGCGGTGCAGCTGCTGGAGGCCAACCGGAAAAGGTGGGCGAAATGAACTTCAAGGAGATCGCCCGGCGGGCCGAAACCGGCCCCCTCACCCAGGCCAATGACTTCCTTCTGAAGCGCGTCTCGGCCAACGTGCTCAAGCTGGAAAAAGAGTTTGACGTGCGCTGGGACGGCAAGACCATGCTCAACCTGGACGACGAGCTGGCCGACCGCTGCTGGCAGGCGGGCAAGAAGCTCCTGCTGGCCACGGGCCTGTTCAGCATGAACTCCAGCCGGATCATCGAGTTCTCGGCCCTGGAGGTGGAGGAGGCCCTGCGCGGCGCCCCGCTCGAGGTGCCCATGGGCCAGGGCAAGGAGCTGAAAACCGCCCACCATCGCGGGGTGGAGGACCGGCGGCCTCCTTTCGTGTTCTGCGGGCCGTTCAACGCGGACACCTCCGAGGAGATGTTCGTGAAGCTGAACGAGGCCTTCGCCCAGGAGCCCCTGGTGGACGCCCTGTTCTTCCCCGGCTACCTGAAAAAGCTGGACGGGCTGGTGTTCCGGCCGACCTCGGCCCTGAGTAGCCGGGCCGCCGTGCTGTACGGGGAGTGGGCGCGCGAGGCGGTGCGCCGGGCCGGCCGCCCCGGCCTGCCCATCGTGGGGCACGCGGTCATGGCCCTGAACGAGATCGCCTGCACCAACGAGGCCTGGGGCCTGCGCTCGACGGATCCCCGGGCCATGGTGATGATCTCGGAGCTGCAGGTCGACGACGTGAGCCTGACCCGCCTGGCCTACTACCGGGCCTACGGCTGCCCCATCTACCTGGCCTTCACCCCCCTGATCGGGGGCTACGGCGGGGGGCCGGCGGGCACGGCCATCGCCGCCTGCGCCTCCTTCATCGCCGCGGTGATGCTGGGCGGGGAGATCGTGCACATCGGGCCGCAGCACCTGAAGTTCAAGCAGCAGACCAACCTGCACTCCCTGTTCCTCTCCAGCCTGGCCAACCAGGCGGCGGCCCGCAACTCCCGGATCGTGGCCACCACCAGCCACACCACCTCGGGGCGTCCGGGCTCGGAGCAGTACGCCCACGAGTTCTCCGCCCTGGCCCTGGCCTCGGTGACGAGCGGCTCCAACGTCAGCGGGCCCCGGCCGGCCGAGCCCCTGGGCTTCAACAACGTCAGCCCGCTGATGGGGCGGCTGTTTGCCGAGGTGGCCCACGCCGCGGCGAAACTCACCCGCGGGCAGGCCGCGGAGGTCGTGGCCCGGCTGTACGAACTGTACAAGGAGCGCATCGATCTGGAGAAGGCGCCCAAGGGGGAGGCCTTCGAGCGGCTGTACGACCTGGAGTCGCTCACCCCCACCGCCGAGCACCGCCGGCTGTACGACGGGCTGAAGGTGGAGCTGGCCCGCCTCGGCGTCCCCCTGGCCTAGAGCGCCCGGGGCAAAAATATTCCCCGGATTATTATTGCAATGCCGGGGTGCCTGGTTTATATTGCGCTTTAATTGCTCTGCAGCGGACCTGAGCGCGAGGAGGATTTTCTGAGTTGGAAAAGCCATTCCATCGCTTCGGCGCCGCCGCGGCCGTGCCCCTCTTCGATGGCAGCATCGAGGCCGGTGGCGGTGCTTTAGTTCTCCCCCTCCAGCAGGCGGCTGACGAGCCAGCCAGCTGCGAGGTGCGGCTGCAGGGAATCCGCAAAAGCTTCAATCACACCGAAGTTCTCCGCGACGTGTCCCTCACCGTGCCCAGCGGCGAGTTCGTCACGATCCTGGGGCCCTCCGGCTGCGGCAAGACCACCCTGCTGCGCATCGTGGCCGGGCTGGAGCTGGCCGACCAGGGCCGGGTGCTCCTCGAGCGGCAGGGACATCTCGGAGCTGCCGGCCAACCGCCGGCCCGGTCAACACCGTCTTCCAGAACTACGCCCTGTTCCCCCACCTGGACGTGTCCGAGAACGTCGCCTTCGGCCTGCGGGCCCGCCGCTTCCCGGCCGAGGAGACCCGCCGGCGGGTGCAGGACGCGCTGGACATGCTGCACCTGGAAGGCTTCCGGCGCCGCCACCCCCACCAGCTCTCCGGCGGGCAGAAGCAGCGGGTGGCCCTGGCCCGGGCCCTGGTCAACCAGCCCGACGTGCTGCTGCTGGACGAGCCCATGTCCGCCCTGGACGCCAAGCTGCGCGCCGAGGTGCAGCTCGAGCTGCGCCGGCTGCAGCGCCGCCTGCGGCAAGACCTTCATCCTGGTCACCCACGACCAGAACGAGGCCATGACCGTCAGCGACCGCATCTTCGTGATGCGCGAGGGGCGCATCGTGCAGTCCGGCTCCCCGGCGGAGGTCTACGACCGGCCGGTCAACCGCTTCGTGGCCGAGTTCCTGGGCACCACCAACCTGATCCCGGCCGCGACCGAGAACGGGGCGTGCCGCACCGCGCTGGGGCCCCTGCTGCCGCGGGCGGCCCCGCCCTGGGAGGAGGGGATGCTGGCCATCCGCCCGGAGCGGATCCAGGTGCGCTCGGACCGGCCCATCGCCAACGGCCTGCGGGCGGCGGTTTCCGAGCTGATCTACCGCGGGGACCACGTCGACGTGTTCGTGCAGCCCGGCGGCCTGCGCCTGCGCTGCCTGTCCGGAGTGCGCCTCGCCCTCGGGCAACGGGTCTGGCTGGAGCTGCCAGCCGAGCACCTGGAGGCCCTGGTTGAATAGGCTGCTCGATCTGGTACGGGGAGCTGGCCGGCTCCCGGCGCCTGACCTGGCGCGGGCTGGCCCTGATCGGCCTGCCGCTGGTCTGGATCGCGGTCCTGCTGGTGGCCCCCCTGGCGGCCATGGCCCTGTGGGCCTTCGCCACCCGCGGGCCGCTGGGCGACATCGCAGTGGACCTGGACCCTGGGCAACTTCCGGCGCCTGGCCGGCTGGGACGTGTTCGGCTGGACCGGGGCCTACCTGGCCATCCTCGGCAGGACCGTGCTGGTGGCGGCGGTGACCACCGCCTTGAGCGTAGCCATCTCCTACCCGCTGGCCTTCTTCATCGCCACCCGCCGCCCGGTGGCCCGCTACCTGCTGCTGACCCTGGTGATCATCCCCTTCTGCACCAACCTGGTCATCCGCACCTACGCCTGGATGCTGATGCTCGGCAAACCAGATGCCCTTCGCCCGCCTGGCCCAGTGGCTGGGGCTGATCGAGCCGGCCCGCGGCCCTGTACCCCTCCGCCTTCGCCCTGTACCTGGGCATGGTCACCAACTCCCTGCCCTTCGCCGTGCTGCCGCTGTACACCAACGTGGAGAAGCTGGACTGGGCCATCGTGGAGGCCAGCCAGGACCTGTACGCCCGGCCCGCTGGGCACCTTCCTGCACGCCATCCTGCCGCAGACCCTGCCCGGCCTGAGCACGGCGGTGATCCTGACCTTCATCCCGGCCATGGGGGCCTTCGTCATCCCGGACCTCCTCGGCGGCGGCAAGTCCTGGCTGCTGGGCAACCTCATCCAGCACCAGTTCGGCGTCAGCCGCGACTTCCCCTTCGGCGCGGCCGTGAGCCTGGTGCTGACCCTGCTCACGCTGGCCGCCTTCGCCGCCGGGCGGGGCCGCGGCGAGGAAACGCATCCTCCCGTGAAGCGCAACCTGCACCGCGGATCGTGCCGGCCGTTTCCCTGACGGCCCTGGGCCTGCTGTACCTGCCGCTGCTGGCCGTGGCCGCCGTGTCGCTGAACGCCTCCCGCTACGGCGTGGCGCTGGAAGGGCTTCTCCCTGCGCTGGTACGCCCGCCTGGCCGCCAACGCGCTGGTCCTGGAGGCCGGCCGCAACACCCTGGTGCTGGCCCTGGTCTCCACCCTGGCGGCCACGCTGCTGGGCACGCTGCTGGCCCTGGGGCTGCGACCGCTTCCCCTGGCCGCGCTGGTTCTCGGGCCTCCTGGACGCTTCGTCTACCTGCCGGTGGTGACCCCGGACATCGTCTTCGCCGTGGGCCTGCTGCTGGCCTTCGAGACCGCGCGGGCCGCCTTCGGGGGCCTGCGCCTGGGCCTGGGCACCATGATCGTGGCCCACGTGACCTTCCAGGTCTCCTTCGTGGCCCTGGTGGTGGCCAGCCGCCTGGCCACGATCGGCCGCACGGTGGAGGAGGCCGCCCGCGACCTGTACGCCAGCTCCTGGTACACCCTGCGGCACGTGACCCTGCCCCTGCTGGTCCCCGGCATCGTGGCCGCGGGCCTGCTGGCCTTCACCCTGTCGCTCGACGATTTCGTGATCAGCTTCTTCACCTCCGGCCCCACCTCGGTCACCCTGCCCATCTACATCTACGGCAGCCTGCGCCGCGGCATCACCCCGGAGATCCACGCCCTTTCCACCATCATTTTCCTGGTCACCGTGCTGCTGGTGGTGCTCCTGCAGCTGGTGGTCCGCGGACCCAAGGAGGAATAGATGAGAAAACCGAGCCGGTCCCTGCCTGTCTCTGCTGGTCCTGGCGGCCCTGGCCCTGGCGATGTCGCTTTCCGGCTGCGCCCGCTCCGGCCAGACCCTGTCCGTGTTCATGTGGTCGGAGTACATCGACCCGGAGCTGGTGGAGCGCTTCGAGAAGGAGACCGGGCTGAAGGTGGTGCTCGACACCTACGAGAACACCGAGACCATGATGAGCAAGATGGCCAGCGCCGGCGGACCAGTACGACGTGGTGGTGATGTCCGACCACGCGGTGCGCACCATGATCAAGCAGGGCAAGCTGCGCGGCCCTGGACCTGTCGAAGATCCCCAACGCCGGCAACGTCGTGGCCCGCTTCCGCAGGCCCGGCCTACGACCCGGAAGGCCGCTACAGCCTGCCCTACCAGTGGGGCACCATGGGCCTGGTGTACCGCACGGACAAGCTGCCGGACTTCGAGGCCTCCTGGGCGGTGGTGCTGGACCCCGGGCCCAGCCCGGCCCGGTGGTGCTGCTGGACTCCATGCGCGACCTGATCGGCGCGGCCCTGCTGGCCGGCGGCCGCTCGCCCAACACGCGCGACGCGGGCGAGCTGGCCGAGGCCGGCCGGAGGCTGCGAGGCGGCCCGCACCTCCCGCCTGCTGGGCTTCTACGGCAGCCCGGACAGCGTGGACAAGGTGCTGGCCGGGGACGCCTGGGTGGGCATCGCCTACAACGGCGACGCCCTGGTCAAGCTGGACGAGAACACCGACTTCGTCGCTGCCCGCCGAAGGGCACCATCGTCTGGGTGGACGCCATGACCATCCCGGCCGGCAGCCCCCACCAGGACCAGGCCTACGCCTTCATCAACTTCATCCTGGACGCCGAGGTGGGCGCGCAGCTCTCCAACTACATCGCCTACGCCACGCCCAACCAGGCCAGCCTGCCGCTGGTGGACGCGGAGATGCGCGACGACCCCCGCATCTACCCGCCGGAGAGCTCCCTTTCCTCCATGCGCCATGCTGGAGGACGTGGAGGAGGCCACCACCCTGTACGACCAGGTCTGGACGAGGGTGAAGGCCGGAAAATAATTCCGCGATTTCTATTGACATTAGGGGCGAAATGAATATATTGAGCGCACTTTTATGATTTTTGCAGTAGGAGGTTCCTAGCGGAAAGAAATGAAGAATACCCTCATTCTCCCGGGAAACCGGAGCCGGGTCAGCCCGGCACTTGTTTCTGAAGGCATTCTTCTTGGAAACAGAATTCCAAAAGACTTTTTCGTTACCGAGGGGACCGGCCAGAGCGACATCACGGTGCACGCCGGTTCCTACCACCTGGCCCTGCGGGATGCGGGAATAGAGATGTGCAACATCATGACCTATTCCTCCATCCTTCCCGCCGTAGCCAACGAAACCGCCAAACCCCCACGGCTCACCCACGGTTCGGTCATGGAGACGATCATGGCCACCGCCAACGCCAATGCGGGCACCCGGGCGACCGCCGGCATCACCTGGGGCTGGCTGTTCGACAGAAGCACGGGAGAGCGGCACGGAGGCCTCGTCTGCGAGTACAACGGCTCGCTGCCGGAGGAAGAGGCCGCCAGCCAGCTGGAGGAAAGCCTGCAGGAGCTGTACACCAACGGCTACACCGAGGACTTCGAGCTGGAAGGCACGCGGCTGCACATGCGCAGCTTCGTGCCGGAGAAGCGCTTCGGCACGGCCCTGGTCAGCCTCTGCTTCCTGAACTACCTCTGGCCGGTGCTGGGCGACATCCGACTGGACTCATGACGGGCTTCGGCGACCTGCCGGAGCCCTTCGGCGACCCGGCGCGGGCCCGGGTCGCCATCGTCCCGGTCCCGTACGACGGCACCAGCACCTGGCTGAAGGGCGCCGACCGCGGCCCGGCGGCGATCCTGGAGGCCTCCGCCCACCTGGAGCTCTACGACATCGAGACCTCCTCCGAGCCCTACCGCCGCGGCATCCTCACCGACGCGCCGGTCACGGAAGCCGGCTCCCCGGAGCAGATGGCCCTGGCGGTGGAGGAGAGGGTTTCCGGCCACCTGGCGGCCGGCCGCTTCCCGGTGGTGCTGGGCGGGGAGCACTCGGTCAGCATCGGGGCCATGCGCGCGGCCGCCGCCCGCTACCCGGACTTGAGCTTCCTGCAGCTGGACGCCCACACCGACCTGCGCCCGGAGTACGAGGGCAGCCGGTACAACCACGCCTGCGTGATGGCCCGGGCCCGCGAGCTGGGCCCCATCGTGCAGGTGGGCATCCGTTCCCTGGACGTCTCCGGAGCGCGCGGGCCTGGACCCGCGGCGCGTGTTCTACGCCGAGGACCTGGCGCGCGGGCCCGGCGGGGCTGGGCCCGGGAGGTCGTGCGCCGCCTCTCCCGCCGGGTCTACCTGACCCTGGACCTGGACGTCCTGGACCCGGCCTTCATGCCCTCCACGGGCACCCCGGAACCGGGGGGCCTGGACTGGTACCAGGTCCTGGAGCTCCTCCGCCAGCTCTGCCGCCGGCGCGAGCTGGTGGGCTTCGACCTGGTGGAGCTGGCCCCCTCCGACAACCGGGCCCCGGACTTCCTGGCCGCCAAGCTGGTCTACAAGCTGCTGGCCTACCGCTTCCAAGGAGACAAATCATGAGCAAGAAGCAGTTCCTGGCAGAGCACGGTGGAGCACGTGGACATCACCTCCTTCGACGCCCGGCCGATCATCCGGGCCATGGGGGCCATGTCCTTCAGCGCCCGGGAGACCGCGCGCGCCGCCGAGGTGCTGTCGGCCATGGTGCGCGACCCGGAGTGCAGCATCATCCTGACCCTCGCCGGCTCGGCCGGCGCGGCCGGCTGCCTGGCCGTGTTCGCGGACCTGCTGCGCTACAACCTGGTCGACGCGGTGGTGGCCACCGGGGCCTCGATCGTGGACATGGACTTCTTCGAGGCCCTGGGCTTCCGCCACTACCAGGGCACCCCCCACGTGGACGACCGGGAGCTGCGCCGCAACTACATCGACCGCATCTACGACACCTACATCGACGAGGAGGAGCTGCAGTCCTGCGACCGGGCCATCAAGGAGATCGCCGACGCCCTGGGCTCCGGGGTGTACTCCTCCCGGGGCTTCATCCGGGAGATGGGCCGGTACCTGGCCGGCGGCAAGGCGAAAAAGAAGGGCAGCCTGGTCCAGACCGCCTACGAGCTGGGGGTGCCGGTGTTCTGCCCGGCCTTCTCCGACTCCAGCGCCGGCTTCGGCCTGGTGCTGCACCAGAGCGAGCGGCCCGAGAAGCACGTGGCCATCGACTCGGTGCGCGACTTCCGCGAGCTCACCGCCCTGAAGATCAAGGCCCGCACCACCGGGCTGTTCATGATCGGCGGCGGGGTGCCGAAGAACTTCGCCCAGGACACCGTGGTCTGCGCCGAGGTGCTGGGGCACGAGGTGCCCATGCACAAGTACGCGGTGCAGATCACCGTGGCCGACGTGCGCGACGGGGCCTGCTCCAGCTCCACGCTCAAGGAGGCCAGCTCCTGGGGCAAGGTGGACACCGGGCAGGAGCAGATGGTGTTCGCCGAGGCCACCACCGTGCTGCCGCTGATCGCCAGCGCGGTCTATCACCAGGGCGACTGGAAGAAGCGCCCCCGCCGGGAGTACGCGAAGCTGTTCGACTAGGTTATTTCGGCAGGTGCCTCTTGGCCGACTCCACCGTGTTGTACAGCAGCATGGTGATGGTCATGGGCCCCACCCCGCCGGGAACGGGGCTGATGGCCGAGGCCTTGGCCGCCACCTCCTCGTACTTCACGTCCCCCACCAAGCGGAACCCCTTGGGGCTGGAGGCGTCGTCGACCCGGTTCACGCCCACGTCGATGACCACGGCCCCCGGCTTCACCATGTCGGCGGTGACGAACTCCGGCTGCCCGATGGCCGCGATCAGGATGTCGGCCTGCCGGGTCACGGAGGGCAGGTCCGCGGTGCGGGAGTGGCAGATGGTGACCGTGGCGTCCGCGTTCTTCGCCTTCTGCACCAGCATGTTGGCGATGGGCTTGCCCACGATGTTGGAGCGGCCCACCACCACCACGTGCGTTCCCGGGATCTTCACCCCGGAGTAGGCCAGCAGCTTCTGCCACGCCGTGGGGGGTGCAGGGCAGGTAGGTCGGGTCGCCCACCATCATGCGGCCCAGGTTCACGGGGTGGAAACCGTCCACGTCCTTCTCCGGGTCGATCGCAGGAGCACCTTCTTCTCGTCGATGTGCTTGGGCAGCGGCAGCTGCACCAGGATGCCGTGGATCTTCGGCTCGCCGTTCAGGCGGGCCACCAGGGCCAGCAGCTCCGCCTCCGGGGTTTCCTTGGGCAGGTTATGCTGCTCGGAGTAGATGCCGATCTCGTGGGCGGCCTTGTTCTTGTTCTTCACGTACTGCTGCGAGGCGGGGTTCTCCCCCACCAGGACCACCGCCAGCCCCGGGATGACCCCGTGTCTTCTCCTTCAAGGCCTTGATCTCCAGCTCCAGCTCGCCGCGGATGCGGGCGGCGATCTTGTTCCCGTCGATAACCTGCGCTGCCATGCTCACCTCCGCTGGCCATCATGCCCCATCCCCGCCGGGCGCGCAAGCCGGCCGCCCGTTGCCAAAGCCGGGCATCCCTGCTACGATCGGCCCCATGGCAAAGGGCAAGTTCATCGCGGTGGGCGAAAACATCCACTGCACGCGCATCTACAAGGTCGGCGGCGAGTTCGTCAAGGAGACCCCGGGCCAGGGCTGGGCCATCGTGTACAAGGACGGGGGCCAGGAGAAGCGGCTGCCCGTGCCCAAGGGCTTCCAGGACAGCGGGGACTGGGCGGCCGGCAAGGTCAAGCACGCCGCGGTGGGCATCTGGCAGGGGCTGTACGGCGACTCCGCCGGGCAGAAGGCCGGCGTGGAATACCTGGCCTACATGGTCCGGGCCCAGGAGGCCCACGGGGCGCACTTCCTGGACCTGAACGTGGACGAGTTCAGCACCGAGATCGAGGAGCGCCGCAAGGTGGTGCAGTGGACCGCCAAGGTGCTGCAGAAGACCTCTTCCGTACCCCTGAGCATCGACTCCTCCAACGTCGACATCCTGGAAGCGGGCCTGGCGGCCTGCGACCGTTCCAAGGGCAAGCCCATGGTGAACTCCGTGTCCCTGGAGCGCAAGGAGGCGGTGCGCGCCGCCGCCGCGGCCGGGGCGGCGGTCATCGCGGCCGCCGGCGGGGAGAGCGCCATGCCCTCCAACCGGGAGGAGCGGGTGGCCAACGTCGACCGCCTGCTGGCCCTGCTGACCAAGGAAGGGATGAGCCTGGGGGACATCTACCTGGATCCCCTGGTTTTCCCCGTCTCGGTGGACCCGGGCAACGGCCGGATGATCCTGGAGAGCATCGAGGAGCTGCGCAAGAAGCACGGCGCGGCCATCCACTTCGCCCCGGGCCTGAGCAACATCTCCTACGGCATGCCCAACCGCAAGCTGATCAACCAGGTGTTCACGCGGCTGTGCGTGCAGCGCGGGCTGGACGGCGGCATCGTGGACCCGCTGCAGATCAACGACGGCGCGCTGGCCGGGCTGGACGAGGGCTCCGAGCCCTTCCGCCTGACCCGGGCCTTCCTGCTCGGGGAGGACCAGTTCGGCATGAACTACATCACCGCGGTGAGGGCGGGCAAGCTCTAAGGCGGAAGGCCGCCGCGCCGAACACGACCGGATTTGTCAAAATCCTTATAAATTTCCCTAAAATATAGACGGGATTACCAAAACCGCCCGGATTCCTCCGCTATAATGCTTCGGAATAGGCGGAGGTACATGAGCAGATACCTGATACTCGGGGGTGGGATCAGCGGCTGCACGGCCGGCGCCGAGCTGGCCCGGCTGGGTCACCAGGTCACCATCCTCGAGCAGGCCGCCCGCTTCGGCGGCAAGCTGCTGGACTACTGCTGCAAGGCCACGGACGAGTGCAGCCGCTGCGGGGTCTGCGTGGCCGCGGCCCAACTGGCCCGCTCGGCGCGGCAGGAGCGCCTGCGCATCCTGCCCGGCGCCGTGCCGAAGGCCATCCGGCGCGGCGAGAGCTTCACCGTGCGGGCCGCGCGGGCCAACCCCGCGATCGACCCGGGCCGCTGCACGGACTGCGGCGCCTGCCTGCCGGCCTGTCCGGAAGGCGCCATCAGCCGCCAGCAGAAGGCGGAGCTGGTCCAGTACGTGGTGGACCACGCCCGCTGCCGCCTGCACCAGGGCAAGCACTGCGACCGCTGCCTGCAGGCCTGCGCCGCCGGCGCGATCGCCTCGGGGGACTCCGCCGAAAGCGACCTGAACCTGAAAGCCGACGGGCTGCTGCTGGCCACCGGGCACCAGCCCTTCGACGCCGCCCGCAAGATCCGCCTGGGCTACGGCCGCTTCCCCGGGGTGCTCACGGGGGCGGAAGCCGAGGAGCTGCTGACCCGCCAGGAATCCCTGGGCGGGGCCGCCGGGTCGAGCCTGGCCTTCGTGCAGTGCGTGGGCTCGCGCGACCCCAAGGAAGGCCACAACTACTGCTCGGCCGTGTGCTGCGCCTACGCGCTGCGCCTGGCCCGTCTGGCCAAACACCGCGATCCTCAGGCCGAAGTGACGATCTACTACATCGACTTGCAGAACTTCGACAAGGAGTTCACCCCCTTGCTGAAAGAGCTGGAGGACGCCGGGGTGCGCCTGGTGCGCGGCGTCCCCTTCCGCGTGGAGCAGCTCTCCTCTGGGCGCCTGCAGGTGCTCTTCGAGAGCCCGGACGGGACGGAGAGCACGGCCGAGCACGATCGGGTGGTCCTGTCGGTGGGCATCCGCCCCGAACCGGGCACGGCCGACCTGGCCGGCCTGCTGGGGGTACCCCTCAACGCCCACGGCTTCCTGGCCTCGGCCCATCCGGCCGCGGGAGTCTGGGCCTGCGGCACCTGCCTGGAGCCGCAGAGCATCCCCGACAGCATGGCCTCGGCCCGGGCGGCCGCGATGGCAATGGCGACGGAGATGGCCGGGAGGGGCGCATGAGCAAATCCGCGAATGCCGTCGGCGTGGTGCTGGCCTGCGGCGGCCGCTTCACCGCCAAGGAGCGGGAGCGCATCGCCGCCGGGCTGGATACCCTCATCATAGAAGAGGCCTTCGGTTCCCAGGGGCAGGCGGCCGCGCTGGCGGCCCGGATCGCCAAGCGCCGGTTCCGCCGCGTACTGCTGGCAGGGATCGCCCCGGCGGGGCAGGCGGAGCTGCTGCAGTCCCTGGCCCGCCAGGCCGGGCTGCCGGCCTCCGCGGTGGCGGGCGTGGACCTGGGCCCGGCCCTGGCCTCCCGCGGCCGCGCCGCGGCGGCCCTGCAGGCCATCCGCCGGGCCCTGGAGGCCCTGGAACAGGTCCCGGCCGCCGAGCGGCGCAGCCTGAAGCTGGAGCCGCGCGTGCTGGTGGTGGGTGCGGGCCGGGCAGGCCTGGAAGCCGCCTCCGCGCTGCGCGAGCTGGGGCATCCGGTCACCCTCGTGGAGCGGAGGGACGGGGCGGACCCGGGCCGGGCGCCGCCCCGAAGGCCCCGCACGGCGCCACGCTGCTTTCCGGCAGCACGGTGCGGCGCGCGGAAGGCCAGATCGGCGGCTTCGCGGTGAGCGTGCGCACCCCCTCCGGGAACCGCCAGGTGGCCTGCGGGGCCGTGGTGCTGGCTTCGGGCATTCCGGCCCCGGCGCCGCCGGCGCGGGCGGTGCAGGCGGGGCGGGCGGCACCGGGCCCTACGAAACCGCCGGCGTGCTGCCCATGGACGAGCTGGAGCAGGCCGTGGCCCGGCTGCCGCGCCGCCGCGGGGTGCGCTCCGTGGCGGTGGTGCTGGACTGGGCCCTGGACGAGACCAAGGGCTCCACCCAGGCGGCCCTGGAGCTGGCCTTGAAGCTGCAGAAGGAAGGCTCGCTGCAGGTGCACCTGTTCTGCCGCCAGGTGCGCGTGGCGGCCATGGAGCTGGAGGAGCTCTACGACCGGGCCCGCCAGGCCGGCGTGGACATCGTCAAGTTCGAAGGCCGGCCGGCCCTGCGCGCCGCGGGAGCGGCGGTGGCCGTCGACTTCCGGGACGCCATCCTCGGCGCCCAGGTGAGCCTGGAGTGCGAGCTGGCCGGGGTGAGCGGCTACGGAGTGAGCGGCGCCGCGGAGGCGGAGCTGGCGCGCCTTTTCGGGGTCAGCCTGGATGCCCTGGGGCAGATGCAGCCCAACAACATCCACCTGTTCCCCGGCGAGACCAACCGCCCGGGCGTGTTCGCGGTGGGCTCCTGCCGCGGGCAGTTCTACCCGCCCCGCATCGAAAGCGAGGCGCGGGCCACGGCCCTGGCCGTGCACCAGCTGCTGGCCCCGGGCGTCCTGGAAGTGGAGCTGGCCCAGGCGGTGGTGGACGAGGACAAGTGCGCCCTCTGCCTGACCTGCGTGCGCAGCTGCCCGCACGGGGCCATGTACGTGGACCGGGCCAAGGGCGCGGCGGCCAGCGCCCCGGAGGCCTGCCGCCGCTGCGGGATCTGCGTTGGGGAATGCCCGGCCAGGGCCATCACCCTGCCGGCCTGGCCGGACTCGGCCGTGATGAGCCAGGTGAGCTGACATGGCAAAACAAAGCGAAAAGAAAATCGTGGCCTTCTGCTGCGAGAACTCCGCCTTGAAGGCGGCCGAGGCCCTGGGCGGTCCGGCGGCGCTGGAGGCCCTGGCGGCGGTGGAGCTGGTGCGGCTGCCCTGCACGGGCAAGGCCGAGACCGGGCTGCTGCTGGAATGCCTGGAGAAGGGCCATCCCGGGGTGCTGGTGCTGGGCTGCCCGGCGGACAACTGCAAGTTCCTGGTCGGCAGCAGCCGGGCCCGCAAGCGCGTCGAGGCGACCCGCAAGCTGCTGAAAGAGGCGGGGTTGAGCGAGGAGCGCGTGCACATGGACTTCGTCTCGTCGGTGGACGCGCACCGCCTGGGGCGGATCGTGCGCGAGATGCAGGAGCGCCTGGCGCGCTGGCGCCCGCGCCACGTTGGAGGTAAAGTATGATCACGGCTGTCCAGAAACCCTTCGCCGAAATCCAGGCCATGGTCGAGGGGTATTCCAACCTGCTGGTGCTGGGCTGCGGCACCTGCGTCACGGTCTGCATGGCCGGCGGGGAGAAGGAAGCCGGGATCCTGGCCTCCACCCTGCGCCTGGCCGACCGGCAGAAGGGCCTGAAGATGCGCAGTCGCGGAGGACACCATCGAGCGGCAGTGCGACCGGGAGTTCTTCGACGCGGTGCGCGACAAGGTCGAAGCCGCCGACGCGGTGCTCTCCCTGGCCTGCGGCGTGGGCGTGCAGTTCGCCAGCGAGGTGTTCCCCGGCAAGCGGGTGCTTCCCGGCGCTGAACACCCGCTTCTACGGCGCCACCGAGCGAGCAGGGCGGTCTGGAGCGAGCGCTGCGCCGGCTGCGGCAACTGCGTGCTGGACCGCTTCGGCGGCGTCTGCCCGATCGCCCGCTGCTCCAAGAGCCTGCTGAACGGCCCCTGCGGCGGCTCGCAGAACGGGCAAGTGCGAGGTGGACCAGAAGAACATCGAGTGCGGCTGGCAGCTGATCTACGACCGCATGAAGAGCCTGGGGCTGCTTGGCCGCGCTGGAAGAGAACCAGCCGATCAAGGACTGGAGAACGGGCCGGGACGGGGGCCCCGGCAAGATCGTGCGGGAAGACATGAGTGCTGGACACATGAAAGCCGGAAGCCGAACCTGGAAAAAGTCCTCTCGGCCGGCCACTTCGCCGTGACCGCCGAGCTGGGGCCGCCCAAGAGCGCGGACGTGGAGGTCATCGCCACCAAGGCCGGATACCTGAAGGGCCAGGTGGACGCGGTCAACATCACCGACAACCAGACCGCCATCGTGCGCATGTCCTCGCATCGGCGCGGGCGTGCTGGCCCTGCGGGCCGGGGTGGAGCCGGTGATCCAGATCACCTGCCGCGACCGCAACCGCCTGGCCATCCAGACCGACGTGCTGGGCGCCTACGCCCTGGGCATCCGCAACATCCTCTGCCTGACGGCGACCACCAGAGCTTCGGCAACCACCCGACGGCCAAGAACGTCTACGACCTGGACTCCATCCAGCTGATCGGGATGCTGAAGACCATGCGCGACGAGAAGAAGTTCGCCTGCGGCGATGAGATCCGCAACTCCAAGAAGGCGCCGGTGGTGGAGCCGCGCATCTTCATCGGCGGCGGCGGAGAACCCCTTCGGCGACCCGCTTCGAGTTCCGGGCCATCCGCCTGGCGCAAGAAGGTCGCCGCCGGCGTGGACTTCATCCAGACCCAGTGCATCTACGACATGGAGCGCTTCGAGCGAGTGGATGCGCCAGGTGCGGGACCGCGGCCTGCACGAGCAGGTGCAAGATCCTGGCCGGCGTGACCCCGCTGAAGTCGGTGGGCATGGCCAAGTACATGCGCGACAGCGTGGCCGGCCTGAGCGTGCCGGACTGACTACATCCAGCGCATGGAAGGCGGCCAAGGACAAGGCCGCCGAGGGCATCAAGATCTGCGTGGAGCAGATCCAGCAGCTGCGCCAGATCGAAGGGGTGGCCGGCATCCACCTGATGGCCATCGAGTGGGAGAAGTTCGTGCCGCAGATCGTGCAGGAGGCGGGCCTCCTGCCCCGCCCCGTCTTCAATTAAGGCCAAGGAGCGAGCATGGAGAAGGTCACCGTAGCCGAAAAGCTGGATCCCAACTTCAAGTTCGAGTTGAGCTCCCGCCCCGGGGGCGAGAACCTCAGGAAGTGCTTCGCCTGCGGCACCTGCACCGCCGGCTGCCCGGTCTTCCACGTGGAGCACGAGTACAACCCGCGCCGGATCATCCGCATGATCCTGCTGGGCCTGCGCGAGCGGGTGCTGTCCTCCAAGACCATCTGGCTGTGCTCCCAGTGCTACACCTGCTCGGCCAACTGCCCCCAGGACGTGGACTTCTCGGACATCATGTTCACCCTGCGCGACCTGGCGGTCAAGGAAGGCTACGCCCCGGCTTCCTTGCGCGAAAAGATCGAGCGGGTGAGCACGGCCGCCCACGAGTTCCGCCGCGACTGCATCCACCTGCTGCTCGGCGAGGGCGGGGTGAGCGCCGAGGCGGTGAAGGCCAACGTGGAAAAAGCGCTGGCCGCGATCAAGGCCAACTCGAAGCAGCCGTTGGCTGAGGTCAAGGAGTGAGGGACATGGGCAAAGCCAAGTCGAGCGCCCGCAAACCGGCCGCGCCCAAGCCGGCCGCAGCGGCCAAGCCCGCAGCCGGCAACGGCCAGGGCCAGCCCGTCGGCGCGGTGCTGGTGGTCGGGGCCGGCATCGCCGGCATCCAGAGCTCCATCGACCTGGCCGACAGCGGCTACAAGGTCTACCTGGTGGAGAAGAACCCCTCCATCGGCGGGGTGATGACCATGCTGGACAAGACCTTCCCCACCAACGACTGCTCCATGTGCATCGTGTCCCCCAAGCTGGTGGAGGCCGCCCGGCACACCAACATCGAGCTGCTCTCCTATTCCGAGGTGGACAAGGTGGAGGGGCAGGCCGGGCACTTCACGGTCCAGGTGCGCAAGAAGGCGCGCTCCGTGGACCTGGCCAAGTGCACCGGCTGCGGGGCCTGCGTGGCCGCCTGCCCGGTGGACCAGCGCATCCGCCTGCCGGAGCCCGTTCCGGTGGAAGACGACGAGACGGTGCGCAAGACCGACGCCATCCTGGACCGCTACCCGCCGCGGCAGGCCTCCCTGATCATGATGCTGCAGGACGTGAACGCGGCCTTCAACTACCTGCCCGAGGCCTCCCTGCAGCGCATCGGCGAGCGCCTGGGCCTTTCCTTCGCCGAGGTGTACGGCACGGCCAGCTTCTACAAGGCCTTCAGCCTGGAGCCGCGCGGCGAGCACCTGGTCCAGGTGTGCGTGGGCACCGCCTGCCACGTGCGCGGGGCGCAGCGCATCCTGGAGGAGTTCGAGCGGCTGCTCGCCGTGGGCAGCGGCATGACCACCGAGGACCGCAAGTTCACCCTGGAAACCGTCAACTGCCTGGGGGCCTGCGCCCTGGGCCCCATCGTGGTGGTGGACGGCGAGTACCACGGCAGCATGAACCTGGCCAAGGTCTCCAAGCTGGTGGACAGCTACGCGAAAAAGGAACCGGCGTGAAACTGGCAAGCGCGCAAGAACTGGACCGCCTGCGCTCCGAGCTCGCCGGCGCCAATGGGCGCGACGAGATCATCATCTCCGCGGACGCCACCTGCTGCCTGCTGCGCGGGGCCAAAGGCGTGGTGGAGGCCTTCCGCGGCGAGCTGGCCAAGGCGGGGCTGGCCGACAAGGTGCACCTGCGCCTGGCCGGCTGCCTCGGCTTCTGCGAGATCGAGCCCATGGTGATCCTCAAATCCCGCGACATCCTCTACCAGCGGGTGGCGCCCGAGGACGTGGCGGAGATCGTGGGCAAGAGCCTGGTGGGCGGGGAGCTCATCGAGCGCCTGCTCTACCAGGACCCGGCCACCGGGCAGCGGATGTCCAGCCGGGAGGCGGTCCCCTTCTACGGCAAGCAGCACCGCCTGATCCTGGGGGCCAACGAGCGCATCGACCCGATGCGCATCGAGGACTACCTCGCCATCGGCGGCTACGCCGCCCTGGCCAAGGCCCTGTCCATGGCCCCCGAGGCGGTCATCGAGGAGATCAAGGCCTCCGGCCTGCGCGGCCGGGGCGGCGGCGGCTTTCCCACCGGCAGCAAGTGGGAGACCTGCCGCAACGCCGAGAGCGAGGACGAGTCCAGTACGTCATCTGCAACGCCGACGAGGGCGACCCGGGCGCCTACATGGACCGCTCCCTCCTGGAAGGCAACCCGCACGCGGTCCTCGAAGGGCATGATCATCGGCGCCTACGCCATCGGCGCCCGCGAGGGCTACATCTACGTGCGCAACGAGTACCCGCTGGCGGTGGAGCACCTGCACCTGGCCATTGAAGCAGGCCGAGGAGTACGGCCTGCTGGGCGAGAACATCCTGGGCACCGGCTTCGACTTCGACGTGTCCACGTGCAGCCGCGGCGCCGGCGCCTTCGTCTGCGGCGAGTCGACGGCCCTGATGGCCTCGCTGGAGGGCAAGGTCGGCGAGCCGCGCGCCAAGTACGTCCACACCGTGGAGAGCGGCCTCTGGGACAAGCCCAGCAACCTGAACAACGTCGAGACCTGGGCCAACGTCCCCCTGATCATCAACCACGGGGCGGCCTGGTTCGCCGCGATCGGCACCGCAGGGGCAGCAAGGGCACCAAGATCTTCTCCCTGGTGGGCAAGATCAACAACACCGGCCTGGTGGAAGTGCCCATGGGCATCACCCTGCGCCAGATCATCTTCGACATCGGCGGCGGCATCCCGGAGGGCAAGAAGTTCAAGGCGGTGCAGACCGGCGGCCCCTCCGGCGGCTGCATCCCCGAGAACATGCTGGACCTGCCGGTGGACTTCGACGAGCTGACCAAGGCCGGCTCCATGATGGGCTCCGGCGGCATGATCGTCATGGACGAGGACACCTGCATGGTGGACGTGGCCCGCTACTTCCTGCACTTCCTCAAGGAGAGTCCTGCGGCAAGTGCGTGCCCTGCCGCGAAGGGGTCCGGCGCAGCCTGCAGATCCTGGAGCGCATCACCGCCGGGCAGGGGCGCCTGGAGGACCTGGACACCCTCGCCGAGCTGGGCGAGTACCTGCAGGACACCGCGCTGTGCGCCCTGGGCACCACCGCGGCCAACCCGGTGCTGACCACCCTGAAGTACTTCCGCCACGAGTACGAGGCCCACATCACGGAAGGCTGGTGCCCCTCGGGGGTGTGCAAGCCGCTGTTCCAGTTCCTGATCGACCCTGAGACCTGCACGGGCTGCCAGGTCTGCAAGAAGCGCTGCCCGGTGGGAGCGATCTCCGGCGAGAAGAAGGCGCCCCACCTCATCGATCTGGCGAAATGCACCAAGTGCGGAGCCTGCTTCGAGGCCTGCCGCTACGGGGCCATCCGCAAGGCCCGGATCAAGGAGAGGGTCGCATGAGCGGACCGCAGAACAGGCACGGCCAGCCGGCCGCCGCCGGCGCCCCGATCACCTTCAGCCTGAATGGCGCCCAGGTGCAGGCGGAGGCTGGCCAGACCATCCTGGAAGCGGCCAAGGCCAAGGGAGTGCCGATCCCCACCCTGTGCCACCACCCCGCGCTGGAAGCCTACGGCGGCTGCCGCCTGTGCATGGTGGAGGTCGCCCAGGGCCGGCGGAAGCGCCTGGTGACCTCCTGCAACTACGAGGTCCGCGAGGGCCTGGAAGTGCAGACCGACTCGGAGCGCGTGCACAAGAGCCGGCGCATGAGCCTGGAGCTGCTCCTGGCCCGCTGCCCGGAGGTGGAGTCCATCCGCGAGCTGGCCGGCAAGTACGGGGTCACCACCCCGCGCTTCGAGCTGGAAAAGGACGACTGCATCCTGTGCGGGCTGTGCGTGCGCATCTGCCGCGAGCGCATGGGCCCGGGGGTGGCCGACTTCGTGGGCCGCGGGGCGGACATCCGGGTGGACACCCCCTACCACCGCGGCAGCGAGGTGTGCCTGGAGTGCGGGGCCTGCGAGTCGGTGTGCCCCACCCACTCCATCCGCCTGAAGACCGTCTACGAGGTGCCGCCGGTGCTGCAGCTGTCCGAGTTCGACCAGCGCCTGCGCCAGCGTCCCACGATCTACATCCCCTTCCCCCAGGCCCTGCCCAACGCCCCGGTGCTGGACCGCTCCAACTGCGTGCGCTTCCGGCAGGCCGAGCGGGGCGTGGAGGCCTGCGGCATCTGCGCCGAAGCCTGCCCGGTGAAAGCCATCGACTACGGCCAGACCGACCAGACCGTGCAGATCGAGGCCGGGGCGGTGATCCTGGCCCCGGGCTTCTGTGCCTACGACCCGGCCGGCCGGCCGGAGCTGCACTACGGCACCTTCCCCAACGTGGTCTCCAGCCTGCAGTTCGAGCGCAT
Source organism: uncultured Spirochaetota bacterium (assembly GCA_963745745.1). Classification (GTDB taxonomy): domain Bacteria; phylum Spirochaetota; class Spirochaetia; order SZUA-6; family DRHE01; genus MIBK01. Next base: position 29,921 of record CAVUYS010000076.1, on the reverse strand, counting down.
CCTCTCGGCCTCCGGCCCCTACCTGGGCAAGGTCCTGCGCCCCTCGGACTTCCGCAAGCCCCGGCGCATCGCCTTCATCCAGTGCGTGGGCTCCCGGGACGAGGATCACAACTACTGCTCCTCGGTGTGCTGCATGTACGCCATCAAGGAGGCGATCATCGCCAAGGAGCACGAGGAGGACCTGGCCTGCGAGGTGTTCTACATGGACGTGCGGGCCCACGGCAAGGGCTTCGACGCCTACTACGAGCGGGCCAAGGAGCTGGGCATCGTGTTCACCCGCTGCCGGCCCTCGAAAATCGAGGAGATCCAGGACCGGTCCTTGAGCATCGGCTACGTGGGCGAGGAGGACCAGCGCTACCACGCCAAGGAGTTCGACCTGGTGGTCCTGTCGGTGGGCCTGGAGCCGCCGGCGGAAGCCCGGGAGCTGGCCAAGACCTTCGGCATCGAGCTGAACGCGCACGGCTTCGCCGCCACCCGGCCCTTCGACGCGGTGGCCACCAGCCGCGAGGGTGTGCTGGTCGCCGGGCCCTTCGCCGCGCCCAAGGACATCCCCGAGACCGTCATGGAGTCCTCCGGCGCCGCCGCCCGGGCCATGGTGGCCCTGGCTCCGGCCCGGGGCACCCTGGTGCAGAAGAAGGAGCTGGTCCCGGAGCGCAACGTCATCGGGCGAGCCCCCGCGCATCGGCGTGTTCGTCTGCCACTGCGGGAGCAACATCGGCGGCGTGGTGAACGTGCCCTCCGTGGCCGAATACGCCCGCCGCTGCCGCACGTGGTCTTTGCCGACCGACAACATCTACACCTGCTCCTCCGACACGCAGGAGGCGATCAAGGCGAAGATCGAGGAGCACCGCCTGAACCGGGTGGTCGTGGCCTCCTGCTCGCCGCGCACCCACGAGCCGCTGTTCCAGCAGACCATCCGCGAGGCGGGGCTGAACCAGAACCTGTTCGAGATGGCCAACATCCGCGACCAGTGCTCCTGGGTGCACATGCACGAGCAGGCCGAGGCCACGGTCAAGGCCAAGGACCTGGTGCGCATGGCCGTGGCCAAGGCCGGGCTGATCGAGCCGCTGGGCTCCCTCACCCTGCCGGTGACCCAGACGGCCCTGGTGCTGGGGGGCGGGGCGGCGGGCCTGACCGCGGCCCTGGCCCTGGCCGACCAGGGCTTCCCGGTCAACCTGGTGGAGAAGACCGCCCAACTGGGCGGCAACGCCCTGCGCGCGGGAGCCACCCTGGAGGGCCGGGACATCGCCGCCCACGTGCGGGGGCTGATCCAGCGGGTCGGCAGGCACGAGAAGATCACGGTCCACACCAACGCCCGCCTGGACGCGGTGGACGGCTTCGTGGGCAACTTCAAGTCCAAAGTGTCCGCGCGCGGCGGCGTGCGCGAGATCGAGCACGGGGTGGTCATCCTGGCCACCGGCGGCCGGCAGTCGGTGCCCCAGGAGTACCTGTACGGGCAGAACCCGCGCGTGAAGACTCTTCTGGAGATCGAGCGAGCTGGCCGGCAGGGCGGACTTCCAGACGCCGGACAGCGTGGTCTTCATCCAGTGCGTGGGCAGCCGGGAGCCGGACCACCCGTACTGCTCCCGGATCTGCTGCGCCGGGGCCCTGAAGAACGCCATCCGCCTGAAGGAGGCCAAACCCGGGGCGCGCATCTTCATCCTGTACCGCGACATGCGGGCCTACGGCTTCCGCGAGGAGCACTACACCCGGGCCCGCGAGCTGGGGATCGTCTTCGTGCAGTACGACCCGCAGGCCAAGCCCACGGTGCGCGAGGCGCCCAGCGGCAACGGCAAACCCCTGCTGGTGGTCGGCGTGCACGACAAGATCCTGGACGCGGACCTGGAGCTGGCCGCCGACCTGCTGGTCCTCGCGCGCCCGGGTCGAGCCGAATCCGGAAAACGCGCGCCTGGCCCAGCTGTTCAAGGTGCCGCTGAACGCCGACGGCTTCTTCCTGGAGGCCCACGCCAAGCTGCGGCCCGTGGAGTTCGCCACCGACGGGGTGTACATGGCCGGCGCCGCCCACTACCCCAAGGACGTGGAGGAGTCCTCCTCCCAGGCCATGGCCGCGGCCAGCCGGGCGACCACGGTGCTGTCCAAGGACACGGTGGAGGCCGGGGGCAAGACCGCCTACATCAACCCGGCCCGCTGCAACGCCTGCGGGGCCTGCGTGACCGTGTGCCCGTACACCGCCATCGCCATCGACGAGGAGAAGGAGGTGGCCGTGATCAACGAGATCCTCTGCAAGGGCTGCGGCGGCTGCGTGGCCACCTGCAAGGGCTCGGCGCCCAACCTCAAGGGGTTCAAGGACGAGCAGATCCTGTCGGCGATCAACGCCCTGTAGGAGCAGCAGACGATGAGCCAAACCGTAGCCGAAAACCTCCACGCCCGGGATTTCGCCACCTCCACAGGGGAGGAGTGGCACCCGGTCATCGTGGCCTTCCTGTGCAACTGGTGCTCCTACGCCGGAGCGGACCTGGCCGGGGTGAGCCGCCTGCAGTACGCCCCCAACGTGCGCATCATCCGGGTGCCCTGCTCCGCGCGCATCAACCCCCAGTTCATCATGAAGGCCCTGCAGAACGGGGTGGACGGGGTGCTGGTGTCCGGCTGCCACCCGGGGGACTGCCACTACATCAGCGGCAACCTGGTGGCCCGCCGCAAGTTCGCCCTGACCAAGAAGTTCCTGGAGTTCGTGGGGGTGGAGCCCGAAAGGGTGCAGTTCTCCTGGGTGTCCGCCTCCGAAGGCCGCCGGTTCTCCGACTTGATGAACAAGGTCATCGCCGACGTGCGCCGGGTGGGGCCGGCCAAGGGGCTGAAGAAGGAAGTGAGCCGATGACGCGACTCCCGCACCGGCGAAATCCGCAAGATCGCCCAGGGCCTTTTCGCCGAAGGCAAGATCGAGCTGTTCCTGGGCTTCCAGCAGGGCTCACTGCCCCTGCGCTCCCGGCCCTGCTTCGTGACCGCGGAGGGCGCGGCTGACGGCGGCGTGGAGAGCCTGGTCTGGGACTCCTTCTGCGCCAACAACCTGGCCGCCTACCTGCCGAAGTACTACGAGAACCTGCCCAACCGCCCCAAGAAGCGGGACAAGCCCTACCCGCGCATCGGCATCGCGGCCAAGGCCTGCGACCTGCGCTCCATCGTGGCCCTCACCAAGGAGAAGCAGGTCCGCCGGGAGAGTCTGGTGGTGGTGGGCGTGCCCTGCCGGGGCATGATCGACGTCCGCAAGGTGGAGGCGGCCGCGGGGGGCCAGGAGATCCTGAGCCACGAGGAAGTCGACGGGGACCTGCTGCAGGTGGCCGTCCGCGGCGCGGAAACCCTCTCACTGCCCAGAGAACAGGTCCTGCAGGACTGCTGCCTGGAGTGCCGGCACCCCGTGCCCGAGGGCGCGGACGTGCTGGTGCCCGGACAGGCACGGAAGCCCGGCGACGGAGGGCTACGCGCGGGTGAAGGAGTTCGAGGCCAAGAGCCAGGCGGAGCGGTGGGAGTACTTCCGCTCGGAGCTCTCCCGCTGCATCCGCTGCAACGCCTGCCGGCAGGCCTGCCCCACCTGCTGGTGCAAGGAGTGCTTCGCCGAGCAGACCGACCGCAAGTGGATCGGGGTGGGCACCGACGCCTCCGACAAGATGTTCTTCCAGATCATCCGCATCTTCCACCAGGCCGGACGCTGCGTGGAGTGCGACGCCTGCTACCGGGCCTGCCCCATGGGCATCGACCTGCGGCTGTTCACCAAGAAGATCGTCAAGGACGTGGAAGAGACCTTCGGCTACCTGCCGGCCTTCGACACGGAACAGCTTCCGCCGTTGGCCACCTTCGGGGAGAAGGACACGGATTCCTTCATCACCGATCCGGACAAGAAAGGGTGAGAATGGACCAGGTCGTCATCAAGAAAGCCGACATCCCGAAACTGGCTGACGGGGGCAGGTTCTTCGCCCCGGCCCGGGAGCCAGCCCGCGCCGCCGCCGGCGGGCCGGTGCACTACGAGCTGGCCGAGAGCCCTGCCGAAATCGCGTTCGACTTCGCCAACGTGCGGGTTCCGCTCAAAGAGGTGTTCCTGCCCCAGACCGAAGTGCTGTGCACCTTCGACTACGACCAGGTGACCGAGGTGCCGCTGCCCACCGCAGAAGACCCTGGTGTTCGGCTGCCGGCCCTGCGATGCGCGGGCCATGAGTCAACTGGACGCCGTGTTCAGCCCCCAGAACAAGGGCTTCGCGGATCCGTACTTCCTCCAGCGGCGGGAGAATGCCGTGGTCATCAGTCTGGCCTGCGCCTCCCCCTGCCCCACCTGCTTCTGCACGGCCATGGGGGGCGGGCCGGCCGGGACGGAGGGCGCCGACCTGCTGGCCCACGAGCTGCCGGGCGTAGCGGGCGGCGCTGCCGGCGCGGCCGACGCGACTCCTGCTGGAGGCCGTGAGCGACAAGGGCGCGGGCCCTGCTGGAGGCGCACCGCGGCCTGCTGAGCGCAGCCGCCCCGCAGGCGCTGGAGCAGGCCCGCGCCGCCGACGCCGCGGCCGAGGCCGCCGTGCGGCGCCAGGCAGGCGACCTCACCCTGGTGAACCCGGCCTTCGACGACGGGCGTTGGGAGGAGCTGACCGTATCCTGCATCGGCTGCGGCGCCTGCACCTACCTGTGCCCCACCTGCCACTGCTTCGACATCGCCGACGAGTCCAGGCTGTACCAGGGGCGGCGCATCCGCACCTGGGACTCCTGCCAGTTCGCTCTGTTCACCAAGCACGCCTCCGGCCACAACCCGCGCAAGAACAAGAAGGAGCGGCTGCGGCAGCGCTTCATGCACAAGTTCTCCTACGCGGTGGAGAACACCGGGACCGCGCTGTGCGTCGGCTGCGGCCGCTGCATTGCCGGCTGCCCGGTGAACCTGGACATCCGCGACGTCATCCGCAGCCTCGCCAGCCCTACCAAGGAAGCCACTCGTGAAAACGCCCGTTGAAGAAAAGACCGCCGCTCCGGCGGCGGCCCCGGCCAACCCCTACATCCCCTACCCGGTGCGCATCGCGGAGATCACCGTGGAGAACGAGGCCCGCGACCTGAAGACCTTCAAGCTGGTTTTCGAGCGGGAGGAGGACCGCCAGGCCTTCCGCTACCTGCCCGGACAGTTCGCGGAGGTCTCGGTCCTGGGCCTGGGAGAGTCGCCTTTCGGCATCGCCTCCTCGCCCACCGAGAAGGACTACCTGCTGTTCACCGTCAAGCTGACCGGCACGGTGACCGCGGAGCTGCACAGCTCGGAGCCCGGACGGCGCATCGGGGTGCGCGGCCCGCTGGGCAACACCTTCCCCTGGCAGCGGCTGGAGGGAAAGGACATCATCATCGTCTCGGGGGGCTTCGCCTTCACCACCCTGCGCTCGGCGATCACCTACATGCTGGATCCCGCCAACCGGGCGCGCTTCGGGAACATCTTCGCCCTTTACGGCGCGCGCAGCCCCGGGGAGCTGCTGTACAAAAAGCAGCTGGCCGCCTGGAAGTCCGCGAAAGGCTTGAGCCTGAATCTGGCCGTGGACCGGGACCCGGGAGAGCCCTGGGACGGCAGGATCGGCCTGGTACCCAATGTGCTGCGCGAGCTGAAACCCTCCACGAAAAACGCCATCGCCCTGGTCTGCGGTCCGCCGATCATGATCCGCTTCACCATCCCCGCCCTCCTGGAGCTGGGCTTCGCCAAGGAGGACATCATCCTCTCCCTGGAGAACCGCATGAAGTGCGGCATCGGCAAGTGCGGCCGGTGCAACGTGGGGGCCAAGTACGTGTGCGTCGACGGCCCGGTGTTCAGCTTCGCGGAGCTGGAAAAACTTCCCCCGGAGTATTAGCCATGAGCATCCTGCTGTCCAGCGCGGAAATCTTCGACCTGGCCAAGGCCGTCGAAAAGGGCGGTCAGGCCTTCTACCAGGCCATCGCCTCCACCACCTCATCGGCGGAGCTGCGGGAGCTGTTCACGCACCTGGCCGGCGAGGAGGTGAAGCATTTCCGCACCTTCGAAAGGCTGGCCCGCGAGTACCCGGAGCTGGAGGTGGACGCCGAGGAGTGGGGCCAGACCAGCGCCTACATCCAGGCCACCAGCGACTCCCGCTTCTTCGTGGGGGAGGACAAGGCCCTCGCCCTGGCCAGGACCGTGCATGACCCCCTGAAAGCCCTCGAGATCGCGATCGCCTTCGAGAAGGACACCCTGCTTTTCTTCTACGAGCTGCTGAACGTGACCCCCACCAAGGGGCGCGAGGCGGCCAAGGCCATCATCGAGGAAGAAAAGCGCCACGTGCAGCTCCTGTCCCAGCGCCGCAAGAGCCTCGCAGCGTAGCGGCGAAGCGCCGCCCGACCAATCGCAAGTAGTATTGCAGATAGTGTGACCATGTGCAATACTACTTGCATATGGTAATCCGAAAATTCTGGATTGAAAAGATCCAAGAAAGCTGGAAGAAGCGCAATATCCTCTGGCTGTCAGGCGTTCGACGCGTGGGAAAAACCTGTCTAAGTACGTCGCTCCCGGACGTCAGATACCTGGATTGCGAGTTGCCGAGCACCCGCAAGCTGCTCGAAGATCCGGAAGCATTTCTGGATGCGCACCAGGGACAAAAGCTGGTTCTAGACGAAGTACACCGTCTTCAGAATCCATCGGAAGTCCTGAAAATCGCCGCAGACCACTACCCCCAGGTGCGCATCCTGGCCACCGGTTCCTCCTCGCTCGGCGCCTCCGCCAGGTTCCGCGATACGCTGTCGGGCCGCAAGAACGAGCTGTGGTTGACCCCGCTGATCACGCAGGATCTGCACGATTTCGGGAAATCTTCCCTGGAGCATCGCTTTCTGCGGGGCGGATTACCGCCCTTCTTCCTGGCGGAAGGAAATCCGGAAAAGGACTACCAGGAGTGGCTCGACGCCTATTGGGCCAAGGACATCCTCGAGTTGTTCAGGCTCGAACGCCGCTTCTCCTTCATGCGCTTCGCCGAAATGCTATTCGCTCAAAGCGGCGGTATGTTCGAGGCTTCCCGCTTCGCCGCTCCTTGTGAGGTCAGCCGGACCACCATCTCGAACTACCTCAGCGTCCTGGAGGCATATCAGTTGGCCCTGCCGTGGCATTACCTGTAGGTTACGTGCTACCATCCCCCAAGGCAACCCACCATGTTTGACGCCTGCATCATCGAAGCCGGAACCGCCCTCCAGAAGCGCGTCTTCGAGGGCCTGCTGGAAAAAAGACGCGACCGGGGCCTGTACCCGCGCGAGATCGACTTTCAGGTCATCGCGGACCCCGAAGGCGGGCGGGTGGGCTCCGGAGGCGCGCTGCTGAACGTGCTTTCTTTCATCGACCGTCATTACCGGGAAAAACAGCGCATCTTCATCGTACAGGCCGGAGGGGAATCGCGCCGCATGCCCTGCTTCGTCCCCGAGGGGAAACTGTTCGCGCCGGTCCCGATCGGCTCCTCCAACATGGTCCCACCGGTGGTCCTGGACCTTCTGCTCACCGCCTTTCTCAAATACCCCTGGCAGGAAGGGGAAATCGTCCTGGCCTCCGGCGATACGGTCCTGGATTTTGACCCGGATACGCTCACCCAGGAACGCGCCCCCCTTTGCGGCTTCGCCCGCCTCTGCTCGCTGGAGGAAGGCTCCCGCCACGGGGTGTTCAAGCTGCGAGAGGGCAAGGGCGAGGTGTTGGACTATTACCAGAAAATGCCGCCGGATTTCCTCCGCGAGAACGCGGCCATCGACGGCAACTTCTGCGCGCTGGACATGGGCGTGGTCTCCATGTCCAGGCAGGCGGCGGCGGCCTTTCGCGGCGTCGCGGGCCTGCGGACAAGTCCGCAGGCGACCGTCGGGACGATGATCGAAGGCGGGGCGCTGTATTTCGATCTCTACCTGGAATTGCTGTCCGCCGCCATTCCCGATCTGCCCCTCTCCGGCTACCTGGAGCGGATGGCCGGCCGCTCCGCCCTTCCCCCCCAGCTCCTTTCGGGAATCCACCAGAACCTGTCGCCGCTGCGGCTCCGCGGCACGTTGATGAAGCAGAGCCGGTTCATCCATTTCGGGGACCTCCCGGAGTACCTGCAGTCCGCCAAGGCGGTACGCAGCATGGAATTGCTGCCGTTCTACGAGCGGGATCGCGCGGAGATCTCACCCGAGAACAGGGGCGAGTGGCTCCTCAGCAACTGTGATGCGGTGACCGGCAGGCGTTCCGTGGGGCGGAGCGTCTTCTGTGAGTCTTGCAGCGACATCACAATCGAGGAGGCGGGTGAGAACAACCTCTTCCTTAATCTGGCGGAGGTAAAGATCGACTACCCCACGCCGGAGGGGATGTGCTTCGAGGGTAGAAGCAACCATCTGGGCGAGTTCCTCCTGGTTTACGGAGTCCACGATACCTGGAAACCCGCAACCAGGCCGGAGCAGCTCACTTTCTGCGGCGTTCCCCTCCCCACCTGGCTTGCCGAGCGGTCGATCGACCTGGAGCAGATCGCTTCCGGCAGCGGGACGCCGGACCTGCACGAGCTGCGCCTCTGGGTGCCGGGAACTACGCCGCAGCGCTTGCGGGGCTACCTGGAGGCCAGCGCCGCAAACGCCGAGTGGCGCCGGTGGCTGCTGGAGTCCGAACGCCACAGCCTGCGGGCGATCAACGAAGCCGACGACGCCGGGCAGCGGGAGCAGCGCCGGGAGGCGATCCGCCGCAAACTCCTCCGCGAGCAGGTCCTGTCGGGCAGCGGCTGGCGGTCGATTTCAGCCAGGGATTTCCGCGAGTCCTTCACCCCTGCCGACGTGCCGGGCCTGGAGCCTCTGGCCGGCAGGAACGATGACGCCCTGGTCTCCATCTACCGGCGGCACCTGCTGGCCTGTCTTGCCGGGGACTGCCGCTCAGACAGCATCCAGGACCTGGGGATCGACTACCTTTCCGACTATCACGCCGGCAGCCTGCCTTCCCGGGCCATCAAGAGCGACCAGATCGTCTGGTCGCGCAGCCCGGTGCGCCTGGACCTGGCCGGCGGGTGGACGGACACCCCGCCCTACACCCTCCGGGAAGGGGGTTCGGTCCTGAACGTCTCGGTCGACCTGAACGGCCAACCGCCGATCCAGGTCTTCTGCCGGCCCATCGACGCACCGCGGATCCGGATCCATTCGATCGACACCGGGCTGTCAGAAACCATCACCACCTTCGACGATCTGGCCGGATACGCCTCGGCCGGGTCGGCCTTCGCCCTGCCCAAGGCCGCCCTCCGCCTGATCGGCCTTTCCTCGTCGGTCGCCGGATCCAGATCGCTGGAGGAGGAATTGCGCCGGATCGGCTGCGGCCTGGAGATCACCCTGCTCAGCGCGGTGCCGAAGGGTTCGGGACTGGGCACCTCCTCGATACTGGCCGGCACCATCCTCTCGGCGCTGCACCGCTTCTTCGGCATCAGGCCGGAGCAGGATCGCCTCTTCCGCGAGGTCCTGCAGATGGAGCAGATGCTTACCACCGGTGGAGGCTGGCAGGACCAGATCGGCGGCCTGGTGGGAGGGGTGAAGTTCATCGAAACCCAACCCGGGATGAAACCGCGGCCCCTGATCTACCAGATCGACCCGTTCCTGTTCGAGGATCCCCAGGCCTCGGCCTGCCTCACGCTCTTTTACACCGGGATCACCCGGCTGGCGAAGAACATCCTGCAGGAGGTGGTCGAAGGGGTCAACAGCATGGAGCCGGCCTACCTGTTCACCGTCCGCGGATTGAAAGCCCTGTCCCGGGAAGCCCGCGAGGCGATCTCCCTGCGGGATCTCCCGCGGCTAGCGGAGGTGCTGGACCTTTCCTGGCGGTCCAACCAGCACATCCACCCCAGCACGACCAATGAGGAGATCCAGGCCATGCTGGATGACCTGAGCGGGCTTTACCTGGGCATGAAGCTGCTGGGCGCCGGCGGCGGCGGGTTCGCCCTGTTCGTTTCCGGCTCGCCGGCCCAGGCGTCGAGCCTGCGCCAACGTCTCAGGGAAAAGCACGAGAACGACCGCGCCCGGATCGTGGAGATGTCCCTCAACCGCCAGGGCCTGCGGGTGAGCGTAAGCTGACAATTTGACACGGAATAGCCCGGTAGATATACTCTGCGGCGGCATGAGGTTTCCCTCCAGGTTGGTCGAGGCGCTGCTCCTGCTTTCCCTGCTGGCAACTGTCGCTGCTCTCGGGATGTCCCTGCGCTCTGGACAGGCGCGCGAACCGGACACCCGCGAGAACCTCCAGATTGCCTGGAACCTGCAACGCTACAAGGTGTACTCCGTGCTCGAGGGTGATGACGGCCCACCCCAACCCACGACGAAACGGGAACCTCTCTACCCGATTCTGCTGTCCATGGGCATGGCAGTCCTGCGCGATAAGGGCAGTCCGGAAGTGACGCCGGAACTGATCCGCAGGCTGAAGAGTCTCAATGTGCTCCTGCATCTCGGCCTGGTGCTGGCCGGCTGGTGGGCCGCGCGCATCTTCTTCCGGAACGCATGGCTGGCCTTGGCAGTAGCGGCCTTGATCGCCTGCAACTCCTCCATGCTGAGCACGATCGACGTCTTCCTCACCGAAATCCCGGCCGCGCTTCTGGTGGCCTCTTCCAGCGCCTTGCTCTATCTGACCTACGCCAGGAAAAGCACCTTGTTTGGAATCCTGGGCGGCCTGTCGCTGGGTGCCTTGGCCCTGACTCGGGCCGTCTTTTTCTACTTCGTGCTGCTGCTGGCGGCAGCGGCCATGGTCTGGCTGCTGGTCGAGGTGGCCAGGAAGGACTGGAACATCCGGTCCCCAGGCTCACGATGGCTGTTGCTGGTTCTGGTGGCCCTGGCCGTCTACAGCCCCTGGTTTGTTCGCAACCAGCGCCTGGGCCAGGCGCTGCAGGTGGATCAAGAGGGGGGAGGACGTCCTGGCGATCCGCGCGGAGTACTCCACCATGAGCTGGAAGCAGTACGCGGCCAGTTTCTTCTACTTCACTCCAGCAGTTGGCCCTCGCCTGACCTCCGCGTTGTTCGGGGAAGAAGTGGCCCGCAGCTTCGACCGCTCCAGGCCCGAGAGCTTTTTCCAGAAGGCCCTGTCAGGAACCGGCGAAGTCCGAAAAACCGCGCTGGCCAGGAACATCGGCGCGCGATCAGCGGCCATGCGGGTCATGGCCGAGCACCTGCCGATGATGGCCCTGCTGACCCTGCCCTTCGCCTATCGCGGCGCCTTCGTGCAGGTGGGCTTCAACGTGCGGCGCGTGCCCAGGCTGCTGCTGTATTTCACGCTGCTGTACTCCCTGTTCTTCCTGCCGGCGCTGATCCTCCTGACCATTACGCTTGGTGCAGCAGGAAAGACCCGCGCTGGCTGTTCCTGGTTCCCGGCCCTGTATTCCTACGTCTTCCACTCCCTGATCACGCACTACATCCCGCGCTATTCGGTCCCGCTGATCCCGGTGTTCATCCTCGCGCTGGTGAGCGTGATAGCGAACGCAATAGGAAAAAGGAATGAAGCTGATCGTACAGATCCCGTGCCTGAATGAAGAACAGACCCTGCCGTCGGTCCTGAGCACGATTCCCAGGCGGATCCCCGGCCTTTCCAGCGTCGAGCTGCTGGTGATCGACGACGGCTCGACGGACCGGACCGTCGAGGTGGCCAGGAAGCACGGGGTGCGGCATTTCGTGATCCACCCCCAGCAGCAGGGTCTGGCGCGTTCCTTCCTCGACGGCGTGAACCGGGCGCTGGAGCTGGGGGCGGACATCGTCGTCAACACCGACGGGGACAACCAGTATCCTCAGGAACGGATCCCCGACCTGGTGCGCCCGATCCTGGAGAACCGGGCCGATATCGTGATCGCCGACCGGCAGACCGACCGGATCGCGCCACTTCTCCCCGCTGAAGAAGCTGCTGCAGAAGCTGGGCACCCGGGTGCTCAATCTGGCGGCCGGCACCCAGCCTGCCCGATGCGGCCAGCGGTTTTCGGGCCTACTCCAAGGAAGCGCTCCTGCGGCTGAACATCGTGACCCGCTTCAGCTACGCCATGGAGACCATCATCCAGGCCGGCAACAAGGGAATGGCCATCGCCAGCATTCCGGTGCGAACCAACCCCAAGACCCGCGAATCGCGCCTGTTCCGCTCCTCCTGGGAGCACGTGCGAAAGAGCGCCCTGGCCATCGCCCGCTCCTACATCATGTACAAGCCCTACGTGATCTTCGTGACCCTCGGCCTGGCGCTGCTGGCGGTCGGCCTGGTGCCCTTCCTGCGCTACCTGTACTTCCTGCTTTTCACCCCTACGCCCAGCGGGCACCTGCAGTCCCTGATCCTGGGCACTGTGCTGCTGATCGCCTCGCTGTTGTCCTTCTCGATGGGCGTGATCGCCGACCTGATCCGCATCAACCGCGCCCTGATCGAAGACAGCCTGGAGCAGGCCAAGCGCGCCCGCTTCGGCGCCGCCCGCCGCCGACCGGGCTAGAACACGCCCTTTTTCAGAAACAGGTATTTCAGGGGCAGGACCGCAGCCGCGGACAACAAAGCGGCCAAGGGGATCGAGGGGATCAGCAGGCTGAGCAGGGAGAAGATGCCCCAGTCCACCAGCCGGAAACCGGCATTGCCGGCGGCGAAGAGCAGGAACTGGAGGAAGGGGTTTCGCTTTCCGGGACTGCTCGAAAATGAAGAACTTGGCCACCAGGAAGTTCAGGCACAGCACCGTCACCTGGGCGATGCCGTAGGCCAGCTTGCGGTCCAGGTGCAGGACCTTGGTCAGCAGGGTGGTGATGCCGACCGCCATCAGGTAGGAGACCACGCCGTAGCCGGCGTACTTCAGGAAGTCCGGTTTGAGGAAGCGCTTCAGCAAAGCGATCATTTGGGCTGGGCCAGCACCATGGTCCAGGGCAGCGGCTGGCGGATCTCCAGGACACGAAAGCGTTCGGAAAGCAGCCGCAGGAATCCCGTACCGCTCCAGTGCTGGACATGTCCCGGGGTATTGCCAAGGGCGGCAAGGTATTTGAGCCGAAGGACATTCAGAATCCGCCACAGGGGCTCCCGGGGAACACTCAGCAGCGCATAGGCCGGCTTGGCGGAAGCGATGATCCGCAAGGCCTCCCGGGGATCCTCCAGATGCTCCAGCACCTCGCAGCAAACAATCAGTGCCTTGCCGTGCAGGTCGCCAAGTTCATACACGCTCTTCTTCTCGAAGGTGATCATGGCCCGCTCCTCGGCGGCCCGCCGCGAAGCTACTTCGAGGATCTCATCGGTGATGTCCGAGGCGGTCACCTGAAATCCCCTCTTGGCCAAACGGATGGCCAGGTTGCCCTCCCCGCAGCCGATCTCATAGGCCTGGCCCGAGGCGGGCAGCTGCCCGACCAGGGCGTCGAAGCTCCGTAGGAAGCCACCGGTCAATAGCCGGGCCAGCGGATTGCGGGAGTTGTACTTGTCATAGTAGTTGCCGGTGATGGTGCTCATGGCCTTACCGCCCTACCCCCTGATAGTCGAAGCCGGCGGCTCGCGCCCGCTCGGGATCCAGCAGATTCCTGGCGTCTACGACACAGGAGCCGCGCATCAGAGCTTTGACCTTCCTCAAGTCGATGTTCCGGTATTCATTCCACTCGGTGGCCAGCACCAGGGCATCGGCCTCCCGGACCGCTTCGAAGGCATCTTTGCCGAACCGCACCCCCCGCGGGAAAAGCATCCGGCAGTTCCCGATCGCCTGGGGGTCGTGCGCCTGCACCCTGGCCCCGCGCTCCAGCAGCTCCTGGATGATCCGCAGCGCGGGGGAATCGCGCACGTCGTCGGTCTCGGCCTTGTAGGCCAGCCCCAGGACGGCGATGTTCTTCTCCCGCAGGGAACCCAGGGCCTTCTCCAGTTTGGCCGCGATGCGCGAAGCCTGCCTGCGGTTGGCCAGGATCACCTCCCGCACCAGGCTCTGTTCCGCGCCGAAGTGCTCTCCGGTCTTCACCAGCGCCGCGGTATCCTTCGGCAGGCAGCTCCCGCCGTAGCCCGGTCCGGGGTGGAGGAACTTGGAGCCGATGCGGCCGTCCATGCCGATCGCCTTGGCCACCGTATGCACGTCGGCCCCCACCGCTTCGCATAGATTGGCGATCTGGTTGATGAAGGTCACCTTGGTGGCCAGGAAGGCATTGCTGGCATACTTGATCAACTCCGCGGTCTCGATGCCGCACCACACGAACGGCCTCTCGATCAGGTACATGGGCCGGTAGATTTCGGCCATCACCGCCCGCGCCCTCTCGGTCTCGCAGCCGATCACGATGCGGTCGGGATGGAAGAAGTCCTGGACAGCCTTGCCCTCGCGCAGGAACTCCGGATTGGAAACAACGTCGAAATCCAGCCGCTCACCGGACTGCAGAAGCCGCTCCCGGATCCGCCGGTTGGTGCCCACCGGCACGGTGGACTTGGTCACGATGGTCTTGTAGCCCTCGAGGTTCTGCCGGATGATGTCCGCCACGCCGTAGACCTGCGACAGGTCGACCTCCCCATCAGACAGGGGCGGAGTGCCCACAGTGTTGAAGACCACCGCCGCGGAGCGGACCGCCTCCCCGACCTCGCTGGTGAAGGAAAGCCTCCCGGAGTCCAGGTTCTTCCTCAAGTACTCGGCCAGGCCCGGCTCATAGATCACGGGGTCCCCGCTTTGCAGCCGGCGGATCTTCGCCTGGTCGATGTCCGCGCCGATCACGGTATTTCCGAAATCCGCCAGTCCCACGGCGGAGATCAGGCCCACGTAGCCCGTGCCAATCACGGCAATTCGGGTTGACATCAAACCTCTCCTATGCTCCAATCGCTAGATCGTCGGGCATACTACCATGCCTTGATAAAAAAAACATGTGCAGGATCGCAGGCTTCTGGGACCAGAGGTCCGGCCGCGGCTATGACCTGGCCGAAGTCGTCGACCGCATGAAGGACACCCTGACCTACGGCGGGCCGGATGACCAGGGCAGCTACGTCGACCGGGAGCATGGCCTGGCCCTCGGGCACCGGCGCCTGAGCATCCTGGACCTGAGCCCCTCGGGCCATCAGCCCATGAGGGATCCGCGGCAGGACGTCTGGACGGTCTACAACGGCGAGATCTACAACTTCCGGGAAGTCCGCGCCGAACTGGAAAGTCTCTCCCATAAGTTCACCAGCAGCTCCGACACCGAGGTCCTTCTGCAGGCCTACGGCCGGTGGGGCATGGAAATGCTCGGCCGTTTCCGGGGGATGTTCGCCTTCGCGCTCTGGGACCGGCCGCGGAAGAAGCTGATCCTGGCGCGGGACAGGGCGGGAGTGAAGCCGCTGTATTGGTCCTTCCGCGACGGGGTCCTGGTCTTCGCCTCGGAGCTCAAAGCTTTCCACCAGTTCCCCGGGTTCCGGAAAGAGCTGGACCCGGAAGCACTGTGGTTCTTTCTCCAGCTCGGCTACATTCCGGGCCCCCGGAGCATCTTCCGGGGCGTCCAGCGCCTGGAACCAGGGACCTGGCTGGAGCTGGACCAGGGCGGCCAAATCCGTACCCACAGATATTGGCAGGTGCAGGAGCACTATGGCCGCCGGACGGCGGTGGCGGACGAGCAGGAAGCGGAAGAGCGCCTGGAAGAGCTGCTGGTGGAGAGCTTCCGGCTGCGCCTGGTGTCCGACGTTCCGGTGGGAGTCTTCCTGAGCGGCGGGGTGGACTCCTCGGCGGTGACCGCCCTCCTGCAGCGACACGCCGATCGGCCGCTGAAGACCTTTACCATCGGCTTCGCCCGCAAGGACTACGACGAGTCGGCGCAGGCGAAGAAGGTGGCCCTTCACCTCGGGACGGACCATACGGAGCTGGTTTGCTCACTGGAGGACGCCTTCGAAGTATTGGAAAGGTTCGAGGAGATCTACGACGAACCCTTCGGCGACAGCTCCGGAATCCCCACGTACCTGGTCTCCCGGCTCGCCCGGCGCGAGGTCAAGGTCGCACTTTCGGCGGACGCCGGGGATGAGCTGTTCGCCGGATACACGAAGTATCCCTTCGTCCGGGATTACCACCGGCGGTTGGCGAGGCTGCCGGGGGCGGTTCGCGGCCTGGCTTCCGGAATGCTTGGCCTGCTTTCCCCGGAAACGGTGGAGGGGGTGTGGAACGGGCTGAGCTCGGTTTTCCCGCTTCCCAGGTTCACCAACCTGAAGGACAAGTTCTTCAAATTCCGCAACATGCTGTCCGAGCGGGACCTGCGCAGCGCGTTCCTGCGGGCGGGCAGCTTCGCCACCCCCCGCACGGTCACGGGCATTCTGTCCAGGCCGCCGGAACCGGCGCCGGGGCTGCAGGGGAACCGGCTTCGACCTGGGGGCGGACGATTCCCTGGACCCGCTATCCTGCCTGCAGATCATGGACTTCAATACGTACATGGTCGACGACATCCTGGTCAAGGTCGACCGGGCCACCATGCAGAACAGCCTGGAAGGCCGGGAGCCGTTCCTCGACCACCACCTGGTCGAGTTCGTCGCCGGTCTTCCGCCGGAGATGAAGCTCAGGAATGGCGTTTCCAAATGGCTGCTGCGCCAGGTGCTCTACAAGCACGTTCCCCGGGAGCTCATTGAAAGGCCCAAGATGGGATTCTCCATCCCCCTCTACCCCTGGCTGAGGGAGAGCATTCTGACCCGCCACGCGGAGCTGTTCGCCCCGGGCTTCTCTGAAGTCCCAGGGGATCTTCGATGCGCCAGCCGTATCCTCCATTGTAAAGGCCTTCGCCTCCGGCAGGCCGGTCAACGCGAACTTCATCTGGTTCCTGTTCGTCTTTCAGCGCTGGTTCCGGCGGTGGATGTGATTGACGCTCGCCGGCCCCCGTGCTAAGAACAGCGGTGGCCTCGAACACACGGCGAATCCTGACCATCATGGGCATTGCCCTGCTCCTCAGGGTGCTGCTCCCTGTGGTTTCCACCCTCACGGTCCGAAACCAGGGGGTGTTCCTTTTCCCGGATTCCCAGGGATACATCAAGCCGGCCGAGGAGCTGCTGCGCACGGGACGGTTCGCCAACGAAGGCCGCCCGGAGATCATGCGCACGCCCGGATACCCCATCCTCCTGTTGCCCGGGATCCTGCTGGGCAAGCACGGTGCTGGTGACCATCGCCCTCCAGGTTCTTCTCAGCCTCCTGACGGTATCGCTGGTCTACCTCCTAACGTTGCGGATATTCGAGAATGAAACTGCAGGAGCAGCCGCGGCGCTGCTGTATGCCCTGGAGCCGCTGTCCATCCTGTACACCTCCCTGATACTGACCGAGACGCTTTTCGCTGCGCTGGTCACGGCTTTCTTCTTCTGCCTCGTCGACTACTACAAGCGCCGCCAGGCCTTGGGCACCCTGGTCCTGGCCGCCCTGACGCTCTCTGCATCGGTCTACGTCCGCCCGGTCAGCTACTACCTGCCGATCCTGGTTTCGCTGGTTCTGCTCCCGGCGCTCCTCGTGCGCTTCAAGCAAATGAAGTTCGCTGCTCCATGCCGTCGTTTTCCTGGCCGTTTCCTTGGGGCTGGTGGGCGCCTGGCAGGTTCGCAACCGGATCCAAACCGGATACCGCGGCTTTTCCGCGATTTCAGACTTGAACCTGTATCTCTACCAGGGGGCGGCCGCACAAGCGAAGGCGGAAGGCCTCCCCTTTCGCGACGTGCAGCAGCGATTGCGCACCTTCGAAGGCCATCCCGAGCATACCTCCTGGACGGAAGCCCAGCGATCCGCGTTCATGAGGCGGGAAGGAGTCAAGATGATCCTGGAGCATCCGCTGGCCTACACGCTGATCCACCTGGGCGGAGTGGCGCGGATCCTGTTCGATCCCGGGTCCGTGGACTACCTCAAGGTATTCCACTCCTACCCACGGATGGGAGGAACACTGGCCGATATCGCGGACCGAGGCTTGCTGCCGGTCGTGCTTGGACTGGTGCGCGGCAACCCGCTGGTGTTCTGGAGCCAACTCGCTCTTTTCGCGCTGCTGGCCACCTATTACGTCCTGGCGCTGTGGGGGCTGTTCTGCAGAAGCCGTGCCGGCCTCTGGGACAGGATCGCCCTGGTCGCGATCATCGCCTATTTCGTTGCCGTTTCCGGCGGGCCTCATGGCTACAGCAGGTTCCGTCATCCGGCGATGCCATTCCTCTGCGTTCTGGCCGGTTTCGGTCTATACTCCCTGGCAGTCAGGAGACGGCAATGAAGCTATCCGTCACCATCCCGGTCTACAACGAGAAGCACACCATCAACGAAATCCTGAAGCGGGTCTCCCAGGCACCCCTGCCTCCCGGGGTGGAGCTGGAAATCGTGGTCGTTGACGATTGTTCCACCGACGGCACTCGGGCAATCCTGCAGGAGCTGCGCATGCCCGGGCTCAAGGTCTTCCTCCACGAGAAGAACCTGGGCAAGGGAGGCGCCCTGAAAACCGCCTTCCAGAACAGCACCGGCGATATCGTCCTGATCCAGGACGCCGATCTGGAGTACGATCCGCAGGAATACTCGAAGCTGATCGCCCCCATCGTCGCCGGAGACGCCGACGTGGTATACGGCTCCCGCTTCGCGGGTGGAGAAGCCCACCGGGTCCAATACTTCTGGCATTACGTGGCCAACCGTTTCCTGACCATGATGTCCAACGCTTTCACCGATCTGAACCTGACGGACGTAGAGACCTGCTACAAGGTGCTGCGCCGGAAGGTCCTCACCTTCGATATCGAGGAGAAGCGCTTTGGAGTCGATCCCGAGATCACCGCCAAAATGTCGACCCAGGCCCGCCAGCAGGGAATCCCGGTATACGAGGTCGGCATCTCCTATCACGGCAGGACCTACGCGCAGGGGAAGAAGATCGGGATGAAGGACGCCTTCCGGGCGCTATGGTGCATCATCATATACAACACCTCCATCCTTGCCCGCCTGGTGAAGTACGGCATCAACGGCATCCTGGTGGCATTCTCCCAGCTCCTTCCGATGGTCGCGCTGGTCGAGGGGCTGGGTCTCGCCACGAGCCTGGGGCTGAATCTGGCCTATGCCGCCAGCATCGAGATTTCCATCCTGATCGGTTTCCTGCTCCACGCCCGGATCACCTGGCGTCATCGCTTTGCCTCGGCGTGGTCCTGTCTCGCCAAGCTCCTGGCCTTCCATCTGGCCTCGGCGCTGTCCTTCGCCGCACGGCAGGTGGTTTTCTATTACCTGCAGCGCGCCGGAATGGACTACCGCTCGAACACGCTGATCGGCATGGCCATCGCCTTTGTGCTGATCTACTTCGGTTACGAGCGCCTGGTCTTCCGGGACAAATGAACACCCCCCCCGCGCCTCCGCCAGGCCTGCGTCTTCCCCGCGCCCTGGTATCCACGGCGCTTTTCTTTTTCTTCGCGCTGGCCTTCGTGGCGGCGCCCTATTGGTTGGTGGCGGGATCGCTGGCGGAGAGGTTCCTTTCCCTTTTGCTCACTGTGTTGCTGGGTGCAGTCTGGGCCCGCCTGGCGGCAAACGAGGTCCAGCTCTCGTTTGATGTGCGGGCCTGGGGATCGGCCGCGATCCTCCTGGGGTTGATGATTGCCCTGAATTTCCGGGCGCTCAGTGCAGCCATACCATGGATGGGCGACGAGGGCTATCACATCAAGTTCGCCTTGAGTTTCGCGAAGCTGATCCCTACGCCGGTGCTGCTCTTCGCCATACTTGCCTCTTTCGCCCTGCTCTTGACGGTCTGGCGCAAGCCCAGGCTTGCCGCCGCCGCCTGCGTGGTCCTGGTTACCGGCTGCATTGCCGTCTTCTTGCTTCGCCGGCCTCCTACTCTTGAACTGATACTCCGGTATCCATTTGTCTCTCGCTGGTTTCAAGTGTTGACCCCGATCCTGCTGCGGCCGCTGGCCGGCCTGCAGCACGAGGTGCTGTTCAGAATCGTTCCGTTTTTGTCTGCCGTCCTTCTGTCGTGGCTGTATGCCAGGAGCGTCCACCCCCGAGGCACCGTGCCGACCGTCCTGCTTGGACTTGCCGCCGCCACGATCCCGAGCCTGTATTACTATTCCTCGATCCTATACCTGGAAATGCCCGCGGTGGTGCTGATGTTCGTGGTCTGCCGAGAATCTGACGAGCTGCTTTCCCTGCCTTTCGACGAGCTGACGAGCAAGCCCGCCTGGTATGCCCTGGTTCTCATCGGTTTCATCAAGGAAACCGCCGCGGCCTTCCTGCTGTCGTTCGTGGTGCTCCGCATCATCATCCGGGTGAAGATCGCCTGGCGGAACGGTTCATGGAAGCGGCTGGTCCGCGGCGAGCTTTTCATGGCGGTCGGTACCCTCCTTCCGGTGGCGATCTATCTCTTCTATCGCACCCGCTTCGGAAACCCGCGGGAATTCCATTTCGCCCCGGAGAACGTTCTCAGTCTGCGGGTAGCGCTGGTGATCCTGCGTTCTCATTTGGAGCAATTCGGCCTGGTCTACCTCCTTTTCCTCGCGGGGATTGTGCTGCTTGCCTTTCAGAGGCGCTTTCGGAAGGTGCTTTTTCTTTTGGCTGCCGTGGCCTCTACAACGCTTTTCCACCTGCTGGATGCCGCGAAATATGCCGGGTACAGCCGCTTTAATCTGTTCGTCATGCCGGCAGTTCTGGCAGGCTCTGTGGTCTTCCTCCAGTTTGTCGGCACAAGGGGGAAATGGTACCTGCCCGCGCTGAGCGTCCTCGTCCTGGCTTCGAACCTGGCCATCTCGCCGGTAAACTGGGATGGGACGAGGAGACCGTACTGGGGCAACTATCTCGTCAATATAGCGGCCGAGCACCATTACCCCTATCGCGAAGCTTTAGCCTGGTTGAAGGATCATTCTCATGCCGAGGTGATCCAGTTCACGGGTTTGCGCTTTACCTACTATTTCGATTTCTATTTCGACAAGCTGAACTGGCATCCGAAGTACGAGCTTCTGAAAAATGACCCGTCGATGGATATGGCTTCGATTCGCGACTTGCTCCAAGCCGCATCGCAGAACGGTGTGGATTGCGTCGTGATACGGTTGGACCGCGAAAGATCAACCGGTGAGCTGGCTCTGGTTCCTGATCAGCGGTGGCAAATGAAGGCCTTCCGTAATATGGCTCATTCGCTCCTGGTATTTACCAGGGAATAGTCCCAGCTAGCGAAGAACCAGGAAAATCCCCGAAACAAGCAACACCAGCCCGACGATCTTCATGGCATCCACGCTCTCCCTGAAGAACAGGAACGAAACCGTGGCGATCGCCACGATCGCGGCGGCGCTGGATACCGGGTAGGCCTTGCTCAGCTCGAGCCTGGACAAGGCAATGGTGTAGGACAGGAAGCCGACACCGTAAAAAGCCAAGGCCAGCCAGAAGAATGGCTTCCCCAACAGGCCGAGCACTCCACCGAGCGCCCCCCTCTCGCCCTCGAGTAGTCCCCGCCCTCTCACCGTGAATTTGAGGAAAAGCTGGGCGCCTACGTTCGCCAGAATGCCAAGGCCTAGGAGAATCTTATACAGCATGAAGCCCCTCACCAAAACTTGATCTTGCCGATGGCGAAAAACACCATCCGCAGCAGCAGCCAGCCGTGCTTGAAGCGCGAAATATTGGTAGTCCCGTACTGTCTGGCCTGATAGCGGATGGGCACTTCCACGATTTTCAGGTTGAGTTTCGAAGCCCCGAAGATGAGGTCGAAATCACCGAACGGATCGAAGTCCCCGAAATAATGCCTGTTCCAGCAGATTCTTTCCCAGCTCTTCCTATGCAGGACCTTTGTTCCACACAGCGTGTCTTTGAGCCTCTGCCCCAACAGCCAGGTGAAGGCGACCGAGAAGAACTTGTTGCCCACCATGTTGAGCACCCGCATGGACTGCTTTTCCATGGGGTAGACCAGCCGGGTGCCGTTGATGAACTCGCCCCGGCCGCTGGCAATGGCATTGTAGAACTTGACCAGGTCTTCCGGCGGGACCGTCAGATCGGCATCCAGGATCATCAAGATGTCGCCTCCGGCCAGGCCGAAGCCTTTCTTGACGGCGTCGAACTTGCCCTTTCCGTCCTGGACTGCGCAGCGGATATCCCTCCGCCTGCCATACCGCCGGCACACCCTCTGGATCTCTGCGAGGGTTCCATCCGTGGAATGCCCTTCCACGAAAATCAGCTCCGTGCGCTTTCCCATTGCCGGGCAGCGCTTGACGGCTTCCTCGATATTTCCCTTCTCGTTCCTTGCCGGGATGACCACGCTGACGCTGTAGAGATCGTTGTCGTCGGGTTTGATCTGGGGAACCCGGGCGATGATGTATCCGGTGAGGCAGAGCCTGTTCAGCAAAGGCAACTGGGAGAGCACCCTGTTGAACAGCCAGGACAGAATCGGGAAGAAGAAGGGCAATAGCAGCCGCCTGCCGCGCTTGACGACTTCAAAGCCCGTCAGCAACAGCAGGTTCTCGATATCCTCCCGGTTCAGCCAGTTCAGGCGCAATTGGGGCATCTTCAGCCGCAACAGCTCCGCCAGGGACAGGAGGGGCTGCCAGAGGAAGCTGTGGTAAGTGACGATGATCCTCGTTTCTGGACGACAGATTTTCCACACCTGCCGGAAGGCCTTCTGGATGTCCTCCAGATACCCCAAAGTATCGGAGATGATCACGTAGTCGAATTTCCCCTTCCGGCTCATCGTCTCCACATCATCCTGAACAAACTCCAGTTGGCTGTACTTGCGCCGCGCGATATCCAGCATCCCGGCCGAAATGTCGATTCCCACACCCTTTCTGGGCTTGAGGCTGGCCAGCAGGTGGCCGGTGCCGCAACCGACCTCCAGGACGTCGCTGCCTTCCGGTATGCAGTAGCGAAGCAGCCGGGTCAGGTCCCGGTAGTAGGTCGAGCTGCGCCGTATATATCGGTCTCGCCGCTCGGCGATGCCATCCATGAACTGCATTACCTGCTTTTTTCTGTCCGTCAGCTGCTTCACCGACTATCCCCCGACGCGATCGATCTTAGCTCAGCGCATCGACAGGGTCCAGCCCTTGATATTTTCGCGGATCAGGCTATAATGTTCATCAATTGAACAATCCCGCCACGTAGGAGGCGAAATGCAATTCATCGATCTGCAGAGACAGTACCAGCTCTACAAGCAGGAAATCGCGGAGGAAATCAGCAAGGTGTTGGACTCCTCCAGGTATGTTCTAGGGCCCGCCGTAGCGGAGCTGGAAACCGCCATGGCCGGCTATCTGGGTGTGAAGCACGCCATCGGCTGCGGCTCCGGCACCGATGCGCTCCTGCTGGCGCTCATGGCCATGGAGCTGAAACCGGGAGAAGAGGTGATCGTTCCCGACTTCACCTTCTTCGCCACCGCCGAGGTGGTGTCGCTCCTGGGCGGTGTGCCGGTCTTCGCGGACATCCTGCCCGACACCTTTAACCTCGATCCCCGCCAGGTGGAGGCCAGAATCACCTCGCGCACTCGGGGAGTAATCGCGGTTTCGCTCTATGGGCAATGCGCCGACTTCGACGAGCTGGCAGCCCTCACCCAACGCAAGAACCTCTTCCTGATCGAGGACGCCGCCCAGTCCTTCGGTGCCACCTATCAGGGGCGGAAATCCGGCACACTGTGTCGCTTGGCCACCACCTCCTTCTACCCCGCCAAGCCTCTGGGCGCCTATGGGGACGCCGGCGCCTTGTTCACGGCGGACGACACCCTGGCCGAGCGGCTGCGCGTGCTGGCCAACCATGGCCAGCCGGCCACTTACCGACACCGCCTGGTGGGCATCAACGGCCGGCTGGACACCCTGCAGGCGGCGATTCTCAAGGTCAAGCTGAGGCACTTCCCCGAGGAGCTGGAGCGTCGGCAGCAGGTGGCCGCCTGGTACGACGAGGAGCTGGCCGGGCTGGTTTCGACTCCGCAGATAAAAAAGGGGAACCGCAGCAGTTGGGCGCAGTATACGGTGCGCAGCCCGCGGCGCTCCCGCCTCCTGGAGCAGCTCAAGCAGCGCGGCGTTCCGACGGCCATCCACTATCCCATGCCGCTGCACCAGCAGGAGGTGTATGCCGGCATGAAAATCCGCGACGAGGAGATGCCCGAATCGGTCAAAGCCAGCAATGAAGTATTTTCGCTCCCCATGCACCCGTTTCTGACCCGCGAAGAAGTGAAGGCCGTGGCCTCGGCCCTTCGGGAGGCCAGGCAATGAGCGAGGTGAGGCTGGCCGTGATCGGCGTTGGCCGCATGGGCACCAATCACGCGCGGATCCTGTCGGAAATGGAGAACGTCCGGCTGGCCGCCGTCTGCGACGCCGATCGCGGAGCGGCCGAAAAAATCGCCCGGCGCTTCCTCATTCCTGCCGTTTACACCGAGATTGATGAACTTGTCGGGACAGAAAAGCTGGATGGCGTGGTGATCGCCGTCCCTACTGCAGAGCACGCCCAGGCCGCGGAGAAATGCCTGGGACATGAAATTCACACGCTCATCGAAAAGCCTCTGGCCTCCTCACCCCAGCAGTGCGCCACGATCCTGGAACAGGCTGCCAAGGCCGGAGTGAAGGTCCTTTCGGGGCACATCGAACGCTTCAACCCCGTCGTCGTCCAGCTCAAGCAGTTCCTGGACGAGAACTACCTGGGAAAGATTTTCTACATCGAGACTGTCCGCTCCGGGCCTTTCCCCAAACGCCTGTACGGCAGCAAGGACGGGGTGGTGATCGACCTGGCCGTGCACGACCTGGACCTGGTGAACTACTTCTTCGGCCGTCTGGAGCACGTCTATGCGCACCATATCCAGACCGATTCCCACCGGCAGGACATCTACGCCCGGGTCATGTTGAAGACCGAGAGCGGCGTGCTGGGCAGCTCGGAGTTCAGCTGGATCTCGCCCCGCAGGCAGCGCAGCATCTCCATCTACGGCGACAAGGGGCTGCTGGTCGGAAACCTGGTCGACCAGGAAGTGTGGTTCTACGAGAACGGCGACGTGGGGATCGACTACAGCGACAACTACTACCAGAACGTGATCTGGGGACGGGTCAGCGAAGGAAAGGTCGTCAAATTCCCGACGAAGAGGGAGGAGCCCCTGCGCAAGGAGCTGGACTATTTCTGCCGGTTGATCAGGGGCGAGGTCAAGGATTACGATCCGCTGTACGGCAAGCTGGCCGTGGAATACTCTCAGGCGGTGCTGGAGTCGGGCCGCAGCGGCCAGGTAGTCCGCTTCAACAAGGAAGGGAGCATCAGCAAATGATTCAAGCCACAGCGCAGGTTCATCCCAAGGCGAAAATCGGCGACAAGGTCATGATCTGGCACTGGGTCCAGGTCCGGGAGGACGCGGAAATCGGGGAAGGGACCATCATTTCCAAGGGAGTCTACATCGATTTCGGGGTCAAGATCGGCAAGAACGTCAAGATCCAGAACAACGTCTCGGTGTACCACGGGGTCACCATCGAGGATGGCGTTTTCGTGGGGCCGCACGTCTGCTTTACGAATGACAAGCTGCCCCGGGCCATCAATCCCGACGGAAGCCTGAAGAGCGCCACCGATTGGGAAGTAAGTCCCATCCTGGTCCGCATGGGCGCTTCCCTGGGAGCCAACTCCACCATCCTGCCCGGTGTCACGATCGGCCGATTCGCCATGATCGGGTCCGGCGCGGTGGTGACCAGGGATGTTCCGGACCACGCCATCGTCGTGGGCAATCCGGCCCGCAGCATTGGCTGGGCCTGCGAGTGCGGAGCCAGGCTGGATGGGAAGCATTATTGCTCCCACTGCAACCGGACCGTCGCTGTGGGAAGAGTCTGATCCATGAAAACCACCCGCATCGCCGTGATCGGCATGGGATACGTCGGCATCCCGGCCGCGGCCCTGTTGGCCGACGTTCCCGGCTTCGAGGTGGTCGGCGTGCAGCGCAGAAGCCCGCGCAGCGGCTGGAAAATCGACCTGCTCAACCAGGGCGGCTCGCCATTCCCGGAAACCGAGCCGGAAATCGGCGAACTGATCCATCGCGTCGTCATGGACAAGAAGACCTTTCGGGTCAGCGAGCGCCTACAGGACGCTGCAGAGGCCGACGCCGTCCTGATCGACGTGCAGACTCCCGTCGAGGCTGACCACGCCCCGCGCTACGAGTCCCTGAAGGAAGTGGCCACACGGCTTGGCGGGCAGCTGCGCAAGGGCGTGCTGGTCTGCATCGAAAGCACCGTCGCTCCGGGCACCACGGTCAACCTGGTCAAGCCGATCCTCGAGGAGTGCTCCCGCCTGCGGGCCGGCACCGATTTCCACCTGGCCTTCAGCTACGAGCGGGTCATGGTCGGGCGGCTGCTGCACAACATCCGCAACTACCCTCGAATCGTGGGCGGGCTAACTCCGGCCTGCGGGCAAAAGGCGGCGGAGCTGTACCGCCACATCGTGAAGGCCCCGGTGGTGGTCACCGACTGCCTGACCGCGGAGATCGCCAAGACCGTGGAGAACGCCTATCGGGACGTGAACATCGCCTTCGCCAATGAAATCGCCCTGATCTGCGAATCCCTCGGCGTGAACGTCTACGAAGTCCGCAAGCTGGTCAACAACCTGCCGAACGATCCGTCCAATCCCGGCGCCAACCCGGTTCGCAACATGCATATTCCTGGAGCGGGGGTGGGCGGCCACTGCCTGCCGAAGGACTCCTGGCTGCTCAAGTACGGGGTGGACACCTACGGAAGAAGCCCCGTGGAAACCCGGATCCTGGCCGGCGCGCGGAACCTCAACGATTCGATGCCCGCGCACATGGCGGACCTGGTGGAAGCAGCCCTCCAGGAACAGGGGGTGAGCCTGCGGGCGGCCCGCATCGCCGTTCTCGGTTATGCCTTCCTCGAAGAAAGCGACGACACGCGGAATACGCCGGCAATGTCCTTCATCGAAGCGCTGCGGTCCAGGGGAATCGGGGAAATCGTCGTTCACGATCCTTTTGTCCGCTCCGGGGAAGAGGTCCAGATCGAAACGGACCTGGCCAAAGCGCTGCGGAGCGCGGACTGCGCCTGCATCCTCACCAGGCACAAGCACTACCTGGAATTCGACTGGCCGAAGGCCGCCAGGCTCATGCGCCATCCCCTCATCGTGGACGGGCGTGACGTCATCGGACCGGCGCAGGCCGCCGGTTTCCGGCTCATCAAGGTTGGCGTTGGCCGAGCCTCGTGAAACGTAGGACCAGGCGCCGCTGCGCCGTCGCAGCGGCGCTTCTTCTGGTTTCGGCGGCCCTGCCGGCCCAGCAAGTATTCATCGCCCGGGACGGCGCGCCTCAAGCGGTGATCGTTTACCCGCGCGAGCTTTCCAGCCGGTTGGATCAAGCCGTCGCTGAGTTCCGGCGCTACATCCAGGAAATGAGCGGCGCGGAAGTGCAGCTGCGCCGGGATCCGGATCCTGCTTTCAACACCCTGCACCTCGGCATCCAGGAGAGCGGGGATCCCGTTCCGGATGCACAGGCCCTTTCCGCCTTGAACCAGGAAGGATTCACCATCCGTGTATCGGATGGCGAGGCCTGGCTTTGCGGCCGCAGCGAGCTGGGCTTGCAGCATGCCATGTACTGGCTCCTGGAGCAGTGGGGCTGCCGATGGCTCTTCCCCGGGCACGCGGGCGAAGTCGTGCCCGACTCCCCTACGCTCCTGCTGGACCAGGGAATGCAAACGGACCAGCAGCCGCATTTCCTGATGCGCCAACTATGGTACAACTACGGCTCCCACCTGCCCGAAGGGCCGAAAAGGGATCTGAGCCTATGGGTGAAGCGCAACCGCCTGGAGCACTCCTTCTACGGCGGCATCGGGCATGCATATAGAAAAATCGTCTCCCACCGCGACAGGGAGCTTTTCTCCGCCCATCCGGAATACTACCCCCGGCTTTTCGGGTTCCGGGTCCGCCGCGGGCAGATCTGCACTGGCAATGAAGGCGTGCGGGAGCTCGCGGTTCGCTACGCGATGGAATACTTCCGCCAGCATCCCGAACACGCCATGGTCTCGCTGTCCCCGAACGACGGCGCGGGCCCCTGGCGGTGTCCGGAAAACCGCAAGTACCGTTCCTTTACCGATGCGGCCTTGGACCTGGCTAATCACGTTGCGGAAGCTCTGGCCCGGAATCCCGAAACCAGCGACAAGATGGTCGCCATGTACGCCTATCTGGACACTTCCCCTCCGCCGACGATCCGGGCGCGCGACAATGTCATCGTGTTTTTCGCCACCCGGCTCGGGGACTCGCCCTGGCGATGGCGCATCCGCGCCTGGGCGGAGAAAACCACCCACTTGGGGATTCAGGACTACGCGAGCATTCTCCCCTTTCACTGGACCCGGCCCGTGTGGCGGCTGGAAGCTCTCCAGCGCAACGTGAAAACCTGGCGTGAGCACGGGGTGGAAGCCGTGAACGTGGAGTCGGGAAACGATTGGGGGGGGTGGGGACTATACCACTACGTCCTGGGCCGCCTGCTGTGGGACCCGGACGCGAACGTGGAGGGGATCTTCGAGGATTTTCTGGACAAGGGTTTCGGCCGGGCGGCGGCGCCAATGCGGAAGTATTTTAGGCTTTGGCGCCGCGGCTACTCGGATTGGAAGCTCGAAGCGGCGGACAGGGCCATCAAGGAAGCGCTGAAGGCCGCGATTCCGCCGGAAACACGGTACAGGATCGAGCAATACGCCCAGTACGTCCATTACCTGCGCTTGCTGGCAGCATACCAAAACGCCAAACAAGGCGGGGAGCGAGCGATAGCTTTGCGTGAGCTGGTCGAGGCCGGGCGCAATATCGTGCCCACCAACATGGCCCATGCGGGGCCGCTGATCGGCCGTTTCCTGCGCGGGAACTAGCCCGAGCTGAACCCTCGCAGCGCCTGGAGATACCGGTCGATCACCAGAGCCTCGTCGTACTCCCTTTCCATTTTCCGCCGCCCCTCGGTCCCCAGGCCGATGCGTTCGGCCGGGGTCAGGCGATAGCATCTGTAACATCCTCTCGGCCAGGTCCTGAGAGTCTCGAACGCGGCACAGGTAGCCGGTTCGACCATGTTCGACGACCTGACGGCAGCCAGGCACGTCCGCGGCAATGACCGGCCGGGCCATGGCCGCGGCCTCCAGCAGGGTCCGCGGTGTGCCTTCGCGGTAGGAAGGCAGCACCACACAATCCGCAGCGGCGATCGAAGGCCGCACGTCATCGATCCACCCCAGGTGCTCGATCGTGCCCTCCTCGACCCAGGTCTGGAGCTCCCGCTCCCCGATCGCGCTGGGATTTGCCGGATCCAGCTGCCCCAGGATCTGAAACCTCACCTGGGCGTTCCCGCGGCGAACCAGGCGGGCCGCCTCGACGTATTCCAGAATGCCCTTGTCCTTCAGCAGGCGGGCGATCAGGAGAAAGACGAAATCCCGACCGCCTTGCCGAGGCTGGGGCTGGAACCTGGCCAGATCCACGCCGGATCCGGGCACCAGGACCGCTTTCCGCGGGTCCACCAGCCGCCGTTCCTGGAAATAGGCCAGGTCGTCGCCGTTCTGGAAAGAACACCATATCCGCCCGGCGATCGGCCCGCCGGTACAGGGCGTGCATGATCCGCACCATCAGGCTGCCGCCCAGGAACCCGCTGCCCAGACCGGAGACGTTGCTGATCGCCCTGGCCGCGCTGCAACGGGCCGCCAGCACTCCGTAGATGTTGAGCTTGGGCGTAAAGGTCAGCACGGCGAAAGGGCGCCAGGTCCTGCAAATATCCTGGCCAGTCGCAGCAGCAGCAGCAAGTCCCCGCAGGGGACTGACGGCTCTGCGTTCCAACGGCGACCGGAATCAGCTCACACGGCAGCCGGAGTGCCCTGTCGCGGAATCCGGGGCGACGGCGGCAACCCGATACCCCTCGGCCTGCAGGCGGCTTGATCAGCCCGCCTCGGAAATTGGCGACCGACCAATCGGTGTTCGAGGCCAGCAGCACGAGGGGAGCGGAGCCGTCTGGCATCAGCATCGGTAATATTGCCGGTACCAGCGCACGAAAGCCCGGATGCCGTCCTGGACGCTGGTCTTCGGCCGGAACCCGGTGGCCGCCTCCAGGCCGGCGGCATCCGCCGCCGTCTCCGGCACGTCGCCGGGCTGCATCGGCTGGTAGCTCAAGCGGGCTCTTATCCCCAGCTCCCGCTCCAGAGCGGCGATGAAGTC
>CAVUYS010000075.1:0-12844 GCA_963745745.1 uncultured Spirochaetota bacterium | reverse complement strand
CCGATCTGGGCGGCCCAGGCCTGGGTGACCGGGGCGCCGCCCACGGCCACGAAGTACTTCTCCTTCATTCCCTTGCTGCGCAGCAGCTCCAGCACGTCGCGCTGGTAGAGCATGGTGGTGGACAGCAGGGCTGAAAGCCCGACCACGTCCGCCTTCTGGGCGGCGGCGGCCTCCAGGAAGCGCCCGGCGGGCACCTCCACGCCCAGGTCGTGCACGTCGTAGCCGTTGGCCTGCAGGAGGGCGGCCACCACGGTCTTGCCGATGTCGTGGATGTCCCCCGCCACCGTGCCGATCACCACCGTGCCCTTGCTGGCCACTTGTCCGCCGGCGGCCCGGATGGACTCCCCCAGGATGGCCATGCCGGCCTTCATGGCGTCGGCGCCCAGCATGAGCTGGGGCAGGAAGACCTCCATCCGATCGAAGGCCTCGCCCAGCTCCCGGATCGGGCCGGCGAAGCCCTTCTCCACGGCCTCCAGGAGGTTGATCCCGGCTGCCACCGCCTCCCGGGCCGCGGCCGCGGCCGCTTCCGCGTCGTAGTTCTGGATGCTGGCCCGCATTTTCGCGTGGATCTGTTCGGCGTTTCCCATTTCGTTCTCCCTAGTTAGAGTTAAAAGAGGCTCAGGCGGGTGCCGATGCCCTTCTTCTCGGCCAGGCGGAATACCCGGTAGGACAGACACATGTCCTCGATGGCCATGCCGATGGGGGAGAAGAACACCCGCTGCCGCGGGTCCCGGCGGCCCGGCTTTTCGCCGCAGAGGATGGCCCCCAGCTCCAGCACGCTCTCGCGAGCGAGCAGGCCCTGCTTGATCATCAGGGCGATCACCGGCGTCTCGCGGTGCAGCACGTGCTCCAGGCCGTCCACCACCACCAGATCGGAGCGGCGCACCACCTCGAACTCCTCCTCCTGGTAGGAGCCCACCGCCGAGAAGAAGCTTCCGGGGGCCATCCAGGCGTCCTTGACGATGGGTTCGTCGGCCACCGTCACGGTGACCACCACGTCGGCCCCCCGCACCGCCTCCTCGGCGCTGCCCACGGCCCGCGCCTCCAGGCCGTGCCGGGCGCGGGTCTCGGCGGCGAAGGCCTCGGCCGCCTCCCGGCGCAGGTCGTAGGCCCGCACCTGCTTCAGGCCCGGGAGCACCGCCTTCAGGGCTTCCAGCTGGGTGCGGGCCTGCACCCCCGTGCCGATCATGGCCACGCTGGCCGAGTCCGGCCGGGCCAGGGCCCGGGCGCCTACGCCCGTGACCGCCCCGGTGCGCATGGCCGACAGCAGGGTGCAGTCCATCACCGCCAGGGGCAGGCCGTTCTCCGCGTCGTTCAGGATGGTCAGGCCCGTGCCCCGCGGCAGTCCGAAGCGGGCCGGATTGCCGGGGAAGCCGGCGATCCACTTGATGCCGAAGGCGTGGTACTCGCCCGCCCACGTAGCCGGGCATGGCGTTGCCCCGCCCGCGCTTGCGCTCGTCCATGTCCAGGACGACCTTGTGGGGCAGCACCACTTCGCCGCGGTGGTGCAGCTTGAAGGCGTCCTCCACGGCCGCGAGGGCCAGGTCCATGTCCACCCCGGTGTCCCGGACGTCCTTCTGGCTCAGGTACAGGAAGCTGATCATTCTAACCTCGCTTTGCCTCGCGGGCCTCCACCTCCCGGACGATGCGCTCCAGCTCCGCCTCGGCGGAGGGGGACAGCGGGTCCGGTTTGTGCTCGGCCAGGATTTTTT
The DNA here is from genome assembly GCA_963745745.1 of uncultured Spirochaetota bacterium. Classification (GTDB taxonomy): domain Bacteria; phylum Spirochaetota; class Spirochaetia; order SZUA-6; family DRHE01; genus MIBK01. The sequence goes on along the minus strand of CAVUYS010000075.1, from coordinate 11,132 downwards.
CCACGCTCTCGCGCGCCTTGTCGGCCATGTTCTTCCCGCCGCTCTCCAGCCACTTCTCCCGGGTCTGGCGGTTGGCCAGCTTCGGCAGGAAGTGCTCCCCGGTCAGGAACTGCATGGTGTGGCGCTGCTTCAGGAAGTGCCCGCCCGGCCCCACCTGGTTCACCACGTCCACGGCCAGGGTGGCCTCCTCTACGCGAACCCCTTCCAGGAGGCGGTAGACCGCGGCGGCGATCTCGTCGTCCAGGACCAGCCCCTCCTTGCTGACCGTCAGGGCCCCCTCCATGGTGCCGGGGTAGAAGATCTTGTTCACCCCGCCCAGGGCGGCCATGGCCAGGATCAGGGTCTTCTCGTAGCCGGCCTGGAAGTCCAGGGTCTTGGAGTCGGTGGCCGAGGCGGTGCCCCGGCAGGGAATGCCGTAGAAATGGGCCAGCTGGGCGCTGGCCGCGTTGATCAGGCCCATCTCGGCGGCGCCGATGGCGATGCGGCCCACCCGCATGTCCATGATCGAGCCGCAGGTGCCGTACCACACGGGGTTGCCGGGGTTGGCCAGCTGGATGATGCAGATGCCGCTCACCACGTCGGCGGTCTGCTGGGCCAGGAGGCCCGCCAGGGTCACCGGGGAGGTGGCCCCGGCCTGCGGCTCGCTGGTCACGTCGATGGGCAGGCCCCACTTGGCGAACTCCAGGGCCCCCTCCATCTGGTCGCGGTCGTGGTGCAGGGGTGACACCGGGTTGTCCGTGGTGAAGGTGTAGGGCTTCTTGCGGAGCTCCGACTCCCCGCCGGCGATCACGGCCACCATGCGCAGGCAGTCCTCGGCCATGACCCGCTCCCGGGAGGTGGCCTTGACCGGTTTGGAGGAGTTGCGCACGCTTTCATAGTAGCCGTACACGTGGGTGGCCCGGATGGGCACGCCCTCGATCTGGGGCATGATGGCCCCGGAGTGCAGCAGGTGGTAGCTGGGCAGGGCGTCGGCCAGCTTCACCAGCTCCCCCACGTCGCGCAGGGTGGTGCGGTGGGTCCTGCCGGTGTCGTACTCGAAGCAGTTGAGGCGCCCGATCATCGGCTCGTAGTGCAGCGCCGTGGTGGACACGTGCACGTCGTGCTTCGGGCTGCGGCCGTACACCGTGAACTCAGGCGGGGCCTTCTTCAGGGTCCCCTCCACCAGGTCCGCGGGCAGGCGGCAGATCATGCTGTCCTCGTCCACCGCCGCCCCGGCCTGCCGCAGCAGCGCCCGGGCGGCCGGGGCCTTCACCAGCACGCCGGTCTTCCAGAGGATATCCAGCGCCGCGCGGTGGATGAGCCGGATCTGCTCGTCGGACAGCACATTCAGCCTGGGGGTAAACGTCATGGGAGCTCCTCCGCAGTCGCTACGGGAATGGGGCCCATCTTAGGGGCATTTCACGAATTCTGCAATATGCGCTACTATGATGCCGATGTCCGCCAAGCCTGCCGAGCTGACCGACCTCTTGGCCTGCCTTCCGGATGCGGCGCTGCTGGCCGACCCCGAAGACCGCGTCCGCCTGTGGAACCCGGCGGCCCAAGCCCTGTCGGGCTGGGCGCCGGAGCAGGTGCTGGGCAAGCCTCTGGGCGAGCTGCTCTCCGCGGGAGGCCAGCCGATGAGCGCGCGCAGGCTGTGCGAGGAGGCGCGGGGGCGCAGCGTCTGCCAGTTGAGCACCGCCGGCCGCCGCTCCTTGTGGGTGGAGGCGGCGGGAGGCGCCCTGGCCCCGTCGGGCGGCACGATCCTGATCCTGCGCGAGCTGGCCGCCTCCGCCCGCACCGTCCGGGAGCTGGAGGAAAGCCGGCACCGCTACCAGATCGTCACCGCCCAGACCGGGCAGATGGTGTACGACTCGGATATCGCCGGCGGTGGGATCCAGTGGGCCGGGGCCGTGCAGAAGATCACCGGTTTCAGCCTGCGGGAGTTCCGGAAGGTGGGTTTCGCCCAGTGGAGCGAGGGCATCCACCCCGCCGACCGCGAGAGGACCCTGGCTTCCATCCGGGAAGCCCGCCAGCGGGGCACCCCCTTCGAGCTGGAGTACCGCTTCCGGCGCAAGGACGGCGGCTACGCGGAGCTGGAGGACTACGGGGTGTTCCTGCGCGACGACTCCGGCGCCGTGGTCCGGGCCCTGGGCCGCATGCGGGACGTGGGCGGGCGCAACCGCTCCCGCGCGGCGCAGCAGGCGGTATACGCCATCGCCGAGGCCGCCTCCGAAGTGGCCGATCTGCAGGAGCTGTATTCCCGCATCCACCGCATCATCAGCTCGCTGATGCCCGCCGACAACCTGTTCATCGCCCGGGCCGACGCCGGCGGGCTGGAGTTCCTGTACTTCGTGGACCAGAAGGACCAGCCCCCCGAGCAGGGCCGGCTGCCTCTGGGGCGGGGGGTCACCGCGTATGTGCTGCGCACCGGCCAGCCGCTGCTGACCGACGAGAAAGGCCTGGCCGAGCTGGTCCGCCGTGGGGAGCTGGAGCTGCAGGGCGCCCCCTGCGTGAGCTGGCTGGGAGTGCCGCTGCGCGTCGGCGAGAGCACCGACGGGGTGCTGGCCGTGCAGAGCTACACGGAGGGCCAGCGCTACACGGCGAGCGAACAGGAAATCCTGGAATTCGTCTCCCGCCAGGTGGCCATGGCCATCCGGCGCCGTCGGGCCGAGGACGCGCTGCGCGAGAGTGAAGAGAAGTACCGTTTCCTGGCCGAGAACTCCACCGACGTGATCTGGCGCCAGGATGCCGAGTTCCGCTTCACCTACGTCAGCGCCTCCGTATTCCGGCTGCTGGGCTACACCAAGGAGGAGGTGGAGGGTCGGCCCCTGTTCGACTTTCTGCCCCCCTCAGGCAGGGAGCAGGTGCGGGCCGCCGCCGCCGGCGTCCAGCCGCGCGGCCACTACGAGCTGGCCATGGCCGGCAAGGACGGGTCGGAGGTCTGGGTGGAGGTGAGCGTGACCCCGGTGGAGGGTCCGGACGGGGAGGTCATCGGCTACCAGGGAGTCACCCGGGACATCCAGGAGCGCAAGCGCGCCGAGGTCGAGCGCGACCGCCTGGAGGCGGAGCTGCGGCAGGCCCAGAAGATGGAGTCCGTCGGGCGCCTGGCCGGCGGCATCGCCCACGACTTCAACAACCTGCTCACGCCCATTCTCGGGTACATGGAGCTGCTGCTTCCCGAGCTGCCGGCGGGCTCCCCGCAGGCCGACATGGTCGTGGCGGTCCGTCACTCCGCCGAGCGGGCGCGCGACCTGATCCGTCAGCTGCTGGCTTTCAGCCGCAAGCAGTTCCTGGAGCTCAAGTCCGTGGACCTGGTCCAGGTGGTGAGCGGCTTCCGCGACATCCTGCGGCGCACCCTGCGCGAGGACATCGAGCTGGAGGTGGGCTTGCCTGGGCGGCCGCTTCCGGTGCGCGCCGATCCCGGGCAGCTGGAGCAGGTGCTGATGAACCTGGCCCTCAACTCCCAGGACGCCATGCCCGGTGGGGGAAAGCTGGTCGTCCGGGCCTGGGAGGAGGCGCTGCAGGAGCCGCAACCCGCGGAGTTCAGCGCGCTGGCCCCGGGGGATTACGTGGTGCTGGAGGTGGGCGACAGCGGCGCGGGCATGGACGGGCCCACGCTGGAGCGCATCTTCGAGCCCTTCTTCACGACCAAGGAGAAGGGGCGGGGCACCGGACTGGGCCTGCCCATGGTCTACGGCATCGTCAAGCAGCACGGCGGGGAGGTGCTGGTGCGCTCCGCCCCGCAGCGGGGCACGCGGGTGCGCATCCTGCTGCCGCGCGCCGGGGAGCCCGCCGCAGCCGCGGCCGGGCAGCCGCCTGACCGGCCGGCCTCCGGCTGCGAAACCATCCTGCTGGCGGAGGACGACCCGGCGGTGCGGGAGATGACCCGGCTGATCCTCAGCCGCCAGGGCTACAAAGTGCTGGCCTGTTGCTGCGGCAAGGAGGCCCTGGCCCTTGGCAGGGAGCAACTGGCCGGCGTGCGCCTGCTGGTGAGTGACGTGGTCATGCCGGGGATGAACGGCCGCGAGCTGGCAGAACGGCTGCGCCAGTCCAACCCCGGGTTGAAGGTCCTGCTGATCTCCGGGTACGCCGACCCGCTTTCCGCGGGGCAGGGCCTGCAGGAGGACGACATCCATTTCCTGCCCAAGCCCTATTCCGCGGAGGGCCTGCTGGCCCGGACCCGGGCGCTGCTGGACGCCTCAGGCTGAGCTTCGGGCTGACAGGAACAGCTCCTCGGCCCGGTCGCGGCCCGCCGCGGTGAGAAAGCGGTCCTGGACCAGCGCCTCCAGCTCGGAGCGCGGCCTGCCCGCCGCCGCTTCCCCGAGGTTCACCAGGCAGTCCGCGTCGTAGACTACCTTGAAATTGGCCGACTCCTCCGCGCGCGGGCTGTGGTGGTGGCCCACGATGTCGCACACCTCCTCCACCTCGGCCAGCTGCAGGCCCAGCCTCAGCAGCACGGCCCGGGCCAGGGGCGGGCCCTCCTGCTCCTGGTAGCGGGGCTCGCTGCTGCCGTACTTCTGCTCGGCCGCCTTGATGCCGATGTCGTGCAGCAGGGCGGCAGGAACCACGATGTGCCAGTCCGCGGCCTCGCGGGAGCGCCAGGGACTCGGCCTCGGCCAGCACGGCCTGGGCGTGCCGGATGCGGCGCTGGTCCTGGCCGAAATGCTCTTCCAGCGCCTCCAGCAGCTGCCGCTTCAGGCCCAGGCAGCGGCTGGCCGCCCAGCTCTCGTAGGTGGCCTCCCCCACGCACTCCTTGGCCTGCTTGCACCATTCCAGGCAGCTCATCCCGCCGGGGCGCAGCACCATCTTGCGGCAGCTCGGGCAGGCCCGCTTGAACTCGTCGCTCCAGATCTCCACTTCCGTCCCGCAGTTGGGGCAGGGGAACAGCTCGGGGGCGGGCTGGCGCAGGAGCTTGGAACCCGGGCAGAAGGCGTGGTCCATGTCGGCCTCCTATCGCTTGCGCAGCACGGCGATCCACTCCTCGGGGCCTTCCTTCTCGTAGCGCCACTGGAAGCGGCCGTGCTGGGTGGCCTGGAACAGGTAGTACAGGGGCTTGGGCTCGCGGTCATTGATCAGGCGCAGCTCGGCCCCGGCCGGGAGGTCCCGCCAGGCCGACATGATCCTGGCCTGGCGCTGCAGGAGGGGGACGGCGCGCATGTCCAGCTCCACCGCCGGTCGGCCTCGGGGTGAACGGCAATAGCCGATCGCGTCGCTCTCGCTGCGGACCTCCTCCCATTCCGCGCCGCTGAAGGCCTGCAGGGCGGTGCGGTACAGGACGTTGTCCTCCTTGAGGATGTGGCTGGCCAGCTCCCGGACCAGGTACTGCCCGTGGTCCACGATCTCGCACCGCCACAGCGGGAAGTCCAGGTCTCGGGCCCGTGGCCTGCCCGGCCAGGTCGGCCAGGCGCTGCTTGCGCCGGCGCAGGCGCTCGTGGTCCTGGCGCATGAGCCCGGTGGGCTCCAGGATGCCCAGGCGCTCCAGGCGGGGGAAGAGCACTTCCTCCTCGCGGCGGTGATGGCTCTCGGCCGCCTGCAGCTGGGCGAGCACGCGAGCCAGGCGCTCCAGCTGGCGGCGCGCGGCCTCCAGCGACGGGGCCGCCTCCAGCTCCCGCGCCACCTCCTCCAGGGAGTTCAAGGGCGGCCAGGATGGACTGGTGCTCCTCCAGGAGCGTGCGCACCGGGTGCTTGGCGGCGCTGGCCGGACTCAGGGAGGCCAGGCTGTCGCCCAGCACCTGCAGGTGCAGGCTGGCCAGGAGATTGCGGATCTCCGCCTGGCTCAGGCCTTCCCTGGCCAGGTCCCGCTCCAGCAAGGCCAGGGTGGCCACGTCCAGCACCCGCAGCAGGTCGCGGGCCTGCTCCTGGCCCTCCGGGCTCAGAGGACCTTGGCGCGCCTGGCGCAGAAGCTCTTTCAGCTGCTCCCGCTTCTCGGCCGGCTGCGCGGTGCGGGTCAGCTCCAGGACCCACTCCGCGGGCCCCTCCCGCAGGTAGTCGACGCGGAACTCGCCGCCGGCCTTCAAGGCGTAGGCCAGGGGCAGGGGATTGAACTCCAGGCTCACCTGCACGCTGCCCCCGGTGCGCACCTCGTCCAGCGCGCCGAACAGCCTGCGCTCGCGCTCCTCGCTGGACAGGCCCTTCAAGTCGATCAACTTCACCGTGGTCATGGCGGTCCTCCTCGCGTCCGCTCAGGCGGTCACCTTGAGCCAGGAATGCTCGCGGCGGTTCTCCGCGATCTCCCGGGTCAGCTCGGCGATGGTGGTGCCCTGCAGTGCCTCGGCCATCTTCTGGCGGGCGGCGTCGAAGGCCTTCTGCACGGGGCAGCTCAAACTCAGCTCGCAATGCCGGCGCATGTGCAGGCAGCCGTACAAGGGCAGGGAGCCTTCGACCGCCTCCACGACCTGGCGCAGGGTGAGCTCGCCGGCCGGGCGGGCCAGACGGTAGCCGCCCCCGGCGCCGCGCCGGCCCGTGATCAGGCCGCCCCGCGTCAGCATCTGGAAGATCTTGCGCATGTATTCCTTGGGCACCTTGATGGCCGCGGCGATGTCGGCCAGCAATACGGCCTTCTCGCCGCCGGCGCGGGCCAGGTAGATCATTCCGTGGATGGCGTACTCGATGCTTACGGAAAACTGCATGTCACCCCCCCTTGCGCTTGTTATAAGTGGATAAAGGGCATCCTATTTGTCCACTATAAGCCGAAACTCCGAAACTGTCAAGTGCCTGGAGTGCCAGGAACGCTGGGAGCGCCCGGAGCCGCTGGGCTATGCCGGGCTGCTTTCTTCCATGATCGCGACCGGCCCCGGGCCGGGAAGCACGAAGCGGCCGCCGCGGCCGGGGACCTCCGCGCCGCCGGCGCGCACCCGCGGCGCGATGAAGCCCCGCGGCTCCAGGCTCACTTCGTCGTAGGGCCAGGGATAGCCACCCTCGCTGGTCCAGGAGAGGCTCCAGCCGCCGGGCTCCCGGCCCAGCCCGAAGCGGTCCAGCCGGTAAGGCCCGTAGCCGTCGCCCGCGTCGCTGTACAACTGGCCGCCGTCCGCATCGGCGGAGGCGGGGCGGAAGGCGATCAGCTCCAGCGCCCGGCGGCCCGACTCGACGCGCTCGACGGGCAGCACGCTGCCGGCCCGGGCCAGCACGGGGATGCGGTCCAGGGGGGCCTCCAGCCCGACCAGGCCGGGGCCGGCGTGCCGCCCGCCGCTCTCCAGCTCATACCACAGACCGGGCGGCAGGCGCACCCTGCGGAGGGTGACGCCGGCCTCGAGCACCGGGGCGACCAGCAGCGCGTCGCCGAGCAGGAAAGCGTCGTCCACGGCGCGCAGCTCCGCGCTGCCCGGATCCGCCCAGCACAGCGGGCGCACCGGCGGAGCGCCCGAGAGGCAGGCCTGCCAGGCCAGGGTGTACCAGCAGGGCAGCAGGCGATAGCGCAGCCGCAGTGCCTTCCGTAGAATGGCCTCCGCCTCGGGGCCGAACTCCCAGGGCTCCCGGCGGGGGAGGTACCAGGCGCTGTGGGTGCGGAAGAACGGCAGGAAGGAGGCGAGCTGGAACCAGCGGATGAACAGCTCCGTGGACGGCGCCTCCCCGCTGAACCCGCCCACGTCCGGCCCCGCGAAGGGATAGCCGGACAGGCCCAGGCCCAGCACGGTGGCCAGGCTCTGGCGCAGGTTGTCCCAGCCGGTGCGCATGTCGCCGGTCCAGGTCCAGGCGTAGCGCTGGCCGCCGGCCCAGCCGGAGCGTGAAAGGATGAAGGGCCGCCGCTGCGGCTGGCGGGCCCGCAGGACCTCGAAGGCCGCCCGGTTCATGCCCAGGCCGTACTGGTTGTGCGCCTCGCGGTGGTCCCCGCCGCGGCCTTCCAGCGCGTGCCGGGTGCACAGCGGGAGGCTGGGGTCGCCGGCAGCGGAGAACAGGGCCGGCTCGTTCATGTCGTGCCAGAAGCCGTCGATGCCCAGGTCCAGCAGCCGGTCGTACTGCCGCCCCCACCACTCCCGCGCGCCCGGATCGGTGAAGTCGACCCAGGCTGCCCAGCCCGGCCAGCAGACCCCGGGCATGGGCCTGCCGTCCGGGCGGCGGCAGAACAGACCCAGGCGCAGGGCTTCGGCGTAGAGCTCGAAGCGCCGCTCCCTCTTGATGCCGGGATTCACGCTGGCCACCAGGTGCACCCCGCGCTCGGCGAGCTCCCCCGCCCAGGCAGGCAGGGAAGGGTAGCGCCGCAGGTCGGGGGTCAGGGTGCGGTAGCCGCGCAGGTAGTCGGCGTCCAGGTACAGGGCGCTGAGCGGCAGGTCGCGCCGTCGAAACTCTTCGGCGATGCGCCGCATCTCCGCCTGGGTGCGGTAGCCCCACTGGGACTGCTGATAGCCCAGGGCCCACCGGGGAGGCAGGGGAACGCGCCCGGTCAGCTCGGTGTACAGCTCCAGCAGGCGGGCCGGGCTGCCGGCGGCCAGGTACCAGCGCGCCGGGCCGCCGGCGAAGGCGAGCTCGGCCCGCTCCCCCAGCTCCAGGCGTCCGTCCCAGGGGTTGTCGTAGAAGGCCAGGCAGGCGCCGGCGGAGCCCAGGGTCAGATAGACCGGCAGGCAGAGGTACAGGGGGTCATCCCCGGGGCCGTATTTCCCTCCGGGGTCGCGGTTCCAGAAGCGGTAGCTTCCGGGCCGCAGGTTCAGGCGCGCGGCCCTCTCGCCCAGCCCGACCACGGCCGCCTCCGGCTCCAGCTCGACGGTCTGGCTCCAGCCGCTGCCCCGGCGCAGCACGGGCCGCTCGCGGCGCAACAGCCGCCCCGGCCCGGCCGACTTCTGCCACAGCTCCAGCTCCCCGCCCTCGGCCAGGCGCAGCTCGTGCGACGGGCTGGCCAGCGACCAGCCCCCCTCCGGCTCCGGCGCCAGAGCTGCGGGCACTTCCGGCCAATCCAGGCCCACCACGGCGGCGGAGGCGGCCAGCGGCGGGCCGTCCCAGGCCAGGGCCAGGAAGTCGGGGGCCAGGAACCGGACGGCGAGCTCCCCGCCGTCGTAGTGGAAGCGCGCACCGCTTTCGGCGGGCTGGGCGGAGCGCAGGCGCCCGCGCGGCCGTGTCTCCCCGCGGTCCCATGCGGCCGCCGCAGGCAGGTGGCGGGCGTCCAGCCGATCGCGGAGGCGGGCGTAGCGCAGCGCCCGCAGGGCGTTGCCCAGCCCGGCCAGCCGGATTCCGTGCAGCGTTTCCAGGAGGTTGCGCATCCCCCATCATACCCGCCGGTGGGGCCGGCCTCCAGCTTCTACGACTTGGAAATGCCGGCCACGGCTTCCGCCACCGCGATGATCTCCTCCTGCTGCCTGCGCGCGCCGTGGCCGTTTCCTCCGGTGCTCTTGCCCCTCTTCTGCGCCCACCAGTCCTTGAAGCGGAACTTCACGGTCAGCAGCGCCGGCACGATGACCAGCGTCGAAACCGTGGCGAAGGACAGGCCGAAGATCATGGCCCAGGCGAAGGCCTTCCAGAACTCCGACTGCTCCGAGCCGACCTGCACCGTGAAGGAGTGCACGTCGAAGCTCACCCCCAGGGCCATGGGCACCAGTCCCAGCACGGTGGTGATGGCGGTGAGCAGAACGGGGCGCAGGCGGACCTTGCCGGCCTGCACCACCGCCTCCCGCCAGGGCATCCCCTGCCGGAGCAGCACGTTGGTGTAGTCCACCAGCACGATGCAGTTGTTCACCGCCACCCCGGCCAGGGCGATGCAGCCGATGCCGGACATGATGATCACGAACTCCATGCCGGTCAGGGCGTAGCCCCAGGAACACCCCGCCCATGGACAGGAACACGGAGATCATGATGATGAACGGGTCGACAAAGGAGTTGAACTGCACGATCAGCACGGCGAAGATCAGGAACAAGGCAATGAGGAAGGCCTGCGCCAGGAAATCCGTGGACTCCTGCTGGACCTGCCCGCCTTCGCCGGTTCCGACCACGTATCCTGCCGGCAGGCTCAACCCGCCGATGCGCCTGGCGATGGCCGCCTTCACCTCGTCCTTGTTCTGCACGCCGGGCTTGAAGTCGGCCCAGACCTCGATGGCCCTGCGCAGGTCGGAGCGCTTGATCACCCCCACCGCCGAGCGGTAGCGGATCTGGGCCACCGCCTCGATGGGGATGCGCTCGCCGTTGTCGCCGCTGACCTGCAGGCTGGACAGCTGGTTCAGGCTGTCGCGGTACTCGTCCTGGTAGCGCACCACGATGTCGTACTCCTCCGGCGTCCTGGCGGAAGCTGCCCACCGTGGTCCCGCTGATGCTGTTGCGGATGGCGGCGGCGATCTGGGCCGTGGACAGGCCGTAGTAGGCCGCCTTCTGCCGGTCGATCTCCACCGCCACCTCCGGCCGGGCCGGCTCGTAGTCGCTGTTGATGAGCTTCAGCTCCGGGTAGTCCTGCAGGATGTCGCAGCACCCGTTCGGAGATGTCCCCCATCACCTGGTAGTCGCGGCCGGTGATCTGGTAGGACACCGGGTGGCCCGGCCGGCGGGCCCCGCCCAGCTCCTGGAAGCTGACCTCCGCGCCGGGGAACGTCCTCCAGCGCCGCCTTGAGGTTCTCCGTGGCCTGGGCTCCCTTGATTTCCCGCGCAGGTAGGGCTTGAACTCGACGCGCACGGTGGCCTTGTGGTAGGCCTCCTGACCGGCCCCGAAGCTGTCGCTGCCGGCGCCGGTGGTGACCTGCACGTACTCCACGCGAGGCCGGGACCGTCGGGGATGAGGCTGCTCGATCCGGCGCACGTAGCGGTCCGTTTCCTCCAGCGGGGTGCCCTGCCGCGCCTCCAGGTTGATGACCGCGGTGGAGGGATCCAGGGAGGGGAAGAAGATCGGCTCCCTGCCGACCAGCCCGTATAGGACGAAGCCGGCGATGACGACCCCGACGGTCGCCCCGGTGGCCAATCCCGGCCGCTTCAGCACCCAGCGCAGGCGCCGTTCGTACCACTTCTGGAAGCGGACGAAGCCGGCGCTGCCCTCCAGGATCTTGCGCTGGGCCCGCCGCGAGGTGCCCATGAACTGGGCGCAGAAGATGGGGTTGATGGTCAGGGCCACCAGCAGGGAGGCGGAGAGCACCACAATGACCGTGATGGGTAGGTACTTCATGAACTGGCCCATGATGCCGGGCATGAAGATGATGGGGAAGAAGGCCACCACAGCAATACGCAACGAAACCAGTAGGCTACAT
>CAVUYS010000074.1:0-7584 GCA_963745745.1 uncultured Spirochaetota bacterium | reverse complement strand
AGCGCGTTTCTGGGGGTCTCGGAGGGGGATGGATTCATGGGACTTCGATGGCTTTTAACGTAGCACGGGCGAGGGTTTCGGCCCCGTCCTGGATCAGGCAGGCGAAGGCGCTGGGGCCGGCTTCATCGATGAAGATGAGTCTGGCTTCGACCTCGAATTCAGCGCCCGCAGGGAAGGCCGGAACCATCGTTTCGAAGCGCCGGGTCCCCAGCATGAATCCGACCCGGGGCGCACGGCCCGCCTGGCGGTGGCGGTACCCACTGAAGGCCGAGGCGGCCTGGGCCATCCATTCGAGGGCGATCCATGCGGGAGCTTCGCCGCGTTCATTCAGGTACCAGGCGGCCGGTTCCACGCGGACGCGGGCGCGACAGTGTTCTTCGGATAGTTCTAGGATCCCGCCCAGGAGGAGGGAAGGCCCCCGGTGGGGGAGCAGCGTCTCCGGGACGGGCTGTACCTGGCTCATCGAGCCGGCCCCAGCAACAGGCTGAGGTTGTTGCCGCCGAAGGCGAAGGCGTTGGACATGCAGATCCGGGACCTACGAAAGGTGGGAAAGGTGGCGCCGTCCTGGGTGAGCCTGAGGGCGGGAAGGTCGGGGTCGGCCTGGCCGTCCCAGCGGTGGGGCGGCAGAAGGCCTTCGGGGTTCCACTCGCCCTGGGCCAGGAGCCAGCAGAACGCCAGTTCGGTGGCGGCGGCGGCCCCGAGGAGGTGCCCCGTCAGCGGCTTGGTGCCACTGCAGTCCACGCCATCAGGGAAGATGGCCGCGGTGGCGCGACTTTCCATCTCGTCGTTCTTCACCGTGGCCGTGGCATGCAGGTTGAGGTAGCCCACCTCCAGGCCTGGACCCGCCTCGTCCAAGGCCGCGCGCATGGCCGCCCGCGCGCCCGCGCCGGAGGGATCCGGCGAGGAGATGTGGTACGCATCGCTGGAAGCCCCGGCTCCAAGGAAGGCGATCTCCGCGGGTTCCCGCCGGAGGAGGAACAGGGCCGACCCTTCCCCCACATTGATCCCGGCGCGGTTCCGGCTCATGGGGTTGCACGGGGCGGGCGAGACGGACTCCAGGGAGGCAAATCCGTTGAGGGTCAGCCGGCAGAGCGAGTCCGCCCCGCCGGTGATCACGGCGTCACAAAGTCCCAGGCGGAGCAGGTTCCGGGCGGTGACCAGCGCCTTTCCGCCGGAAGTGCAGGCCGTGGATACGGTGAGGGCAGGGCCCTGCAGCCCCAGGACCTCCGCCAGGAAGGGAGCCAGGCGGCCGATCTCTTGCTGCTGGTAGTGGAAGTCGCTGGGAAGGGCCTGATGCTGCCGGTGATGGGCGACGGCCCGCTCGGCGGCTTCGATGCCGGAGGTACTGGTGCCGAGCACCACGCCGACGCGATGAGCGCCGTGGCGGCGGATCTCCCGGTCCACCTCGTCGCGGATCTCCTCCAGGGCCAACAGGGCCAAGCGGGTGTTCCGCGAATCGTCGGCGGCAAAGCGGCTGGGCAGGGGCTCCAGGGGACTTTGCACCCGGCCCACCCGGGCCGTGCGCTCAGGCAGCCAACCTGTTTCCTCCACCAGGCCAGAGATGTCTCCGCGCAGCAGGCCAGCCGCCACCTCGCGTTTGCCCCGACCCAGTGCGTTGACGAGGCCCAGGGCTGAGAGATAGCAGGGTGCTGCGATCGCCGTCATCCGAGCGCCCGCTCGATGGCGGCGATCATGCCGGGAGGGGTGCCCGGGCAAAGCTCTCCGGTGGTCGAATCGATGGGCAGCTGCCGGGTGCGGCCGCGCGTGAGGCGCTCGCCGGTGGTCTCGTCCCGCACGGTGTAGGCGATGCCGATGCGGAACTCGTACTCCTCGAGGTAGGCCTCCACCAGGATCCGCTGCCCGTACCGGAGGGGCCGGATGTACTTCACCTCGCAGGTGACCACGGGCCAGGCGCACCCCGTGGCCAGCATGTCCGCCACGTCCAGGCCGGCGCGGCGCATGAGGGCGGTGCGGGCGATCTCGAAGTATTTCAAATAATGCCCATGCCAGACGATCCCCATCGAATCCACATCGTGGAAGGGGATTTCCAGAGTCACGGAGGTCTGCAGGAAGGTCATCGGGTCACGGGGGATCAGGCGGGCGGTGCGGTGGGCGGCGGGGGCGGAAGGGAGCTCGCCTCTCCCCAGAAGTCATAGAAATTAAACCATTGGAACGGCGTCTCCCGGCACCGCGCCTCGATGGCCAGGGCATAGCGCTCGAGCCAGCTCCGGAGGGCAGCCTCCCTTTCCTTGCGGGGCAGGTCCACTCGGTCGGCGAAGGGCTCCATGTGGATCCGGTACCGGGTCCCCTCTTTGACACAGAAGAAAAGGTAGACGGGGCATTGGAGCAGGTGCGCGAGGAAGAGGGGGCCGATGGGGAAGGGGGCCTCGTGGCCCAGGAAGGGGATGTCGAGGGTGCGCCCATTCTCAGAAGCCGGGGGGCGATCTCCCACAATGAAGAGGCTTTCCCCGCGGGCGATGCGCTCCTCCAGCAGCAGGGCGGTTTCGGGCCCGGCCTCCGCCACGTGGATGAGGTTCGCCGAGTATCCGGGGTTGATCCGGCCCAGGAGTTCCTGGAAGCGGATGACGTGCTCGGAGTAGATCACGGCGTTCAGGCCGGGGATCCCGCGGGCCGCGCCCAGGCCCCGCAGCATGTCGAGATGGCCCAGGTGGGCGCTGAGGAAGAGGGTGCCGCGGCTGGAGTGGATGAGCGACTGGAAGGCCTGTTCTTCCGGGAAGACCAGCTCGGCATCGGAGGCGTCCATCCAGGCCAGAAAGCGGTCCACGTAGGACAGGGCAAAAGTCCGGATGTGCCGGTAGCGCGCGCGGATTCCGGGTTTCGTTGGCAGGTCCGGAAGCGGGCCCGCATGGTGGAAGAGGCGGTCGAGGTACTGACCCGAGGCCTGGCGTGCGGCGCGGCCGGTCAAGAAGAAGTAGGCGGCCAGGATCTCCGTGAGCCAGCGGAGGCCGCGCGCGCCGGTCAGGCGGAAGATCAGGTGGGCGGCGCGCAGGCCGATGGCGGTGCCCCGCTCCTGGACCCTGGTCCACCGGTGATCCCCGGGGGCCTCGCGCCGGAAGCGCCGTGCGATCAGGACCGGCAGGCGACGGAGCATGCCCACCACCAGGCGAGTGTGCATCCGGGTCAGCCGCAGGTTGTCGCGGAGCAGGTGAAAGTGGGAGACACCGTCTTCGGGGTAGACCACTCGCACCGGGGCGTTCACCACGGGTACGCCATCCCAGTGGAGATGCACGATGGCGGCTGTATCGAAGTCCATGCGGGCGGGTAGCACCGTGCGCGAAAGGATCCGGGCCATGGCCTCAAGCGGATAAAGCCGGAAACCGCAGAGAGAGTCTCCGATGTCGAAGGAGAGGGTCTCCAGCCAGACCCAGACGTGGGTGAACCGCCGTCCGTACTTGCGCGCCGCGGGCACGGAAGCGTCATAGACGGGAACCCCTGCGATGACCGCTTCGGGCCGGGCGGCGCCCAGGGCGAGAAACGCGGCGATGGCCCCGGCATCGTGCTGGCCGTCCGCATCCACCTGGAGGGCGTGGGTGAACCCTTCGGCCCGGGCGCGGCGGAAGGCTTCCACCACGGCCGCGCCCTTGCCCCGGTTTTCGGGCCACCGGGACAGCCGGAGGCCGGGCTGGGCCGCGGCCACGGCCTCGAGCTGGAGCCGGGTGGCCTCATCGCTGCCGTCGTCGTGAACGAAGAGGGCGTGTCCGCAGGCCAGAAGGGCGTCAAGGGTCCGGCCCAAGGCTGGGCCCGGGTTGTAGACCGGCACCACGAGGCAGGGGCGGAAGGTCATGGGGCCGGCGTGTAGACGAGGGTTCCCCCGGATTTTGGCCCTTGGCTTCCCGTGTACCGGAACCGCAGCTGCTGCGCCTCCGGCACCCACTCCAGGCGCAGTTCCAGGGGTTCGTCCGGAAGGATGGGGGCCTGGAACTTCAGATGTTCCAAGCCCCGGAAACGCCCCAGGGAGCCGAAGGTCTCCTGTCCGAGGCGAGCGGCCCAGTCGACCTGGATGAGACCGGAGAGGATGGGTCGCCCGGGGAAATGGCCGGCGAAGGCCGGGTGTCCGGGCTCCACGCGCAGTGAGTATCCCCCGGGAACCGAAGGCAGCGCCTCCAGCGCCTGGGGGTAGGGGATCACGACAGCATCTTTTGGAGCGCCGCCACCACGTCCCCCACGGTCCGCACGTCCTTGAATTCCTGGGCGCTCACGCGGCGCCCCGTGAACTCCTGCAGCTGGATCGCGAGTTCGACGGCGTCGATGCTATCGAGGTCCAGATCCTTGAACAGGTGGGAGTCGAGATGGATGGACTCGGGGTCCAGCTGGAAGGAATCCGAAAGGACGTCGCGCAGCTTGATAAAGATGTCCTGCTCGGTCATCACCATGGCGGTACTCCGGAATTCAGATGGTCACCTGGCGGTGGCTCGATACGAAAGCGGCAAGGCTGGCCGACGTGCGGAAATGATGGGCGAAGCTGGAGATGTCCTCGCTGTCGAGATTGAGCCGGTAGGCCTTCTTCAGGGCCAGGCCAAGTTCGAAGGCGTCGATGGAGTCCAGGCCGAGACCGTCCTTGAAAAGGAGCTGCTCATCTTCGATCTCTTCGGGCTGGATGTCTTCGAGGTCAAGGGTGCGGATGATGAATTGCTTGATCTCGATCGTCGTGATGTCCTGCATGGGTGGTTTCCTGGTTGAATCGACCTTCGAGCCAGCGGGTCAGTTTTCGGGCGGCCAAAGGCACCGGTAGACCCTCAAGGTCCGACCAGGGCACCTCCAGCTGCTCAGTGGCTCGAATGCAATAATCGCATGAATCAAGGGGGATCTCGAACCACCTGTGACCCTTGGCCAGCAGGGGCGGGGTGCAGGTGAGCAGGAGGGGCAGGACGGGGGGCCTGCACCGCAGCATCAAGTGGGCCGCCCCCCGGTGGAAGGCGTGAGGCTGGTGCGGATCCGTCCGGGTGCCCTCGGGGAAGAGCAGCAGGGCCTCGCCCCGTTCCAGGGCCAGGGCCCCCGATTCGATGACCGAGTCGGGACCCAGGGCGGGAAGGTAGCCCGCGGCCCGCACCACCCTGCCGAACAGCGGGTTGGTCCAGATGCCGATTTTCACCACGCAGGTCAGCTGCTCGAGAAGGGAGAGCAGCAGGACGACATCGAGGTAACCGGGGTGCGTGGCCAGGATCAGCGTGCCCGCCAGAGACTCGCGTTCGGGCAGGCCCTGGGTCCGGACCTCAAAAAGCCCCGCCCCAGAGAGGAACCAGACCATGGCCCGGAAGAAACGGTGGATGACCCAACGCGTGCGTCTCTGCAACGCGGAAGGCCCCCCGGGAAACAGCCTCAGCAGGGGTAGTCCGATCAGCGAGAAGAGGATTCCGCCGACCCCCAGCGCGGTGAAGCCAGCGGCGCTGGCGGGAATCTTGATGAGCCGGCGCATGCGATCAATCCACGCGCCAGGTCCAGGCGCCATCCACGGTGGTCCAGGGCCCCCCGGGCACGTCGAAGTCGGTGGCCCGCGGGCCCTCCCGCAGGCCCAGGGCACCGGGCGCGCGCGCTTCCGGCGCCCAGGTCAGGATCAGGTGATGGCGGGCTGGGACGCCGATCAGCAGGGCCAAGGCATGGAGCGGGAGGGGATCCACGTCGAAGGTAGCCAGCAGAGGTGGCAGCGGGGCGTCCCCATGAACGAGGAGGACGGGGGCTCCGGGTTTTGTCGCGTGGATGGCATGGGCTTCGACCAGCCCCCAGGCAAACGTTTCCGGCCCTGCCGCCAGCGACAGGGATGGACTTGGATCCTGGCGGGCGATGGACCAGATCCCGGCGGTGGCGTTGTGGACGTTCATCGTGAACTGCGCGGGTGACGGCTGGAGGTCCTGGGCCAGATCTTCCAGCACGGGCACGGTCCGGGACGCCTCCCCGTGCCGGGAGCAGAACACCGAGGGCATGGACCCCAGCTCTCCCACGGCCCGATGGGCGCAATGGAGCATGCCCCGGCCCAAGGGGCTGAGGCGGCGTCGGATCAGGGGGTCGAGAAAGGCCACGTCTGGGGGGCCCCCGGCCCGATCCAGGAATGGAGAGGAAGTATCCGGCCCCGCCTGGGACCAGACCGAAGCCCTGAGGAGGGGGATCTTGAAGGTGTGGGGCATCGGGTGGTCCCGGGGAGCCGGGCGGCGGGAACGGGTCTGCTTAGGGAACGGCCACGACCCTGGCCTTGCCGGCCAGGACGCTCATGAAGACCTCGTCCGACAGGAGGCGGGTGAGGACGTCCATCACGGTGTCGCTGAGCACTTCGTGGTAGTTCTCGAGTTTGTAGGAGCGGCCGAAGCGAGTGGCCTTGCCCGACACCATGCCCCGCCAGACCACCTTGTCCCCGGCCTTTACCTGGACGATGAGCCTCAGCTCACCCTGGTAGGTGCCGGTCTCGATGACGGAAAACCGGACCAGCTCACTGCTGACAACCAGGCTGCCCGCCGTGGGCTTGTCCACGATGGGAAGGCCGACGCCCACCATCTGCTCGATCATCTGCTTGGTCAGGTAGGCCGGGACATCGTCCGAGGTGGTCACATAGCGAACCTGGGCCTTCTCCCGGTTCTCGCCGATCACGGTCTTGTCCTTGCGGGTGTCCGTGATGGGCAGGAAGACGATCTTCTTGTCCGTGAAGGGCGTGAGGTTGAGGGTCCCCGTGGAATCCAGGAGCTTCGACGTGGGCTTCCACACCAGGGGTGTGGCTAGGCTGGGACCATCGGCCGCCAGGAGCCCGGGCATCAGACCGGCACAGAGGAGGATGGATCGGAGGGGTGAGCGGAGACGCATGGAGGCTCCTTGGTGAAGGGCAAGGCTCCGGACCAGGAGGCGAACGAGACAGGTAGCTCACATCCGGGTCCGGACCCAAGAGTCGGGAAAGGACAGATGGAGGAACGATACCCCGTGAAACAAGGGCTTGGCTATGGGTCGGGCGAACTTTCCGGGGCGGGCTCAGCGGCCTGCGGGGTCCTTCGTGATGGCATCTTCCCGGAGCCGCTCGCCGCCCACCACATGGAAATGGAGATGGAAGACACTCTGGCTGGCGTTGGTGCCCGAATTCGAGATGAGCCGGAACCCGTCCTCGAGGATGCCCTGGTCCTTGGCCACCGTCACGCAGGCGCTGAGCAGAGCGGCGCGGGCTTCCACGGACAGATCATCCAGTTCCTTGAGGCTGGCCACATGCTGCTTGGGGATCACCAGCAGATGCACCTTGGCCCGGGGCCGGATGTCCCAGAAGGCCAGCACGTACTGGTTCTCGTACACCTTCCGCGAGGGGGCGGTGCCGGCGATGATCCGGCAGAAGACGCAGTCGGGATGCGCGTTGGCGGCTGGGGCCGGAGCCAGGGTCGATGTGGACGGAACCTGGGCTGCCAGCGCAGCGCCAAGGATCAGGACGGCAACGGCGGCCCGCAGGCTGTAACGAATCATCGCCCGCTCTCTTTGTTCGCCTCGTGCCGAGGCTCACACGGATTCGACCCAACCATGCGTTACCTCCCGCTCTTCTTCCAATCTGCGAGGAAACCTTCCACACCCTTGTCCGTGAGGGGGTGCTTCAGCATTTGA
>CAVUYS010000073.1:0-55798 GCA_963745745.1 uncultured Spirochaetota bacterium | reverse complement strand
TCATTGCCCATGGGCTTCCACTGGCTCACCTTCGTGCACCTGGGCATCCTGTCGGTGGCCCTGGTCCTGGCCACCTGGATCCGCTCGCGCCTGCCCTTCTTTCAGCGGTACCTGATCCCCAACTCCCTGACCGCCGGCTTCCTGCTGCTGCTCTTCTACAACCTGGCGGCCCGCCCCCTGGGGCTGGACACCGCCCCCCTGGGGGACCTGATCTACCACCTGCTGTCGATTTCCTTCATCGCCATGAGCCTGCGCGCCCTGCCCCCGAAGAAGACCGGCAGGAGAGTCTTCGCCACCGGCCTGGCCATCGCCGCCTCCTTCACCCTGCAGGCGCTGCTGGGCCTGGGCCTGGCCTTCCTCCTGCGGGCCGTGGTCCTGCCTTCCCTCAACCCGGCCATCGGGCTGTTCGTGCCGCTGGGCTACGAGATGGGCCCGGGACAGGCCTACTCCATCGGCGTGGGCTGGGAGGCGCTGGGCTTCCAGGGGGCCGGCAGCCTGGGCCTGACCTTCGCCGCCCTGGGCTACCTGTGGGCCTGCTTCGGCGGGGTGGTGCTGATCAACCTGGGGGTCCGCAGGGGCTGGGTCGGAGCGCGGCGCCTGGGTCCCGATGCCCGCCAGGGCCTGCAGTCCGGGGTCTACCCGGCCGGGAGCAGGCTGCCGGTGGGCTCGCGCCTGACCACGGACACCGAGGCGGTGGACACCATGGCCGTCAACCTCGCGGTGGTGCTGGTCTGCTACCTGGCCACCTTCCTTCTATTGAAGGGGCTGACCGCGCTGCTGTCCCTGGCGGGCAAGGACGGCCGCGAGCTGGCCGTCAACCTCTGGGGCATCTCCTTCATTTTCGCCGCCATCCTGGCCGCGGGGATCAAAGCCCTGGCCGGCCGGGCGGGGGTGGACCACCTGTTGGAGCCGGGGGCCCTGACCCGCATCGCCGGGGTGGCCGTGGACCTGCTGGTGGCCGCGGCGCTCGGGGCCATTTCGATCGTGGTGATCGCCCGCTACTGGCTGCCGATCGTGGTCATGGGGACGCTGGCCGGTTTCCTCACCATCGCCTACTGCCTGTGGCTCAGCTCGCGCCTGTTCGAGGAGCACCACTTCCAGCGGGCCATGATCTTCTACGGCTCGGCCACGGGCACCCTGCCCACCGGTCTGGCCCTGCTGCGGGTGGTGGACCCGGAGTTCGAGACCCCCGCCGCGGTGGACTACATGTACGGCTCCGGGGTGGCCTTCTTCCTGATCATCCCGTACGTCCTGGCCATCAACCTGCCCATGTACGGTTTCACGCGGGGCGAGCCACGGTACTACTGGATGATCATCGGCCTGCTGCTGGGCTACCTGGCGGCCATCGCGGTGCTGGTGCGCCTGCTGGGCGGGGAGCGGGTTTACGCCTCCCCGTTCAAGTTGTGGCAGCCGCGGGCGCCGAAGCGGGAGGAGTAGCCTCGAAGGGCACCGCCTCCATCCTCTTCAGCAGCAGCGTGGCGTAGCTGCCCCGCGGCAGGAAGAACTCCAGGTTCAAGCGCTGCCGGCCCGGGTACAGCTCGTCGGGCTCAGGCTCGCCGACCGCCAGCTCCCGCGGCGAAGACCATGGCCGCGCGCTCCACCCCGTGGACCCGCAGCCGGGAAAGCTGCCGCACGCGCAGATCGCTCCAGCCGATGCCCTCCTCGGCCAGGACCTGCTCGGCGATCCGTCGCACAACCGGATCCTCGACCTGGGAGTCGAAGCCGGGCACGGGCAGCTTCTCCTGGCTGAGCTTTTCAGGCAGGCCGGCGGGCAGCTCCCGCGGGTACAGGAAACGGCCGTGGCGGTAGGAGCGGGAAAGAAGGGCGAAGCCGCGCTCCGCCGCCAAGCCGAGCAGACGGCCGGCCAGGATGCGGTTGAACAGGTAGGATTGGTAGGCGTTGAGCACGAATACCAGAAAGCGGCGGTCCAGCCGTTCCAGCGCTTGGCGAAAGGCCTTGTGGTGAGCGGCCAGGTATTCCAGCAGCGGGCGGTAGTCGCCGAAAGCCAGGGGCAGGCACTCGCCCCAATGCCCCCAGTGCTCGACCACGCAGCTCTTCAGTTCCCGGGTCCGGCGGTCGTCGTGGCGGGAGGGGGTGAAGTACAGTCGCAGCGCCTGCTCGCGGTTGCCGAGGAACACCTCCTTGCCCATGAAGCCCTGCCCGTGGCGGGCGGAGCCGAAGCGCTGCTCGTCGTAGTAGTTGGGCAGGCCGATCTGGCCCACCTCCACGACGGCCTGGCGGCAGCGGGCGCTCTCCCGCGGGTCGAGATCCCGGACCACGATCCGGAAGAAGTTGCCGCTCAAGTCGCGCGCGGCCAGCGGCTGCCGGGTGTAGCCGCGCAGGGTGAGGCGGAAGCCCTTGTCCTGGAGAAGGGCCGGCAGCCCGCCGCGGTCGGCGCTGCCGTGTTTGGCGCTGCCGTGTTTCCTCCCGGTTGGCAGGGGGCAGGCGCACCGAAAGGAGCTGGGCGGTGTCCCCGAAGCGGTCCTTGAGCCCCGCCAGGTGGATGTCGCCGCGCGGCACGCCCAGGCGCCTGGAAAGATAGGCCAGCAGGTCGAAGCTGTCCCACTGCCGCTTGGCCAGCTCGTAGACGGCGAACGGGCCGGAGGCCGGGTCCAGCTCCACAGCAGCTCTTTCCTGTACGATGAAGTCCTCGGGACGCACCTTGATCTTCACGATGGCGATTAATAGTATATCATTGCATGCGCGACCTGACCTCCGGGCCCGAGGGCCGGCTGATCTTTTACTTCGCGGTGCCGATGCTGATCGGCAACCTCTTCCAGCAGCTGTACAACATGGTGGACAGCGTGGTCGTGGGCCAGTTCGTGGGCAAGGACGCCCTGGCCGCCGTGGGCGTGAGCTTCCCCATCCTGTTCCTGCTGGTCGCCCTGGTGATGGGCATGGGCATGGGCTCCTCCATCCTGCTGGCCCAGTACTACGGGGCCAAGAACATGGAGGGGGTGCGGCGCACCGTGGAGACCACCTACCTCTTCCTGTTCTTCGCCTGCCTGGCGATGACCGCGGCCGGGCTGGCTGCCTCCGGCGCCATCCTGCGCATCCTGCGCACGCCCCCGGAGGTCCTGCCCCTGGCCCGGCAATACCTGAACATCCTCTTCGCCGGCCTGATCCTGCTGTTCGGCTACAACACCCTGGCCGCCATCCTGCGCGGGCTGGGCGACTCCAAGACCCCGCTGTATTTCCTGATCGTGGCCACGCTGGCCAACATCGTCCTGGACCTGCTGTTCGTCCTGGTATTCCACTGGGGCGTGGCGGGGGTGGCCTGGGCCACGGTCATCGCCCAGGGCCTGTCCTTCCTGCTGGGCCTCTGGTACCTGCGCCGTCCGGAATTGGCCGTCCTGCGCATCCGCCTGCGCGGCATGCGCTTCGACCCGCAGATCTTCCGGCGCTCCGTGCAGATCGGGCTGCCCTCCGCGGTGCAGCAGGTGCTGGTGGCCCTGGGCATGCTGGCCCTGTCCCGGATCGTGAACGGCTTCGGCACCAACGTGATCGCCGCCTACACGGCGGGCACCCGCCTGGAGACCTTCGCCACCATGCCGGCCATGAACTTCGCCATGGCCCTGTCGGCCTTCGTCGGGCAGAACGTGGGCGCCGGGCGCCTGGACCGGGTGCGGCGCGGCTACCGCACCACCCTGCTGATGTCGGCGGGCGTGGCGCTGGCCGTCTCCGCGGCGGTGGTCGGCTTCCGCTTCCCGCTCATCCGCCTGTTCAACGCCGACGCCGGCGTGGCGGCCCTGGGGGCCCGCTACCTGGCCATCGTGGGCGGGGCCTACGTGCTGTTTTCCATCCTGTTCATCACCGGCGGGCTGCTGCGCGGGGCGGGGGACACCCTGACCCCGATGCTGGTGACCCTGATCGCCCTATGGGTCGTGCGCGTTCCCGTGGCGACCCTGCTGTCCCGGCGCCTGGGCACCGACGGGGTGTGGCTGGCCACCCCCGTGGGCTGGGCGGTCGGGATGATCCTCATCCTGTCCTGGTACGCCGGCGGCCTGTGGAAGCGCAAGGCCCTCACCATGGGGGCGTCCGCCGCGAGGAGGCAAAGCCATGGCTAAGACCGCCGATCCCTTCGGCGCGCGCGCGGTCCTGAAAACCAAGCAGGGCCGCTTCACCTACTGGAGCCTGCCGGCCCTGGAGAAGCAGGGACTGGCCGCCATCCCGGCCATGCCCTTCGCCATCCGGATCCTGCTGGAGCAGGCGCTGCGGCAGGTGGACGGCTTCGCGGTGCGCGAGGAGGACGTGCGCACCCTCTGCGGCTGGAAGCAGAAGGGTTCCCGCGAGGTCCCCTTCAAGCCGGCCCGGGTGGTGATGCAGGACTTCACGGGCGTGCCGGCCATCGTGGACCTGGCGGCCATGCGGGACGCCATGGCCGCGCTGGGCGGGGACCCGCGGCGGATCAACCCGGTGATCCCGGTGGACCTGGTGATCGACCACTCGGTGCAGGTCGACCGCTTCGCCTCCTCGGGGGCCCTGGCGGCCAACGCCGAGCTGGAGTTCACCCGCAACCGCGAGCGCTACGAGTTCCTGCGCTGGGGGGCCCGCTCCTTCGCCGGCTTCCGGGTGGTGCCCCCGGCCACGGGCATCGTGCACCAGGTCAACCTGGAATACCTGGCCCAGGTGGTGATGACCCGCGAGGAGGGGGGAGGGCGGTCGGCCTTCCCCGACACGCTGGTGGGCACCGACTCGCACACCCCCATGATCAACGGCATCGGGGTGCTGGGTTGGGGGGTGGGAGGCATCGAGGCGGAGGCGGCGCTGCTGGGCCAGCCCCTGTACATGCTGATCCCCGAGGTGGTGGGTTTCCGGCTTTCCGGGGAACTGGCCTCCGGGGTCACGGCCACCGACCTGGTGCTCACGGTCACCCAGAGCCTGCGCAAGCACGGGGTGGTGGATAAGATAGTAGAGTTCTTCGGCCCGGGCCTGAGCAAGCTGAGCGTGGCCGACCGGGCCACCATCGGCAACATGTCCCCGGAGTACGGGGCCACCGCCGGCTTCTTCCCGGTGGACAACCAGACCCTGGAGTACCTGAGCTTCACCGGCCGGCCCGCGGAGCAGGTGGAGCTGGTGGAGCGCTACTGCAAGGAGCAGGGCCTGTTCCGCGAGGACCAGTCGCCCGCAGCCGGAGTATCGCCTCCGTGCTGGAGCTGGACCTCGGCTCGGTGGAGCCCTCCCTGGCCGGCCCCCGCCGGCCGCAGGACCGCATCCCGCTTGGCCAAGGCCAAGGGCTCCTGGAGGGCGGCCGGCGAGGGCTCGGGCGCGGCCGAGGGGGTGGGCGTGCAGGTGGCCGGGCAGAACCTGCGCCTGCGGGACGGGGACGTGGTCATCGCCGCCATCACCAGCTGCACCAACACCTCCAACCCCGCGGTCATGCTGGCCGCGGGCCTGCTGGCCCGCAAGGCCGTGCACCTGGGCCTGGCGGTCCCGGCCTACGTCAAGACCAGCCTGGCCCCCGGCTCGCGGGTGGTGACCCGCTACCTGGAGCGCGCCGGCCTGGCTCCCTACCTGGAGGCCCTGGGCTTCCACCTGGTGGGCTACGGCTGCACCACCTGCATCGGCAACTCCGGGCCCCTGCACCCGGCGGTCAGCCGGGCCATCCAGGAGAAGGGCCTGAACGTGGCCGCCGTGCTCTCGGGCAACCGCAACTTCGAGGGACGCATCCACGCGGAGGTCCGCTCCAACTACCTGGCCTCCCCGCCGCTGGTGGTGGCCTACGCCCTGGCCGGCAGCATGGAGCGGGACCTGACCGTCGAGCCCATCGGCCTGGACCGCAACGAGCAGCCGGTGTACCTGAAGGACCTCTGGCCCTCCCCGGAGGAGGTCCAGGAGGCCATCCGCTCCTGCCTTTCCCCGGAGATGTTCCGCGCGGAGTACGCCGACGTGTTCGACGGCAATCCCACCTGGAACCAGGTGAAGGTCGTGGAAGCCGAGCGCTACCAGTGGAGCGAGAGCTCCACCTACATCCGCCAGCCCCCGTTCTTCGCGGGCCTGCCCCGGGAAGCCGGCACGCCGGCGGCCATCCGCGGCGCGCGCGTGCTGGCCTGGCTGGGGGACTCGGTGACCACGGACCACATCTCCCCGGCGGGCTCCATCAGCGCCGCCGGCCCGGCCGGGCGCTGGCTGCTGGCCCAGGGGGTCCCCAGGGAGGAGTTCAACAGCTACGGCTCGCGCCGCGGCAACCACGAGGTCATGATCCGCGGCACCTTCGCCAACATCCGCATCAAGAACCGCCTGGTGCCGGGGGTGGAGGGCGGCTTCACGCGCCACCTGCCCTCCGGGGAGAAGCTGTACATCGCCGAGGCCGCCGAGCGCTACGCCGCCGAGGGGGTGCAGCCTGCTGGTGCTGGCCGGCAAGGAGTACGGCTCGGGCAGCTCGCGGGACTGGGCGGCCAAGGGCACCCTGCTCCTGGGCGTGCGGGCCGTGATCGCCGAGAGCTACGAGCGCATCCACCGCTCCAACCTGCTGGGCATGGGCGTGCTGCCCCTGCAGTTCCGCGCCGGGGAAAGCGCCGCCTCCCTGGGCTTGAGCGGGCGAGGAGCAGTACGACCTGGAATCCCCGGCCAGCCCGGCCCAGGAGCTGGAGGTGGTCGCCCGCGCGGCGGACGGCGGGCAGAAGCGCTTCCGGGTGCTGGCCCGGGTGGACACGGCGGTGGAGCTGGAATACTACCGCCACGGCGGCATCCTGCCCGCGGTGCTGCGCGGATTCCTGAAAGCGGGGAAGCCATGAGCGGCGGCAAAGAAGAGGGTTTCCGCGCCGAAGCCGACAGCATGGGGGAAGTGCGCCTGCCCTCCTGGGCGTACTGGGGCGCGCAGACCCAGCGGGCCGTGGAGAACTTCGGCATCTCCCCGCTGCGCATCCCGCCCGGGCTGATCGAGGCGCTGGGCCTGATCAAGCGCTACGCGGCGGAGGTCAACGGCGAGCTGGGCCTGCTGGACAAGGAGCGCGCCGGGGCCATCGTGCGGGCCGCCGACGAGATGATCGCCGGGAAGTGGAACGAGCACTTCCCGATCGACGTGTTCCAGACCGGGTCGGGCACCTCCTGGAACATGAACGCCAACGAGCTGCTGGCCAACCGGGCCAACCAGCTGCTGGGCTCGCCGCTGGGTTCCCGGGCCCCGGTGCACCCCAACGACCACGTGAACCGGGGCCAGTCCTCCAACGACGTCATCCCCGCGGCCATGCACATCGCCGACCGCAGGGCCGCCGGGCCGCTGGCCGCCGAGCTGGAGCGCCTGGCCGACGCCTTCCAGGCCAAGGCCGAGGAGCACCGCGAGGTGCTCAAGCTGGGCCGCACGCACCTGCAAGACGCCGTGCCCATGACCCTGGGGCAGGAGCTGTCCGGCTACGCCTCGCAGCTGCGGCACGCCCTGGCCCGCCTGCGGGACTCCTTCCCGCACCTGGAGGAGCTGGCCCTGGGCGGCACCGCCATCGGCACCGGCCTGAACGCCCACCCCGAGCTGGCCCCGCGGGTCATCCAGCGCATCGCCGACCGCACGGGCCTGCCCTTCCGGCAGGCGGACAACCTGTTCGAGGCCCTGGGCTGCCGCGACGCCCAGGCCGGCCTGATGGCCGCGCTGGACACCCTGGCCGGCAGCCTGCTGAAGATCGCCACCGACCTGCGCCTGCTGGCCGGCGGCCCCCGGGCCGGTTTCGGCGAGATGCGCCTGCCTTCCCTGCAGCCGGGCAGCTCCATCATGCCGGGCAAGGTCAACCCGGTCATCCCGGAGATGGTGGCCCAGGCGGCCGTGTACGTGAAGGGCCGGGCCGCCTCCGTGACCCTGGCCGCCAGCCAGGGCCCGCTGGAGCTGAACATGATGATGCCGCTCATCGCCTACGAGACCCAGGACTGCCTGGCCCTGCTGGCCAACACCTGCCGGGTGTTCCGGGAGCGCTGCGTGGAGGGCCTGGAGGCGGACGCCGAGCGGTGCGCCCACTGGATCGAGTGGAGCCTGGCCCTGGTGACCCCGCTGGCCACCCGCATCGGCTACGACCGGGCCGCCCAGATCGCCTACCAGGCCTTCCGGGAGGGCAAGACCGTGCGCCAGGTGGCCCTGGAGCAGAAGGTGCTCAAGCCCGAGGAAATCGAGGCGGTGCTGGACCCGCGCGCCATGCTGGGGCCGGACCGCCCATGAGCGGCCGGGACCAGGGCGAGATCGTTTCCCTGTTCGCCTCGGCCAGCCTGTTCAGCGCGCTGGGCCGCGAGGAGCTGGAGGCGCTGGCGGAGTTCGCCGAGCTCACCCCCTATAAGAGCGGCGAGGTGATCCTGCGGGCCGGGGACCCCAGCGACGCGCTGTACATCGTGAAGGGCGGGGAGGTGGTGGTCAGCAAGGAGGTGGCCGCCGGGCAGAGCATCACCCTGGCCAGCTTCATCGCCGGGGACTGCTTCGGGGAGCTGGACTTCTTTTCGCGCACCCCGCGCAACGCCACGGCCGTGGCCGAGCAGGACACGGTGCTCCTGGCCTTCCCCCGCCGCTCGGTTTCCTTCGACAGCCTGATCAGCACCCGCCCGAGCGTGTTCGCCAAGGTGCTGCACGCCTTCCTGGCCACGGTGGCCGGGCGCATCCGGGCCACCAACCGGCTGATCACGGAGAACGCCCCGTGGGTCAAGGAGCTGCGGCGCCAGATCCATACCGACGCCCAGACCGGCCTGTACACCAAGGCATATCTGGAGGGGGAGGCCTCCTCCTTTCTGGCGGACCCCACCGCCCTGATCATGCTGAAGCCGGACAACTTCAAGCAGCTCAACGACCGCTACGGGCACCAGGCCGGCGACGGGGCCATGGCCCTGCTGGCCGCCATGCTGCCGCCCTTCCTCGGGGCCGGGGGCTTCGGAGTGCGCTACCGGGGCAACGAGCTGGCGGTGGTGCTCCCGGGCACCGCCGAGGCTTCCGCGCGCGAGGCGGCCGAAGCCCTGCGCCGTGCGGTGAGCGCCCTGGACCTCACCGCGATCACCGCGGGGGCGCCTTTCCGCTTCACCGCCAGCCTGGGGGTGGTCGTGCACCGCGGGGCGGCGGCCGGGTGGCCGGCCGCGATCGACGCCGCCTATGAGCTGCTGTATCGCGCCCGCAATGAGGGCGGCGACCGGGTGTACCAGGAGCAGGCCCGTGCGTGATCTGTTGAAGAGCGTAGGCATCCTGGCGGACCTCTCGGAGGAGGAGCTGCACCAGGTTTCCGCTTTCTTCCACTTCCAGGCCTATCAGAGGCAGGAGGTGCTGTTCCGGGAAGGGGATGGCGGTCAGGAGCTGTACATCGTCGGCACGGGCCGGGTGGCCAGCTGGATCCGCCTGGTCGACGGGACCGCCCACCAGGTCGGCGAGTTCCTGCCGGGGGATTTTTTCGGGGAGATGGCCATCATCGAGAAAGCCCCACGGTCGGCCACCTGCCAGGCCATGGAGGACAGCACGGTGCTGGTGCTGCAGGCGGATGATTTCTACCGGCTGATGCGCGAGCAGGCCGGGATCAGCATCAAGATCATGAACCGCATGCTGGACGCCGCGGCGGACCGCTCCATCCGCTCCAGCGAGTTCCTCTCCGACATGGTGCGCTGGGGGGACGGGGCGCGCAAGCGCGCCGTGCTGGACAGCATGACCGGCCTGTTCAATCGCCGCTTCCTGGAGGAGGCCCTGCGCGACGGGCTGCAGAAGGCCCGGGCCGGCGGGGCTCCCCTGGCCCTGCTGATGATGGACCTGGACAATTTCCGGCAGATCAACCAGCACTACGGGGCGCAGACCGGAGATGAGGCCATCCTGGCGCTGGTGCCCGTGCTGCGCTCCGTGCTGCGGGCCGATGACGTGCCGGCCCGCTGTGGGGGGGACGAGTTCGCCATCCTGCTGCCCAACACCGCGGACCAGGAGGCCCTGCGCCTGGCCGAGGCCCTCTGCGCCGGGGTGCGGCAGCTGGACTTCTTCCGGGAGCGCGGTGGGCCCCTGCGGCGGATCACCATCAGCCAGGGGGTCGCCTGCTTTCCGCAGCACGGCGCGGAGCTCAAGGCCCTCTGGGAAGCCGCGGACCGCGCCCTGTACCGGGCCAAGGAGCAGGGCCGGGACCGGGCCACCCTGCCCGCTTGAGCCGCCGGTTTGAGCCCGCCGGAAGCGCGGATGCCCGGGAGCGTCGAATTTTGCCTCTTTCGGGCAATTCGGTTATATTAGCCTCAGGTGAGGCCCGTGAGCGGGCCGGGCGCAGACCGGCCTGCTGGTACGAAAACGGGTGCAGCCGACATGCCCATAGTTCCAAGGGCCGGCGGTAAGCCGGCGAGCGTCCTTTCCGCGCGCGGAGAAAGGGGGTAGTGGTGTCCCAGGTCAGCATCATTGGCAGCGGCAACGTGGGAGCCAATACGGCCTTCTTCATCGCCGAGACCGGCGTGGAGGACGTCCTGCTGTACGACCTGCAGGAGGGCCTGGCCACCGGCAAGGCCCTGGACCTGATGGAGGCGGCCCCCATCCGCAAGTACCGCAACCGGCTGCGCGGGGCCGCCGGCCTGGAGGAAATCGCCGGGTCGGAAATCGTGGTCCTGGCCGCCGGCCGGGTGCGCCGGCCGGGCATGAAGCGCGAGGACCTGTTCGCGGAGAACCGGGCCCTGGTCGAGGAGCTGGCCCCGCGACTGGCCAGTCTGGCTCCCGAGGCGGTGGTGATCGTGGCCACCGAGCCGGTGGATCCCATCACCCTCGAGTTCCGCCGCCGCTCCGGCCTGCCCCGCGAGAGGGTCCTGGGGGTGGGCGGCTGCCTGGACGCCACCCGCCTGCGCTACGCGGTGGCCCGCGAGCTGGGCGTCTCCATGGAGGACGTCAGCGCGATGGTGATGGGGCGGCACTCCAGCTCCCTGCTGGCCCTGCCCCGCTACTGCAGCGTCTCCGGGGTTCCTCTGCCGCAGCTCCTGTCAGCCCAGCGCATCGAGGCCCTGGTGGCCGAGACCGCCGCCGCGGGGGACCTGATCGTGCGGATGGCCCAGCGCTCCAGCGCCTTCTACGCGCCCTCCGCCGCCGTGGCCGACATCGTCAACTCCGTGCACATGGACCTGGGGCGCGTGCTGTGCGTCTGCCTGGAGCTGGACGGCGAGTACGGCCTGCGGGGCGTGGCCCTGAGCCTGCCCGCGGTGGTCGGCCGGGGCGGGATCCGGCGCGTGCTCACCCCCGCCTTGAGCGAGGCGGAGCTGGCGGTCTTCCGCCGCTCGGCGGCGGAGCTGGCGGAGCTGACCGGCGCGCGGCCCGGCGCCGCGCCGGCGGGGGGAGGCGCGGCATGAAGCGGGCCATCCCCAAGGTGGCCGTGATCGGGGCCGGCAACGTGGGCGCCACCGCGGTCTACTACATCGCCGAAAAGAACCTGGCCGACATCGTCATGGTGGACGTGGTGGAGGGCCTGCCGCAGAGCAAGAGCCTGGACTTCCTGCACGCCGCCCCGCTGCGCCGCTACGGGGTGCGCATCGAGGGGACCAGCGACTTCGCGGCCATCGCCGGGGCGGACGTGGTGGTGCTCACCGCCGGAGTGCCGCGCAAGCCGGGCATGGACCGCATGGACCTCCTGAAGATCAACGTGGGCATCGCCAAGAAGGCCGCCCAGGCCATCGCCCGGCACGCCCCGGACGCGGTGGTCATCGTGGTCACCAACCCGCTGGACGTCATCTGCATGGTGGTCCTGCGCGAGACCGGCTTCGCCCTGCGCAAGGTCGTGGGCATGGCCGGCGTGCTGGACGCCACGCGCTTCCGCTACTTCATCGCCGAGGAGCTGGGCGTCTGGCCCGGGGACGTGATGGCCATGGTGCTGGGCGGGCACGGGGACGAGATGGTGCCCCTGCGCGGCTTCACCTCGGTGGGCGGGCTGCCCATCACCGAGCTGCTGCCCCCGCGAGACCATCGAGCGCCTGGTGAAGCGCACCCGCCAGGGCGGCGGGGAGATCGTGAAGTACTCTGAAAACCGGAAGCGCCTACTACGCCCCCGGGGCCTCCGCGGCCAAGATGGTGGAGGCGATCGTGAAGGACGAGAAGCGCCTGCTGGCCGCCTCCGCCTACCTGCGCGGGGAATACGGGCACCAGGACCTGTTCCTGGGCGTGCCGGTGCTGCTGGGCCGCGGCGGGGTGGAGAAGATCGTGGAGCTGCCGCTCACGCCGGCCGAAAAGCAGGAACTGGACAGGTCCGCCGGCGCCGTGCGGGAGGGCCTGGCCCTGCTGGACAGCTTCTATCGGCCTGGGGGCAGCCCGGAGGACAAGCCATGACGACGCACGAGTACGAGGCGGTGATCGTCGGCGCCGGCGGGGCCGGGCTGTACGCCGCGCTGGAGGCCAGCCGCGGCGCGCGCACCGCGGTGGTCTCCAAGCTGCACCCGATGCGCAGCCACACCGGCGCCGCCCAGGGCGGCATCGGCGCCGCGCTGGGCAACGTGGAGGAGGACCAGCCCGGAGTGGCACGCCTTCGACACGGTCAAGGGCGGCGACTACCTGGTCGACCAGAAGGCGGCGGTGATCCTGGCCGACGACGCGGTGCGCGCCGTCTACGACCTGGAGAACCGCGGGCCTGCCCTTCAGCCGCACCCCGGAAGGGCGGATCGACCAGCGCCGCTTCGGCGGGCACACCCGCAACTTCGGCGAGGCCCCCGTGCGCCGCTCCTGCTACGCGGCCGACCGCACCGGGCACATGATCCTGCAGACCCTCTACCAGCAGTGCATCAAGAACGAGGTCGCCTTCTTCGACGAGTTCCAGCGTGCTGGACGTGCTGCTCGACGGGAGGACGTGCCGCGGGCGTGGTGGCGCTGGAGCTGGCGACCGGCGAGCTGCACACTGTTCCACGCCAAGGCGCGTGCTGTTCGCCACCGGCGGGTTCGGGCGGATGTTCCGCATCACCTCCAACGCCTACGCCAACACCGGCGACGGCCCGGCCGTGCTGGCCCGCCGCGGGCGTGCCCCTGGAGGACATGGAGTTCTTCCAGTTCCATCCCACCGGCATCCGGGGCTGGGCATCCTCATCACCGAGGCGGTGCGCGGCGAGGGCGGCATCCTGCGCAACCGCCAGGGGCGAGCGCTTCATGGAGCGCTACGCGCCCACGCTGCTGGACCTGGCCCCGCGCGACATGATCTCGCCGCGCCATCATGACGGAGATCCGGGCGGGTAACGGCATGCGCGGGCGACCGGCGGATCGACGACTACCTGCTCCTGGACGCCACCCACCTGGGCAAGGAGGTGATCGAGAAGAAGCTGCCGGACATCGCGGACTTCTGCCGCACCTACCTGGGCATCGACCCGGCCGAGAAGCCGATCCCCGTCCAGCCCACGGCGCACTACGCCATGGGCGGCATCCCCACCGACCTGGACGGCCGGGTCCTGGCCGACGGAGGCGGCACGCCTATCGAGGGGCTGTACGCCGCCGGGGAGTGCGCCTGCGTCTCGGTGCACGGCGCCAACCGCCTGGGCACCAACAGCCTGGTGGACCTGGTCGTGTTCGGCCGCCGGGCGGGGCAGCACATCGAGCGGCTACGTGAAGGGCGGCCTCGCTGGCGCCGCTGCGGCGATGACCCGGCAGGCCCGGCGCGGGAGCGCCTGGCCGAGCTCAAGGACGGCAGGAAGGGCCCGCACGGCGGGGAGATCCGGGAGCGAGATGCGCGACGTGATGATGGAGAAGGTGGGCATCTACCGCAAGGGCCCGGCCATGGCCGAGGCGGTGGGCCAGCTGCGCGGCCCTGCGGGAGGACTACCGGGAGGTGCGGGCCCAGGACGCCTCGCGGGGTTTCAACACCGACGTGCTGGAGATCCTGGAGCTGGGCCACCTGCTGGACCTGTCCCTGCGTCACGGCGGCCAGCGCCCAGGACCGCACGGAGAGCCGCGGGGCGCACGCCCGGGAGGATTTCCCGCAGCGCGACGACGCAGCGCTGGCTGAAGCACACCCTGGCCTGGCTGGAGGGCGACCGGGTGCGCCTGGGCTACAAGGGCGTGGACATCTCCGTGTGGCAGCCCAAGCCCCGCACCTACTGAGGAAAGGAGCCGGCGGTGAAAATCATCCTGAAGATCCAGCGCTTCAACCCGGAGACCGACCAGGCTCCGTACTTCCAGGAATACCCGGTGGAGGTCGAGCCCACCGACCGGGTCCTGGACGCGCTGATGTAGCGTGAAGAGCTCCCAGGACGGCAGCCTCGGCCTTCCGCAAGAGCTGCGGCCACGGGGTCTGCGGCTCCGACGCCATGATCATCAACGGCAAGGAGCGCCTGGCCTGCAAGACCCTGGTGCGGGACGTGGCCCAGGCCGAGAGGGCAGCGTGGTGACCATCGAGCCGCTGAAGCACCTGCCCGTGCAGCGCGACCTGATGGTGGACCAGGGCGGAGTTCTTCGCCCGCTACCGCGTCGGTCAAGCCCTACCTGATCAGCGAGCAGGAGCGTGCCCGGGGGCCGGGAGCGGCTGCAGTCCCCGGAGGAGCGGCTGGCCTTCGACGACCCGACCAAGTGCATCCTCTGCGCGGCCTGCTATCTCGGCCTGCCCGGTCCTGGACGAGAAGAACCCGCGCTTCATCGGGCCGGCGGCGATCGTCCAGGCGGCCCGCTTCGTCTTCGACAGCCGCGACACGGGCCTGGACGCGCGCAGGGCGGTGCTCGACAGCCCGGACGGCGTGTGGGCCTGCGAGAACCATTTCGAGTGCACCCGGGTGTGCCCGCGCGGCATCAAGGTGACCAAGAACATCAACCTCACCAAGCGGAGGCTGGAGCGGATGAAGCTGTACGAGTACCAGGCCCGCGACCTGCTGGCCGCCGCCGGCATCGCGGTGCCCCCCGGGCAAGGTGGCCCAAAGCCCCGAGGAGGCCGTGGCCGCGGCCGGGGAGCTGGGCCTGCCGGTGGTGCTCAAGGCCCAGGTGCTGGTGGGCGGGCGGGGCAAGGCCGGCGGAGTCAAGCTGGCCCGCACCAGCGAGGAGGTGCGCGCCCGCTCCAGGGAAATCCTGGCCCTGCGCATCAAGGAGGTGCCCGTCGGGCGCCTCCTGGTGGTGAAGGCGGTGGACATCCGCAAGGAGTACTACCTGGGATTGACCGTGGACCGCGCCGCACGGAAAGCCGTGGCCATCGTCAGCGCCTCCGGCGGCGTGGACATCGAGGAGCTGGCCGCGCGCGAACCGCAGGCCATCCTCACCGCGCACATCGATCCCCAGAGCGGACCCGACCAGGCGGCACTGGCCCGCCTGTTGGACCGGGCCTTCGCTCCGGCCCAGGCGGCGGCCGCCCTGCAGACCCTGCTGGCCATGTACGGCCTGTTCCGCGCCAAGGACGCCAGCTTGGTGGAGATCAACCCGTACGCCGAGTTGAGCGACGGCAGTCTGGTGGCGGCGGACGCCAAGGTGGTCCTGGACGACAACGGCCTGGCCAAGCACCCGGAGCTGGAAGGCTACCGCAACGCCGAGGAGTACAGCGACGAAGAGACCGCCGCGCGCGCGGCCGGGCTGTCCTTCGTCAGCCTGGACGGGGACATCGGCTGCATCGTGAACGGGGCCGGCCTGGCCATGGCCACCATGGACCTGATCAAGCTCTTCGGCGGGAGCCCCGCCAACTTCCTGGACGTGGGCGGCAGCTCCAGCCCGGAGAAGGTGCTCACGGCGCTGAACATCTTGAGGGCCAACCCGCGCCTGAAGGCGATACTGATCAACATCTTCGGCGGCATCACCCGCTGCGACGACATCGCCCGGGGCATCCTGATCGCCCGGCGCCAGGCGGACCTGGCCCTGCCCCTGGTCATCCGCCTGATCGGCACCAATCAGAAGGAAGGGCCGCGCCCTGCTGGCCGCCGAGGGCCTGACGGCCCTGGAGGACATGAGCGAAGCGGTGCGGAAAGTCATCGAGGCGGCGCCATTCATGAGCATCCTGATCGGGGCGGACAGCAGGGTCATCGTGCAGGGCATCACCGGGCGGGACGGCTCCTTTCACGCCCTGTCCATGCGGGAGTACGGGACCCGGGTGGTCGGCGGGGTGACCCCGGGCAAGGGCGGGCAGGGACGTGCAGGGCATTCCCGTGTTCGAGACCGTGCGGGAGGCCGTGGCCGAGACGGGGGCGGACACCTCCGTGATCTTCGTGCCGGCCCGCTTCGCCTCCGCCGCGCTGCGCGAGGCGGCGGAGGCCGGGATGCGCCTGGTGGTCTGCATCACCGAGGGCATCCCCGTGCAGGAGATGCTGGCCAACTACCATTTCGTGCGCGAGCGCGGGGTGCGCCTGATCGGGCCCAACTGCCCGGGCCTGATCACCCCGGGGCAGGCCAAGGTGGGGATCATGCCGGGGCCGATCCACACCCCGGGCGGCGTCGGCGTGATCTCGCGCAGCGGCACCCTGACCTACGAGGTGGTCTACAACCTGACCAGAAGCGGCCTGGGCCAGTCCACCTGCGTCGGCATCGGCGGCGATCCGGTCGTGGGCACCGGCTACCTGGAGCTGCTGGAGATGTTCGAGCAGGACCCGGGCACCCGGGCCGTGGTGCTGATCGGGGAGATCGGCGGGGAGGAGGAGGAGCAGGCGGCCGACTACATCCGGCGCTCGATGCGCAAGCCGGTGGTGGCCTTCATCTCCGGGCGCACGGCCCCGCCGGGCAAGCGCATGGGCCACGCCGGGGCCATCATCTCCGGCGGCAAGGGCACCGCCGAGGCCAAGGTCCGCGCCTTCCGGGAGGCGGGCGTGCAGGTGGCCGACCGGCCGGACCAGATTCCGGCTCTGCTCCGGCAGAAGCTGGGCCAGGCGCGGCAGGCATAGGAGACGCCATGCTTTTCGAAGGCAACCTGGCCTACCTGGAGGGGCTGTACCGGGCCTGGCGCGAGGATCCCTCGACGGTGGATCCGGCCTGGGCTTCCTGGATGCAGGCCCTGGAGGAAGGCCGCGCGGAGGACCCGCCGGTTGGGGTCCCACGCCGTCGCCTCTGCGCCGGCTGCCGGTGCCGCCCCCGTGCCCGCGGCCGCCGCCGGAAGCGCGCAGGGCCGCCTGGAGAACCTGCTGCAGGCCTACCGCGAAGTCGGCTACTTCTACGCGCGCCTCAACCCCCTGCTGCCGGGCGGCGAGCCGGGGGCCAACTACCTGTACCCGCGGGCCAAGGGCGCCTACGGGCAGCTCTCCCTGGGCGCCTTCGGCTTCTCGGAGGCGGACCTGGACCAGGAGCTCGCCGCGGTGGGCTACTTCCCGCCGGGGGCGAGCTCCCTGCGGCGGATCCTGCAGGACCTGGAGCAGACCTACTGCGGGAGCGTGGGCGTGGAGGTCCTGCACATCCAGAACCGGCCCATCCGCAACTGGCTGCTGCGGCGCATGGAGTCGACGCGCAACCGCACGGCGCTGGACCCGCGCGGGCGCCGCCGCGTGCTGGAGGACGCTGATCCGGGCCGAGGAGTTCGAGCGCTTCCTGCACCGGACCTTCATCGGGCAGAAGCGCTTCTCCCTGGAGGGAGCGGAGGCGCTGATCCCCGCGCTGCAGTTCCTGCTGGACGCGGCGGCCGGGAGCGGCCTGGAGGAGGTGGTGCTGGGCACCACCCACCGGGGCCGCATCACGATTCTAAACCAGGTGGCCGGACAGCCGGCGGAGGAGATCTTCAACCTGTTCGAGGACGTGCACGCTCCCGGGCAGTACGGCGGCAGCGGGGACGTGAAATACCACCTGGGCTACACCGGGGAGCATCGCGACGCGGCCGGACGCGGCCTGCGGCTGACCCTCTCGGCCAATCCCAGCCACCTGGAGGCCGTGGACGGGGTGGTGGAAGGCAAGGCCCGGGGACTGCAGAGCCGGGGCGACCGGGATTTCCTTTCCAATACCAAGAAAGTGCTGCCGGTGATCCTGCACGGCGATGCGGCCTTTTCCGCGCAGGGGGTGGTGGCCGAGATCTTCAACCTGGCCCAGGTCCAGGGCTACCACACCGGGGGCACCCTGCACATCGTGGTCAACAACCAGATCGGCTTCACCACCTCCGCTCGGGATTCCCGCTCCACCTTCTTCCCCACCGACGTGGCCAAGATGACCGCCGTGCCGGTATTCCACGTGAACGGCGACGACCCGGAGGCGGTCCTGCACGTCGTGGGCCTGGCCCTGGATTTCCGGCAGAAGATGTCCCAGGACGTGGTGGTGGACATCTTCTGTTTCCGGCGTCACGGCCACAACGAGGGCGACGAGCCTTCGTTCACCAACCCGCGGATGTACGCCCTGATCCGCCAGCACCCGGGCGTGGCCGGGTTGTACGGGCGGGAGCTGGCCCGTGACGGGGTGATGGCCGAGGAGGAGCAGGCGGCGCTGCGCAGCAAGTATGCCGGCGAGCTGCGCGCGGCCCTGGAAGTCGCCCGCAAGGGGGTCCCCGCTCCAGCCGCGGCCGCCGCCCAGCAATCACCGGGTCCCAGGTCCGCGGCGCCCGCGCCCGGCGAGGGGGAGCTGCGGCGCCTGGCCGAACGGCTTACCACCCCGCCGGAGGGTTTCCGCATCCATCCCAAGCTGAAGCGCATCCTGGAGGACAAGCGCGAGCGCCTGGCCCGGGAGCAGGCCGTGGACTGGGCCCTGGGTGAGGCCCTGGCCTTCGCCACCCTGTTGCGCGCAGGGGTGCCCGTGCGCCTGAGCGGCCAGGACTGCGGCCGCGGCACCTTCTCCCATCGACACGCGGTCTGGTGGGACACCCAGGGCAGGGCCGGCCTGCACGAGGAGGTGCCGCTCACCCCGGAGCGCCCCGCAGGCTACATCCCCCTCAACCACCTGGGCGGGGAGCAGGCCCGCTTCGAGGTCTACGACAGCCCGCTCTCGGAGTACGCGGTGCTGGCCTTCGAGTACGGCTACTCCCTGTCCCGCCCGGAGTCGCTGGTGCTCTGGGAGGCCCAATTCGGGGATTTCTCCAACGGAGCGCAGGTGGTGATCGACAACTTCATCGCCTCCGCCGAGGCCAAGTGGGGGAAGCCCAGCGGCCTGGTCCTGCTGCTGCCGCACGGCTACGAAGGGCAGGGGCCGGAGCACTCCAGCGCCCATCTGGAGCGCTTCCTGCAGCTGGCCGCGGGGGACAACCTGCGGGTGGCCAACCTCACCACCCCTGCCCAGCTCTACCACCTGCTGCGCCTGCAAACGGGAGGCGGCCGCCGGCCCCTGGTGCTGATGAGCCCCAAGAGCCTCCTGCGCCACCCGCTGGCGGTTTCCCCGCTGGCCGAGCTGGCCGGCGGCGGATTCCACGAGGTGCTGGAGGAATCCGAAGCCCCGGGCACGGTGCGGCGGCTGGTGCTGGCCAGCGGCAAGATCTACTACGAGCTGGCCGAAAGCCGGCGGCTGCGCGGCCTGGCCGACACCTCCCTGGTGCGGGTGGAGCAGCTGCACCCCTTCCCGGAGAAGGAGCTGGCCAGGGTGCTGGGACGCTTCCGGGAGGCGGAGAGATTCCTGTGGGTGCAGGAGGAGCCGGAGAACCGCGGGGCGCTGCACTACATGCGCCGCGAGCTGGCCCGCTGCTTTCCCGGGGTGCGCTTCCAGTTCGTCTCCCGGCCGGCCAGCGCCAGCCCGGCGGTCGGCTCCCATCGGCTGCACCAGCACGAGCAGGAAGAGCTGCTCGAAGAGGCCCTGGGCGCGGGGCGCCCCGCCGGGGAGAAAGCCTCCAGCCCGCGGCGCTCGGCTTCCTCCAAGGGGAAACGCGCATGAAGCAGGACATCCTGGTTCCGTCCGTCGGCGAGTCCGTGACCCAGGGCACCCTGGCCGCCTGGCTGAAGGGCGAGGGGCAGAGCGTGCGGGAGGGGGAGGAGCTGTTCGAGCTGGAAACGGACAAGGCCACGGTGGCCGTGCCGGCGCCGGCCTCCGGCATCCTGCACATCCAGGTGGAGGCGGGAAGCGACGTGAAGATCGGCGCGGTTGTCGGCGTGGTGGAGACTGGGCAAGTGCAGGCTCCGATAGCCGCGGCGCCGGTCGCCACTGCCGCAGCGGCGGTTCCCGCCGCTGCGGAGCGGCGCGCGGGCTCACCGCAGGCCTCGCCCCTGGCCCGGCGGATCATCGCCGAGCGCGGCCTGGAGACCGGCCGGATCGCCGGCACGGGTCCGGGCGGGCGCATCACCAAGGACGACGCGCTGCGCGCCGCTGGAGCGGCAGCCGCCGCGGCCTCGCCGGCCGCGGCAGGCGACGGACGCGAAACGCGGCAACCCATGAGCCGGCTGCGCCGAGCCCTGGCCGAGCGCCTGGTGGCCGCGCGCCGGGAGACCGCCCTCACCACCACCTTCAACGAAGCGGACCTGGGGGAGGTGCTGGAGCTGCGGCGGCGCTACGGGGAGGATTTCGAGAAGCGCCACGGGGTGCGCCTGGGCCTGATGTCCTTCTTCGTCAAGGCTTCCTGCCGTGCCCTGGCCGCCCTGCCGGCGGTCAACAGCCGCATCGAAGGCGGCGACATCGTCACCTGCCGCTACTACGACATCGGCGTGGCCGTGTCCACCGAGCGCGGCCTGGTGGTGCCGGTGCTGCGGGACGCGGACACGCCTGAGCTTCGCGGACATCGAAGGCAGGCTCGCCGAGCTGGCGCAGCGGGCGCGGGAAAAGCGGATCGGACCGGAGGAGCTGGCCGGCGGCACGTTCACCATCACCAACGGCGGGGTCTTCGGCTCGCTGCTGTCCGCCCCGCTGCCCAATCACCCCCAGGCGGCCATCCTGGGCATGCACGCCATCCAGCGCCGGCCGGTGGCCCGGGAGGAGCAGGTGGTCATCCGGCCGATGATGTACCTGGCCCTGTCCTACGATCACCGGCTGATCGACGGGCGGGAGGCGGTGCAGTTCCTGGTCCTGATCAAGAAGATGATCGAGGAGCCCGAGAGGCTCCTCCTGGAACAATAAAACCGCAAGGAGGAAGCGCATGCCCGAGAGCGCGAGCTACGCCAAGGGCCTGGAGGGAGTGATCGCCGGCGAGAGCGAGATTTGCCGGATCGACGGCCAGAACGGCAGGCTGTACTACCGGGGTTACTCCATCGAGGAGCTGGCCCGCGAGTCGGATTTCGAGGAGACCACCTACCTGCTGCTGCACGGCAAGCTGCCCAACCGGCAGGAGCTGGCCGAGTTCGCCGGGAAGATGCGCGCCAGCCGCAGCCTTTCCGAGCCGGTGCTGGCCATGGTCCGCGCCTTCCCGCGCGGCGCCCACCCCATGGAGCTGCTGCAGTCGGTCATCGCCTACCTCAGCGGCTACGTCGAGCACACGCATCCACCACTCCCCCACCTGCAACTGCCGCGACACCCTGCACCAGGTGGTCCAGCTGGCCAGCGTGGTGGCCGCCTACCAGCGCTTCCGGGAGGGCCGGGACTACGTGCCGCCCCGCCAGGACCTCTCCCACGGGGCGAACTTCCTGTACATGCTGCGGGGCAGCGAAGCCCGAGGAGTACGAGGGGCGCATCATGGACACCTGCCTGGTGCTGCACGCCGAGCACGGCTTCAACGCCTCCACCTTCACGGCCCGCGTGGTGGCCTCCACCATGTCCACCTGCTACTGCACGATCTCCGCGGCGATCGGGGCCCTGTACGGATCGCTGCACGGCGGGGCCAACGAGCGGGTGATGAAGGCGGTGGAGGAGATCGGTTCCCCGCAGAACGTGGAGAAGTTCCTGGACACCGAGCTGGAGCGGGCCGCACAAGATCATGGGCATGGGCCACCGCATCTACAAGTCCACGGACCCGCGGGCGGTGGTCATGCAGGGCTTCCTGGAGGAGCTCTCCCGGCGCAAGAACGACCGGCGCTACCTGGAGATCCTGAAGGAGCTGGAGCGGGACTTCCGCTCGCGCATGGAGGAGAAGGGCAAGCCCCTGTACCCCAACGTGGACTTCTACTCCGGAGCGGTGTACACCCTGCTGGGCATCCCGACCGTCCTGTTCACGCCGATCTTCGCCATGGCCCGCGTTTCCGGCTGGCTGGCGCACATCCTGGAGCAGCGCCGCGACAACAAGCTGTACCGTCCGGCCAGCCTGTACACGGGCGCCGCCGAGCGCAGCTACCTGCGGCTGGAGGATCGGAAGTAAACCGGCCGCGCTAGAGCCTGCACGCGCAGCAGCGCTTTGACGCTCAGCGGGCCGTCAGTGGTCCGCAGGATCGTCTTGCGCCCCGCGGCAGGAAGCAGGGCCTGGCAGCCCAGGCTCGGCAGCAGGGCGCGCAGTCGCCCGGCCAAAGGCAGCTCCACGCCCTGAATCAACGCCGGCGACTCCTCGGATACGGCGCCCTGAAAGACCTCGACCAGGGCGGGGAATCCCGGCCGGAAGAGCCACAGGTCGCCCAGCTTCGCCCCGCCGCGCAGGCTGAAGGGGTGCACGAACCAGCCGCTGGCCGGGAGGCTCGCCGCGAAGGCGGACAGGTCGGCTGCCAGCAGGCCCAGGTGGTGCAGTCCCGGGCCGCGCCTGCTCAAGGCCCGGGCGTAGGGCCCTTCCCCCGCCGGCTCCACGAGCAGGAGCCGTCCGGGCGCCTGCTCGCCGGCGCCGCGCGCCGCCACGTAGGTCTCCCGGGTCGCTTCCTTGGCGTAGCTGCGGATCGGCTCCGCCGCCCAACCGCGCGCCGCCAGGGCAGGCAGCAGGGCCTCCAGGCTGCGCACCAGCAGCGCCGCGTGGTGCAGGCGGGTCAAGAGCGGGGGTGGAAGGTGAGCACCAGGCCTTCGATGTTCCCTGCGGCGTTGCGCGTCGGGCTGAGGTTCACGTCGACGTCCAGCTTCCCGCCTCCCTCGATTTCCAGCAGGCTGTCGGGCAGGCTCACCCCTTCGCCCTCCAGCAGCACCCGGCTCACCGGCAGGGTGGCCGTGGCTCCCGTGCCCCGGTCGACCAGCCGGAAGACCTGCCCGAAGAACTTGCCCGCCGCCGCGGCGGGCTCCCAACCCAGCAGCTGCGAGGCGCGGGGATTGAGGTAGCTGATGTTGCCCTTGGCGTCGGCCACGATCACCCCCTCGGCCAGGTCCGCCAGGATCCGGGCCAGGCGCTCCCGGGTGCGCAGCTCGCGGGCGTTGACGCTGGCCGTGTAGAGGGCCATGGCCACCGCGGACTTGAGCGACTTCTCCTCGAAGGGTTTCAGCACGTAGCCGTAGGGTTGGGCGGCCCGGGCCCTTTCCAGGGTGTTGTCGTCGGAATAGGCGGTGAGGTAGACGATCGGGGTGCCGAAGTTGTCGTGGATGCGCACCGCGGCTTCGATCCCGTCCACCTCCCCCTTCAGGCGGATGTCCATCAGCACCAGGTCCGGCTCCAGC
Source organism: uncultured Spirochaetota bacterium (assembly GCA_963745745.1). Taxonomy (GTDB): domain Bacteria; phylum Spirochaetota; class Spirochaetia; order SZUA-6; family DRHE01; genus MIBK01. Next base: position 32,646 of record CAVUYS010000073.1, on the reverse strand, counting down.
TCCACCGCCTTGCGGACCGCCTCCTGCCCCGTAGTCACCAGGGCCACCACGTCATGGCCGATGGCCTTCAGGCACTGCTCCAGCGCCAGGGCCACCAGCCTTTCGTCCTCGACCACCAGGATGCGCGCCTTCAGCATCTTTCCTCCGAGCCTCCACTGTACTATACCAGGGCTGACTCGGGAAAGGCCAGCGGGTTGAGCTTCGGGCTCATCTCCCCTCGTGAGGCACGTGCACGACCGTGCCGGAGTTTTCCGCGGCCTTGTGCAGGCCTTCATGCGAAGAGTGGTCGGACTGCCCTCCCAGGGTCTGCGGGCCCTGGGGAGTGTTGACCTGGAAGCTGCACCCGCAGTCTTCGGCGCGAACAAGGACCCGCCTCCGGCCAGCAGCAGGATGGCGGAAAAAAGCAATATATATCTAATCATACCAGTAAGGATAATTCTGCCCAGGAAGGACCGGCAAGTCCTTGCAGGCTTTCCGCGGCGCTTGCCGGAAGCAGAATATATTAGTAAATTAGTCGTGTATAACATTTTTCTTAGAGAGGTTGAAGCGATGGAAGAGCTCTCCGGTGCGGCCCAGGACTACCTCAAGACCATCTATTGCCTGGAGAAGGAAGGCGACGGGGTCACGGTCAGCCGGCTCGCGGAGGCCATGAGCGTTTCCCTGCCTTCGGTCACCAGCATGGTCAAGAAGCTCGCGGTGCGGAAGCTGCTGGACTATACCCCGTACCTTTCCCTGACCCTCACCCGGCACGGGGAAAGGCGCGCCATGGAGCTGGTGCGCCATCACCGCCTGCTGGAGAGCTATCTGCAGAAGGCCTTGGGGGTGGGACTGGACCGGCTGCACGAGGAGGCCGACCGCCTGGAGCATGCCATCTCCGAGGACCTGGAGGAAAGGATGGACCTGTACCTCGGGCGTCCCGCCTTCGATCCGCACGGCTCTCCCATCCCCAATGCCGAGGGCAGGGTGGAGGAGCGGGAGCTGGTGGCCGCGGACGGCCTGGAGCCGGGGCAGGAGGCGGTGGTCAGCCAGCTTACCAGCCGCTCTCCGGCCCAGCTCAGGCACCTGGAGGCGATCGGGCTGGTGCCCGGCGCGCGGATCACCCTGCAGGAAAAGGACACCGGCGCCGGGCTGATCCGCCTGAGGATCGGCGGCAGGGGCCGGGTGCCCATCGGCGGGTCGCTGGCCCGCCACGTGCTGGTGAAGGTGTGAGGAATGTGATGAGAGTCAACTTCAAGGGGTGGCCGGCCACCGCCGCGGTCGGATTGACGCTGCTGCTGGGCGGGCATGGGCGGCTGCGCGGGCGGCGGCGATGGGGGCGCAATGCCCGCGGGAGCACACGCCGGCTCCGCGCCGGCGGGGGTTTCCGCCCACCCGGCGGTCTTCATGCCGGGGGTGACGGGGGACCTGGACGTCCGGCGCATCGGCTTCGATCCGGGAAAGATCCTCACCGATTTCGACTACGGCAAGGTGAGCTACCTTCCCGGCGGAAGGAGGGTGCGGGAGTACTGGATCACCGCCGCGGTCAAGAACGTGGAGATCGTCCCCGGGATCGTCTATGAGGCCTGGACCTACAACGGCCGCGTGCCCGGACCGACCATCCGCGCCGTGGAGGGGGACCTGCTGCGCATCCACTTCCGCAACGCCACCCCGCACCCGCACACCATGCACTTCCACACCGTGCATCCCGCGAACATGGACGGCGTCTACGAGCCGGTGGCCGCCGGGCGGGGAGTTCCTCTACGAGCTGGACGCCGAGCCCTTCGGGGTGCACCCCTACCACTGCCACATCATGCCGCTGGCCAGCCACATCAGCCGCGGCCTGTACGGGGCCCTCATCATCGATCCCCAGGCCGGCCGGCCCAAGGCCGACCAGGAGATGGTCATGGTCATGGCCGGGCAACGACATCGACTTCGACAACGAGAACGACTTCTACAACGTGAACTTCATCCCCTTCTGGTACGACCGGCACCCGATCCGGATCAAGAAGGACGCGCTGGTGCGCATCTACCTGTTGAACCTGCTGGAGTTCGACCAGACCAACTCGTTCCACCTCCACGCCAACTTCTTCGACTACTATCCCACCGGAACCAGCCTGAAGCCCTCGGAGTACACCGACACCGTCGCCCAGATGCAGGCCCAGCGCGGCATCCTGGAGTTCCGCTACCGCCACCCCGGGCGCTTCATGTTCCACGGCCACAAGACCGAGTTCGCCGAGCTGGGCTGGACCGGCGTCTTCGAAGTGGAGGAATAGCATGGGCAATGCCAAGCTTGCCGACCGCCGCAGCCCCTGGCGCACCGCCGCCCTGTTCGCGCTTCCCGTGGTGCTGCTGGCGGGGGTCATCGCCGCTTTCCTGGCCACCGGCGGACTGCAGGTCCAGCCCGCGGCGCCGATCGAGTCCCTGGTGTTCGAGCGCACGTTGGTGAAGCCCGAGCTGATCGAGCTGCACGTGCGCAACACCAGTCCCCAGGAGCTCACCATCGCCCAGATCAACATCCGCGACGCCTTCGTGCCTTTTCGCCTCAGTCCCGGGCCGGCCATCCCCCGGCTGGGCCGGGCCGTGATCACCATCCCTTATCCCTGGGTCCAGGCGGAGGCCTACCAGATCCGCCTGTTCTCCTCCAACTCCGTGCCCTTCGACACGGCCATCGAGGCGGCCGCGGAGACCCGCCGGGCCGACACGGCGACCCTGGGCGGGTTCACGCTGATCGGGATCTACGTGGGGGTCATCCCGGTATTCCTGGGCATCTTCTGGTACCCCGCGCTGCGCAAGCTGGGCAGGCGGGCCTTCCTGTGGCTCATGAGCTCTGACCATCGGCCTGCTGCTGTTCCTGGGCATCGACGCCACCAGCGAGGCGCTGGAGGCCGCCGCGGCCATCGGCGGGCCGTTCCAGGGCGTGGGCCTGATCGGCCTGGGCATCGTGACCACCTTCCTGGTCCTCGCGGCGATCGCCGGGCGCCAGGGCCAGCAGGAGGCCAAGCCGGCGCGCATCGCCCTGATGATCGCGGTGGGCATCGGCCTGCACAACCTCGGGGAAGGCCTGGCCATCGGGGCCGCCTACAGCATCGGAGCCGCGGCGCTGGGGACCTTCCTGGTGATCGGCTTCATTCTGCAGAACATCACCGAGGGCCTGGGCATCATCGCCCCCATCGTGCGGCAGAAGCCCTCCCTGGGCCTGCTGGCCTTGCTGGGACTGATCGGAGGGGCGCCGGCCATCGTCGGCACCTGGGCCGGGGGCCTGCTCTATTCCCCGGTCCTGGCCGTCCTGTTCCTGTCCATCGGGGCGGGCGCGGTGTTCGAGGTGGCTTACGAGATCGGCCGGCTGATCCGCCAGGAGGCGCCCCGCCAGCCCTTCACCCTGGCCAGCGGGGTGGTGGCCGGAATGGCCGTTCTCTACGTCACCGGGCTGCTGATCAAGTAGAAGAAGAAGCCTGCGGGTCCGCGGGCTTCAGGCTGTCCAGCAGGGCGTGCCAGGCCAGGGTGGCGCACTTGACGCGCACCGGCAGGCGGATGACCCCTTTCAGGCTGGCCAGGTCGCCCCACTGGTCCAGGGCGTCGGCCTGGGCGTCGCCGCGCAGGATGCGGATGAACTGCAGGGCGGTCTCGCGGGCTTCTCCCGGAGTGGCGCCGCGCAGCCGCTCGCTCATCATCGAGGCGGAGGCGGTGCTGATGGCGCAGCCGCGGGCGTCGAAGCGCACCTCGATCCGGCCGTCCGGGCCGGGCAGAACCTCGACCTTGATGGAGTCCCCGCAGGTGGGGTTCTCGTGGGCCTTGCCCTGGGGGATGTGGTCCAGCCTGGCGGCGCCCCGCGGCCGGCGGTAATGGTCCAGCAGGATTTCCTGGTACAGCTCACTCGGGTCCACGGCCCAGCGCCTCCCGCACGCCCTCCAGGCCCCGCGCCAGGCGGTCGACCTCGTCGCTCAGGTTGTACAGGCCCAGGCTGGCCCGGGCGGTGGCGTTCACCCCGAGCCTGGCCAGCAGCGGCTGGGCGCAATGATGGCCGGCGCGCAGGGCCACCCCTGCGGCGTCCAGCCACTGGGCCACGTCATGCGGATGCACCCCCGCCAGCTGGAAGGAGAACACGCCGGTGCGCAGGCCAGGCTCCCGGGGCCCGTACAGGGTGAGCCCCTTCACCTCCTCGCAGGCGGCGCAGGGCGTAGCGGGTCAACTCGCCCTCGTAGTCGCGCACGGCCTCCCGCCCGAGGGCCTCCAGGTAGTCGATGGCCGCCTCCAGCCCCACGGCCCCTTCCACGTTCGGGGTGCCGGCCTCGAACTTGTAGGGCAGCTCGTTCCAGGTGGAGCGCTCCAGGGTCACGGTGCGGATCATCTCCCCGCCGCCCATGTAGGGCTCCATGCGCTCCAGCAGCCGCTGCCGGCCGTACAGCACGCCGATGCCCATGGGCGCGTACATCTTGTGCCCCGAGAAGGCCAGGAAGTCGCAGTCCAGGGACCGCACGTCCACCGGCAGGTGCCCGACCGCCTGGGCGGCGTCCACCAGCACGGGCACGCCGCGCTCGCGGGCGAAGGCGGTGATCCTGGACAGGTCATTGACGGTGCCCAGGACGTTGGAGACCAGGCTCACCGCGATCAGGCCCAGGCGGGGACCGGCGGCCTTTTCCAGCTCCTGCAGCTCCAGGGTCCCTTCGGGGCCGAAGGGCAGGAAGCGCAGGGAAAGGCCCCGGTCGCGGGCGGCCAGCTGCCAGGGCACCAGGTTGCTGTGATGCTCCATCTCGGTGAGCAGGATGGTCGAGCCCGGCGGGAGGAGCCTGGTGAAGGAAGCGGCCACCAGGTTGATGGCCTCCGTGGTGCCGCGGGTGAAGATGATCTCGGTCGGATCCGGCGTTCAGGAAGCGGGCCACCCGGCGGCGGGCCCGCTCGTAGGCGGCCGTGGCCTCCTCGCCCAGGGTGTGCAGGGAGCGGTGCACGTTGGCGTTGGAGCGCTCGTAGTAGCGCCGGATGGCCTCCAGCACGGCCAGGGGTTTCTGGGTGGTGGCGGCGTTGTCCAGGTAGGCCAGCGGATGCGGAGCTCCCGCCGGCCCCCCCGATGCGGCGGGCCAGGATCGGGAAGTCCGCCCGGATGGAGGCCAGCGAGCGCCCGCCGATGGAAGCCTCGCCTTTCGCCGCGGTCGCCGGGACGGCGGGGCTTACCGCGCTCAACGGTCCCACAGCACCCATACCTGGCCGTCCTCTTCCTTCACCGCATAGGTGCTGACCGGCCGGGTGGCCGGCAGCCCGCGCACCTCCCCGGTGCGCAGGTCGAAACGCGAGCCGTGCTTCGGGCAGTAGACCTCCCCGTCCAGGATCTCCCCCTCCGAGAGGCGGGAGTACTCGTGGGAGCAGATGTCGTCCAGGGCGAAGTAGTCATCGCCCACCCGGAACACGGCCAGCAGGCAGCCGTCGCACTCCACCGCCATCCCGATGCTGCCTCCCCCCTGACGAAAGGAGGAGGCCTCCGCCACGGGAACCCAGCGCCCTTCCTCCATGGCTCATCCGGCGGACAGCCGCCCGGAGACCGCGGCCAGCGCCTCCGCCGGCGAAGGGAGTGCGCCCCAGCATCTCCTCGAAGTAGCCCAGCACCAGCATGGTCCGGGCCTCCGCCGGCGACAGCCCGCGCGAAGCCAGGTAGAACAGCTCCTCGGGGTTGATGCGGCCCGTGGTGGAGCCGTGGCTGCAGCGCACGTCGTTGTTGTCGATGCGCAAGGATGGGGATGGAATCCGCCCGGGCCCCGTCGTTCAGGATCAGGTTCTTGTTCGACAGGTAGGCGTCGGTGCCCGCGGCTCCGGGGGAGACCTCGATCAGCCCCTGGTAGATCGTGCGCCCGGAATCCTTGACCGCGCCCTTGTACAGCGCGCGGCTGGTGGCCTTGGGAGAGCGGTGCCGCTGGACCGTGCGCAGGTCCATGTGCTGCCCGGCCCCGGCCAGATAGGCCCCGTTGAGGTAGCTCTCGGCCCCCGGGCCCTCCAGGCTGCAGTCCAGGCGCGTCTTGACCAGCCGGCAGCCCAGGTGGGCTTCCAGGCTGCGGAAGCTGGCGTCCCGGCCCACCGCCGCGAAGGCCTGATTGAAGAACAGCGAGCTCAACCCCAGGTCCTGCAGCAGGTAGAGCTCCAGGGCGGCCCCGTCAGCGAGGCGCGCGTCCAGCCCGGCGTTCACCAGGCCGCCGCCGCCGGCCATCCGCTGCACGACCACGGCCCGGGCCCCGCGCCCCAGCACCACGGCCAGGTGCGGGAAGCTGGCCCCCGCCGCCGGCTCCTCCAGGTCCACGAACACGGGATCGGGAAGCTCCACGCCCTCCGGGACGTAGAGCAGCGCGCCGTGGCTCAGGGATCCCAGGTGCCAGGCGGCGATGCGGTTGTCCGCCCGCCGCAGGCCGGAGTCCATGAGCTCGGCCACCGCCTGCGGGCACCTCCCCGTCCAGGTCGGCCAGGATCACGCCCTTCGCGCGCCATTCGGCGGCCAGGCCCAATCCCGTGCAGGTCGCCGCCGCGAAACCGCGCGGCCCCCGCCTGCCCAGCGGGAAGCTGCAGCGACGGCGCAGCGGGTGCCCCATTCTTTCCGTTGCCTCCGCCGCCGGCCGCGGCAACGCCTCCAGCTTCAGCCCGGTGAGGCTGGTCCGGCGCCACTCCTCCTCCTGGGTGGTGGGCCAGGCCAGTCGCCCGGCCAGCTCCGCCCCGCGGGCCCGCAGCTCCTTCAGCCATGGGCTAGCCAACGGTTCCCTCCATCTGCAGCTCGATCAGGCGGTTCAGCTCCACCGCGTACTCCATGGGCAGCTGCTTGACCAGCGGGTCCAGGAAGCCGTTCACGATCATGGCCGAGGCCTCCTGCTCGTTCATGCCCGCGGCTCATCAGGTAGAACAGCTGCTCCTCGCTGATGCGGCTGACCCGGGCCTCGTGCTCCACGGACACGTCGTCCGAGTCGATCTCCATGTAGGGGAAGGTGTTGCTGGCCGAGCGCTCGTCCAGGATCAGGGCGTCGCAGACCACGCGGGAGCGCACGTTGCGCAGGCCCGCCTGCACCTTCAGCAGGCCGCGGTAGGTGGCCACCCCGCCGTCCTTGCTGATGGACTTGGAGGTGATGACCGAGGAGGTGTTGCTGGCGGCGTGGATGATCTTGCCGCCGGTGTCCTGCTGCTGCCCTCGGCCGGCGAAGGCGATGGACAGCACCTCCCCGTGGGCCCCTTCGCCCAGCAGGTAGACCGAGGGGTACTTCATGGTGCGCTTGGAGCCCAGGTTGCCGTCCACCCACTCCACGGTGGCCTCCTCGTAGGCCACGGAGCGCTTGGTGACCAGGTTGTACACGTCCCCGGACCAGTTCTGGATCGTGGAGTAGCGCACGCGCGCGCCCTTCTTGGCGATGATCTCCACCACCGCGCTGTGCAGGCTGTCGGTGGTGTAGACCGGCGCGGTGCAGCCCTCGACGTAGTGCACGAAGCTGCCCTCGTCGGCGATGATCAGGGTGCGCTCGAACTGCCCGAAGTTCTGCAGATTGATCCGGAAGTAGGCCTGCAGGGGGATGTCCACCTTGACCCCCGGCGGCACGTACACGAAGCTGCCGCCGGACCACACGGCGCTGTTCAGGGCCGCGAACTTGTTGTCCAGCGGCGGGACCACGGTGCCGAAGTACTGCCGCACCAGGTCCGGGTGCTCGCGCACGGCGGTCTCCGGGTCGCAGAAGATCACCCCCTGGCGGGTGAGGCTCTCGCGCAGGTTGTGGTACACCACCTCCGAGTCGTACTGGGCGCCCACCCCGGACAGGAACTTGGCCTCCGCCTCGGGGATGCCGAGGCGGTCGAAGGTCTCGCGGATGTTGGCGGGCACCTCTTCCCAGCTCTTCTGCTGCTCGGACACCGGCTTGGCGTAGTAGTACATGGCGTCGAAGTCCAGCGTCGAAAGGTCCGCGCCCCAGTTGGGCATGGGCTTTTTCAGAAAGGCCCGATAGGCCCGCAGGCGGAACTGGCGCATCCAGTCCGGCTCGCCCTTGTGCTCGGAGATGGCGTTGACCACCTCCTCGCTCAGTCCCTTGCGGGTCTTGAAGACCGAGATGTCCGGGTAGTGGAACCCGCGCCTTGTATTCGCCCAGTTCAACGGGTTGCGGCAGGCTCATGCTCCTCCTCCTTCAGCCAATCGTAGCCCTTGCGCTCCAGCTCCTCGACCAGCTCCGCCTCGCCGGAGGCCACGATCCGCCCCTGGTACATGACGTGCACCCGGTCCGGGCGCAGGTGGTTCAGGATGCGCTGGTAGTGGGTGATGACCATTCCGGCAAAGCCTTCGCCGCGCAGGCGATTCACCCCCTTGGCCACCAGCTGCAGGGCGTCGATGTCCAGGCCGGAATCCGTTTCGTCCAGGATCGCGAAGGAGGGCTTCAGCAGCAGCATCTGCACGATCTCCATGCGCTTCTTCTCCCCGCCCGAGAAGCCCTGGTTCAGGGAGCGGTTGATGAAGGCCTGGTCCATCTCCAGGATCTCCATCGTGGCCCGCAGCTCGCGGATGAAGCCGGTGACGTCCTGCCGGGCGCCCTCCGGCAGGCGCAGCTCGACGGCGCGCTTGAGGAACTTGCCCACGGTCACGCCGGGGACCTCCACGGGGTACTGGAAGGCCAGGAACACCCCGGCCCGGGCCCGCTCGAAGGTGTCCAGGGCCAGGAAGTCCTCGGCCGTCCAGGAGCACCTCTCCGCCGGTCACCGTGTAGGATGGGTGGCCCAGCAGCACATTGGCCAGGGTGCTCTTGCCCGAGCCGTTGGGCCCCATCAGGGCGTGGATCTCGCCGGTCCGGATCGTCAGATCGATGCCCTGCAGGATCGGCTTCTCGCCGATCGCCGCTTTCAAGCCCCGGATTTCCAGGGTCCTCATGCTCTTACCTCCGTCATATCGGGTAGCCCAGGCTGAGCCGGGCCTCTTCGGTCATCCGCTCGGGGCCCCAGAGGGGCTCCCAGACCAGCCTGGCCTCCACGTCCTCGATGCCGGTCACGTCCTTGAGCACCTGCTCGATCTCGCCCTTCAGCTCGGGCCCGATCGGGCAGCCCGGGTAGGTGAGGGTGAAGTCCACCTCCACGCGCTCGTCGGCAGCCTCCGCCCGGTACACCAGGCCCAGGTCCACGATGTTGATGCCCAGCTCCGGGTCCAGGACGACCCGCAGCTCCTCCAGCAGCTCCGCGTTGCTGATCATCGCCCCGCCTCCCGTCCGCTGGGCGAACTGCTGGACGCTGAGCGAGCCCAGGAAGCCGTCCAGCAGCCCCTGCAGGCCGTGGGCCTGGGGGCGGATGGTGCAGTGCGTCTCCTGCGGGCAGGCGCCGTGCTTCACGCAGTCCACCACGGCCAGCGGCCCGTGGGAGGCCTCGATCACCTCCCGCAGGCTGATCTGGGCAAGCGGCCGCAGCAGGCGGTAGCCGCCGCGCGAGCCGCGCACCGCCGCGACCAGCCCGGCCCGCTGCAGGCGCTGCAGCACCTTGCTCAGCAGCTCTCCCGGGCACGCCCAGGCGCCCGGCCAGCGTCCGCGCGGACACCGGCTCGTCCATCCGTTCCAGGTCGATCAGGCCCATCAACCCGTACTCCACGTCACGTTGCAGTTTCATCGTCAATTCGGACTGATCCAGTCCCCTATAACCTAAGGTATATGACAATTTTTGTCAAGTATTTTCCGGCCGTCAGTCGCGGCGAGCGGCGGCGCGCCGGGCTCGGGGAGAGGCGCGGCGAGGGGCAGCGCGGGCCCGGCCGCCTGCGGTATACTGGTCCGGTGCGCATCCTGTTGATCCTCTGCCACCCGCAGGCCGGCAGCTTCAACCACGCGGTGGCCGAGCGGGCCCGGGAGACGCTGGCCGCGGCCGGGCACCAGGTGCTCTTCCACGACCTGTACCAGGAAGGCTTCGACCCGGTGCTCACCGCGCCGGAGTACCGCCGGGGGGTGAGCTTCGACGAGCAGGTGGTCGGCCCAGGTGAAGGAGCTGGAGCTTTGCGGCGGCCTGGTGTTCGTGCACCCGGAGTGGTGGGGCCAGCCCCCGGCCCTGCTGAAGGGCTGGGTGGACCGGGTCCTGCGCCCCGGCGTGGCCTACGAGCCGGCCGACCAGGAGCTGCCCGAGCGCGAGCCGGCCCCCCTGCTGGGCGACAAGGCGGCGCTGGTGCTGGCCACCCGCGACGCGGGGGCGCGCTCAGGCCTTCTGGAGAGGGTCTGGCTGGAAGGGGTTTTCGCCTTCTGCGGGATCCGCAACGCCGCCTGCCTGGTGCTGCACGACCTGCGGCGCCTGGGTCCCGCGGAGCGGCAGGAATGGCTGGCCCAGGTGGAACGGGCCCTGCTCGGCCTGTTTCCCCCGCCTCAGGGGGCTGCGGGGGCGGTGGAGGCCTCCAGCCCGGCCAGGTAGGCCAGGGCCTCCTCGCGGCTGGCACCGCACATCTCGGGCGAGGGCTTCAGGCCGACGCAGACCGCCGGCTTGGCCGGGGTGCCGTGCAGGCGGCAGCGCAGGTCCTCGCCGAGCTGGCGGCAGGGGAGCCCCGCCGGTTTCCCGGCGGGATGGCCGGGCAGCGGGGAGGAGATCGAGAGGGCGATGCAGCAGGCTCCGCAGCCGGGCCGACACTCCATGCGCCACTGTACTTTACACGCCGCCCGAATGTGAATACAGTAATCGCGAATTCCTGAACGAAAAGGAGATTTCGACCATGGCAAGGAAATTCAACTTCTACGCGGGGCCTTCCACCCTGCCGATGGCCGTGCTGGAGCAGTTGAAGGCCGAGATCGTGGACACGCAGGGCAAGGGCCTGTCCATGATCGAGGCCAGCCACCGCGGCGGCATGTACGAGGCCATGCACAACGAGACCCTGGAGCTGCTGCGCGAGCTTCTGGCCGTGCCCAAGGACCGCAAGATCCTGTTCCTGGGCGGCGGGGCCACGCTGCAGTTCGCCATGGTGCCCATGAACCTGCGGCCCGCCGGGGCCACCTGCGACTACGTGCTGAGCGGCGCCTGGGCCAAGAAGGCCGTGGCGGACGCCAAGCTCCTGGGCGCGGTCCGCCTGGCCTTCGACGGCACGGCGGGCAAATTCGCCAGCCTGCCCGACCCCTCCTCCCTGAAAGTCCCGGCGGACTCCGCCTACCTGCACCTCACCTCCAACGAGACCATCGGCGGCATCCAGTGGAAGCAGTTCCCCGATACCGGCGCCGTGCCGCTGGTGGCGGACATGTCCAGCGACATCCTGAGCCGCCGCATCCCGGCCGAGCGCTTCGGACTGATCTACGCCGGGGCCCAGAAGAACCTGGGGCCGGCCGGGCTCACCGTGGTCATCGTGGCCGAGTCCCTGCTGGAGCGCAGCCCCAACCTGCCGGCCTACCTGAGCTACAAGACGCACGCGGAGGAGAACTCCCTGTACAACACCCCGCCGGTGTTCGCCGTCTGGGTGGCGGGCCTGGTGTTCAAGTGGGTGAAGGCCCAGGGGGGCCTGGCGGCGGTGGAGAAGCTCAACGCGGAAAAGGCCGGGCTGATCTACCAGGCCATCGACGGCAGCGGCGGCTTCTACCGCTGCCCGGTGGACAAGGCCGTGCGCTCCTCCATGAACGTGGTGTGGCGCCTGCCCAGCGAAGAGCTGGAGAAGGCCTTCGTGGCCGAGAGCGAGAAGGCCGGCATGCTGGGCCTGAAGGGCCACCGCAGCGTCGGCGGCTGCCGCGCCTCGCTGTACAACGGCCTGCCCCTGGAAGGGGCCCGGGCCCTGGCCGCGCTCATGAAGGACTTCGCGGCGAAGAACGGCTGAACCGCGGTCTCTTCGTGAAACCCCGGGTCTGGCTCGCCGGCCTGCTTGGCCTTGCCCTGCTCTCCTGCCTGTCGGCGGGAGGTCCGCGGCGCGCCTACTGGCCGACCCGGGGCTGGCGCGAATCCGAGCCGTCGCGGCAGGGCCTGGATCCGGACCTGCTGCGGCGGGCGTCGGATTTCATCCCCGCGCATCTTCCGCGGACCAGCAGCCTGCTGGTCGTCCGCCACGGATACATCGTCCAGGAGCGCTACTTCACCGGCGGCCCGGAAACGCCCCGCAGCCTGTGGTCGGTCACCAAGAGCGTGCTTTCCACCCTGGTGGGAATCGCGCTGGCCGAAGGCCGCCTCCGCAGCCTGGACCAGCCGATGCTGGATTTCTTCCCGGAATATTCCGGCCGGTCCCCTGGATCCCGGGGTCCGCCGGATCACCCTGCGCCACCTGCTGACCATGTCCGACGGCATTTCCCGGGAGGGCCTGGATTTCCTGCTGGCGGCGGACGAACTGGCCGGGCCCCTGCGGCAGGAGCCGGGCAGCGGGTTCTACTACAACAGCATGAGCCCCCAGGTGCTGTCGATCATCCTGGCCCGCAGCACGGGGTTGAGCGCGCGGGATTTCGCCCAGCAGCGGCTGTTCGGCCCGCTGGGCATCAGCGAGGTGCGCTGGCCGGAGGTCCAGGGGCACAGCCTGGGAGCCTTCGGGCTGGAGCTGAGCACCCGGGACCTGGCCAAGATCGGGTACCTTTTCCTGAACCAGGGCAGGTGGGCCGGGCGGCAGATCGTGCCGCCGGAGTGGATCGCCGAGGCCACCCGGCCGCACATCCGGGCGCCCCGCTCGCAGGAGTTCATCGACCTGACCGGTCCCTACTTCGTGGACCAGTACGGCTTCTACTGGTGGATCCGGCCGGACCAGGATCCGCCGGCCTACCTGGCCCAGGGTTATGGAGGGCAGTTCCTGTACGTCATCCCCGGGCTGGACCTGGTGGCGGTGATCACCGCGGAGGACCAGGACAGCAGGGAGAACCTGCACGCCCTGGGCTACCTGGCGCTGATCGACCGGTTCATCGTTCCCGCGGCCAGGTAGACCGTCCCTTCAATTCACGCGGTTGCGCGCGTCGCCGGCCAGGAAGGCCCGCAGGTTCTCCGCCGCCTCGTGCATGAGCCGCCGCCGCGCCTCCAGGGTGGCCCAGGCGATGTGCGGGGTGAGCAGGCAGTTGCGGGCCGAAAGAAGGGGATTGTCCGCGCGGATGGGCTCTTCTGAAACCACGTCCAGGGCGGCCCCGGCCAGGGCGCCGGCGTTCAGGGCCGCGGCCAGCGCCGCTTCGTCCACCAGGGGGCCGCGGGCCGCGTTGAGCAGGAAGGCGGTGGGCTTCATCAGCGCCAGCAGGCGGGCATTGACCAGGCCGCGGTTCCCGGCGCTCAGCGCGCAGTTCAGGCTGAGCACGTCGGCCCGGGTGAAGGCCTGCTCCAGGCTGGCCCAGGCGAAGGGCTCATAGGCGGGCCTGGGGCCAGGGTCGGGGTCCACGGCCAGGACCTCCATGCCGAAGGCGTGGGCCAGCTCCCCGACGCGGCGGCCGATGCGCCCGAAGCCCACCACGGCCATGGTCTTGCCGGCCAGCTCCACCAGGGGGCCATCCCAGAAGCTGAAGTCGCCCCGCCGCGCCCATTCGCCCTGGCGCACCGCCAGGTCGTGATGTCCGGCCCGGTGGCAGAGCTCCAGCAGCAGGGCGAAGACGAACTGGGCCACGGAGCGGGTCCCGTATTCCGGAACGTTGGTGACCGGGATCCCCCGCGCTGCGGCGGCCCGCCCGTCCACGATGTTGTGGCCCGTGGCCAGCACCCCGATGTACTTCAGCCGCGGCAGGCGGTCGATGGCCTCCCGGTCCACGGGGGTCTTGTTGGTCAACAGGATCTCCGCCGTGCCTCCGCGCTCGATCACCTGCGCCGGGCTGGTGCGATCGAAAATCGCCAGCTCGCCGAGCGCTTCCATCTCCGTCCAGGGGTTGTCCCCCGGATTCAGGGTGTATCCATCTAAAATAACGATTTTGTATTTCATTTTTGTAATTACAAGCAAGACTCGCTCTTCATCGCAGTGAGCATATTCATATCTCTATCCTGGGTAAGGAGATAATCTATATCTGGATTGGTAATGGATTGGCATGCTCCTTGCATTATATACCGTGAGGAGGCACACCATGCCATACCAGTTGAAGAATGGAGTATTTCTGGTCCGCTGCCGGTACCCCGGCTGCCCCTTTGCCACTCAGGTCAGCACCGAGCAGAAGATCATGGCCATGACCGAGCAGGACGTGGAACGGGAGGCCAAGAACCTGGTCCGCGACATCGCCATGACCAAGCACGATGCGGTGTACGGCACCCGGCACACGCTGCGCAACCCGGAGGTCCGCCGGATTTCCGGCACCTACCAGCTCATCGGCCAGCCGGAGGGGACGGCGGAACCGCAGTCCAAGGAGGTCTTCTACCGGGACTTCGACAAGGGGGAGGTCATCCTGCAGGAAGGCGACGAGGCCACCACCCTGTGCGAAGTCATCCGCGGCTCGGCCTTCGCGGACCGCAACCGGTCGCATCGCTACGGGATCGGGAGCTGTTTCGGCGCCTCCGCGCTGCTGGCCAACCACAGCCGGACCTGCAACGTCATCGCGGGGGCCGACGGCACCCGGGTGGCCTTCTACAACCTGATCAACCTGAGCAAGAAGAACTCCAGGAAGGCCAGCCGCCTGTTCCAGTCGGTGATGGAGGACACCCTGCGGGTGATCCAGGACCTGGAGGGTACCCTCGAGAACGCCCATCAGGAGAGCGAGGTCCAGGGCGTGCGCGGCTGAGCGCGGCACCCGCGTGGACTCCCGGAGCCTACGGGGAGGCCGCTCCGGCGGCCTCCGCCGGAAGGCGGCCCTCCTGCCAGAGCTTGAGGAGGGCCGCCGAGGTCTCCGCGTCGAAGCGCTGGCCCAGGCGGCGCTTGACCTCCTGCGGCGACGGTGGGCCGCTCCCGCCGGCCGGCAACTCGGCGAAACCTTCGCAGGCCGCGGCCACTCGGGCCGCGCGCGAGGAAGGCGGGGCGGGCAGCGCGGGGGGCTCGGCGGGGATGCGCAGGGCGCGCAGGACCACCCCGATCTCGGCGATCAGCACCTCCTCCTCCAACAGCCCCATCTCCCGTCCCGCTGCCCGCGCCAGCTCCCGCGCGCGCTGCACCATCCGGGCGGCGGCCGCATCCTGGCCCCGGTGCAGGAACCCTTCGATGGTCTGCAGGTAGGCGCGGTAGGTCTGGGCGTTTCTGCGCTCCAGGAAGGACACCAGCAGGGCCCCGGTCTCCCGCAGGCGGGAGCTCAACTCGCGCAGGATGCGGTAGGCCAGCAGGGGAGCCTTGTACAGGAGAGTTTCGAAATCGGTGCGGGTGATCTCCACCAGGGTGGTGGGCTCCACGGCGCGCACCGTGGCCGAGCGCGGGCCCTCGTCCAGCAGCCCCATTTCCCCGAAGAACTCCCCGTCGCTGTGCACGCCCAGCACGAACTCGTCCCCGTCGGCGAAGCGCTTGCTGATCTGGATTTTGCCCCGGATGATGATGAAGAAACGCTCCGCGGCGGTGCGCTCCTCCACGATCAGTTCTCCGGCGCGGTAAGAGCGGGCCTCGGTGAGGCCGGCGATCTGGGCCAGGTCGAAGTCGGAAAGATCGGCGAAAAAGCCGATGCCCTTCAGGATAGCGATGTCCGCAGCGCCCATGCCGCCCCCTTGCTTGGATTATAGGGGCTTCTGGCCGGGCCCGGCAATGGCCTGCCTCCCCTTTGAACAATTCCCCGCAGGGGCTATCATGGGCCGGCAATGAGCAGTCTGCTGATCGTGGACCGTGACGACGCCTTGCGCTCCGAGGTGGCCCGCTTCCTGCTTAGCCTGGGACACGGCGTGCAGGAAGCCCGGGAGTACCCCGAGGCCCTGCGCCTGGCCGGGGAGCAGGCCTTCGATGTGCTGATCTGCCAGGTTCCGGCCGGGGGCAGCCCGGGGGAGCTGCTGCGGGCGGCCAGGGCCAGGAATCCGGGCGCGGCCCTGATCGTGCAGTCGGAGCCGGAGGCCGAGGGGGAGGGGGAGCTGGCCCTGCAGGAGGGGGCCGCCGGCCTGCTGGCCAAGCCCTACAGCCTTCCCGAGCTCAACTTCCAGGTGCGCCGCGCCCTGGAAGGGGGCGCGCGGGGGCAGGGCGCCCCGGGGCTGGTGGAGCGCTACCAGAACGTGTACCGCCCGTACAGCTTCATCGGGGAGAGCCCCGGCATCAAGAAGGTGTTCGAGATCGTCGAGCGGGTGGCCCGCACCGACTCCAGCGTGATCATCACCGGGGAGACCGGCACGGGCAAGGAGCTGGTGGCCGGCGCCATCCACTACAACAGCCCCCGGGCCGGCGGGCCGTTCGTGCGCGTGAACTGCGCGGCCCTGCCCGAGCAGCTGCTGGAGAGCGAGCTGTTCGGGCACGAGAAGGGCTCCTTCACCGGCGCCGACCGCCAGCGCGCGGGCCGCTTCGAGCACGCCGACGGCGGGACCCTCTTCCTGGACGAGGTGGCGGACATGAGCCTGTTCACCCAGGCCAAGGTCCTGCGCGTGCTGCAGGAAAAGGAGTTCGAGCGCCTCGGCTCCAACGAGCCGGTCAAGACCGACGTGCGCATCCTCTCGGCGACCAACAAGGACCTGGCCGAGCGCATGCGCCACGGGGAGTTCCGCGAGGACCTGTACTACCGCCTGAACGTGGTGACCATCCGCCTGCCGCCTCTGCGGGAGCGGGGCGGGGACGTGGGCCTGCTGGCCCAGTTCTTTCTCAAGAAATTCCGCGGGCAGATGGGCAAGCGCCTGCGCGGCCTGGCCCCGGATGCGCAGGAAGCCCTGGCCCGCTACCACTGGCCCGGGAACATCCGCGAGCTGGAGAACACCATGGAGCGGGCGGTGCTCATGGCCGACGGGGACCTCGTCAGCGCCGAGGACCTGGCCCTGGGCGCCCAGGGGTCGGCGCCGCCGGCCGCGGAGAGCCGGCCATCGCCGCCGGACAGCGGAGGCGCACCGGCAGCAGACGGCCTGGACCTGCAGGAGGCCGAACGCCGGCTGGTTCTGGAGGCCCTCCAGGCCTGCGGCTGGGTGCAGAAGGAGGCCGCCCGGCGCCTGGGCCTGTCCAGCCGTGCCCTGAACTACCGCATCCACAAGCTGGGCATCACCCACCCCGGCTGGCGCCAGAACCGGGGGTAGGTCCGGGCTATCGCTCCGCCGTCCTGCGCGGGTTTTTGGGGAACCGGCCCTGCCGCACGCGTTCGCGCTGCTCGAATAGCTCGCGAATGGACCAGAACAGCGTGAAGCCGAGGATGCCCAGCAGCGCGGAAGCGAACGGGCTGGCCACCAGTATCGAGGCGCCCGCGCAGGCCAGGCCGGCACCCAGAAAAAGGGGCCAGATTCCCGTTCCGAAGCGGTATTCCGAACGGATGACGATGGGGTGGAACAGGCCGATGATCAGCAGGGTGCAGAAGCCGATCAGCACTCCCAGGAAACGATTCATAAGGCCAGCATAACGGATCTGCCAGGGCCTGCGAACCGTCTCCGGCCCGCCGGCCCCCGCGGGGCGCCTGGGGCTGCTATTGCCGCTGCCCGCGCTTGCGGCATAGAATCGGGATCACCCCGGAGGCGCCATGAAGACTTTCGCCTACACCGTCCGCCCGAAGATCCCCGAGAAGCTCAAGGCCCTGGAGGAGCTGGCCAACAACCTGTGGCTGTCCTGGAACTTCGACGCGATGAACCTGTTCATGCGCCTGGACGACGAGGCCTGGAACCGCTCCCGGCAGAACCCGGCCCGCGCCCTGGGCCAGGTGCCGCAGGACAAGCTGGAGGAGATCGCCGGGGACGAGTCCTTCCTGGCGGCCCTCGGCCTGGTGGCACGAGAAGTTCCGCAAGTACCTCGCCGCCGAGCGCTGGTACAAGGACGGGGACAAGCGGATCATCGGCTATTTCTCGATGGAATACGGCCTGGACGTGAGCCTGCCCATCTACTCGGGGGGCCTGGGCGTGCTGTCCGGGGACCATCTGAAGACCGCCTCCGACCTCGGGCTGCCCCTGGTGGGGGTGGGGCTGCTGTACCGGCAGGGCTACTTCCAGCAGTACCTGAACCCGGACGGCTTCCAGCAGGAGGTCTACCCGGAGAACGACTGGTACAACATGCCCGTGCACCCCTGCCGGGACGCCCAGGGCGGGGCGGTCAAGGTGAGCGTGGACGTCGGGGAGGCCCAGGTGGCCGCCCAGGTCTGGGAGGTGCGGGTGGGGCAGACCCCCCTGTACCTGCTGGACACCAACATCGAGGACAACCCGCCGGCCGACCGGCTGATCACCGCCACCCTGTACGGCGGGGACCGGGACATGCGCATCCGCCAGGAGATCCTGCTGGGGGTGGGCGGCATCCGCGCCCTGCAGGCCCTGGGCCTCACCCCGGCGGTCACCCACATGAACGAGGGCCACTCCGCCTTCCTGGCCCTGGAGCGGATGCGCGAGCTCATGCGGCGGAAGGGGGTGAGCTTCGACGAGGCCGCCGCAGGCGGTGTGGCCCACCAGCATCTTCACCACCCACACCCCGGTGCCGGCCGGCAACGAGCGCTTCCCGCCCGACCTGATGGCCCGCTACTTCCGGCGCTTCGCCGGCGAGCTGGGCCTTTCCTGGAAGGACTTCCTGGCCCTGGGCCGCGAGAACCCGGACAACGAGCAGGAGAGCTTCTGCATGACCGTGCTGGCCCTGCGCCTTTCGGCCTGCGCCAACGGGGTCAGCCAGCTGCACGGGCGCACCTCCCGCCGCATGTGGAACGGGCTGTGGCCGGGGCTGCCGGCCGAGGAGGTGCCGATCGGGCCATCACCAACGGGGTGCACCCGCGCACCTGGATCTCCCACGACATGATCGACCTGCTGGACCGCTACCTGGGGCCGCGCTTCCAGGAGGAGCCCACCAACGCGGAGGTCTGGGACCGCATCGACCAGGTCTCCGACGAGGAGCTGTGGCGCACCCACGAGCGGCGGCGGGAGCGCCTGGTGGCCTTCGCCCGCACCCGCCTGCGCCTGCAGCTGAAGCGCCGCGGCGCCACCGAGGCGGAGCTGGCCGCCGCCGAGGACGCCCTGTCCCCCTACGCCCTGACCATCTGCTTCGCCCGGCGCTTCGCCTCCTACAAGCGGGCCAGCCTCCTGCTGCGCGACCCGGAGCGCCTCGTGCGGCTGCTCACCGACCCGCAGCGCCCCGTGCAGCTCATCTTCGCCGGCAAGGCCCATCCCCACGACCTGGAGGGCAAGGAGATCATCCGCGAGATCATCCACTTCGCCCAGGACCCCCAGGTGCGCCGCAGGTCGTGTTCCTGGAGGACTACGACATGACCATGGCCCGCTACCTGCTGTCGGGCTGCGACGTGTGGCTGAACAACCCGCGCCGGCCGCTGGAGGCCAGCGGCACCAGCGGCATGAAGGCCGCCCTGAACGGCGCGCTCAACCTCTCCTGCCTGGACGGCTGGTGGGACGAGGCCTACAACCCGGAATGCGGCTGGGCCATCGGGCACGGGGAGGAGTACGACGATCCCAAGCTGCAGGACGAGGTGGAAGGCAAGGCCCTCTACGACCTGCTGGAGCGCGAGATCGTGCCCCTGTTCTACACCCGCGGCCGGGACGGGCTGCCGCGGGACTGGATCAAGCGCATGAAGGCCTCCATGAGCTGGGTGGGGCGGCGCTTCACCAGCCACCGCATGCTGCAGGACTACGCCGAGCAGTTCTACCTGCCGGCCCTCGGGAGGGCCCGGGACCTGGAAGGCGAGGACTTCCGCCGCTGCCGGGAGCTGGCCGCCTACCGCCGGAAGCTCCTGGCCTCCTGGCCGCAGGTGCGCGTGGAGTCGGTGAGCTCTCCGCCGTCGGCCATCTACACCGTGGGCGAGCGCCTGGCGGCCACCGCCCGCGTGGCGCTGGCGGGCCTGCGCCCCGGAGGAGGTGCGCGTGGAGCTGTACTACGGGCCGATCTCCTCCACGGGGGAGATCGACTGCGCGCGCACCCTGGAGATGACCCCCGGCGCCGCGGACAAGGGGGTGCACGAGTACCGCGGCGAGGTGGAGTGCGCCCTCACCGGGCGCCAGGGCTACACGGTGCGCGTCCTGCCCAAGCACCCGGGCCTGACCCACCACTACCTGCCGGGCGTGCTGCGCTGGGCCTGAGGGTCAGGGCACCGGGGCCGTCACGACGGGCAGGCACCCGGGCTACAGGCGCAGCTGCAGCGCCAGGACGGCCAGGTCGTTGTCGATGTCCGGGTCCAGCTCGCTGAAGAGCAGTTTCCTTTTATAGTTCAACTGGACCCGCACGCGGGGATCGGGCGTCCAGGTCAGGCCGGCGGTCAGGGTCCCTGCCGTGGACCAGCCGCCCGTGACCGCGCGGCTCCAGGTGTAGGAATCCCAGCGCAGCGCCCGCCTCCAGGAAGCGCGGGATGACCCGGAACATCGCCCCGGCCTCCCAGCCGGAGTAGGTGTAGTCCGGCTGGCCGTCGGCGTCGAAGTCGTCCTCCACCTGCCCGGCTCCGTACATCCCGGTGAGGCGGATTCGCTCGAAAAGCCCCAAGCGGGCGTCTGACGGACCAGGACCAGCGCTCCAGGTCCAGTATAGCCTGGTTGTCGTTGTAGATCAGGTTGGGATGGTTGTTGTAGTTGGCGTGGCCCGCCGAGCTCCAGGTACAACGCCGTGGGCCGGAGCCGCTGGCGCAGCTCGTAGAGCAGGTCGTAGGACAAGGCGCGCCCCGTAGAAATAAGCCCCGATGGCGTTGGCGATCAGACGAACTGGCGGTTCTCCTCGGCCCCGACGTAGTTGTTCGCTCCTAGGCCGTTTCCGACCATCGCCTCGTAGCGAAAGCCGCGCAGGTATCCGCGCAAGCCCACGCCCGAGGTCGCGGGCGGACGGTCTGCACCAGCGTAGAACGGCTGAGGTGGAGCTGGAGCTCTTGGAGAGGCTCCAGTTGACCACCTCGCTGGCGAAGCGGCTGCGCGTGGCGAAATCCAGGGCTTCGTCGCCGACTGCGACTTCCCAGGCGGAGGGGATCTTCATCTGCCCGACGCGCAGCTCCAGGGCCGGGCCGAACGGCTGCCAGCTGCCGTAGGCGTCCAACAGCCCAGCGAGCCGCCTTCCAGCCGGAACTGCAGGACGGCCTTGAAGGCGCCCAGGTCCACGCCGCCTGCAGGCGCGCCCGGTTCAGGCTGAACCCCGAGGCGGCCTGGGCTGCCGGGATCGCCGGTAACTGCCTGGATCTTGCCGTTCTCGGCCTGCTCGTACAGGTCCCAGAGCTGCAGATATCCGTCCGAGCTTGAGGCTCGGCGCCTGGGCCCCCAAGCCGTCGCGCCCAGATGGCGAGAAGCGCCGCTGAAGCCGCATAGTGCGTCGCATAAGACGCGGGCCCCCGGGATGCGGGAGGGCCGCTGGCTGTCAATCGATGTTCCGTCCGTAGATCACGATCTTCTTGTCTTCGATCAGCGACCAGCCGTTGGAGGTGTCGTATTCCTCGACGCCCGGCCGGCATGGGGTTGATGCGGATGAATGCACATGCCGCGCACCGAGCCGCCGGCGTTGTGGTTCAGGAGCTCAGAGTAGTTCCATCCGTCGTCTGGACTGGCCTGGGGCTGCCCATTGAACCGCGGTCCGGTCGACCGGCGGTGCTCTGCGGCGGGATGATGCGGAAGGGGCCTTCTCCCTCCAGTTTTCCGGTGACCGGGTCGTAGTAGGAGGTGTCCAGTCGCCGCCCCGGTCGTCGTTGCCTGGGCGATGGTCAGCCAAAGGTCCGGGCAGTGCCGCCGCCGTCCGCGTACGGCAGGGAGGTGAGCGGGTCCGTCGGGATCGGATCCGGATAGTTCACGAAGCGCAGGGTCGCGGTCCATCCCGGACTGGTCCACGTCGTCGAAGATGCTCGTCCGGGAAATACGTGCCGCCAAGCCGTCGTCATTGCGACAGGGCTGGAGTCGCTTCTTCGAAGCCGTCCGGGGCGAATCACGCTGATGGAGGTGGTCCTGGGGTCAGATCCACGTCCAGCCCGGCCTGGCCGAGCAGCTCTTTCACCGTCGGACCGCTGTAGGTGCACGTAGTCGTCGTACTGCTGCCTGTCGCGTTCATCAGCAGGAACTGGGGGTGCGCGGGCATGGCGGCGACCTGGCCCGTGGGTCAGCTCCGATCGATCGCGGCCTGCAGGCCTGCCCGGGCTTGCTGGCCGAGTCTTGCCCGGGAAGCGGCCGCCGGAGATCTCCAGCCGTGTTGCTGAAGGTATCGCCGTCCTAGTCATCCGCCTCCGATGGTCGCCGAAACCATTCCTGCGTCGCCGGACCGCGTCCCGCGGTCATCGTAATCCTGCCCGTAATCGGGTTCAGCGTATCCCAGTAGCTGAGGCGGATACTCCGCTCGTATAGGCCGGCGTTCGGCCACTGGAGGATCAGGTGGCAGTAGTTGCAGGCGTTGCTAGATGGTGACCTCAACCAGGTGATCCCCTGGTAGCTTGGCGTTGCACGACGGTCCCGCCGCTGTGGCACAGCTGGCAGTCGTCCAGCCGCGTGCCCACGGCGGCCGGATAGGCGCGCACGAAGTTGTTGGCGTCCAGGTCGCTCTCGTGCCCGGAATAGGACCGCGAGGAGACCAGCTCGTCCGGCGGGTTGTTCGGACAGCCGAGGAACAGCAGGGCGGCCGGGGCCAGCAGCAGCACCAGGATGGGGATTCTCAACACGGGTCGGCAGAGACATGGCGATTCCTCCTTGCAGAGTTGAAACTGGAATCCCCTTGTTTGCCAGGTGAAGAACGGGTTGAGATCCCCTTTCCATACTGGGAGGCCGCCCCGTTTCCAGGGTGACCCTGCCGCCCGGCGTTCGTGGCTTTTCGCTGTAGAACCGACGGGTCGGGGATTGGCGGCAGTCTAATTCCGATCTAGGCCGAGGAAGTCAAGTATGTACGCTATTGTATCAATACATAAGTGTCTTTCTGCGCAGGGCGATAATGGATTGGGTCGCCGACTGCCAGGAGTTGCTGGAGCGCGCCTTCGCCCAATGCGCCTGGATTCACTATATTCTATGGCATGAGGGTCCTGATCATTGGGAACGGAATCGCCGGGGTGAGCGTGGCCGGGGCTTTGCGCAAGCTGGAGGCGGATCCGGCCCGCCTTTCCATCGACATCTACACCCGCGAGCCATACGAGCTGTATTCCCGCATCCGCCTGCCGGAGATCTTCCGCTCGCGCCTGGAGCCCGACGATCTGCAGATGTATCAGCCCGGCTGGTACGAGCAGCGCGGCATCCAGGTGCACAAGAACCGGAAAGTGGCGCGGCTGCTGCGCGCCGAGAAGAAGGTCCTGCTGGAGGACGGGGGACAGGCCTCCTACGACAAGCTGGTGCTTTGCATGGGCGCGAGCAGCGCCCGGCCTCCGATCCCCAACTGCGCTCTGGAAGGGATTTTCACGATCCGGGAATACGGAGACGCGGACGCACTGCGCAAGTACCTGCAGGCCGGCACGCGTCAGGCGGTCGTGCTGGGTGGAGGGCTGCTGGGGCTGGAGGCGGCCCACCATATCCTTTCTCCCGCCTTGGAGCGGCTGACCGTGATCGAACAGGCTCCGCGACTCCTGCCCCGCCAGCTGGACGAAACAGGGGCTTCCCTCCTGCAGCGCCTTGTGGAGCGCTGGCCGTGCCGGGTGCTCGTGGGCACCAGCGTTTCCGAGTTCCTGGGCCGCGTGAAGGTGGAGGGGGTCCGCCTGGTGGACGGGCGGGAGCTTCCCGCGCAGACCGTGCTGATCTCGGCGGGGATCCGTCCCCGCATCGAACTGGCCCGGGAGGCGGGCCTGGTGGTCAACCGGGGGATCGTGGTGGATTCCCACCTCCAGTCCAGCGATCCGGACATCTACGTGGCCGGGGACCTGGTGGAGTTCGAGTGGGTGGTGTGGGGGATCATCCCGGCCGCCCTGGATCACGCCCCCGTGGTCGCTCACAACCTGCTGGGCTCACCGGGCGCGCAGGTGTACCAGCAGACCATCCCACAGAACACCCTGCAGGTGGCCGGCATCGAGCTGGCCTCCATGGGCAAGGTGATCCTCGAGCGGGAAGGCGGATCCGAGGTGGTGCAGCGCTACGACGAGCCACAGGAACGCTACGAGAAATGGGTCTTCCTCGAGCGGCGGCTGGTCGGCGTCATTCTGATAGGTTCCCGGGAGAATCTGGCCTTCGCCCGGCGCTCGCTGGGCCGGGAGCTGGATCCCGCCGAGGTGCGCGCGCTGCCCTGGTCCCAGCGGAGCTCTTGAGCCTCCATCGGCAATGCGGGATACTACCGCCGGAGGAAGCATGGCCGACAAGAGCTACCACATGAGCCCCGAGGAGTTCCGCAAATGGGGCAGGGCGGTCGTGGACTGGATCGCCGACTACCAGGAGCGCCTGGAGAGCTTTCCGGTCCTTTCCAAGGCCGCTCCCGGGCAGATCCGGGCCTCCCTGCCGCCCAACCCGCCGGAACAGCCGGAGCCTTTCGACCGCATCCTGGCTGACGTGAGCGAGAAGATCCTGCCCGGCATCACCCACTGGCAGTCGCCGAACTTCTTCGCCTTCTTTCCTTCCAACGCCAGCGGCCCTGCCATCCTGGGGGACCTGCTTTCTTCCGGCCTGGGCGTGCAGGGCATGCTCTGGGCCACCAGCCCGGCCTGCACCGAGCTGGAGACGCACGTGCTGGACTGGCTGGCCGACATGACCGGCCTGCCGGGGGCCTTCAAGTCCTCGGGCACCGGGGGAGGGGTCATCCAGGACTCGGCCTCCAGCGCCACCCTCTGCGCCATGCTGGCGGCGCGGGAGCGGGCCACCGCCGGAGCTTCGAACAAACGGGGCTGCGACGGGCGCCTGACCGCCTATGCCTCCAGCCAGGCCCATTCCTCGATCGAGAAGGCCGCCCGCATCGCGGGCATCGGCTCCGAAAGCTTGCGAATCGTGGAAATCGACGAGAAGTACGCCATGCGGCCGCGGGACCTGTCGCGGCGCATCGCCGAGGACCGCGCGGCCGGACGGGTGCCCTTCTTCGTCTGCGCCGCGGTGGGCACCACCTCCGCCGGGGCGGTGGATCCGCTGCGGGACATCGGGCGCGTCTGCCGGGAGCAGCGGGTGTGGCTGCACGTGGACGGAGCCATGGCCGGCACCGCCGCCCTCTGCCCCGAGTTCCGCGACCTGTTCGCCGGCCTGGAGCTGGCCGACAGCTACTGCTTCAATCCGCACAAGTGGATGTTCACCAACTTCGACTGCGACTGCTTCTGGGTGGCCCGGCGCAGCGAGCTGATCGGCGCCCTGAGCATCCTGCCGGAGTACCTGCGCAACCAGGCCAGCGAGTCCGGGGCGGTCATCGACTACCGCGACTGGCAGGTGCCGCTGGGGCGGCGCTTCCGGGCCCTGAAGCTCTGGTTCGTGATCCGCTCCTACGGGGTGGAAGGCCTGCGGCACCACGTGCGCGAGCACGTGGCCCTGGCCCAACGCTTCGCCGGCTGGGTGCGGGAGAGCGCGGATTTCCAGCTGGCCGCCCCGGCCCCCCTGAACCTGGTCTGCTTCCGCCACCGCGGCGGGGACCAGGCCAACCAGCGGATCATGGACCGCCTGAACGGCAGCGGCGAGCTGTACCTGACCCACACGAAGCTGGACGGCAAGCTCACCCTGCGCATGAGCATCGGGGCCACGACGACCCAGGCCCGGCACGTGCAGGCCGCCTGGGACAAGATCCGCGCGGCGGCCGGCGCGCTGTGAGGCGGCTGCTGCGGCGGCTGGCCGGCGCGCTTCTACCGCCGCTGCTGCTGGCGGCTGTTGCGGCCGCGGCCCAGGAGCGGACGGTGCCGGAGCCCGAACCCCTCGGCATGTTGGCGGCCCAGGACCTGCCGGCCCCGGCCCAGCCCGCCCTGGACCTGGCCGCGCTCGTGGGCCTGACCCTGGAGGAAGCCTTCGAGCGCTTCGGGGCGCCGCAGCAGGTGTTCGCCGATCGGGGTGAGGAGAGCTGGCAGGACGACGTGGTCTTCTATTACCCGGGGAGCCTGTACCTGTTCTGGTACCAGGACCGGGTCTGGCAGGCCCGCGTGGACGAGCACCACGCCGGAGGCTTCCTGGCCGCCCGGGCGCTGGCCATGGGCGCCAGGCGCGAGGAGGTGCTGGGCCTGCTGGGCCCGCCCATGCGAGAGCTGGGCGACTCCCTGGTCTGGCACCTGGAGGACCGCGGCTACCCGGTGCGCCTGCGGCTGTATTTTCGCGAGGGCCTGCTGGCCGATGCCTACTGCTACCGGGGGGACCTGTGAGCGCCCCGTCCGGGGAGGCGGATCCAGCCGCCGCTCAGGCCAGCCGCATCTGCCTGTGCCTGACCGGCGCCTCCCTGCAGCAGAATGCCGCTTTGCTGCGGCGCGAGCGCCGCTGGGTGGACCTGGTCGAGCTGCGGGCTGACTTCCTGTCCCCCGCCGAGCTGGCGCACCTGGCGCGCTTTCCCGCCCTGGTGGACCTGCCCGTGATTCTCACCCTGCGGCGGGCGGCGGACGGGGGGCGGTGCGCGGAAGCCGACCGACGCCGGCTGCTGCGGGAAGCGCTGGCAGGCGCAGGCAGCGGGGGTGCGGTCCGCGTTCCGGCCGCCAACCCGGGCTACGCCTTCGTCGAGCTGGAGCACGACTTCAGCGACCCGGAGCTGGAGGACGCGGCGCGCGCGCGCGGCTGCCGGGTGATCCGCTCCTTCCGCGACCTGCATGGGGTGCCCGCGGGCCTGGCCGCGCGCGTGCGGCGCCTGGCCCGCCGGGCGGGCGAGCGCGGGGAGCTGGCCAGGGCGGAGGTGCGCGTGCGCGGCTCGCGCGACCAGCGCCGACTGGCCGAGGCCTTCCGCGACCTGCGGGGGGTGGAGAAGATCCTGCTGGGCCTGGGCGAGTTCGGCGGCTTCAGCCGCATCCTGGCGGGGAAGCTGGGCTCCTGGTTGACCTGCTGCTCGCCTGCGCGCGCGGAAGGGGAGCCCGAGGCTGCGGCCGAAGGACAGACCGACCCGCGCGTCCTGACGGAGCTGTACCGTTTCCGCAGTATCGGCCCGGACACGGCGGTGTACGGCGTGGTCGGCAATCCCGTCGCCCACAGCCGCTCGCCGCACCTGCACAATCCCGGGTTCGCCGCCCTGGGCCTGGACGCGGTCTACGTGCCGTTCCTGGCCGACGAGC
The DNA here is from genome assembly GCA_963745745.1 of uncultured Spirochaetota bacterium. Lineage (GTDB taxonomy): Bacteria > Spirochaetota > Spirochaetia > SZUA-6 > DRHE01 > MIBK01. The sequence continues at coordinate 5,713 of CAVUYS010000073.1, read as the reverse complement.
TGCCGGAGTTCCTGCGGGCCGCAAGGGCGCTGGGAGTCCGCGGCCTGTCGGTGACCGTGCCGCTCAAGGAGCAGGCCCTGCGGTTGGCCCGCAGCGCGGAAGACGAAGCGAGGGCCGCCGGCGCGGCGAACACCCTGCTGGCGGGCACGGCAGGCGGCCGCGGCTGGCGGGCCGCAAACACCGACGTGGCCGGTTTCCTGGCCCCGCTCCGGCGGCAGGTGCCGGCCCTGCTGGAGCCTGGCACCGGAGCCGTCGTACTGGGCGCCGGCGGGGCGGCCCGCGCGGTGGTCCACGCCCTGACCCGGCACGGCCTGAACGTGTTGGTGCTGAACCGCACGCCGGCCCGCGCTCGCGCCTTGGCCCGCCGTTTCGGCTGCCAGTGGGGCGGCCTGGAGGCGCGCGAAGCCGCGCGTCTGCCCGGAGGTCCGGCCCTGATCGTGCAGACCACGAGCGTTGGCCTGAAGGGCGCGGGGGACCCTCTTCCGGATTACACCTTTCTCCCGGAGCAGGTCGTGTACGACCTGGTTTACGGCCCCGGCCCCACCGCCTTCCTGGCGCGGGCCCGGGCGGCCGGCTGCCGCACCATCGACGGGCTGGCCATGCTGCAGGCCCAGGCGGAGGCGCAGTTCCGCCTTTTCACCGGCCGGGAGCCGCCTGGCGGTGGACTGGACCCCGGCCCCCTGGGTATTTTAGGGTCATGAAGGTCGTTGTAGACGAGGACAAGTGCGTCGGTACGGGCAGCTGCGAGCAGTCCTGCCCGAAGGTCTTCAAGGTGGTCGGCGGGATATCCAAGGTCCTGGTCGAAACGGTGCCCAAGGAGGAGGAGGCCAACGCCAGGGAGGCGGTGGAGGGCTGCCCCATGGGCGCCATCCGCATCGCCTAGGCCGGCTCTGTCGCCCTCCCTGGCGGCGCCGGCTTCGGCATCCCTGCCTAGAGCTTCAGCTCCTTCTGCGGGCCTTCGCCGCGGCTCCTGTCCAACAGGTCCTTGATGATCTCCCGGTTGTCCAGCAGGGAGCTCAAGGAGCGGTTGGCGTGCAGCCGGTACAGGCTGCGGGCGAACAGGTTGGTGACGTCCGCCGACAGGTACCACTCCCGGGCCAGCAGGCCCTTGTCGTGGTACACGGCGTTGGTGCCGATGATGCGGTAGAACAGGCCTTCCCGGTAGGCCTCCTCGAAGGTGTCCTGGGCGTTGCCGCTGAAGTAGGGCAGGCTGACCGCGCAGATGATGCGCGCGGCCCCCTGCTCCTTGAGGATGCGCATGGCCCGCAGCAGCGTGCCGCCGGTGCCGATCATGTCGTCGGCCATGAAGACCGTCTTGCCGCTCACGGAGCCCAGCAGGCTCACCTTGACGATGTTGTCGTGCTTGGCGCTGGTGGAGGCGCGGGAGTAGTCGCGCTCCTTGTAGATCATCCCCAGGGAGCGCCCCAGGGTCGTGGCGTAGAAGCGGTTGCGGTCCACCGAGCCGGTGTCCGCCGCGATGATGGCCAGCTCCGGGTCGGCCAGGTCGACCACCGAGGCCAGCACCTTCAGGATCTGGTAGGAGGCGTGCAGGTTCTCCAGCCGCAGCTGGTTGAAGCTGTTCTCGATGTCCTTGGAGTGCAGGTCCAGGGTGATGATGCGCGTGACCCCGCAGTATTCCAGGAACTGCCCGATGCGCGCCGCGGTCAGGCCTTCCCGGCCCTTCTTCTTGTGCTGCCGGGCGTAGGGGTAGGCGGGCACCACCACGGTGACCTGCTTGGCCCCGGCGTGCAGGGCCGCGTCCACCGCGGTGATCAGGCAGAAGAGGTGGTCGTTGACCGAGAGCACGCTGCGCTCCGTACTCCCCGTGGTTCATGACCAGGGGGTAGTGGTTCTCCACGTCCTGGATCACGAACACGTCCATGTTGCGGATCGAGGTCAGGATCTCGGTCTTGAACTCCCCGTTGGCGAAGCGGGTGAAACGGGCGGGGACGCGGTAGTGGGTGGGGCGCAGGCCGTCGGCCGGCTGCCGCAGGTCCACCGTGGTGGGGCGCAGGTCCACCAGCAGGTTGATCCGGCGCAGGATCTCCTCCCGGCTCAAGCCGTACTTCTGGGAAAGCACCTCCAGCTTGTGGCGCATCTTCTCGCGGCCGATGGTCCCCAGCTCCCGGGCCACCTGCCCGGCGAAGACCGCGCCCCCGGGGCAGGCCAGAATGCCGATCTGGTCGGGGATGTAATAGATCATAGCTTCTGGAACAGCTCCCTGCGGATGTCGCGCACCTGGGACTTCAGGCGCATGGGGCCGCCGCAGCATTGCGGCACCGCGCGCTCCTTGGCGCAGGTCGGACAGAAAAACACCCCGCCGTCCAGCTCCATGCTCCGGCTGTGGCATTCCGGCGGCTTGCGCGTCCTCCCACAAGTGGGACAGACCAGCTCCTGTTCGCGAACACTGGGCATAGGTCCTCCTTTTTCCCAGGAGCCTAGCGCGGCTCCGAAAAAACTCTCCCGTGCGCTGCAAGCCCTTCGCTCAAGGCCACCCGCGCCTTCCAGCCCAGCAGCCTCTCGGCCTTGGCCGCGGCCAGCACGCTCCGGCGCAGGTCCCCGGGCCGGGCCGGCTCGCGCCGCGGCTGGGCAGCTCCGGGGAAGCCCGCCGCGATGGCGCGGTACAGGGCCCCCGTGGTCGTGCCCACGCCGGTGCCGATGTTGATCGTCTCCCCCGCGGCCTTGCCGGCGGCTTCGAGGTTGGCCCGGGCCACGTCCTCGACGTACACGTAGTCCCGCAGCATGCCGTCCTCCTCGCCGGGGTAGGCGAAGAGGGTCGCCTGCTCTCCAGCGAGCAGGCGGTTGAGGAAGATCGAGACCACCCCGGCCTCGCCGTCGGGGTTCTGCCGGGGCCCGTACACGTTGGCGTAGCGCAGCACGGTATAACTCAACCCGTGCTGGTGGGCGTAGTAGCGCAGGTACTGCTCCCCCAGCCACTTGTGGATGCCGTAGGGGGACAGGGGCAGCGGGGGGTGGTCCTCCGGCGTGGGCAGGCGATCCGTGTCGCCGTAGATCGCCCCGCCGGTGGAAGCGAAGATGAACTTCTTCACGGGAAAACGCCGGCAGGCTTCCAGCAGGTTCAGCATGCCCAGCACGTTGGTGCGCGCATCCGCCTGCGGATCGCGGGCGGAGGCGGTGACGCTGATCTGGGCCGCGTGATGGTCGACGACGTCCGGCCGCTCCGCGGCGAACACCTTCTGCCAGCTCGCGCGCGCCCAGGTCCAGCAGGTACAGGCGGGCCTGCGCGGGGAGATTCTCGCGGTTTCCGGAGCTCAGATTGTCGAGGACCACCACCTCGTGGCCGGCCTTCAGAAAGGCGTCAGCCAACGTGGGAGCCGATGAACCCGGCCCCGCCGGTGAGGAGGACCTTCATATCCTTGCCTCACATTAGCATCCCCCCGAAGCTCCGGTCAAGCCTGCGTCGAAATTTCTTGACCTCGGGCGGCGCCGGGCGGTGAGAATGGTCCGGTGATCGAAGAGCTGGCCCGGCGCCTGAAGGACCCGGTCGACCCCTTCTGACGCTTCCTGCAGGCCGCGGTCGTGGTGCCGCTGGCCGAACGGCCCGAGGGACCGGCCGTGCTGCTGGAGCTGCGCTCCCCGGCGCTGGCCGCGCAGCCCGGGGAGGTGGGGCTGCCCGGGCGGGCGCCTGGAGCCCGGGGAAGGGCCCTGGGAGGCCGGCTTGCGGGAGCTGGAGGAGGAGCTGGGCATCCCGGCCGAGCGGGTCCGGCGCCTGGGAGCGCTGCCGGTGTTCGAGCGGGCGCGGGGAGAGCTGATCCATCCGTTCGTGGCCGCTCTGCAGGAACCCTTCGAGCTGCGGCCGGGCGAGGAAGTGGCCGAGGCCTTCTGGCTGCCGCTGGCCGCGCTGCGCGACCCCGGCTTCCGCCTGGCGGAGATCCGCGAGCAGGCCAGCCTGGCCGGCGGCTTCCCGACCCGCTTTCTCCCCGGCGGGCGCTGGCGCCGCCGGGTGCGCCGGCCCACGCCATATCTACTATACGAGGGGCGTCTGGTCTGGGGATTGACCGCCGAGATCCTGGCGGTCCTGGCCATTTTTCTGTGAACGCCACCGTCGCGGCTGCCGAAAATAGCCAGTAGGGGGAAGGGTACTCACTTGAGAAGACTCAACATTGCCGTGCTGGCGCTGGGCCTGTGGGCCTCCGGCTTTTGGGCCCTGCCTCTCTGGGGCGAGGTCTGGTTCTCCGACCTGGACCTGACGGCCTACGACCGGCTGCTGTTCCGGGCCGAGGCCGAAAGCCCGGGTTTCGGCCCCTATCGGACGCTCTTCGCCGCCGAGTTGAGCGACGGCCGCCTGGAGCAGCTGACCTTCTTTCCCGAGAAGGTCTCCCTGGTGGCCGGCGTGCTGCAGGTGCAAAACCGCTTCGGCCTGTTCCGCACCGACGCCGCTCTGGCCAACCCGGCCCCCGTGGCCGGCCTGCCCGCTTTCGTGACCGGGGGGCAGGTGGAAAGCGGCAAGCTGGACCTGGTGGCTTCCTCCCCCGACGGGCGCTGGCTGCTGGCGCTGCGCCCCACCTCCGCGGCCTACGGGGAGCTGCTGCTCTACGATCTGAAGGGAGGCCCGGCGAGCGTGGCCTCCTCCGGAGTGGAGCTGTCCCTGAAGGCCATCCCGGTGCTCTGGTCCCCCGATTCGGACTTCTTCCTGTACTCCAAGCGCGGACGAGCCTCTACTATTACTCCGTCAGCCAGCTGCGGAAGACGGGGTCGCTGGAAGAGTCCTACCGCCTGCTGGGCAAGGGCACCGTGCGCAACCGTCGCCGGGGTCCGACCTCCCCGCTGGCCGATCGCAGCGCCCTGTACTACGCGACCGGCGCCCTCGTCTACCGCCTGAGCCCCGGAGCTGTTCACCCTGCTCCCTGTACGGGGCTTCCTGCCCATCGGCCGCCTGGCGGGGAAGCTGCCCTTCGAGATGGATCCCAACTTCGACCAGTTCTGGGTGTCCCCGGACGGCAGCCAGCTCCTGGTGAGCAAGGCCGGGCGGAACCTGTTCCTGGTCCCCCTGTCCCCCGAAGACTACAGCGGGCCCAGCCTCTCGCTGCCGTACCTGTACCTGCCGGGTTCGGGCTCCGTGCGCCGGGTGCTGTGGCTGCGGACCGGAAAGATACTGGTCCTGGCCGACTACCGGCAGCAAGCGGGCCGGCAGCACGGGCCTGTACCTGCTGTCGGCCGCCGACCTGCGCACCCTGCCTTCCTTCCGGCGCATCCCGGAGGAAGGGGTCCTGGACCTGGCCCTATCGGCCGACGAGTCGAGCGTGGCGGTCATGCGCGCCGACGGGTGACGGTGCACGACAGCGGGAGCTGGCAGAAACGCCAGACGCTGGCCCACCCCCGCCCGCTGCACGTGGCCTGGACCCCGACGGGCGAGCTGATCGTGGCCGGCGCCTGGCTCACCGAGCTGTGGAATCCGGCCAGCGGGGTCAAGCGCCTGCTGTGCCTCTCGCAGCCGGGGGATTCCAGCTTTTCGGCAGGACGAGCGCAGCATCCTCACCGCGGTCCAGGGCGCCTACTACCGCCGGCCGGCCGCCGCCGGAGCCGCCGCAGGCTCCGCGGCGGCTCCGCCGTGGCCTGGAGCGCGACCGGCTCGGCCGCCCTCCGGCAGCCCCGCAGCCAATCCGCGGCCTTCCGGGTGTACCTCGAGGATTCCCCGGATCGCCTGCTAGCGCAACCGGCTCATGGCCCGCGACCTGCGCCTGTACGGCAC
>CAVUYS010000072.1:0-177788 GCA_963745745.1 uncultured Spirochaetota bacterium | reverse complement strand
ACGAGTCCCTTTTCCTGGGCGTAGCGGGCGAGCTTTGTGCGGCTATCGAGGCCGAGCTTCTGATAGATGTTGTGGAGATGGATCTTGACCGTTCCCTCGCTGATGAAGAGTTTCTTGCCGATCTCCATATTGCGCAGCCCCGCCGCCACCTGTTTGATAATTTCGATTTCTCTGGGCGACAGCACCTGAGCGGCCTCGTTTCTTGCGGTCTCGCGCTGGAGCAGTTTTTCCAGCGCGCTGCTCACCGAGCGCTTCTCCAGCCACAGTTCGCCCGCGTGCACTTTTCGGATGCACTGCACGAGAAGCTTCGGCGCCAACTCCTTGAGCACGAGGCCGCGCACACCGAGACGGACCGCCTCGGTCAGTCCTTCTTCGTCGAGCGTAGCCGTGAGAACCACGACTCGCGTAGGCAGTTGCTCTTTTCTCATCTCCCGGAGCACAACAAGGCCGTCTTTTGCCGGCATCTGAATGTCGAGCACCAAAATGTCCGGTTGGTGCCGGCGTACCGCCTTGAGGGCCTCGTCGCCATCGAGGCAGCGCGCGACGACCTTAAGATCCTTTTCCAGGCGGAACAGATTCTCCATCGCGTCGAGGATTAATGGATGATCGTCTGCGATAACCAAGGTGATCGGCATCTCAGGCTCGAGGCGATGAAAGCGGCAAGGTCACTTCAAGCCGCGCTCCAGATTCGGAGGAGTCGATGTTTAGAGCCCCGCCGAGAGCAGCGACCCGGCTTTTAATTACGGCGGGACCGAGCCCCGTGGAGGTAAGCGCGGCGTGATCATAGTGACCGCGGAAGGGAAAGCCGCAGCCGTTATCGGAAACGGTGACGCGCGCATTGTGATCGTCGGTCTGCAGATCCACCTCAACTACCGAGGCGTGAGCATGGCGGGCAGCGTTGACCAGCCCCTCGCGGATGATCTGATAGATTTCGCGCGCCAGTACGGCGGGTACCTGCCCGTCAAGACCATCCATCTTAAGCTCCACGCGCAGGTGCCATTGCTGCTCAACCGTCTTTGCCAGCTCTTGCAGGACGTACCCGATTTTGAAGTCCGTTTCGCCCGGGACGAGCGTGGCGAGCTTCAACTCGTCAATAAAGGAACGGAGTTCCTGCTGTTCCCGAACGATAAGATCCTGAACCCCACGCAGTTGCTCCTTAGCCACCTCAGGATCCACTTTTAGGCCCTGGATTGCGGCCTCGAGGTTTAGGCCGGCGACGGCGAGAGACTGGAGCACGCTATCGTGAAGGTCACGGGCGAGGCGGGTACGTTCACGGGCGGCCGCCAGTTGTTGAAGCCGCTGGAGCTCAGATTCAGCTCGTTTGCGCTCGGTGATATCGCGGGCAATCGTTGCAATAGCCGTAATTTTGCCCGTTGCATCTTTCATTGGCGATAACGTTAGAGAAACATGAGCTTGAGCTCCGTCTTTCCGCACCCGAATGGTTTCGTACTGAGCAATGGGTTCTCCCTGTTTGATCCTTTCTCGTAACCGGGCCCGTTCATCAAGAAGGTCGGGCGGAATCAGGACGGAAACAGGACGACCCTTGACCTCTTCGGCGGAGTAACCATAGACGATTTCTGCGCCCTTGTTCCAGCTTGTAATGACTCCTGCCAATGTTGTACCCACGATCGCGTCGTTTGAAGACTCTACGATAGCGGCTAATTGAGCGACCGTGTCCTCCGCCCGCTTGCGCTCGGTAAATTCCTTTTCTAAATCCGTGTTAATGGCCTGGAGTTTGGCAGTGTGGCCGGTGAGTATAAGGAGGAAGCCGCCCAATAGGCCATTAAAAAAGAGCCCTCCGGCAAGGACACTCCACGCCTGCCACCCTCGATGAGCGATCAAATACTCTTTTGTTGGAGAGAACTGAATTATCCACTGGCGGCCGGCTATCTCGAATGGAACGACTCGCTGGAGCGGCGCCGGCTGAATGCCTTCGTTCGCTTTAAACGGCAGATCCTGTGAATCGAGCTCCTTTGAGCGATGCTCATATAGGAGACGTTTTTTTTCTCCCGCTTCGGCGTCGTAGAGACGAATTTCGATGTCCTCCGCCTGCGCGCCTTTCAGTGCGGTATTCATCATATCGCGAATCCGGAACGCCCCGCTGACGTAACCTTGCAGATTGAGACGCCGCTCTTGCAGGCTATTCTGCGGGCGTCCGGGTTTGTAGATGGGTAGGAAAACTACAAAACCTCCTTCGCGATCAATATCCCGTATCAGTGTGAGCAGATCAGTGGCTGCTGGCTGCCCCGTATCTCGTGCCCGGTTCAGCGCTTCGCGTCTGGTGGGATCTGACAGCGCGTCAAAACCCAAAGCTCTGCCAATCCCTTTGACCGATTCTAAATAATAGGCGGGGAAATATTCGGCGCGCCGCTCTGCCCGAACCAATTGCCCTTGTGCGCTCTGTTCCACGATCTGGAAGTTACTGAGGCCATCTTCCCGGGCAGCCTGCTCGTAGGTTGCCCGCTGCGAGTCGAGTATCCTGGGACTCCACGAGATTGCACGAATCCCTGGCTGGCGTGAGAACGAGCGCGAGACGAACGTTTTGAACTGTCGGCGGTTAATCGGAACCGAGCTCGCATAAAGATTCTCCACGGAATGGAGGACCAGGATATAGTTATCAAAGTTCTCTTGTAACTTTTGGGCCAGCTGGTCCGTGCGTCGCCTGAACTCCAGCTCAATTCGATCTTGTTCCCACGCGTTCGTGTAAATAAAAAATATAACAACCAGCGCGAATGCCAGACACAGCGGCAGGGAGACTTGCCTGCCCTGTGAGAATACGGCCGGTTTGGCTGCCCAGATGAGTATCAACGGAGTAAAGGTAATGACCCCAATGGCATCGCCCACCCACCAAGTCCACCAGTGGAACAGGTAGTCGACCGGGTGGATAACACCGCCCAACAGCAGACTCGTCACACTCCATGTGGCATTTACGAGGCAGCTTACCGGGCCTCCCATAAGCAAAAATTTGATGATCTCGCGCGCCCCGACAAGCGCGGTCGGATATTGCGTAAAGCGGCGTATCAGAAAAGCCCCTACAACGGCCTGTAGTGAAGCTCCCATGCCGATACTGGCCGCTAACACCGTGGTATTAAGAATCGAAGCAGTGCTTGTGGTATCGAGAGAAGTGCGCAGATTAATTAAAAACGACCCGAGCAAAATGCCCGGCCAGATTCGGTATCCCAACAGTAGAGTACCAGCTAAAGCAATGCCGGATGCTGGCCACACAGCCGTAGCATACCCCGGCGGGATGGCCAATAAGAGTCCAAGTCTCCCTGCGACATAGTAGGCTGCGGCCATCGCCGCCAACTTTGCCAGTAGATCAGCCCGATGGAGGAAAGACGTGGCTGTCATCTCTGTTTTCCTTAGGTCCTAGACACTTCCTACCGGAAAATGCTCCCGGAAAATGGGTACGGATCGCACACCTCGCTACGTGATGTGATGTGGAAAACCCGAGGCGACAACCCTAGAAATGCGCGCCATGCATGACAAGTAGTCACGCCGCAAGCGGTCCGTCAAGATAAATCAGTACTGTGTCCCTGGATTTCGGATTTCCGCCGGATTTCCGGATTTGAAACACTTGGGATTGTTTGGCTTTAATAGGCCAATAAATAAAGCTTTAGAAACTGTTCGGACCTTGGATTGCAACCGGCGTGTTTTGCCGCTGGTACATTCGCGCAAGAGGAGTGCTTAGGAGGAGTATGAGTATGAGGGGTCATATGAAGCGGTCAGGTCTATTAACGACGCGCAACAAGCAAATGCGCTCAACCTTCTCACCACGCCGGACTCGCTTCTCTAAAATGAACTCTTGGCAAGCCCATAGCCCCCTTACATGGGGGCTTCCTCATACTACCCGCTCTGCGGGTAGTACATGATTCCGGCATATTGCGATACTCCCAAACGGTATTGGCGCCGCGCGCATTGATGGACCGCGCGTTCGTATCAGCACCGTAGCTGGTGCGCTCCCATCGATGATCAAAATACCGATCATCACGTTATCTCCACTCTGATCAAACTCCCGCGTGGAGTCGTTGCTCAACTCACAGACGATGCGTGTATCTGCTTCTGACCAGAGTTATCGTTCACAAACGCCACCTGGCGCCCTAGAACCCGGCTTGATACTCAGGGGAATTCAGAAACCCATCAATCACCGAGTTAAGTGGTACGCCTGAATTTAGCACTCCCACCCAACCGGCGAAGCCGCCTGGATCAGGGTCGCGCCGCAGCATGGAAAAGTATAACAGCGAGACATCGATCTCGTTCTGACTCGCGCTCAATTTCTGAAATTCATCCGAGTCCAAGAAACCCAACGCTACCTGCGCCCTTGTCAGCTGTCCGCTGGTTAATTGCCCAACCCAAAGATTGAACCCGCCTGGGTCCGCTGAACGTAGCAACACGTTGTTGTACATCCGCTCGATAAACTGGCTGTTGGTTAGACTGCTGCCGAACCTAATGGTGAATTCATCGGAGTCTAAAAACCACTGGACGATTTGTTCATGCGATACTCCAGCCAGCAAGACTTCCAGCCAAGCACGAAAGCCGCTAAAGTCAGCATCCCGGGTTAAAAGCCCTAAGTAAGTCTGGGCAATGAATTTTCCCTTGGAGAAGAATTCCTCGGAATCCATGAATGCCTCAATCAAGCTCGCTCTTGGCAATCCGCCGTCGAGGGCATTCACCCAACCGGAAAGGCCTGCGGCTTCAGGCTGGCGATCCAAAAAATCCAAATACTGCTGACGAACGAAAGTTGAACTGCTTACAGCGAGTATGTTGGTAAGCTCATAGGCCCCGATATCGCATCGGCTCGTGCCGTCGTGATTGCCGTCATCTAATCGGAGAAAACCCCGCTGGTCGGTCTGCAAAAGCGTCCCTAGACTATCGCGGCAGCCGCCAGGATTGCCCGCATCGATCGCTGGACTGCCGGCGACCAGAGCATGAGTCTGGGTTGAACCGCCGTTGTTTTGCAGGGGACCGACGATTTGCGCTAGCGAAACGCCAGGCACGATGTCGGTTGGTCCGGGTGTAAATCCGGTGACACCGGCGTTGCCATTAGATCCGAACAAGTTGAAGTTGTTCGCGGTGAAGACAATTGCCCTGACTTATTTCAGGCGCCCGTCGCCTGATTGTTGCCGGTGATCACGCTATTGCTTGAGGGTGATGGTGGTGGGTCCGCCGGAGCCGTAAGTAGCCGTCGTTTTTAAGATACCCGCCACCCGTTATGGCGGTATTACCTGAGATGGTACTGTTGGCGATGGTGATGCTGCCGAGTACGTTAAAAACGCCACCACCACCATCATGAATGGATTCGGCTGTATTACCTGAGATCGTGCTGTTTTCGATAGCGGCGGTGCCGAAATTAGATACACCTCCGCCACGGTTACCGACGTTGCCAAAGATGGTGCTAGTTTCAATCGTGAGAATGCCCAAATTTGCTACGCCGCCAGCCCAATAATTGGACGAATTGCCCGAGATGGTGCTATTTCTGATGGTGAGAGTGCCGTCATTAGATATGGCGCCACCGGAGCGATAATAGTACCCCCGGATGCTCCGCTCAGAGTTACACTCTGAAGCGTCAAGTCACCGGAGTTCGTCACGTCCATGAGACCGAAGTCGGGTGCGTTCCCTTGGCCGGGCAATCGTGGCGCCGTTACCTTCAATGGTGATCCGACTGGTAATTTGAGGCAGACCGATGGGGCACCGAATAGCCACCAAGGTGTAACTAAATACATGACTTGAGCGTCACGTTGGCATTCGCCGGCAGCACGATCGTGTCCGCGCCACTGCCCGCCGGGCAGTCGGCGTGAGTCGCGGCGTCGTTGTTGGCGTTGATTATCGCTTCGATCAGCGAGCACTGGCCATCGGCTGCGATGTTGGGATTGCTGGTCGTGACGGTGATCGTGGCTGCTGTCACCGGTTCTTGCCCGAGGGCGAGCAATAGCGCTGCACCCGCCAGTGACCATGCCATCCTATGCTGTAGTCGTCGTCCGCCCTGCCGCAAGTGTTTCGGTAAGCGGGCGGCCAACTGGCTCGATCGAGCGATGCGCCGCTGGAGGGCGCGCCGCGCGCTGCGGGGCAGGGCGCGTAGTTCCGCGTAACACGCTGCGAAACGCGCGTGCGTTTCGCTTTCACAGTCCGTTAAAGTTTCGGCGAGCAACGGAGTCTGGTCGGCGTCGTTTGCTTCGAGAGTCCCAGGCCGCGGCAATGGTGTGGTCAGGATACGACGCGTAGAGATCGAAGTATTTCATCGCTTTTCCTTCTCCAGTTTAGTCAATAACGTGGTTTTTAAATTTGTACTGCTCGCTTTGGAGTTTTTTTCGGATTTAGGATTTCGGGATGCGATTGTTCGGCAGTTTGGGATTTCATGTCCTCGGCCACCAGTGGTACGTCAGCCAGCGCTTCAACCGGCAACACGTAGGAGTTGCCAAGGCGCGAATCGTTCCATTCGAGCAACTCGGGAAAGCGCATGCCGCGCAATATCTGAACTGCGAAGATTTCTTGCACGCCGGCCTCGAAGCGCAGGAAGCCGACGGTCTGGCCGGTTTCGATGTTGACGACCCAGACGCCGCAGGCGCGTTCGCGCGCGCTCTCGACCAACGGAATGCCGCTGAAGACAGCGCTCTCGCGCACCTGCGAGAGTCCGATGAAGGCCAGCGGTCCGACAAAGTCGATGCCCCGGGTAAAGCCGGGAAGCTGCGCGACGGTGCGCCAGGTCCGGCGCTCAAGATCGACTTGCGCCAAGCTTCCCTCGCCGGATTCGAGCAGCCAGAGCTTTGCCTCGATGCCAGCGCGGCGAGTGCGGCATGGATAAGTCCGCGGAGCAGGACTTCATTGTTCTCCACGTCGATCGAGCACGCCGCCCTTGGCTTTGTTGGCGCGCCAACCCGCAAGCGTATCGGTCTCTCCCAGGGCGGTGACGTACTTGGGACGCCCATCGACCATGGCCAGGCCGTTCAAATGGCAGCGGTCTTCGGGGGCCAACGCGCTGACAAACGGCGGGCGCCAGCGCGGATAAAAGCTATGGTCGGCGTCGAGCGTGCAGAGACAGCAGAAGCGGGTGTTGACCACCCAGAGCTCTGCGTTGCTATCCCGCGCAAGCTCGTGGATGTCGATGTCGCCGGTGACGTGAATGCGGCGCGGCAGATAGCAGGCGTCGTGCTTGCCCGGCCGGTTCCAGTTTCTGCGCCACCGCCGGCATGTTGCGATACTCCCAGACGGTGTTAGCGCCGCCGATGGTCAGCCGGGAGTGATCGGCAACGATACCCATCGGCTTGGCGAAGGATCGGAAGTGGGTGTTGAGCGCGCCGTTGTCGTTGCGCACCACGATCGCTTTGCCCGCTTGATAAGTGGAAACGATCAGGCTGATTCCCAACTGGTCGAACAGTGCGGGCAGATTCGAGGTGTGTACACTGCGCAAGTCCGCTGTTTTGGCCGATTGTGATGCGGATTGATCCATCATGACGGCGATGTGAAAAGCAATCGCAAGGCCAGCGAAGACGCGGTGTACTAATACATTGAGTTCACGAGGGAGGTGACGATACTGAATTTTTTCGGACTCCCAAACTTGGTGTCTTTTTCGCCACCAGGGGTGTGATGAACGACACCGTTTTCTAATGTGATAGACGAGATCAACGACGGTCCGAGGAGCTTACTCAAGAACTCCACGTCTTGTGAGATCATTTTGCAAAATTCTCGGTTGGCATTGGCTTTGCCCTTCAATTTCAGTTCGAGCGCGATGACCTGGTTGAAACGAATATGACGATCGCAACCACGGCCCTGGCTGCGGTCCGTGAAGGTAGCGATCTAGTTCTCCGAGCGTGTGCGGCCCAATGCCATTTCGTGCTATAGAGCAAACGGGATATGAGAACTAGGGTTTTACTTTCAGTGCTAGTCGCAACGCTGTCGTGTGTTCCATGGCACGCCGAGGCGCAGCGGGCGGCGAGACTTTACCGGATAGGATTTTTGATCTCGCCCAACGCGTCTTTTATATCGTTTCGGGTCGCAGCATTTCGTCAACGGCTGCGCGAGCTTGGGTATGTCGAAGGAAAAAACATTGTCATTGAGTACCGATATGCCGAAGGGAAACTTGATCGGCTGCCTGACCTTGCTGCCGAACTGGTCGGTCTCAAAGTCGACGTCATCGTTACGGTCGGTCCGGCGAATACAGCTGCTAAGAAGGCGACTGCGACAATTCCCATCATAACCACCGGCAGTTCCGATCCAGTAGGAGATGGGCTCGTATCCAGTCTGGCGCGACCAGGAGGGAATATCACCGGAAATAGCCTCATGTTCCCGGAACTGGATAGCAAACGGTTGGAGCTGCTCCACGAAGCCTTCCCCAAGGTTGCCCGGGTAGCCTTCCTCTGGGGGTCGGGTTACGAGAGGGGAAACCCGGCTCTCAAAGACGTGGAGCCTCTGGCCAAGGCTTTGCGACTCAAACTTTTATCGCTCGAGGTACGCAGCCTTGACGATTTTGATAGCGCATTTGCACGAGCGAAACGGGAAGGCGCCCAGGGGCTCATTACGAGCCCGGATCCACGTGTCAATATTCAGCAACGGCAAGTGTTGGACTTCGCGGCCAAGAACCGGTTGCCGGCGATTTACGGGACGAGTCAGTTCGTCGAGGCCGGTGGATTGATGAGCTACGCGCCGAGTTATACGGACTTGTATCGGCGCGCCGCTGACTTTGCCGACAAGATCTTGAAAGGCGCCAAGCCCGCCGATATTCCGGTCGAGCAACCCATGAAGCTTGAGCTCGTGATTAATCTCAGGACAGCTAAACAGCTTGGCGTAACTATTCCTCCTGACGTGCTCATGTGGGCGAATGAAGTGATCGAATAATTTCGGATTTTTAAATCAGGATTTCGGGAGCCAATCCGAGTGAACCTGCTTCAAGAAGCCCTCCATTGGCCAGCCATCCAAGTTCTTCGCGGGCGGCGGCGCAGTCGTTTGTTACGCCATTACTTTGTCATCTCCGTGCTGTTGATCGCTGGAGGGTTGATCACGAGCAGTTTGTTGGAGATTTACTTCCGCTACCATGAGAGCCGGGAGCATCTTGCGATACTGGAACGGGGGACCGCAACCGTGGCTGCCGTGAAGATCGAACGGTTCATTCGAGATGTCGAAACCGCAATGAAGGCGGCTTCCAAGGGTCCGTATATCGCCCAAGGACACCTCTCATCCAATTACAAGTTTGAACTGAAGAGATTACTCTTTCTCACCCCTGCAATTACTGAAGCGGTAGCGTTTGATCGTGACGGAGTCAAACAAGCTCAGATCTCTCGATTTCGAGGTGTTTCCCATGATGTCACCAGTGATCCGTCTACCTCAACTGCATTCCAGCAAGCCAGGCAAGGAATTTTATATCTTGGTCGGGTTTATTTCGTTCGACAGTCGGAACCTCACATGACCATCGCATTACCCATTGAATACTCTAAGAGAAATATCATCGGTGTGCTGCAAGCCGAAGTGAATCTCAAGTACGTTTTGGAGGTGGTTTCAAACATCAAGCCGGGAACAGCGGGGTACGCTTATGCTGTCACCCGCTCGGGCGACCTCATTGCCCATCCAGATATCAGCTTGGTCTTGCAGCAGCGCAATATGGCTCAACTCAATCAGGTGAAAGAAGCTTTTCAACCTATATCAGTCGTTCCGAAACCAAACGCCGTGGTGGCGCATGACCTGCAAGGAAAGAAGGTTATCAGCGCATATGCCCTGGTCCCCGGTCTTGATTGGGCGGTAATCATTGAACGGCCTGTGGAAGATGCTTACGAGCCAATCTATGCCTCTATACTACGTACTTCGAGCCTGCTTTTGGTCGGTCTCGGCGTGGCGCTATTGGCAACACTTCTTGTCAGCCGGCGAGTGGTTCGCCCTCTCGAAACGCTTCGGCATGGCGTGGAACGTATCCGCAAGGGTGACCTGACCACGCGTCTCAATCTTAAAACCGGAGACGAGATCGAGATTCTTGCGGACGAGTTCAACGAAATGGCAACGCATCTTAGAGAAGCGTACTCCGGGCTTGAACTGAAGGTGGCCGAGCGCACTCAAAAGCTGACGTTGGCCAATGACAAACTTGCAGAAGCGAGCAGGCTAAAGTCTCAGTTCCTCGCCAATGTGAATCATGAGCTGCGTACGCCGCTCAGCTCCATCATCGGCTACGCTCGCCTATTACGGCGCGAAACCGAAGGACAGATTTCTTCGTTACAGCGAGAAAACATCGAGGACCTATTACGCAACGCCCAGCGTTTGTTGGGACTCATAGACGGTCTCTTGGATTTCGCCAAGATCGAGGCGGGTAAGACCGAGATTCACATTGAACCGGTGAAAATTGACGAACTGGTGCAGGGCGCCATCGCAACCATCGAGCCGATCGTCAATAACAACGCCATACGAATCGTTCGCGATCTGCCGCCGACACTCGGTCCGCTGCATACCGATCGCGAGAAACTCCGCCAAATCATTCTCAACCTGCTCGGCAACGCGGTGAAGTTCACCGATCATGGCAAGATCACCATATCGGTCTGTCAAGAAAACGGCGATTGCAAGCTCGCGGTGCAGGATAGCGGCATCGGCATCGACAAAGCCGACGTGGCGAGAATCTTCGAAGAATTCGAACGGGGACGCTTGACCGGCGATAGCGAGTACCGCGGCACCGGCTTGGGGCTGGCGATCGTCAAACGACTGGTCGATGTCCTAGGCGGCACGGTTGGAGTGGAGAGCGAACTGGGCAAAGGGTCGACATTTACCGTCACCCTGCCACTCATTAATAACGCAAACCAGACGGTCTAGTTCATGAATGAAAAGATCCTGATCGCCGACGATGAACCGTCCAACCGCAAGATCCTGGCCCAAGAATTGGTGCACCGCGGCTTTGCAGTCGATACGGCCCGCGGTGGCAAAGAAGCCTTAGCGATGATCGATGCGACACCGCACGACTTAGTGATCCTCGACTTCATGATGCCGGACCTGAGCGGTCTCGAAGTGCTCAGGGAGCTTCGCAACAAGGGTAACGAATTGCCCGTCATCATGATTACCGCCTACGGCTCCATCGACCGCGCCGTAGAGGCGATGAAAGCCGGCGCCTACGACTTCATCACCCGCCCCTTCGATCCCGACCATATCGATCTCGTGGTCCGGAAAGCACTTGAACACCGAGCACTCAAACGCGCAGTCGACGTACTGTCGGAAGAAGTGCGCGATCGCTACCACTTGATTGTCGGCGAGAGTGGGAAGATGAAACTTGCGGTCGAGATGGCGCGCAAAGCGGCTGCGAGCAATGCTACGGTGCTGCTTCTGGGCGAAAGCGGCACGGGTAAGGAATTATTCGCCCGCTACATTCACAATCACAGCGAACGAGCCCATCACCCGTTTGTCGCGATCAACTCAGTCGGTCTATCCAAAGAGCTGCTGGAAAGCGATTTGTTCGGCCACGAGCAAGGCGCATTTACCGGCGCCAATAAGTTGAAAAAGGGAAAGATCGAGCTGGCCCATGGCGGCACGATCTTTTTCGACGAGATCGGCGACATCTCGCGCGAGATGCAGGCGAAGCTGTTACGATTTCTCCAAGAACGGGAATTCGAACGAGTTGGCGGCGTCACGCCGATATCGGTCGATGTGCGAGTGATCGCGGCGACCAACCGAAATCTCGCCGCCGCCGTCAAAAACGGCGACTTTCGCGACGATCTTTACCATCGGCTCAACGTCGTGGCGATCGCCCCGCCGCCGCTCAGAGAGCGTAAGGAAGACATTCCGATCCTGGCGGATTTTTTCCTGCGCAAGTCGGTCTCAAGCGACTGGACGGAATGTCACGGGGATCAGCGCCGATGCCATGGCAATGATGCTGAACTACGACTGGCCGGGCAATGTTCGCGAATTGGCGAACGTCATCGAACGCGCTGTCGTGCTGGGTTCAGATAACGAAATCACGGCGCTGGACCTGCCGTCCGGCTTGGGGGACAGCGTTGCACCGACAACAGAATCGCCGGATCTCACCTACCACGATGGCATCAATTCCGCGCGCAAACAGTTGGTCGTCAATGCACTTAAGAAAACCAACGGCAACCGCGCCGCCGCCGCCCGGTTGCTCGACCTCGAAGCCAAGTATTTCCTACGGCTGATGAAGTCTCTGGGAATCGAATAGTGCGCAACGGTCGGTGAAGAGTTTTCCCGCGCTAAGCCTGTCCTGAGTTTAATCGAAGGGGCCGCCAAGAACGCAAAGTTCGGAATCGATTTCTTTTCTTTGCGCCCTTTGCATTAATTTAGCTCAAAATTTACGCGGCTTGCGCAAATCCTTCTGGCACTTGAAGGCGCCCGGATCGGAATTCCTCGCCGCCAAGACGCTAAGTGACGGGCACATGCCCGTCATCCCGAGTGGATGCGAGGGGTCTAAGAAAGATTTCTCCCGTCGGTCGAAATGACACGCTACGACCTTTGCGCCTTTGCGGGAGGTACTCCGACAAGTTTTTACGTTCTCTGCGCCCTTTGCGGTGAATTATCTGGTTCCGAATCTTCTTTGACTGACGCTAAGCCGCGCAAGGTTCTTTGCGGTTAAATCTCTTTTCCCTACGCCCGCTCCAGCGCCGCCGCCAGATCGGCAATAAGATCCGCCGTGTCTTCGATGCCGACCGAATAGCGGATCAAATTATCCTTGATGCCCACCATCAATCGTTCTTCCGTGCTGAGCTCGTAGAAACTCATCAGCGCCGGCTGCTCGATCAGGCTCTCGACGCCGCCGAGCGACGGCGCGATCTGCGGAATGCGGCAGCCGTCGACGACCCGCGAGGTCGCTTCGAGATCGCCGTCGATTTCGAAGGACACCACGCCGCCGAAGCCGCGCATTTGCCGGCGCGCGACGTCATGCTCGCGGATGGCTCGGCAAGCCGGCGTAATGCACCGCGGCGATTTTCGGGATGGCCGGCGAGAAACTCCGCCAGGCCTTGGGCGTTGGCATTCTGCCGCTCGATGCGCAGCGCGAAAGTCTTTAAGTCCGCGCACCAGCAAATAAGCCGCCAGCGGATCGATAATCGCGCCGGTGACATGTTGCAGCGAGCGAATGCCGTCGACCAGTTCCGCGCCGCCGAGCACCGCGCCGGCGAGCAGATCGTTGTGGCCGCCCAGATATTTAGTCGCCGAGTGGAGCACCAGATCGATGCCGAACTCCAGCGGCCGCTGGTTGTACGGCGTCGCAAAGGTCGCGTCGATCAAAGTTTTCACCCGGTGGCGCTTGCCGATATCGGCAAAACGCTCCATGTCGACGATCCGATTATAGGGATTGGTCGGCGATTCGCTGACCAACAATCGCGTGGTCGGCCGGATCGCTTCTTCGATCGCTTGGTAATCGCCCGCCGGCACCACCGAGACTTCGATGCCGTAACGATGCAACGTCTGGGTCAAGAAACTGTCGCGTGCGCCGGTAAGAATCGTCGGTGACGACGACGTGAGAATTGTGCGACAGCACCGCGTACATCGCGGTGGTGACCGCCGCCATGCCGCTGGAAAACAGCAAGCAATCCTCCGCGCCTTCCAACGCCGCGAGCTTCTGCTCGGCGATGCGCTGGGTCGGATTGCCGTAGCGGCCATACTCTTCGCGCTCGATCTTGCGCTGGAAATGATCGTGCAACTCCTGGGTATCGGCGAAAGTATAGGTCGCCGTTTGAACGATCGGCGTCGCCAACGAATTGCCGAGCTTGGGGCGCGGCTCGCCGCCGTGCACCGCCAAAGTGCTAAAGCCGAACGCTTTGCCGGCTGGGTTCTTGCTGGAAAAGTTCTTAGTCATTGCTGCTTGCCTATCTTAGCTCCGGGCGTGACTTCGACCTTTGCGCCTTGCTCTTGCGGTCCAGTCCTTCTCGACTCGCTCAGCTTGTCCAACAAGCGCACGCGCTCGACGTAGCGCGAGATCGCGTCGCTGATCTTTTTCGGATCGGCGCTCACCTCCACCGGGCGGTTTGCCTGGGAAGCTTTGATCCCCGGCAAGCGCGCCGGAGTGATAGGCGATCTTCTGATCGGCGAACTTGAGCCCATGAGCGGTGGAAATCACCACGACGCGCTCGTGGCCATGAATAATTTTTTTCTCGACCAGTTTGCGCAGCGCCGCCAGCGCCACGCCGGTATGCGGGCAATTGAACATGCCGGTGCGGTCGGCGCGCGCCACTTCTTCGGCGAGTTCGAGCTCCGAGGCCTGCTCGACCACGCCGTTGAAGCGCTGCAGCGTCGCGATCGCTTTGCGGATACTCACCGGATTACCGATCTGAATCGCGCTGGCCAAGGTTTTTTGCGCCATCACCGGCTCGAAGTGCTCGAAATTTTTCAGGTACGAAAGATAGAGCGGATTGGCGTTCTCCGCCTGCGCGACGCAAATGCGCGGCAGTTTCGAGATCAAGCCGAGATCGTACATCATCAAAAAGCCCTTGCCGAAGGCGCTGACGTTGCCGAGGTTGCCGCCCGGCAAAATCACCCAGTCGGGCACTTCCCAGTCGAACTGCTGGACGATCTCCACGGAGATCGTCTTCTGCCCTTCGATGCGCAGGCTGTTCATCGAATTGGCCAGATACAAGCGCTTTTGCTGGGTCACTTCCTGCACCGCGGCCATGCAACCGTCGAAATCGGTGTCGAGCGACAACACCAGCGCGCCATTGGCGAGCGGCTGGACTAGCTGCGCCGGCGAGACTTTATCGCGCGGCAAAAACACCACCGTCGGAATTCCGGCCGCGGCGCCGTAGGCGGCCAACGCCGCCGAAGTATCGCCGGTCGAAGCGCAAGCCACCGCGTCGATCGGCTCGCCGTTGGCGATCATCTGATTGACCACCGAAACCAGAACGGTCATGCCGAGATCTTTGAACGACCCGGTATGCGAGTTGCCGCACTGCTTGACCCAGAGATCTTCGAGATGGAGCTGCTTGCCGTAACGATTGGCCCAGAAGAGATTGGTATTACCCTCGCAAGTCGAGACGATGTTTTCGTTGTCGATGAACGGAATGACCCACTCTTTTTTCGCCCACACGCCGGAACCGTAAGGATAGACGTTTTGGCCGACTCGCTCGTCGAAGAGCTTGATCCAGCCCGCCGCCGCCCGCGTGCGCAAGCGCTTCCATATCGTGGCGCACTTCGAGCAAATCGCCGCAAGACGGACAACGATAAATAATCTCCAGGAGACTGTATTGTCCGGGGCAGCCGTTAATGCACTGAAACCATGCGTTATAGTTCATCGCGTCTTACCTTTCGCGCCTGCGCACTTCCAGCGTCGGCGCACCGCCTAATCGAAGTCTGTTCTATAACTTCGCCTATATTGCCTGCTTTAGTGAAGTTTTTCCAATGCGGCAGCGACAGGTCCTTTGCGCCAACGTGGGGCTAACCTTGCGGCGGCATACGAGCTATTGTAGAGATCAAGAAATTGATCGGCAAAGGGGGCCCAATGGCAAAGATCAAACATATCGCAATCGCCACCCAAGATCCGGAAACGACCGCGCAGTTCTACAAAGAAGTATTCGGACTCAGAGAGATCGCCAAGATCAATAGTCCTGGCGCCACCGGCTTTCATTTGACCGACGGCGACATCAACTTTGCCGTGCTGAAGTTCAAGAACGACCAAACCGCGGGCGTACCGCAGGGCAAAGAATATAGCGGCCTGCACCATATCGGCTTCGAGGTCGATAGCATCGAAACCATCGACAAGAAACTCTCCGATGCCGGTGCGCCGATCCGCGACGACATCAATCAAGCGTTAGGTTTGGGCCGCAACCTGGCCTCCCATGTCAACGCCGAGGTCAAATACAGCGCCCCGGACGGTGTCATCATCGACATTTCCGAAACCGGCTGGGCCGGCACGGCGAAACACCCGAGGTAAACCTGGAATCCCTGCGGGTCGATTCCCCGCAGCTTGCTGCGTTGCACGAATTCCCGTTTCCAAGTCCGTCATTCCCGCATGTCATTAGCGGCAATCCAGGCAAGTCCGGGCTGGCCTCCGATAGACACATTCGAGTGTGACGATTAGAAGCAATCTCACGACATCGCTATAATGCCCATAGCTTATTGCTGGATATTTGACTTTGGTCATTCCGGCGGAGGCCGGAATCCAGGTTTTCTACGGCCTTGCAGTGCGCGCAAGATGGATGCCGGCCTGCGCCGGCATGACAAACCTTCTCCTCGCCTGAAGTTCGCCCAGAGGTGTTTCGAAGGGGCGCGGGATTTCAACCATCCCCGAGAGAGACATTAAATGATTATCAAGACGGCTTCAGGGATTGGAATCGATCCAGGCTTTGGCGAGGTTGATGACAAACCGCTCGGCATCCTCGCTGGACTTGAAGCGATCGCCCAAGCCGCCGACCGAGTGGCTAAAACGCTGACCATCGCGCTTCCAGGTAATCTCCGCGCCCGCGCTCCAGTCCTTGGTGCTTTGATTCATCGAGGCGTAGGCAATAATCAGCCGGTCGTTGTGATACAGGTTGGCCATGGTCGGCTATATCTCACTTCAGCGAACGATTCTCAAGGGCGCCGTTCGGTTAGAATTAGCCATGACAACCTGTTCCGCGGCCGGCAAATCCACCGTCGCGGTGCGCTGCCAAATCGCATCGTGGCAGCCATAGCTCAGCGGCGTGACGGTCCCCAGCACTAGATTCTGCGCCAGATGGCCGATCGCTTTGCCCGAGGATCCGAACCCACTTCCAGCACCTTGGGCCGGCCCGGTCGACCACCCGGCCCCGTGCCGTCGGGCAACTCCACCCAGCCACGCTCTTACGCCACTTGCCCGATGATTACCTCGACTGCAACGCTTTCACAAAGAGGCTACTGGCTCACCGATTGCGTTGTCACCTTCTAGGCCTGGCAAGTTAGTCATAAAGCAATGGATCATTAACCGAAGGGATGAACCGAATGAAGGCAGCGCTATCCAGCATACTCGAACCCACCGATGAGGGCATTATCGAACAGCTCTCGCGCAAAAGCATCCGCGAGGGCGAGGAGCGGCTGCTCTACGCCATGCTGGAGAGTGCCATCGAGGACTTTCAGAAATACGTCTTGGCGAAGGACAAGAAAGGCCAGGAATTGTTCCAACAAGCCGAAGAGTGGTTTTTTGAAACTGACTCAAGCTCGGAGTTCTCCTTCGAAAGTCTTTGCGACTATCTACGGCTAAACGCCTGCTATGTCCGCAAAGGGCTGCTGAAATGGAAAAACGAAAAACGTTGCGGAGAATCGAAACAACGACTCGCGAGTTAGTGTCTCTCTCGAGATGGATGAAATCCCTCGCCCATTCGATCTTGCTCAGGGCAGGCTTCAGGCAAAGAGAAGATTTGTCATGCCGGCGAAGGCCGGCATCCAGGTTCGAATCCGCGTCAAGTCCCAAAACCTGGATTGACGAATTCACACCCCTTCAGCGCAAAGTTGAGGGTAACTCAGTCAGATCTTTCCAACCGGATCAGACTAGGGCCGTCCCAAGACATAGGACATCGCGCTGTCACACTGCCGATTGAGATCGCTGCCCAAGCGCATCACATCTTCGGCACTACACTCTCCCTTGCGGCACATGAGAGCCATATCGATCGGCTTGAGATCGAGCCCCTCGGGCCGCACCCGGTGCAAATATTCGACGGCACTGTCATTGGAACCGACGACCAGATTGTCCCAGGTATAAATCAAGCGCGCGGCGTAGAGGATCGCGCGGATGTAGGGTTTGCGATCTTTGGCCTCAAGACTCGTCAGGCGGCTTAGTTCCGGCAATCTCGGTTTCCAGCTGCGTTCAATGCTTTGCAATTGTTCTTGGTGAATCTCCTCCTTGCTCGGCCGGCGCAAACTGGGCTTGATACCGTGCAGCAGCGCCACGGCATGGTCGAGCAAATCAAGACGATCGATCACCGGCAAGCGCCCCCAGCCAAACTCAGGATTCCCCCAAAACATTGAAAGTTTTTTGCCGTATTCCGGGTGCAGCGCCTTCGCGCCGGCGATCAGCTCGCTCATCCCCGGTGGCGGTTCGCGGCAACTGAGAAGCAAACCGACATCGATATCGCTGTAGATGTCGCTGTAGCCACCGTGGGCGAGACTGCCTAGCTTATAAGCCTCGACCAGGGCGGAGCCGAGATTCGCGTTGAAATGCATCCCGACATTTTGGACGAAGTATTCGAGATCGTTCATAGCTCCAGAGAGTTCAATCTGTTAGTGTTCCATTACGCCGGCAGGGCCGCTACCGAATTCTGCAAGATCTCCCGCAAAGCATGTCCTGAGCAAAGTCGACGGAACGCCAGGGCGCAACGGTCGGAGCGTGTCATTTCGACCGACGGGAGAAATCTTTCTTAGATCCCTCGCATCCACTCGGGATGACGGGCATGAGCCCGTCACTTGGCGCCTTTGCGTCTTGGCGGGAGTAATATCCGAATCCGTGACTTTCAGGGTCGCAAACCATCTTATGTCAACTGCTCAAACGCTCGATCATCTCTTTACGCATCCAAGCCGTACAGCCGGCGTGGATTGTCGCAGAGAATCTTTTTCGCGAACGGCTCCGGAATGTCTTCCCGTTTCTGCAGGCTCTCGACCAACTTCTCTTCCGCCGACGGATCGTTGTGGCCGTAGTCGGAGCCGATGACAATGTTATCTTCGCCGATCCATTTGGCGAGATAGGGAATGTCTTCGTCGGCCTCGGCGGCGATGAAAATATTGGATGCCCGAAACAGCTCGGCGCTGTTCTGGTATTGCGGCCGGTCTTTGAACAGGCGTCGCAGAATGTGAATCATGAACGGCGCCCAGCCCGCCGACGCTTCGATAAAGCCGAAACGCAGTCCGGGAAATTTCTCAGGAATGCGATTGGCGAGCAAATCCCGGAAAGCGAAGATCGGCAGCGCCCGCCCATGGGCAAAGGTGTGGTTGCGCGCATGCTCGAAGTACGGCAACATCCAGGGCGCGCCGGAACCGGTGTGAATGCTGATCGGCAAGTCGAGCTTGGCCGCCTGCTCATAGACCGGATGAAAATAGGGATGATCGATGGTCTTGTCGCCCTCGATGCCGCGAAAGAAAATTCCCACCGCGCCGAGATCCTTGGCCCGCTTCATCTCCTTGAGCGACTCCGGGATCGAGCGCAGCGGCAACACCGCGACGAACTTGAGCCGGCCGTTGGACTTGGCGCAAGCATCGCCGAGCCATGAATTGTAGGCTTTGGCCAGCGCCGTATCGAGTTCCGGATCGTCGGTGATGTAAACCAAAAACAGCGTCGGATAGATCACCTGCACCGTCGACGCCGAGACGGTCCATATCTTTCACGCGCGCCTCGACGTTGGCGACTTCACGGCTGGCGATGGCGATATCGCCGCGCACTTTCTCCGCCTTCTGCGCCGATGGCGTCACCAGCCGATAACTGCCCTTGCCTGCCGGCTTGGGAAAAATTTGTCCATCGATCAGCCACAGCGCGTTGCGGTCGCCAAACCAAGTATCCTCCGGCAAGTCCACCAACACCGGCCGGCGCGGCGCCATCTTCTCGTCAATCAATTTCCACATCGCCTCCGGCTCGGCGATATGAGTATCGGCATCGACTACACCTTGCATGTTCCTTTTCCTCCCCATGTCACAACGAATCTTCCTGCGATATACACCGGCGCAATCGCGCTTTGCAATGCGCACGTTACAATGCCAATCGACCATTGGAATCGCGCCTCAATAACCGCTAGACATTTCGCAGCCGTTGCAAGTAGGGAACTAGAATCAACTAACAAAAAGGAGTTCATATGGCATCGACACTTATCACAGGCCTAGGACTTGTCGGCACATCTTTCGCGCAGCATGCGATCAAACGCGGCGAGAACGTGGTCTTTTACGACGTCGCGCCGCGCAAGGATTTTTTGGCGCATAAACTCGGCGCCGCCAACGTGACCGTCGTGCAGCGCGACGTGCGCGATCTGCCGTCGCTGATCGAAACCATTCAGAAACACAAATGCGACACCGTCATCCACACGGCGGGACTGATCGGCGGCAAGGTCGGCAATCCGATCTATGCCGGGATGCAGATCAACGTCATGGGCACGATCAACGTCGCCGAAGCGGTGCGGCTCACCGGCGTCAAGCGCTTGGTGCAGATCAGCACCTTCGGCGTCTACGACCGCCGCCAGGGCGAGCCCAATCCTATCGACGAAGGTTTTCGCCGCGGCCCCGGTGAAGCTTACGGCAACTCCAAAGTCGCCAAGGAGCTGATGGTCGAGGCCTACCAGCGCATGTTCGGCTTTGAATTGATCGTCCTGCGGCTGGCCAATGTCTACGGCGTCGGCCACTTCGCCGGCGGCTCCGGCGGCGGCGAAATGGTCCAGAACATGTTGCAGACCGGCATCAAAGGCGGCGTCGTCAAGATCGCTCAGGAGGTCGCCCGCGATTTCGAATATGTCTATTACAAAGATCTCGGCCGCGCCTTGGACAAGGCGGTCAACACGCCGCTAAAGGAACCAGTGACGCTCAACATCGGCACCGGCGTGGTCATCCCCTTCGACGATCTGGTTGCAACCGCCGAAAAACTGCTGCCAAATTTACAGGTGGAAATCATCCCCGGCGTTAAACCCCGCTCGGCGAAACAGCCGATGGTGATCGAGAAGGCCAAACAGGTGCTTGGCTGGACTCCCGAATACGACATAGTCAACGGCTTCAAGGACTACATCGGCGAACTGAAAGCGCTGTGAATAAGAATAAGGAATTCACCACAGAGCACACAAAGGACACAGAGAAGATTAATTCCGACCCTCTGTGAACTCTGTGCTCTCTGTGGTGACAATCTCTGAGCAACAACACTTACAAGACCAACTTCCCCGCCTTGCCGCTTTTAACCCGCTATAGCGAATCGTCTGTACCATCGGTCTCCAAAATGATCGCGCCGTCCTCGTAGGTGCGCAGCACCTCGGCACCGGCTTGTCGATAACGCTCGACCACCTCATCGCGCTTCGCCTCGGCGCGGCTTCTTACTCCGGCCGATAGAATCGCTATTTTTGGCTTTACCGCTGAGATAAATTCAGCCGAACTCGCCGTCGCGCTGCCATGACGCGGAATCTTCACCACAGTACTAGTCAATCCTTTCGATCGCTGTGCCAGCTGCAACTCGTCGCGCTTATCGATATCGCTTGCGAACAGAAACGACGCCTTGCCATATTCCAGGCGCACGACCACCGGACTCTCGGCCGGGTTGCCATCGGGGCCCGACAAAAAACACAGGCGCACCGGTGCGAGCTCCTGGCACGGCGTTGACTCGGTCAATTCCCTGCGTACGATCTTCTTTTGATCCAAGGTTTCTTCGAGGTCTTCAAACCGCTGCGTTGCGCCTTTGGCAGCGCCGGACCAGAACTCGCTGGGAGAAAACTCTTGAGCAAGCGCGCGCATGCCACCGTAATGATCGATCCGCGCATGGCTAACCAGCAGAGAATCGATTCGAAGAATCTTCCGCGATCTCAGATAAGGCGCGACGATGCTTTCACCGGTATCGAAGTCCCCCACCGCCGCGCCGCCGGCATCGATCACCAAAACTTTCCCACCAGGCAATTCGACCACAGCGGCATCGCCCTGACCGACGTTCAAGTGGGTGATACGCAACCGATTGGTATCATAGCGTTGACCCCGCCAATAGAAGACATCGCCAACGAGCAGAAGCGAAAAAATCGCAGTCGCGAGTACAACATGGCTGCGCTTGCGCAGGACGAATAACGCGATCACCCCACCGTAAAGCGCGCCAACTTCAAGCAGATTCGGCGCAACGACGCGAAAGCTCGCCATCGGCAAGTGGCCGAAGTATTCAACGATGGCAATTGTCCATCCTGCGAGCCGGTCGGCGAGCCAGGCTAGCGGTCCGGCGTATTCGTTGGCGATGAGAGTCAATAAACCGACGGTTAGGCCAAGAGGCACAACGACAAAGCCGACTAACGGCACGATCAACGGATTGGTGACGAACCCCGCTAAGGAGAGATTTCCGAAGTAGTGCGCAATCAGCGGCCCGGTGCCGAGAGTCGCCAGCAGCGGCACCGCCAAATGAAAACTCGCTTGCCGCGCCTTTTCTTTGACCCAACTCTTCTCCTGCGGCAATTCCTGGCTCTTGTCGCGCGCCAACCCCCGATAAAGTTTGCTCATGCCCCAGGCGATAAACAGCACGGCGAGAAACGACAACTGAAACGAGATATCGGCGATCACGCCGGGCCAGACCAATGCGATCAACAAAGCCGCCAGCGTTAGGCTGGTAAAAACTTCCTCTTCGCGGTCGAGCAACACCGCCAACTGATACACGCCGATCATAATCGCCGAGCGCACCGTTGGCACCATGCCGCCGGCCAGGGCGGTGTAAAACACCACCGCCAGGAAGGAAAAGAAAGTTGCCGCCTTGAGCAAATTGAAACGCAGCAGCAAATAGCTGCTAAACGACAAGCCGTAACGGATCGCGGCGAAGATCACCACACCCAACATGGCGACGTGGAGCCCGGAAATCGACAGCACATGATTGACTCCGGCGGCGGTAAAGGCGTTGCGCACTTCCTTGCTGATTCCGCCCATCTCGCCCACCGTCAGTGCCTTCATCAGAGCACCGCTATCCGGTGAAAAGTTAGCGTCGATGTAACGGCGGATTTCCCGGCGAATATCCTCGATCGCGCCGCGCGCCGCGCCCGGCTCGCGCACGACCAACTCAACCTCGGCATCGTTTTCAAGAAATCCGGTGGCGTAGATTTGCCGTTGGGCAAGATAGGTAGCGTACTCGAAGCCGCCGGGATTGCCGCTGTTTTGCGGCAGGTTGGGACGAAGCCAGAAGCGAATGCGGTCACCGTAGCGCCAGTCACGCCGCACGTTGCGCACACTGAGTTGCAGATCGCCGACAATATCCTCCGCGCCGGTGGGATGCCAAATCCGCTCCGCGCGCATCAACCACCGATGACGATTGATGAGTTTCTCCGGCTCGGCCTTGAGCCACCCCTCGATCAAAACCCGCTCATGGCGAAGCATGACCGAGCGCAAATGGTGATCAGGGAAGTTGGGGAAAAGGATTTCGCGATGGCGGACAAAACCAACGGAGAAAGCCAAGGTCACTAACAACCCGAGGATGACCCAGTGACGCCAACGCCGATAGAATGGCAGCAGCACAATCGGCACCACCGCTAACCAATAGTTATCGGGCAACTGCCAGGAAGCCGCGGCAAACGCTTGGCCGAGCAGCAGAGACAACGTCGGCAGGATTAGCCAAGCAGATGGATGGAGATCAACCGAACCTGATCCAGCTGCTTCCGCTTGGTCCGCCATATTGGCTTATTCTTTTATGAGAAGCGTTACCGATTGTGCAACACCGCTCTAAGTCGAAGACTACCGAATTCGGATGTTCTCCCGCAAAGCCGCAAAGACGCCAAGTGACGGGCTCATGCCCGTCATCCCGAGTGGATGCGAGGGATCTAAGAAAGATTTCTCCCGTCGGTCGAAATGACACGCTCGACCTTTGCGACCTTAGCGTCTTTGCGAGAGATATTCCGAGTTTCAGTTGCGGCTATGCCTCGCTAGTGTCCCGGCGCAGAAATACGTTTACTAAAAAGCTCAGAGCCTCCCCCTTTGGAAAAGGGGGACCGAGGGGGATTTGAGTCTTTCGACTAATAAAATCCCCCTTCCCCCCTTTTAGAAAGGGGGGATCGGACGGACCGATGCTGCATTTGTTCAACCAACTTTGAGGCCAGGGCACTACGTTCTTTGCGGCTCGTAATCCGAATCAGATTGACCGCGCAGAGCATCGAGCACTTGCTGCGCTAGCTTTTCGTTCATCGACGGCACCTTGAGGATATCTGCCAAGGTTGCCTGTTCGATGCGTTTGATGCTGCCGAAGGCGCGCAGCAAAGCGCGCTTGCGCACACCGCCGATGCCGGGAATCCGGTCGAGGGCAGAATAAAGCGTTTGCTGGGAGCGCAGTCGCCGATGATGGGTGATGGCGAAGCGATGGGCTTCGTCGCGCACGCGCTGGAGCAGAAACAGCGGGTTGGAGTTGCGCTTCAAGATCACCGGATTGGCCTGCCCCGGCAGAAACACGCGCTCTTCTGAACGGTCGATCTCCGCGCTGCGCGGCGCCGCTTGAACGCGCATCTTGGCCAGGCCCACCGCCTCGACGCCGTCGATGCCAACCTCGGCCATGGCCTCTATCTGCGATGATGGGTGATGGCGAAGCGATGGGCTTCATCGCGCACGCGCTGCAGAAGAAACAGCGCGTTGGAATTGCGCTTCAGAACCACCGGATTGGCTTGCCCCGGCAGGAACACGCGCTCTTCCGAACGCTCGATCTCCGCGCTGCGCGGCGCGGCTTGACGCGCATCTTGGCCAGCCCCACCGCCTCGACGCCTTCGATGCCGACCTCGCCTCCCAGCCATCGCTAACTGTCCTTTGCCGCCGTCGACGACGATCAGCTCCGGTAGATCGCCTTCTTCCTTGCCGCGGCTGAAGCGCCGCTTGAGCATCTCCAGCATCATGCCGAAATCGTCGCCGCCGGACTCCGCGCCGATGGTCTTGATGCGAAAGTGGCGATAAAGATTTTTGTCGGGTTCGCCGTCGATGAACGTCACCATGGAGCCCACCGCATGGGCGCCATGAATCATCGAAATATCGAAACATTCGATGCGCTGAGGGTAGTTTTTCAAACGCAGCGAGTTTTGCAGCTCGTGCAGCATCTTCTCGCGCGCCTTCTCTTGATCGTGGCGGTCGGCAAAACTTTGCTTGGCATTGTCTATCGCCATCTCGACCAAGTGGCGCTTATCGCCCCGCTGGGGACAAAGAATCTTGACGCCCTTGCCCTTATGCTCGGCCAGATACTCCTCGCGCACAGCCGCATCATCGAGTTCCACCGGTAAAAGAATCTCGTCGGGAACGAAACGCTGGCCTTGATAGAACTGCGTCAGCAGAGAACCCATGATCTCTTCGTCGGGAAATTCCAAATCCGCCAACGAGTAGGACTGGCTACCTGTCAGCTTGCCCTGGCGCACCAGCAGTACCTGGACTTCGATGAAACCGCCCTCGCGGTACAGGCCGAAAATATCCTGGTCGCTACCCCAGTGCGCCACCATGCGCTGTTTCTCCAAGGTCTTCTCGACCGCCTGGATCTGGTCGCGAATCCGCGCCGCCGCCTCGAACTCCAGGGCGTCGGCCTTCTCCAACATGCGCTGCTTCAGCTCGTCGATCAGCTCTTGCTGCCGCCCTTCGATAAATAGCATGGTCTGGCGCACCTGCTCGCGGTAAACATCCGGCGCCACCGGCAGCACGCAGGGCCCCATGCAGCGCTTGATCTGATACTGCAAGCAGGGCCGGGTGCGGTTGCGAAAGTTGTGGTCGGTGCAGTTGCGCAGCTGAAAGTGTTTCTCGATGATGTCGATGGTCTCGCGCGCCGCCAGCGCCGAGGAGAACGGCCCGAAGTAGCGGTTGCCGTCCTTGACGATCTTGCGCGTCGCCAGGATGCGCGGCCAGGCATGCTGGGTGGTGACTTTGATACTGAGATAACTCTTGTCGTCCTTGAGGCGAATGTTGTAACGCGGCTTGTACTGCTTGATCAGATTGTTTTCGAGGATCAGCGCTTCCTTGTCGTTGCTCGTGACCAGAGTTTCGATATCGGCAACCCGCCGCACTAAAAACTGGATCTGCGAGCGCTCGTCGGAATGATTAAAGTAGGCCCGTACCCGCGTCCGCAGGTCCTTGGCCTTGCCGACGTAAATGACCTTGCCGCTAGTTTCGCGCATCAGATAAATGCCCGGTCTGGACGGCAACCCGGCGAGTTTTTCGGTCAGCATGTTCACCGCATGATCCGCGGTTCGGATAGGAAGTTTCCGTACAGCCACCGGTTCGAAAGGCACAAGAGAGTCAGGAAGAACGACACCTGCGCACGATAGGACAACAGGTGGGCAGGGAGCAAAATCACCGACCCTGACAAATCGCTACCTGGCGTTACCGCGGGCACGACAAGGCATCGTTGGCATAACTTTTGAGTCAAGACCCAGGTAATCGGGTAGATTTCGCGACAGACCAAGGAAACAGGAGCCACCATGTTCGATATCGATAATCTAATGCACTTGGGAGTATTCAACCAGCTCATCCCGATCTGGCAAGTGTTTTTCTTCATTGCTGGACTACTGCCATTCCTGCTCATGGATCGGGTCAAGATCTGTCTACTGATAACCTATCTATTTACCTTCTACCTTGGCTTCATGGTTCAATGGGGCGAATATCTTTCTTCCACCGGCTCCATGCAACCCTTTGTCCTCTACTCACTCAGCGGCCTGGCGATCGCAGTGTTCTTCGTCGCGACCATTTTCAACGACCCACAGCCCAAGACCGCCGTGCGCTTTGTCCGTTACCGCCAACCAGACAGAGACAGCCGCGACCCGGTGGACTTGGCGGTCAACATCACTCAAGTGTCGGAAAACGAAAACCGCTAATTTCGAGCTGGTTCAATCGCCGTCTATGCTGGAGTCGAGCGGCGAATCCCTCAGCGCCAACTCCTGGCTTTGCAGTTGGCGGATCTGATCGCGCAAATCCGCGGCGCGCTCGAACTCCAACTTTTGCGCCGCCTCTTTCATTTCCTTTTGCAGCTTGCGCAATTTCCGGTTCAAATCGCCTGGGCGATACTGTGCGGCGCCCTCGGCGGCCATGGGGATATCGACATAATCCGCGTCGTAGATCTTCACCATCGGCGAGCCCAGGGCCTTGATAATCGTTTGCGGCGTTATTCCATGTTTTTTGTTGAACGCCGCCTGCAACCGGCGCCGCCGCTCGGTTTCATCCATGGCGCGCTTCATCGAATCGGTGACGCCGTCGGCGTAGAGGATCACCGTGCCATTCACGTTACGCGCGGCCCGGCCGATGGTCTGGATCAGCGATCGGTCGGAGCGCAGAAAGCCTTCTTTGTCGGCGTCGAGAATCGCCACCAAGGACACTTCCGGCAAATCCAACCCTTCGCGCAGAAGGTTGATGCCGACCAGCACATCGAACTGCCCACTGCGCAGCTGGCGGATGATCTCGACCCGTTCCAGAGTCTCGATGTCCGAGTGCAAGTAGCGGACTTTGACGTTGAGATCTTGATAATACTCCGTCAGATCCTCGGCCATGCGCTTGGTCAAGGTGGTCACCAACACGCGCTCTTTGCGCTCGACTCGTTTGCGGATTTCCTCCAGCAGATCGTCCACCTGAGTGCGCGCCGGACGCACCATGATCGCCGGGTCCATCAAACCGGTGGGACGGATCACTTGCTCGATCACTGCACCGTTGCTTTCGCGCAGTTCGAATGGTGCCGGCGTCGCCGAAACGTAAATGGTTTGGTTGATCATCGACGCGAACTCATCGAAATTGAGCGGCCGGTTGTCGAGGGCCGACGGCAAGCGAAAGCCGTACTCGACCAAGGTCTCTTTGCGCGAGCGGTCGCCGCGGTACATGCCGCCGATCTGCGGCACGGTGACATGGCTCTCGTCGATCACCAGGAGAAAATCATTGGGAAAGTAACTTAGCAAAGTCGGCGGCGGCTCGCCCGGCTGGCGTCCGGTCAAGTGGCGCGAGTAGTTTTCGATACCCGGGCAGAAGCCCATCTCTTCCAACAATTCGAGGTCGTAGAGCGTGCGCTGTTGCAGGCGTTGCGCCTCCAATAATTTACGCTGGTCTTGCAGCTCCTTCAGCCGCTCTTTCAGCTCCAAACGGATCCCCAGCACGGCCTGCTTTCGCCGGTCTTGCCCGGTGACATAATGGCTTGCCGGATAGATGGTCGCCTTGTCGACGCGCCGCAAAATCTTGCCGCGGATCGGATCGACTTCGTGAATCGACTCGATGGTCTCGTCGAAAAATTCGATGCGCAGGGCTGAACGGTCTTCATATGCGGGAAAGACTTCGACGATATCGCCGCGCACGCGAAACGTGCCCCGGTGAAAATCGTAATCGCTGCGTTGGTACTGGATATCCACCAGCTTGCGCAGCATCTGATCGCGATTGACCGTCGCGCCCTCTTCGACGTAGACCATCAGATCGAAGTAAGCTTCCGGCGAGCCCAAGCCGTAGATGCACGATACGCTGGCGACGATCAAAGTATCGCGCCGTTCGAGCAGCGCCTTGGTCGCCGAGTGGCGCAGCTTATCGATCTCGTCGTTGATCGACGAATCTTTCTCGATGTAGGTGTCGGTGGACGGCAGGTACGCTTCCGGCTGATAGTAATCGTAATAGCTAACGAAGTAGCGCACCGCGTTTTCCGGGAACAGCGCGCGAAACTCTTCATAGAGTTGCGCGGCGAGAGTCTTATTCGGCGCGATGACGAGGGTCGGCCGGTTTACCTGGGCGATGACATTGGCCATCGTGAAGGTCTTACCCGAGCCGGTAACGCCCAACAGCACCTGGTGGCGCCGCTTGGCCGCAAGCCCTTTAACCAGCTTATCGATCGCCTGGGGCTGATCGCCCTGAGGTTTGAACTCGGAAACCAGCCGGAACTGCCCGCTGTCTTGATCGCGTAGCATGGCGCGCCGAACTATCTCGCCTGCCCGCCGTAAAGCTTGTCGATATAGCCGCTCTTATCGATTTCCGTCAGGGTGCGCGCATCGATAAATTCGCCTGGCTTGTACTGCGCGTATTTGGGCTGGTTTTCCGCCAGATGATCCAGCACCGCCTGCACGGCGCTCTCGAAAGCGTAGGGCTTGGCCGGCATTTTCGCCGCCCACTCCCAAGACTCCGTCAAGCCTTCCGGGTCTTTAGTGCCGAGGAACTTGCTGAGAATCCTGGTGGTCTCATCTCTGCGGGTCTTGAACAGATGGACGCCGCGCACGATGGCGCGCATGGCACGGGCGGCCAACTGGGGATTTTTCTGAACGAGAGACCGGCGCGTGGTGATCGTCGAGCCCTGATATTCCAACTTCAAGTCGGTCAGATCGACCATGAAGTTCATGCCGGCTTTGCGCGCGAACAACGTCCCTGGCGGCGATAGCACCGTGGCCGCAACACGGTTGGTATTGAGCGCGCCCCACATCACGTCATTGCTGCCGAGAGAGAGCAACTTGACGTCCTTGTCGGCGTCAAGGCCGATATGTTTCAAGGCGAAACGGGCGCTCTTCTCATAGGCGTCACCGGGGCGCTGAATACCGACGATCTTACCCTTCAGATCCTGCGCGCTTTTGATATCCGGCCGCGCGACAAAGACCATCGTCGCGTAGCGGGAAAAACCGCCGAGCATGACGATATCGCGATTTTGCACCGACACCGGAATCATCAGATAAGCCGACATGATCGTCATGTCGACTTCATTGGCCGCCAACGCCATCGGCGCGATCGACCCCGCCGTATGGATGATCTCGGCGTTGATCCCTTCCTCGGCGAAAAAACCCGCTTCCTTGGCGACGAACGGTACCGAGTGCGCCACGGCGCGAGCGGCATAGCCGATACGCAATTTCTCCGGCTTAACTTGTGCCGACACCTCCGCCACTGCACCGGCCGTTAGAACGCATGCCAGGAAAGCTATCAAACCAGGAACAAGCATCGAGTCATGTCCTCCGCGTTAATCTACCTAAAAGCGAAATCATGATAGTGTTCAAAAAGCATAACAAGACGGTTGCAATGGGGCAATCACCATCTGAATACGCGGTCACCGGATGAGCGGAAGATTGATCGAAAACCTTAGGACAAAAGCACGGGCGCTCAAACGCGAGACCGTCGCGCTCTATTTTGCCGCCCGTGATCCGCGCACGCCATGGGCTGCGAAGCTGGTCATCGCGATCGTGGTTGCCTACGCTTTGAGTCCCATCGATCTGATTCCGGACTTCATCCCGGTATTGGGTTATCTCGACGATCTCGTGCTGTTGCCGCTGGGAATCTTCCTGGCGCTCAGGCTGATCCCCGCTACGGTCCTCGCAGACGCACGGCAAGCCGCTCAACAGGCCAGCGGTAACTTGGCCAGAAGCCGTGTAGCAGCCATCGTGATTGGCGTCCTTTGGACGATTGGCGCGGTGGTTGTCGGTGTAGTGGTGACGGGTTACTTCGACGCATTTTGATAAATCTAGCCGGTTCCATCAATCCAACTTCGGATGCTGTCGATACCAACCTGCTGCCTGTTCATAGGCATGGCCCACTTGAAACAGCCGCGCCTCATCGAAGGGCGCGCCGACGATTTGCATGCCGATCGGCAATCCTTGGGAAGAAAAACCGCAGCACAAACTCATCGCCGGCAACCCGGTAACGTTGAAGGGAATCGTACACAAGGTGCCCGTCGTGCCGCGCTCTTCTTGCAGCTCAACGCGCCGGCCGTCGACGATGGCGAAACCTTGGCGGCACTCCTCGATGGTTTGCGCCGGCGACCCCACCGTCGGCGCCACCATGACATCGACCTTGTCGAACGCCGCTTCGAAGGCTTCGCAGATCAGCCGCCGCACCCGTTGCGCGGTGACGTAGACATCGGCCGGGATTAGCAGAGCTTTGATATGACGGTAGAACAGCGAGTGACTGTAATCGCGCGGCGCGTTGCGCAAATATTCGTGAGCGGTTGCAACATTCTCGACCCGGCTGGTCGCCAACTGCACCGCGGCAATCATATCGGTGTGAGCGATATGGAGCTTGACGACCTTCATGCCAAGGGTCTTCAGTTGACTCACTGCGGTTTCAAAAGAAAGCCGCACCTCCGCGCTCATGAACTCATCAAAGTAACCTTCGATCAGTCCCACACGCAGTCCTTTGACCGGCTTGCCGATGGCGCTGGTATAGTTCGCCACCGGCTCTGGCGAACTGAGAGGATCTTTAAGGTCATGCCCGGCGATCGCCTTGAGCATCAGCGCGCAATCTTTGACGGTCTTGGCAAACGGACCGAAGTGATCGGTCGAGAATCCGCCCGTGCCCAGGACACCGCCATATCGGCTGACTCGGCCAAAGGTTGGTTTCAATCCGACCACGCCGCAGAGCGATGCCGGATGGCGCACCGAGCCGGCGTTATCCGTGCCGATGGAGCCCAAGCACAGACTTGCAGCGACCGATGCCGCCGATCCGCCGCTCGACCCACCCGATATGCGATTACGGTCCCAAGGATTGGCCGTGGTGCCGTAGTAGGGATTGATCGTCGTGCTGCCAGACGCCCACTCGTGCATATTAGTTTTACCGAGTATGACCGCGCCGGCAGATTTCAACTTAGCGACAACGCTTGCATCATAATCGGGAATCCAGTTGGCGAGTTGCTTCGACCCGGCAGTGGTTTTGACGCCTTGGGTTGCCAAGTTGTCTTTGATCGAAAATGGAATGCCGTGGAGCGGCCCGCGCCACTTGCCCGCGCGCAGGTCACGATCAAGTGTGCGCGCCTGCTTCAGTGCGTCCGCAGCTGTGACCGTCTGAAAGGCATTGAGCGCCGGATTGTGACGTCCGATCCGGTCAAGAAACTCCTGGGTCAAATCGACGACGGAAAGCTTTTTCGCCTTGATGACCGGCGCCATGTCGGCAATCGTCGCGCGATCGAGTTCGAGCCCGCTCATTTTCGCCCCCGGCTGCCTGCGTCGGTTCGACGTGATTTGACAACACCCATGATGGGTCGAGTCTGCGCTAAATTTACTTGTTTTAGACGTTCGAGCACTTGCTCCTGCACCAGCGCCTCCGCGGCAATGCGGCGAACCTCTTCATCGCTGAGATTCCAGCCAAAATGCGCGCTCAAGCGGCGTATTTGCTCTTCCATAGACTCCCCTCCAGCAGCAATGGCCCAGCTATACTGCCGCAGGTCCGTGAAGTCTAGAACGAAAATTTAAGACCAAAAAGTGAAAACGACCGAGGGGAAAAACGCGACTATTAAACGAAACCACTTCGCGGGCGGGGATTTAATCCCGCGCTTGACCAAAGGGGATGCTCGCCCCCTTTGGAAACCCCATTTAGTTGTGCCCGCCTCAAGAGGCGGGGTTTATGAGAAATCAATCATAAGCGCCCGTTGCCCTTGGAGATCCGCGCCATGCCCTGTGGACTGACCGTGACAAGTCTGCCGGGTTGGCTGAACATCACCTTCGCCGCGGTTGGCGAGATTTCTTTGCCGAACAAACAAAATCGGCTTCCCTTCAAGTTGTCGCCGTTGGCCCACTTGGCGAACTCGTCGGGCGACGGGGTGTGGCCGATGTCCGCCGCACAACGGCGCACGATGAAACCGAGCATCATCTTCGAGTCGTCGCTTTTGTTTTGCGGAAATCCAGGCATCAGGAAATCTATAGAAAAAGTTTCTTCACGTTGCAAGAAATTCTCGCGAGAAATATTCAACTCCACACCGCCACGCTGCGCCATTGTCCACCGCAGCGAATATCGATAACCCCATCCACCCATTGCATCGCCGCCTCATCATGGAATAAAGCGGAAAGCTAAGGAGGAATTATGGCAAGAATACCGCTGATTGAAAACAAGGAGAGTTTAGCGCCGGAACACCAGGAAGTATACGACGCCATCGTCAAAAGCCGCGGGGAAGTGCGCGGCTGCTTTCCGGCTTTGTTGCACGTGCCGACCATTGCCGACCACACCGCCAGCCTAGGAGGCTATCTTCGCTTCGACGGCAAACTCGAACCGAAGGTACGCGCGCTGGCCGCGCTGACCACATCGCGAGAATTGGACTGCATCCATGAGTGGGCCGCCGGTGTGCGAAACGCCGAGAGAAACCGCATTAGCCCAGATACGCTGCGCGCGGTGCACCAGCGCCAATCCACCACGGGACTCCCGCCTGACGAAGGGGAAATCGTCGACTACGTTCGCGCAGTGCTGCACAGCCATCGGGTGAACGAGAAGGCTTTCCAATCGATGCTGACCCGCTTAGGCGTCGCCGGTTTGGTCGAACTCACGGCAACCATCGGCTATTACTCCATGATCTCGTGCACGCTCAATGCCTTCGAGCTTTCCTCGTCGCCCAATCCCAAAGATTTTCCGATCTGACCTGTTGTTAAAAAAAGGGCGAGCTGACTCCATGGCCAGCTCGCCCTTTAGACTAAACCAAAACAGTACTAGTCGATCATATGCGTCGTCGCCTTCAAGTGCTTATCGATGGTGACGTAGCCTTTCCACTGATCGACAAACCAGTAACGCACGCCGAACTCGAAGCGCAGTTCTTTCATGTCGCGATCGAATGGATTGAAGTGCTGGTGATGCAGCATGCCCGGCGGCACGTGGATGGCGTCGCCTTGATTCCAATCGTAGCGTTTGCCGCCGATCTCGGAATAGCCGTCGCCTTCGAGCGCGTAGAGATAGGCTTCGGGATGGGCGTGGCTGTGGCTCTTGGTATGCGGCAGATCGACGAAGATCGAGCTGATCGCCACGCCGGTCGCCTTGAAGCCATTGTCCTTGCCGCTGCGGCCCATCAAGAAATAGGTCGCGCCATGTTTCGACTCGTCCGACTTCACATGCTGGGCTCTGATGCATCGAGATCCGCCGGCCGTCTTCGGGCCAGTACTGCGATTCTTCCTTCGGGTAGGCCGCGAGCACTTTCGGATCGTTCTCGCCGCACACTTCCAACTGTTCCATTTTGCCCATGTAGACCGCGGCTTCGAGGTGCCACGCCAGGCCGGAAATGTAGCCCACCGGCACTTTGCCCGTGTTGAAGAGCTGATGCGTCGACCGATAGGGCACATGAATGATCGTGCCTGGGCCGAAATCGTAGCGTTTGTCGTCGAGAACCATGAAGCCTTCGCCGCTCTCGACATAGATCGCC
The DNA here is from genome assembly GCA_963745745.1 of uncultured Spirochaetota bacterium. Taxonomy (GTDB): domain Bacteria; phylum Spirochaetota; class Spirochaetia; order SZUA-6; family DRHE01; genus MIBK01. The sequence goes on along the minus strand of CAVUYS010000072.1, from coordinate 144,178 downwards.
TCTTCGCCGTGCAGATGTTTGCCGGAATGCCAGCCCACCGGGATCTCCGCCCGCATCATGCAGCTGCCGCCGGTCGTGAAACCCAACTCCGGCGCGATCATCAAGGCCGCTTTGAAATCCTGCGGCGTGCGCACCCACTTGAGATCTTTCGAACGCGTGAATCGTGGCGACTCGGCGACCGCTTTTTCATTGGCTTTGGACTGTTCCAACCAATCCGTATAAAAATCGCTCATCTAATTCCTCCAAAATTTGCTTTTTTGTTTATTCGAAAAAATTATCGGACCCAGTGGGAGTTGTCAAATCGACGAACTGCTGCACCCATTGGATTTGCAGTCCTCACGCGAACTTGCTACCAGTCTCGTTAAGAGTCGCCAATAGTCATGAAACGCCTCGCACTATCGCTCACCGTCCTGTTTGGCGTTGTCTTGGCGTTGCTGGTCATCCGCACGATGACCTTCAGATCCCGCCAACTCCATCCACCGCCTGCACCGCAGCTTCAACTCGATCAAAATGCCGTCATGACACGTTTGTCGGAAGCCATTCAGATCAAAACAATCTCCGTCGAATCAGTAACGGAATCGAACACCGAACCATTCCGAAAGTTTCCACGCTTTCTTGGCAAAATCCTTCCCGCGAGTTCACGCGCAGCTCACCAAAGAGATCGTCAACGACTACAGCCTGCTCTACACCTGGAAAGGCAAAGACGACCGGCTAAAACCGATCCTGCTCATGGCCCACATGGATGTCGTGCCGGTCGATCCGGCAACGGAAATGTCGTGGACTTATGCGCCATTTTCCGGAAACGTCGCCGACGGTTACGTCTGGGGTCGCGGCACGATAGACGACAAGGCGAGCGTTCTCGGCATACTCGAAGCCGTCGAAAGCCTGCTCGCTGACGGCTTTCAACCGCAACGCACCATCTATCTCGCATTCGGCCACGATGAAGAAATCGGCGGCCAACAGGGCGCTGCAAAAATCGCCGCGCTGCTCGGCGAGCGCGACGTGCAGCTCGAGTTTGTCACTCGACGAGGGCAGCGCGATCACCGACGGAATTATTCCGGGCGTGGCCGCTCCGGTTGCGATGATTGGGATCGGCGAAAAAGGTTATCTAACCCTGAAGTTGACCGTCAGCAGTCCCGGCGGCCACTCCTCGCTCCCTCCCAGCGAAAGCGCCATCGGCATTCTCAGCCGGGCCATCGACAAGGTTGAAAGGACGCGCTTCCCGGGGCGCATCAACGACGCAGTTAAGGAGTTTTTCAATTTCGTTGGTCCCGAACTGTCGTGGGATAAGAAAATCTTGCTCGCCAATCTATGGCTGACCGAGCCCTGGCTTAAGCGCGAATTGGCCAAGTCGCCACTGACCGACTCGATGATTCGCACAACCCAGGCTACAACGATATTTCACGCCGGCGATAAGGAAAACGTTTTACCCGCCCAGGCCCAAGCGGTAATCAACTTTCGCCTGATCAGCGGCGACACGATCGAAGCAGTGACCGCGCGCATACGCCAGGTGATCGGCGATGCCCGGGTGAAAATCACCCCGCTACCGAATCCAATGGATCCATCGCCGATATCATCCATCGATGCGGACAGCTTCAAGCTCGTGCACCGCACGATTCAGCCAGGTCGTGCCCCAAACCATTGTCGCGCCCTTTTTGATGATCGCGGCAACGGACACCCGCCACTATGCCAAGCTCACGAAACATATTTACCGGTTCGTGCCGATCGCTTTTCGCCCAGAGGATGCCAAGCGGATTCACGGCGTTGACGAGCGCATTTCGATTGCAGACTACTGAACGCTGCATCCGCTTCTACGCGCAGCTGATCAGAAATAGCGACATGTGAATGAAGCTGGCAAAGACTAATGAATACGCCTCCCACTCGCTCTCATAAGATTTGGCGAGAGCTCGGGCAATCGAGGATCAGCAAGTTCTCCCAGTTGCTCTTCCGACTTTAGCGTCCAGTTGTAAGAGCCGGTAAGGACACGCCGGCCATCGATAATCGCGAACTTGTTATGATTGCGTCCGTCGGGCGCCACGGTTTGGACTTCGACACCACCGGCTCTGAAGATTGTCGATCAGCGCAACGATTTTTTAGCTCGCGCTGCGCGTCGTGTCGATCTTTAATCGCACGATAACTTTCTTCTTAACTAACTGGAGCAACCCGTCGCCGAGATCCGTGTTGTCGAATCCGTAAAGCGCAATCGTCAAACGCTCTGTGGTGCCACGAATCGTATCGATCACAGTTTTTCCGACGCTTCCCTGACTGGAGAACCCCGAAGTGACCTGGCAGTCGATGGCGTCGGCAGCAACCACCGAAACGGCTAATAGAAGCAGCGCTAATACCGATAGGCCTGTCGGAATCCTCATGATCATCTCCCTTCGCGGCTATAAAGTGCCTTGATAAAGCCGCTGTCGTCCAACTCCTTAATAAACCGGTTGTCCATGAAATCTGCAGCTTTGACGTTGGGCGTTTGCGGATTGCGCTGACGAATGAAATCGATCACGCCTTGGAGTCCCTTCTCGCTGACGTAGGGAACTCGCGGGATGATGCGGCCGACGTAGTAATCGTAGCTGGCGTTGAGAATATCCGCGTCGTTCGTGCGCATGTACTTACTCAATACTTTCAAGGTGAAGTCTTTATGGGTTTGCGCGTATTGAATCGCCGCGACGAAGCCTTTGACGAATTTACCCACCAGTTCCGGATTTTCTTTGATCAGTGAACGCGTGGTAATCATCGAAGCCGCTTCGTAGGGCACGTTCGCTTGGGAAAGATCCAAGATCGCATGGAATCCCAGTTTTTGTGCCGCCACATAGCCGCCGATGGTCACCACCGTGGCATCGATAACGCCTTGTCCCATCGCCGACAATCGCTCGACATCCGTGCCCATCGGCAAAATCGCAACATCTTTCTCCGCCAGTCCGAGCTTCTGCACCGCGACTCGGGCAGCGAGATCCGAATCCGTGCCGGGCCGGCTGGCGCCGATCTTTTTGCCCTTCATGTCGGCGGCGTTTTTAATATCTTTTTTGGTCACCAGATAGAAGAGCAAGCCCGGCGTCGCGGTGGCGATCAGCACCGTGTCGAGGCCGCCGAGCCGGGCGAGCACCGAAGAGCTGGCGCCGAAGGCGCCAAAATGCGCATCCTTGGTCGCAAGCGCGTTGATCGCGATCGTGCTGCCGCGGAAAAACACCACGTCGACATCTAATCCGTATTGTTTATACAAACCGGCCTCGCGGGCGAGCCAGAACGTCGTCAGGTTTGGCCCGGTGGAACCGAAAGCGAGCACGGCGCGATCGAGCTTTTGCCCCTGCACCGGTAATGCGGCTAGAGCAATGAACAAACTCAAAACCAACTGGACGATTGTCAACTTCATTTTTATAACCTTTCTGCAGTCATGATCGCTAAACCGAATCCACCAACCTCTTCAATCGCGCACCGAGGAACGTGTAACCGACCAGCACCAGGACGACCGCACCCGCGACGATCGCCACCGGCGCGCTGGTCCATTCGGCGACGAAGCCGGCTTGCATGCCGCCGAACTCACGCAAGCCGCCGCCGGTCAAACCGTAGAAGCCGGAGACCCGGCCGCGAAATGCCTCGTCGACGCGCAGCTGTATCGAGGTATTGAGCAGTGTTTCAAATACCGTGCTCAGGCCGCCGATGGCAACCAAGAGCGCGACGGCGAGAGAAAAGTTACGGCTCACGGCAAAGCCGCACAGCACCGCGGCGAAGGCGAGCAGCATGGAGACCATGAGCCAGCGCTTGGCTTCCACTCGTCCCAAGCTCGCCAGGGTGAGCGAACCAAAGATCGTTCCCAGCCCCGGACCCGCGGCGAGAAAGCCAAAGCCGGAAGCGCCGACCCGCAAGACTTCTTTGGCGAACACCGGCAAAAGCGTCACATAAGAACGGCCGAAGATATTGAAAATCGCCGAGACCGCAAGAAAGTTGAAGATGACCGGCTCGGCGCGGACGTAGCGAAATCCGCCGAGCAAGCTCTGCAGCACCGTGCCGCGCCCCGGCTCCTGCACGTTGGCCGGGACGTGCATCCGCAGCAAAGCCGCAACCACCGCCAGGTAACTGACGACGTTGACGTAGAAACAGCCGTCGATGCCGATCGTGCCGACGGAAATCCCGACCAAGCTCGGCCCGAGCAAGCCGGCGCCGTTCCAGGTCACCGCGTTCAGCGCCAGGGCATTGACCAGGACATCGCGCGGCACCAGTTGCGGCAGCAGCGCCTGGCGCACCGGCTGTTCGAACGCCCAGGTCGTTGACGTGACCGCGCCGAGCACGAAGATATGCCAGACCTGGATCGCGTGACCCGATACCAGTAACGCCAAGATCAGAGATGTGCCGGCGGCGATGAATTGAATCCACAGCATCACTTTGCGCCGATCGATGCGGTCCGACATGATCCCGCCGATAATAAAAAAGCTCAGCAACATCACCATGCGCAGCGAGCTGAAGAGCCCGAGATAAAGCGGCGACCCCGTCAGGTCAAAGAGCAGCCAGCCCATGGCGATGCTCTGCATCCATGAACCGACGTTGGAAACGAAATAGCTCGACCAAAACCAAAAGTAGTCGGGATAGCGAAGCGCGCGAAACGCGCCGTTACCGGTAGGAGGTTTCAAAGCTGTACCACGGTGAAACAAATTCCCCGCGGGCGGTTGCTTCACCGTGGCGGGTTGGTCCGATATTCAAATCTTATCTTACTGCATCGCCAGCGGATACATCCGTTTGGGATTCTCGAAACAAATTTGGCGCTTGATATCCGCGCTGACATCCTCGCGCGCCATGAATCTTTCGATATTCTCGCGAAATTCATTGCGCGGCTCATGGGGAAAATCGCTGGCGCAAAACAAAATGTCGTCGCGCAAAACCTCGGCAACCTGCGGGATACCGCGATCTTCCAATTCGCAGTGGATAAAAATTCGCCCGCTCTTCAAATGCTCCGAAGGCAGCTTCTTGCAATCCGGCGCCTGGTTGGAGCGGTGTTCGTACTCCAAATCCAAACGTTCCATCAGATACGGCACCCAGCCGCAGCCGGCCTCGGCGTAGGCAACCTTCAACTTGGGGAACCGGTCGTACACGCCGCTGTAGATCATGCTGGTGATCTGAATCATCTGGCCGAAGCCATGACTCAAAGTGCGCACTTCGATCAATCGGTCAAAGCCGTCGACGCCAATCCCCTGCGTCGGCGCGGCGTGCACGGCGAACAAGGCGCCCAACTCCTGCGCCGCCTCGTAGACCGGAAAATATCTCTCATCGCCGAAAGGCTGGCGCAATCCGACCGCCGGCAAGACCCCGCCGACGAAGCCGAGCTCTTTCACCGCGCGCCTCAGTTCCTTCACCGCGTCGGGAATAGCTTGCAGCGGGATCAGCGCCATACCCTTCAAACGTTTTTCCGATTTAGTGAAGGTTTCGTAAAGATAATTGTTGTATCCGGTGGCCACCGCACAAGCCCAATCCTTGTCGCGGATCAAACCGAAGGTGAACCCGGTGGTCGGATAAAGCACCGACCAGGCGATTTCATCTTCGTCGAGAAACTGCTGCCACTCTTTCAAACTGGCCTTGGCGATGGAACGGCCTTTGCCATCGACGATCCGCCGCGCTTGCCGGTGAAAACCGTCGAGCGTCGGGAAAAACGGGAATGCCATCAGATCGTCCCGTCCTTTGAACGGTGGAGGTAGGAAATCGAGCAGCTCGGAGTCTGCTTCGACCACATGGCCATCGGCATCGATGAAACCTGTTACCTTCGCCATAATGCACCTCCGCTAAACTTGATAAACTCATGTAACAACGGCCCCTCGGAAGTTGCAACAACGAGGCGAGAAAAAGGCTGCGAGAAACTGTCAACGCAACCTACTGATTACGAATCGAGTTGAAGCCATCACGGCACACAGGAAGACCCAAATATACCCGACAATTTCAGCTATCTGGGCGGCTGGTTTTCGGGTCTGTTCGGGTCCTTTGTCCGGTGTGTTTCGGACACGATTCGGACACTAGTTGCTGCCGTTGGTTTCAGGTTAGGGGGATGCACGATCGCTTATGATGTCGCCCCAAGCTCCTCAAATTCGAGTCCAAAGCTGCTATCACTGAGGGTCGCTTGGAGGGTTTGAAGACGGACCATCGCCCCAACAGCTCAATCATTTCAATCACTTTTTCTCTATTTTCATTGGAAATTTGTGCTCCCAGTATTATGACTCTGATCGCGTCGCACGGTATTTCGTACAAATATACGTTGGGATCGGTAGGACTCGTAGTCGTGGCTTCATCTAACCGTTTGATCATCCGCCATTCTTCCTCATTTTCCCAATCGGGATGTTTTCGTAGAAATAGCTGGTCAGCAAGTTCCTTATAGTCCGATCCGGATGGCAGATCTTTTCCAACAAGACGCAAGTAGCCGTCGTTCGAGGTGAGTGATATTCGCTCGTCTCGGTAATCTATTTTTTGTAACTCTTTAGCCTTCCCAAAAAAACCGTGATTTCTATCAAACCCAACCACAAGTCCTTTGTGGCTCTCGGCATAATGTGACCACATCGTCAGATTGCTTCTCGATCTAGTGAGGGAAAATATGCCATAAGTTTTATTTATGTGTTCGTAAACGTCTTTCAGGCGAGCGTGTGCTTTATATTCATCCATTTCGACGAGCGATCGAAAACGCTTTTCCGTCCCAGGTATTTTTGGATAGGTCAATCCTGGAAACTCCTCGACCGTCATCCGTCGCGGTGAGGTTTTTAGAAATAAGCCTAGGAATTTATCCAGATTGTCCTCAGGAAATCCGGCTTCCAAAGCTCGTTCACGAGCCCGTTCGACATCCTCTGTAGAATAGGCTTCCATTAAAACCTCTGGCTTGACTTCAAAAGGGTCATTCAGCTTATCGGGCTGGGTGAATCGAAACAAACCATTTTCCAGAAAGTCAGCCCTCACGGTTCCGTCAGGTTTCAGTCCAAGATATTTGTAAAGATAATTAGGCTCGCTCATAGTCCTCTCCGTGGAATGTTATGCGAGGAGCCGGTCGTCCGCCCCGGCTCCTCACCCCCGCCTCGCCTAGAACCTAAATGCTGGGAATGGACTAAATACTGGACACACTGGGCACCTCCAATCAGTACCCTGCGGGCGTTGAGGGTGGATATCATTGTCCAGACTTTGGCTTCCACCAAAGTCGTGATAGTTCTTCATCCTCTTCAAATGCGGCCTTGGGTGAGGTCGCATATGAAAACATGAATCTCTTGTACCGGGTATTCTTGCCGACCCATGACTTCAGGCGAGCATTTACGTCGTTGTCCGATCGTCGAGAGCGGGGACATCGAGTTTTCGGCTGACATTACCGTTTGCGGTCGTTCGATCTATCGGCATGGGTTTAACGTTTATTCTTCTCTTTCTGTATTGTAACTAGCTGGTTTGCTTCAATTCGGTTATCAATCTTCCGAATACCACGTGTGCCCACTGCTGGGAAGCGATAATATCGCCTAAAACAGGAAACGACCCTAGCTGCGGGTGCGTGTATTGAAATGTGCCACACAATATCCCTCCGAGATTCGCGAACGCTATCCGAGTGATGTTCCCCGGTGGAATCGGCCTGTTCTTGAGTGCCAGTTCAATGAAATATCTTGCACCTGCCAATGCAAAATCTGCCGCTCTAGAATGGGTTCTGTTTTTGAGTCAGCAAACGAAAGGGAGCAGGCCCTGTCGAATCCAAAGTGAACTTTCCTTCGATCCCTCATTCCAAGCACTCCAGGCGTTGCTTTGGCAAAAAGATCATACGCATATTTGTAAATTGGTTCAACGAGTGAATTTGATCGTGAACGATATCACACCGGTAAGGGCAGTTCGCCTCAAGAAATTGGAATACCTGGGCGACGACCGGTAGGCCTAAGCGCTAACCCGCTCGGGACTACTTTCGAATCATCGGCACGTTTCTCTGCCATGATCTCGCTCTCAATTTCCGGTAGAACCCCCTCCAATTTGTCAGCGAATTCGGTCAATCCCATTATTGAAGCTCTCAGCATCCAAGACTTTGCGTTATCCTTCACTCTCGCAGCATCCTTTACTCGGTAAGCCTCGGCGAAGTCATCGATCAATGAATCCTCCGATATCGTAAAACTGTTGGGCGATCCTCTGACGTTGATCTGGTCATAGCCTTCGGCTGAAGGAACTCGCGGGTTGTATACGGTATCGAAATACGTCTCAACAATTTTCGAACAGACGAAGTACCGTTTCTCTACCACGTGAATATAGGGCACTCCGCAATTTTTACCCATTGCGTGAGTGACATCGCGAATCACCTTCTGACCACGGGTCGACTCTGATCAGATTCTTGCCCTTGAGTTCGGGGGCTTTTGGAACTAAAAGTTCGTTCAATCTCACTGATGCTTTTCCTGGCCGCGGCGTGGTTCTTGTGAGATATGATCCAGCCGCCTTCGGCGAACATGGGTTGTGCCGGATCAAGGAACCTGCTCCCGGTGTTACCAGTTTCGTCGCAGAAAAGAGTGTGCGTGGTTTTCAAGGTACGTATTTGAGATCTGATAAGGGTAGAACTGCTTTGAGTGAATGGCGACGTGCAGGGATTTATTCGATTCTTACGTCTTTTTAGCTAGATAGTCCCTCAACGATTGTTCAAGCTCATCAAGCTGGACTGAAAGGCTGTTTGAGTGGAGGCGGGCGTTTAATCTCTCAAGGATTTCGATCCTAAGGGTCGTTAGGTTGCCCAGCTGATCTAAGCCAGCGTCGCAAAATGCGTTCAGGACATTTACCCAATGCTCCAAGGATTCGTCAGAATGAGAATCAATCTCAGAAAGGTTTTTATTGATTCTCGAAAGTATTTTGAGTCGATATGCAGACACGAGGTTCTTCGCAACATCTTTTAACCGAACATCATCACCGACAATGAAGTCAGCAAGCAAGCTAACGCCTTTTCTAAACCGAGGAACCATTTCTGGATTGGTGAGAACTCCTTCGGCGTCGCTCAATGCCTGCCTCGCCTCGATCAACTCTTTCGGTTCACTTTGCATTGACATACCTCAAATCCTAACTGCGTCTCGATCCGGCGGTCGTACCAATACATTTCGGCCGGTGAGAAAATGTTTCTATTGCTTCACGCCGATCGCGGCTGACGTGGTTTGCTGCTAGAGGAGTGCATAAAAATTTGCACGGTCGTCTGAGTCTTCGTCAGCCTGCTGCGTCTACGGTGGCGTCAAAGTCGTCACGGTCCACTGTCGACCGATTCCACAAAATCCCGGCTACCGGTGTTCCATAGAGCCCATCGAACTTGGAAGCACCGTGAAAAACTCATAGTGACGCTCCCGGCGACCGACATATTTTATACTAGTCCCAAATTTCGTGTAAAGGTTTTCGACCATGGTACCGGTCTCGTAAGCCGCTCCAAATTCTTGGGGTGTATGGGTCGACAACCGCCCCCGGGTCGGAACTTCGTTTAAAATATACATTCTGATCTAGAGAACGATGGAGGGCTTATTCAGCCTGAACGCCGCTCTACTGATCGTCAGTCAGGCGGTCGGCGCCATGTGACTCACGGCACCAATCCCTTGCCGCGCAAATACCCCCGCGACATCCTTCGCTTGGCGCTTCTCGCCGTCCACCGCATAATTGAGCTTGCGCATCTCATCGACGGTGAGAATGCCGCCGAGCTGCCTCAGCACGTCGCGCAGCGCCGGATATTTTTGCAACGTCGCTTGCCGCACCACGGGCACGGCATCGTAGGGCGGGAAATAGTGGCGGTCGTCCTCCAATTGAAACAAACCGTAGCGCGCGATCAAACCGTCGGTGGAGTTGCCGGCGATGAGATCGACCTGATTTTCGGCCAGCGCCCGGTAGGTCAGCGACAGATCCATCTCACGCGTCGCCTCGAAGTGGAGTCCGTAGGCTTTGGAAAATCCCGGATAGCCGTCGGCGCGCCACATGAAGTCCTTGCCAGGCTTCGCGCACCGCAATATGCGTTGACGCAGCTAGTTCGTGTCCCAGCGCAACGCCGCGCGCACAGCCGCTGCGTCATGAGCCTCGTCGACACGACGCGAGCGGCTTTCGTAAGCTTGCCACGACGCTGCGTCCCAAATGCGCGTCGCTCAGGCGAGCCTTGAGCAGCTGACGCACCCGAGGTAAATCGCCTAGCTGCAAGGCAGCCATGACCATGATCTGGTCGTAGAGGTCTTGTTGGAGGTGGCTCGCACCGAGTTCCCCGTGGCGCTGGCGTACGGCCAGCATCCGCTCAAGCGCTTCGCGGGGCTTGTCCTGGTAAAAAGCCGCCGCGGCCTGGGCGAGCTCGTGCGCCAGCGCCGCCTGTGTGGAGCTCGTCCCTGCAGAGCGCAGGTATTCGAACGCTGACTGCACCGCCGATACCCGCCCGCTGCGCATCAGTGCCATGACGTGATGCATGGAGGTAAACCATACCGTGCTTTGCGTAGCGTTGAGCAAGGAGGCTTGCGCCAGGCGCTCCCAGCGCGCCAGCCCGACGTCAACACCCTGGAATTCCAGGCGCGCCAGCAACGAGGCGCCATTTTGAACGTCAATGTAAAAGGTGGACGACTTCGGATAAACCTCACGATCAAACAGATCGAGAACCTCGTCGAAACGGCCCTGCGAAAACTTGAACAAACTCAAATGCCACCACAGGTGGCCGCGAAAGAGATTGTAGTCGTTGAGAAACCGCGCCGCATCGCTGAGCAGTTCGATGCCCTCCCGGACACGGCCTTGCATCTCGAACACATGGACCAAGCCATGCAAGGCCCAAAGATCCTGCGGCTGCAAAGCCAGCGCCTCGCGGGCGCAACGCTCGGCCACTTCGTACTGGCCAACCTCTTCCATCGCGAAGGCATGAGCCGAAAGAAAGTGCGCATAACCGGGCGTCCGGGGGCCCCAATGGCCGGCGACTGCCGCGCTCACTTCGGCTTGATGTCGTTTGTCACCGGTCCAGAAAAGCGTGCCTGTGTGTTGACGCAAAGCCAGCAAATCCAATGGCCACTCGACCAGGATTTGCTCCCATGCCGCCGCACGAGCAGAAAAATCTTGCGCAATCCAGCCACGCAAGGCTTCTTGGTGCAATCGCTCCCGGGGATTGGCAGGCAACGCCTCCGCCTTCAGCAGGTGTGCCCGTGCCTTGGGGTGGGCGTCGAGCGTACCTTCGGTCATGAGAGAGTAGCCCTTGAGTACATAAGCAAGGACAAACTCCGGAAACTCCTGCAACAGTGCGTCCAGGCGATCCCCTGTCCCCAGGCGGTAGTAGTAGATGTCGTCAATCAGCGCGTCGAAACGCTCAACAGCTGCGGAGCTGGGCGCACTGAGAGAGAGGCCTCGAATATCGATGATGTCAGCGTGCGTCATGGAATGTGATCTTTCTTTAGGTCGGCGAAGCGGCGAGGGCGAGCGGGAGCGCATGCACTGCGGCCTCGACTGCCTCTAAAGCCTCTTGGGCCAATAAAGTTTTTCTAATAGTTGCAAATTGGGGCGTGAAATTGACGCTCAATGTTCGTTATGTTCAATGCGGGAATTTTCGGTTGCAATATCCACCGGCTACCCCAGCTTGTCAATGTTAAGCTGCGGGCCAACAGCTAATTGACACAACAATTGCCTGTAGCGTGATTGGTTCAATGGAGAAATCAGTTCCATCTCAGGGTTTACACAACGCTCAGCCGTCGCTCTTAGCGGTCGATCTGAAACAAAAAGGTCAATTCGACCGTTACGCAGCAAAGAGCTACGGCCGAGCGCGACGATGAAAGACCAGCAGATACACGGTCAGGTTGACCAAGAGCACAAGGCCGCCCAGTCCCCACTGAAGCTCGCGCGAGAGCGAGGTCGGATATAGGATGGGAACGAGGTAGTGCTCGACGAAGCTGTCGGTGTAGGCAGCCCCGCCGCCTTGCCGCCGAAACCAGTTCTCGAGCGGTGTGAGCGGACATAACCAGCCAGCGAACTCGACCCACGCACCCCACCCGGCCGCGGGAAGGTGTACCCAAGCGATCCGCGGCCAGCGCGCGACGAGCACGCCCCCGAGGACCACGAATAGAACGAAGCCGAGATGGAGGACGACTGTGACGTCGGCAAGGATGCGAAAAGCCATGACGCGTAGAACTTAGAGGCAGGGCGACGGGTGCGCCGTGCTGTTTAACGGCAGTCTAATTAGCGTCGGAAGCATCGAACTCTAAGTGCCTTTAAGATGGAATTGAACTAATAGGCGCGACAGTTAGATTAAATTCGTAGACGTAGATCTCGTGATTGTCAATCAGTCGGTCGGCGCCATGTGTCTCACGGCACCAACCCCTTGCCGCGCAAAAACTCCCGCGCCACATCCTTGGCCTGGCGCTTCTCGCCGTCCACCGCGTAATTGAGCTTGCGCATCTCATCGACGGTGAGAATGCCGCCGAGCTGTCTCAGCACGTCGCGCAGCGCCGGATATTTTTGCAACGTCGCTTGCCGCACCACGGGCACGGCATCGTAGGGCGGGAAATAGTGGCGGTCGTCCTCCAATTGGAACAAACCGTAGCGCGCGATCAAACCGTCGGTGGAGTTGCCGGCGATGAGATCGACCTGATTTTCGGCCAGCGCCCGGTAGGTCAGCGACAGATCCATCTCACGCGTCGCCTCGAAGTGGAGTCCATAGGCTCTGGAAAATCCCGGATAACCGTCGGCGCGCGACATGAAGTCCTGGCCGAAACCGGCGCGCCACTGCGACGATACCTTCGCCGCATCGCTGACAGTTTTCAAACCGAGCTTCTTGGCATCGTCGCCGCGAACCAGAATTGCGAAGGTGTTGTTGAATCCGAGCGGCTCGGTCCATTCGAGGTCGAAGCGCTTGGCGTATTCCGCTTTGACCCGGCGGTAAACTTCCTGCGGATCGGCTAGCGGTTGCTCCTTCAAGATTGCCAGCAACCCCGTGCCGCTGTACTCGACGTAGAGATCGATCTCGCCGCCGACGAGCGCGTCATGGGCGAGATTGCCGCCCAGATCGAATCGGCGCACCACCTGCATTCCTGCTTTCGCCTCGATCACTTGGGCGAGAATCTCGCCGAGAATCACCTGTTCGGTAAAGTCTTTGGAACCCACGGCGACGCGCCCGGCACCCTTGGCTGTAAAAAAATACATCCCGCCGAGAAATAGCAGAACGATCAGCGCACTGGCCCATAGCAGTTTTTTTGACTTGCTACGCGCGGCGGCACCAAGCTGAATCGTTTTTTCGAAATAGCCCAAGGCCAAATCCGCGCCGAGCGCGATCAGCGCCGCCGGCACGGCGCCGGCGAGAATGAGAACATTGTCATTGGCGCGCAAGCCGCGAAAGATATAGCGGCCCAAGCCGCCGGCATCGATGGCCGCTGCGATGGTCGCCGTGCCGACGCAAATCACCGTGGCCACGCGCACGCCGGCGAGAATCACGCCGAGAGCGAGCGGCAGTTCGACTTGAAAGAGCAACTGGCGGTCGGTCATGCCCATGCCGCGGCCGGCGTCGCGGATCGCCGGATCGACGTTGCTGATGCCGGTAAAGGTATTGCGGATGATCGGCAGCAGCGAGTAGAGCACCAAGCGCGACGATCGCCGTGCGCGCGCCGATGCCGCCGACGATTTTGAACTGAAACAAATAAATATTGAGCGGGATCAGAAAACCGAACAGCGCCAGACTCGGCACCGTCTGCATGATATTGGCGAAGCCGAGAATCGGTTTGCTCAGCGCCGGTTTGCGCGTCAGCAAGATCCCCAGCGGCACGCCGATCAGCACGGCGATGCCGGTGGACATGACCACCAGGAACAAATGTTCCAAGACCAGTTCGGCAAACTCGCGCCGATTCTGCGCGAAGAACTCCAACAGCGTCACGCCGGTCTCCCGATCGCTTGGCCGTCGTGAAAGCAGGCGGCGAAGGCGCGCGCCTCGGCATGGGACGAATCGAGCAGATCAGCCGGGGCACCGAGCAAAACCATTTCACCGTCCTTGAGCAGACCGATGCGATCGCCGAGCACGAAAGCCTCGGCGATATCGTGGGTGACGAACACCATGGTCTTGCCGAGTTCCTGCTGCAAAGTTTTGAACTCCTGCTGAATATCGCGGCGGGTGATCGGATCGAGAGCGCCGAACGGTTCGTCCAGGAGAATCACCGGCGGATCGGCCGCCAGCGCCCGGGCGACGCCGATGCGCTGGCGCTGGCCGCCGGAAAGTTCGCGCGGAAAGCGCTCGGCGAAACGGTCGGCATCCAGACCGACTAGGGTCAAAAGCTGGCGCGCCCGCAGGCGAATACGCTCCGGCTCCCACCCCTCGAGCCGCGGCACCACGCCGATATTCTGTTCGATGGTCAGATGCGGAAACAAGCCGATCTCTTGGATGACATAACCGATGCGCCGGCGCAGTTGAATCGGATCCCAATCCACCGTCGGCTTGCCATCGACGATCACCTGCCCCGAAGTGGGATCGATCAAGCGGTTGATCAACCTCATGGTCGTGGTCTTGCCCGAGCCGCTGCGTCCGAGCAGCACCAGCGTCTCGCCGCGCCCGACCTGCAAATTGAGATGGGCCAGTAACGTCCGGCCGGTCGGCAGCACGAAACTGACGTCGCGAAACTCAATGGCGATCTCGTCACGGTTCATAAACTCGAACAATGTACTTTCCGCTTACCACTCCGTATTTTCGTCACCCCGGTGGAAACCGGGGTCCATCCCCATACCTCGAACCTGGATGCCGGTTGTCACCGGCATGACGGATTTTCCGTTCTCATGTGAGCAATACTCGACAATGCCAGACGCAAATAAAATCGAAGGTCGCATCCGCTGTCAATTTCTTTTATAGTCTCCCCGGCCATGAAACAAGAAACATCACGAACCATTTTCGCCGCCGACGAAATCTCACGCTGGTCGTCCGAGCCTGACGGCATCTGGTCGCCGCACGGCGCCGCACGCGACTCGGTGCCGACGCTGTCGATCTTGACCACCCTGTGGGATCAACCGCGCTGGCTCGAAGCCTATCATCTTTACGACGAGCAGGGTTCCGAACTGTTCGAAGAGATCTGCGAGCTGCCCGAATACTATCTCACCCGCACCGAGAACAGCATCCTCGAATCCCAGGCGAGCAACATCATCGCCGCCGCGCCGGTGGAATGCATCGTCGAGCTCGGCGCCGGTTACAGCAAGAAGACCGTCCATTTACTCACCGAACAGTTGCGCCAGCGCGGCCACTGCCACTTCGCGCCCATCGACGTCAGCGTCGCTGGCCTGCTCGCTTCTCAAGCCGCGGTCCGCAGGGATTTCCCCCAGATCGAGTTTCACGGCATCCATTCGCGCTACGAAGAGGGATTCGCCGCCGTCGACAAGCATTTGCCGAAGCTATTCGTTTTTCTCGGCAGCACCATCGGCAACTTCAATCAGACCGAGTTCCCGCGCTTCTTCCGCGCCCTATCGAACGCCATGGGACCCAACGATTATCTGCTCCTGGGCGCCGACCGGGTCAAAGACAAAAATATTCTAGAACCCGCCTACAACGACAGCCGCGGCATCACCGCGGCGTTTATTTTGAATGTGTTCCGCAATGTCAACCGCCTGCTCGGCAGCAACTTCGATGCTCGGCAAAATGCGCTATCACTCCTGGTTCAATCCCGAGTGGCAGCAAATCGAGATGTACGCGGTCGCCGACGAAGACCAAACCATCCGCTTTCCCAGCGCCAACGCGGCATTCACTTGGAAGCGCCAGGAACGCATTCTGGTCGAGATCAGCCGCAAGTTCGAACCCAAGCGGCTGCAGGAGCAATTGGGCTTCATCGGCCTACAGCCGGTCGCCCATTACAGCGATCCGCAACGAATGGTTTTCGGTGCTCTTGTTGCGAAAATAGACTCAGAGATAAGGCCGCACGCGCAGCACCGGCGCGCCTTGGGGCAGATCCTGCAACGCGATCGGACCGCGCAACTGGCGCAGCGCCGTCGTGAAATAGCTCCCATGGTACTTGCCGGCTTGCGCCTCGAAAGCCTTCGGCAACTCGATCCACGAGATCGCCGGATTGATGTGATGAATGCCGTGCAAATTGAAATTCAACATTAATCGCGCCAACGGATTCGGCAAACGAAGATTCTTGGCGAAAAACACATCGCTCACCGGCGTCTCGTAATGGTAAACATTGTCGAGAAACGAAATCAGCAAGCCGCGCGCTGCCAGCGCGCCCAACAGTAGTGGCCAAGAGCTACCATAGCAGTAAAACGCCAAGGCCAGCCAGGTCATCGCCAACGCCCCGTCACGGCGAATCTCGCGCAACGACTCAGCGCCAAGCCAGTTTTGCATCAAAATGCCGCTGACGCCCTGCGCTGGCAGATAGCGCACGCGAAATCGCTCGAGCCAGCGCCGCGGCAGGAAAAAATAGAGCGGGCTGATCACCTCGACCAGGTAAAGACCGAACAGGATCTGAAAATAATATCCCGGCGCCGCGGCCGCTTTGCTGCCCTTGTCGCGATCGTAGTACTCTGTGCCTTCAACGGGCATGCGATTAAGCTTGTGATGCAGCAAATGACTGAGCCGGAGGATGCGAAACGGCGAACCGAACAGGATCGCCAGCGACCGGCCAATAAACATGTTCACCGATTTATTTGAATGAAACAGATCGTGAATCGCTTCGTGAATCAGACTCCAGAAAGGATTGGTCAGCAGGACGATCGGTAAGAGCAACCACGCCCAGCGCAAGTCCCGCGGCAACAACGCACAGCGGCAAGACGAAAATACTGAATCAGATTGACGCCGACGTAAAAAAACGCCAGCGCGCCGTTGATCGCCTCCGGCACCCCACTGCCGCGCTGCACGATAGCATCTGCCTGCCGAACCATGGTCAGAAATTAATGCTCAAAGCTTGTTTCAAGGGCGATAAGCTCAAAAGCACTATAATGCCGAAACCGACGATCACCCCTCCGGAAATGCGATGGACCCAAGCCAAAAATCCGTGGCCGACGTTGAGCCGGAACAGCGTGAACCCGGCAAACAGCGCCACCCACCACAACCCCGAACCGATGAAAACTCCCGTCATCAACAGCGCCGCCGACAGATAATGGCCGTGAAGCGTCGGAACATGCCAGCCGGCATAGATCGCGATAAACGATAGAATCGTCACCGGGTTGGAAATGGCCAGAAAAAAAGCCGTCGCATAGGCGCCGAACAAGCCGTTGTTCGAAATCGTCGGGATTCGCGCCGCCGGCTCGGTGCGGTAGATCCGATAACCGATCACACAAAGAAAGATCCCGCCGACCAAGCGCAGCAAAAATTGATATTCGATAAAAAAATCGGAAATCAGGGAAATCCCCAGCGCGGCGATGCCGGCGGCAAGTGCATCGGCGCTGGCGACGCCCAATCCTGAAGCCAGACCGGCGACCGTACCCAACATGAGCGACCGATTGATGCACAACAAACCCAACGGCCCCACCGGCACCGCGACCACCAGACCGATGAGCATTCCTTCGATGACGTAAAAAAGCGGCATGCGACTTCTAGGCGAGATCAGCGCGCGCAGCGAAAACCGATGTTGTGATGGCCGCCGTGCGGATTGCGCGAGACATGCCGGCCGCGATGACGTCGTGGTCAATTCTTCGATTCGGGCGTCATGCCCGCCGCCGCGAGTGGTGCGCACCATGTCCTTATTCAAATCTTCCCGGCCGTCTTTGGCATTGTACGGATAGGGACGATAGGCGCTGCTCACCCACTCCCAACCATTGCCCGCCGCATCGAGCAGGCCATAGGGACTCGCGCCCTGTGGAAAACTGCCCACCGGCTTGAGATCGTTCCAACCGGCGCCGAAGTGCGCTCGCGTGCGACTCGGGACTTCGTCGCCCCAGGGATACTTCCGGCCGTCGGTGCCGCGCGCCGCCTTTTCCCATTCGGCTTCCGTCGGCAAACGTTTGCCGGCCCAGCGGCAAAAAGCAACGGCGCCATACCAAGAAGCTTCGACCACCGGATTATTCTCAAACCCGGCATCCGCCGACCCAGTTGCCGTTGCGCCGGTGCACTCGCGCATCGCTGTCGTCGCTATCGAAATATCTTTCCCCCTTGGGCCCCTCCGGTCCGATGGCATTCAAGAACAAAGCGAACTGGGCGTTCGTCACCTTGGTGCGATCGATGAAGTACTCCGCCACTTCGACGCGATGCTGCGGCCGTTCGTCATCTGGCCCGTCACTACTCCCCATGACAAACGTGCCGGCGGGAATGCGAATCATCTCGCCGAGATCATTGGACTGGGCGAACAGCTCAGCACTGGTCGGCGCCAGTGACGCCGCCAGCACACAAACAAATCTCGCAATTCGAAATCGTAACATCGCCACACTGTTCAACGATGATCCTACGCAAAGGTCAATGCGATGGCAAGGAAATCTTGTCCAGATTCCGCTGCCATGCCGCATACACGCGATGAGTCGCGCTGAAACTGCCCACCGTTAAGGTAGCGTCGCTGGCTTCTTCGGATTCTTGCGATTGACGGTGCAGCGCAAACGGCTGCCACTCTTGTCCCAAAAATTCCTCGCTGCACCGAACGGTTCATGCCGATGGTCGAGCCGAATTTTTAACAAGCAGATGCAAAAGCCATTCACTCAACGCTCGCGCAATTGACAGCTCGTCGATTCGGCGATATAGCTCCCGTCAGAAAAACGTTTTATTGAATTTCCTAAACAGATTTCCACAAACTCGAATGACGCAGTCGCGCCCGCCACAGGTAACGCGCAGGCGGTTGTGAATCTTAATCTGCCCTAAAAGGAGACAATGTCATGGCGACCAAACCGGAAGACAAGTTCGTTACCGTCGATGGACTGAAACTTCGCTATATCGAAGAAGGTTCAGGGCCATCGGTGCTGTTTCTGCACGGTGCGTCGCTCGGCAGCTCGGCGGACGTGTTTCTGCGCAATCTCGGCCCTTTTGCCAAGGCCGGATTTCGCGCGGTCGCCTTTGACTATCCAGGTTTTGGCCTCTCCGACGTACCCGCCAAGCAAAGCACGGCGCAGCAACGCAATTCCATCCCGAAATTCATCGATGCCGCGGGCCTGGGCAAGACCGCGCTGATCGCCCATTCGCGCTCGGGCGGCTTTGCGATTCAGCTGGCATTGGAAGATCCCAGCCGGTATTCGCACGTCATTATTCTTGGCACCGGTTCGCTGCTGCCGCTGCAGACCGAAGCGCAGGTCGGCAGGTACGAAGCGGTACAGGCGCGCGTCGACAAGGAGATGGCGCAAAAGGAACCGACGCTGGAGGATGCCCGCAAACTCCTGCAGGCGGACACCTTCAACCATGCCTTGATCTCGGAGGAAGACGTGGCCATACGCCACAGCCGCATGATCGGCCGCAATTTCATCGCGCATCAGGAACGCCAGAATCACGACGCCCCCGCCGGCGGCGGCGCGGCGAGGCCAAGCCGTTATATCGAGAGGCTCACCGAGCTGAAGATGCCGCTGTTGATGATCTTTGGCCGCGAAGACCGTGCACACGCCGGTGAACGCGCCGAATTGCTGAAAAAACAGCAACCACAGATCAACCTTCACATTGTCAATGGCTGCAAGCACATGGTGCATTGGGATGCCTTCGACGACCTGATGCGCCTGGGCGTGCCGTTTTTGAAGAGCTAGCGAGGCGCCGGAATCTGGCGTGGCATGTGCGAGCTTTGATTGTTTGATATCCGGAGCTCACTGCCCAACTGAAACAAGCAAACTATCAAAGCCTGAAAAGTAGCCCAACCATAATTCCAGAGTCCCAAATGCGGCCGGTAAGGCTGGACCTGAAACTTCCAGTATAATCTAATTGTCGTGCCAGACAGCACGCTGAAGAATAGGACAGCGACAAATGTACGATGAGGTCTGCTATAAAAACAACTTTTTGAAAGAGGTAATTGCGAGGATCGACTTCGTAGTGCCTCTCGAAGGTCTGGAGAAATCCATACCCCCAAAGTTGGCAAACAACATTTCAGTGCATTTTCCGATCAGCGAACCGACGGATGCGATTGCTCAGGAACTTCAGATCGGCCCGGAAAACGTTCAGTCGCGAAAGACACACCTCAAACATTGGAATTTTTATGGCAAAGAACGCGAAAAACAGCTCTCGCTGGGCACTCCATTTATATTCGCCAGTTACAAACGTTACAGGACTTACGAAGATATGAAGGAGACTTTCGGTACTGCTGTTGATGCGCTCAAAAAGACTTTTCCTGATACAAGAGCAGCGCGCTTCGGGCTTCGATACATCAATAGCATTGAAATCCCTGGCCTCAACAATTTCGCGAGCTGGAACGACTATATTACAGCTGGACTTTTGGGGACCCTCGAGTTCTTCAACCAGCCGGAACACTTGACCCGTCTGATTCATATATGCGAGACAAAATACGACGATATGAATATGCGATTCCAGTTTGGGATGCCAAATCCAGATTATCCGGCTGTCATGAAACGACTTCAGTTCGTGCTAGACTTCGACGCATATATACAAAGCGCACATGATCTCTCAGAGTCGCTCCAATACATGGACCAAGGGCATGAGATGATACAAGCTCTCTTTGAGAAATGTATTACCGATGAACTGCGGAGTCGCATGAATGGCTAATCCACAATCCCCCTTCGAAAGTGATTATACCGAGGGATCACAGACCACCCCACCTGAAACCGCTGCGGCCCCGGACGCTTCCACTCGCGTTCCTTTCACAGGAATCGCGGCTCAAACTGTTCCCG
This sequence comes from uncultured Spirochaetota bacterium, assembly GCA_963745745.1. GTDB lineage: Bacteria > Spirochaetota > Spirochaetia > SZUA-6 > DRHE01 > MIBK01. Next base: position 123,517 of record CAVUYS010000072.1, on the reverse strand, counting down.
TACAAACTACTCACTTGCCTCCCATGGACCAGCTTCTCATAGAACCCGCACGTTACGGGACAGGAAAGCCACGGCGGGTCACTATTCGAGGTAAGATTACACGTAGAGCCAGGTCAGAGTTAAAACTAAGAGGGTGTCTCGACCGTCACAAGGCGACGTATTTCGCGATGTCGAATGCATCGAATACGTAGCTGAGAAACGTGGAATCGTCGAAGTAAGCAAAATAATCTTTCCACTTGTTGTCGTAGTAACTCAGGACTGCGATCTTGAGCAGGACGCACGATATAAAGACCGGAAAGAGGAAAAACCGGAGACAAGCGATGACAAAAGACGTGTTTCAGTGCTCGTGGTGCCACTTTATAACGCCGAACATGTTTTTCAGAGTCAACATCTCGCAGATTTGAAGCTAACGATGGCTTCAATAAACAAGAAAGCGACCGAAGGTCGAACGCTAATGCAAAATGAGCGACCGCGTTATCACTACCTTGATTTTCCTGGCGAAGTTCCGATCGTCGCATCTATTGCTGACTTCAAGCACCGCCGGGCAGCGTGAAACGTCCTTTGAGGGCGGGCTTATTGTTCTGCGATGTTGCGCCATTTTGAAAGAAGGCGACGAACTGAGACTTACTATCTGGTTTGGGTGCGGCATCGGTCATGAGTTTCTCCTCCTGCGGTCGAGATCAAGTGAGCGCAAAAAGATGTGGGAGGAGGAGAAACGCCGGTCAACAGACGCGCATACGCTGGCGTGGCAATAAAATTGCGTTTTCTGTTTCCCGGCAGGGATCGAAGCCCGGAGGGCGGAAACGCGCGGCAGCGCGGTTCCGCGCGGCCCCTGCCCTGCTGATGCCGCGCGAGAGCCCGGCCCCGGCCGTGCGAGCCGGGGAGCCGGCCAAGCCATTTATCGTCATGGCGGAAAATAGCCGCGCCATGGAGAACGTCACTCCTTATGCATATCAAGTGCGCCGAACGACTCAACCTTCCGGAAGCTGGTCAGCTGCACCATCGAAGACATAGCCCAGAACAACTGCAAGCTTCGCCCTATCATGAAGAACGTAGCGGAACGCACGCATTAACTGCGTATCGCCGAATGTCTTGGAGGCAAGAAGCCGAACAGGGGCATCAAGGCAAGAAGGCAAAATGCCAAGACGGCAAGATGGCGAAAGGGCAAATGGCAAGATGGCTAACCCGCCAATGGCAAATCGCCAAGACGCTAAAGCGGCAAATGGCCAAGATGGCAAAAAGGCAAGAGGGCAACTATCCAATTGCCCCAAACCAGAAAAATCGTTGAGTGTGCCGATATTATTCCGTAAGCTGCCCAATAGTCGTGCATTGAGTCGGCAAAGGGGCAAGAGCCTACTTGCCACAAATCCGTTGGTAACGGTGCCCTTTTGGGTCGAAGGGGCTACTTCAATGATTCTCGTGTTCGCATCTTCCAAGGGAGGGGTTGGCAAGTCCACCACCTGTGCGGCGGTCGGGGCGGCGCTGGCACTTGAGGGCGATCGCGTGCTGATCGTCGATCTCGATCCCAACCGAACCGTTGGAGCGCTGGAGCCGCAGGGCCAACATTCGCGGCCTTCAAGTGGCGGCGATCCCGGCGGCCGAATTCACTGCCTACCTGGCGGAGCGAAGCCGGGCTCAGGATTTCGATCACATTCTCATCGACCTGATGGGCTCGCGTGAGGCAACGGCCCTGCGCGCGTTCGCGCGGGCGGATTCTGGTGATCATCCCGGCCCAGGCGTCGGAGCCCGATATCCGGGAGGCGATTGTCATCGCCAAGGACGTGCGGGCCATGTCCTCGGAGATCGGCCAGGACATTCCCTACCGGATGTTGCTCACAAAGATGTTTCCGCTCCGAACTCGCTTCGGCGATCACGCGCTGGCCGAGCTGGAACGCCTGAAGATGCCGTGCTTTCGGACCTTCCTTGTGGAGCGCAGCGCGTACCGGGAGATGTTTCTGTCGGGCGAGCCTCCCACGATGAGCGAGAAGGGGAAGGGGGCTGGCGCCGAGATCGACAGCTCTCATTCAGGAGATCCGGCGATGTCGTCGAGCGCAAGCAGGGTGTGCAGCACGCCGTTCGATTGGCGGAGGCGGGGTGAGCATGAGTGGACGTAGCCGCGAGCGCAGGGCCTTTCTTCCGATCGGCGAGGATGCACTGGACGATGCCGCCGAGCGGGTGGCTTTGGCGAAGAATATACCGACGCTGACGCCGCCAAGGTCGCAGATGGTGGAAGGTATGACGGTTGCCGGCGACGAAGCCACCGGAAACGCCGGTCGTGGGCATTGCCGGCACCGTGCAGCCCAACGCCGGTGCAGAGGCGCAGCAAGTGCCTGAGACAAGCCAGGAGGCGAACAGCGGCTTCACTCAAATTCGTATCCGTTGCCCGAACTACCTGAGCGACCAGCTTGTTCTGGAGCAGCAACGGATTCGTCGGGAAGGGCAACGCGTAACCCTGAACTACCTGATCCTCTGTGCCCTTAAGAAGGCGGGATACAGGATCGAGGAGAAGGACCTGGTCGAGGATGGCCGGCGATTGAGGAGCTGACGCAATTCAGGCAAAGGGGCAACGAGCATCTTGCCCCTTTGCCCAACTGCGGTTGTCGCCGAACGATTGCGATTGATGAAAGCTTGCCCATATCGAGAGGACCAATGCAGACGAATGGTCCAAGGGCATACGGAACATGGCAAAACTCTGCGGCGACGGCACTGAACAAGCGGGTCAGCGGCGGCACATACATCACACCTGGTGTGCCGGGGCTGCGGATGAGCGGCGTGACTGCGCCGAAAGCCTCTTCTCTGATGCCCATGTATCCCACCACGACCTCCACGAGTGGCAGGTGCTGGTCGAGGCGATCGACCTCTTCAAGAAGACCTACGGCGACGGCACCTGACGCGATGCGGATGCTGGTCTGCGGCGCGTGCGCGATCATCGCCATCGGCCTGATGGCGGTCTCCGCGACGCTGAGCTACCGCTTCTCGTTCGGCCTGGGCGGCACGCCGCTCGAAGCCCACGCCTACGCGCTGGCCGCCGGCGGCATCGACATCCTCAAGGGCTGCATGCCGTTCGTGATCTTCCTGCGCCTGAGGGAAGGGCGGCGGCTCGCCGCGGCCGCCGGCCTCATGGTGTTCGCCATGGGCGTGATCTGGTCCTTCACCAGCGCCATGGGCCTGGCGGCCCAGGTCCGCATGGGCAAGGCCAACACCGCCGATAACCGGATCGCGGCCTACAGGGAGGCCAAGGCGAAGCTCGCACACCTTGGGACCGAGCAGGGGAAGATCGCCCGCAAGCGCTCCTTGGCCGAGATCACGAGCGAGATCGAGGGCAAGCTCGCCGCCGCCGTCAAGGCCGGCAACCAGACGCGCACGCTCGGCGCGGCCACCGACCAGTGCCAGCGGCCCACGCGCTGGACGGCGGAGGCGTGTGCTGCCGTCTGGCAGCTGCGCCAGGAGCTGGCCGCTGCGAGCGAGTGGGACCGCCTCGACGGCGAGGTCCGCAAGGTGCGCAGCCGCATCGACAAGCTGCGCGAGGACGGGGCAGGGGACCTCGCCACGGCCGACGCCCAGGCGGATGTCCTAGCCCGGGCCATCGGCCTCCTCACCGGCCGCACCATCGACGAGGGCTGGATGCGCCTCGCCGTGGTCATCCTCCTCGGCCTGCTGCTGGAGGTCGGCTCGAGCTGCGGCCTCTACGTGGCGCTTGGCTCCCATGCCTTGCCGCCGAGTCGGAAGGAGGCCCGGGAGGGCGAAGATGAGATCGGAGAGGCTTCGGAGAGCGGAGACGTGGGAAACTATTGCGAGGCAAGACTGACAACGGAGCAGGGGGGTCGGCTGACAATGGGAAAGGTCTTCGAGGACTACGCCGCCTGGTGCGGGGCGAACGGAGCCGAGCCAGTCAGGCGCAAAGCATTCATGCAAGGGCTCAGGGCTGAAGGGCACAAGCGCGGGTGGAGCATCGCGGGCGGCGTGATCCATCACGTGACGCTGCGGTGCTAGAATCCCAGTGCAATTCGCAACGGCACGGTCGGATTCGGCGACGGTCAAATGGCTCTCGATCACTACGTCTCTCAGGTTCATCTGAGGAACTTCTACACGCCAGCGCTAGGCGAGCAGATGTATGGCATCCGCAAGGAGAGTTTTGCATGCGTTCCCCTGTCGCTCCGAGAACGTTTGCCGGATCGACGAGGGCGACACGAACGAGTACCTGACGGAGTCACGTGCAATCGAGGAATTTCTGAAGACCGTCGAACCGAAGTACAATGCCAGCGTGGCGAAACTGAGGACCGGGAACGTCGACAAAGAAGTCATCTACGTGATCGCAGGGTTCGTGGGTTACGTGTTGTGCTGTTCGCCGGCCGCGATGCGGATCAATAGCGGGCCGCTACAGAACGAACTGGAGGCAACGGCCGCGCTCCTTGATGAAAACGGAAAGATGCCGAAGGCACCGAACTCGTTGGGCGGTAAAATCGGTGACAGAGCTCTGCTCAAGGAAGGGACGATCAAGTTCAAGGTGGACGAGAAGTACCCGCAAGCTATCGGGATCAGCAACATCATGGAGCGGGTGAACACATTCGGTAACTTCGAATGGGACGTGCTGCTAAATGACGAGCCGGAGAGCCCGTTCTTTACGAGCGACTTTCCGGTCGCGATCGAGCGCACAGGGGACTGGCGCATTCTCAACCGCGTGGTTCCCTTGGGGCCCGACATTGCAGTTCGGATCAAGCCGGACCTGGATGGCAAGCGGAGTAAAGACCTGAAGTTCAGGAACTTCCGTTCGCGCCAGCGGAAGATCAGGGGTGATGCTGTGCGCGAGGTCAACCGGCTGATCGTGCAGAGCGCTGAGAAGCTCGTGTTCTACAGGGATGACAATGCCTGGGTGAAGCGCTTCGTTGAACGAAACAGCAAGTACCGGATCGAACCGACGATGCACAAGGTCCGCACCGGAAAGGGCAATCTGGCAATTACCGGTCAGACGCTGACAGAGCAGAGTGCTTAGTCGGACGCAGAGAATTTCCTGACGGTGAACGCCCGCTGCGAGCGCGCCTCGCCGGCGTCATCACGCTGGGTGAGTGCGCGGCCGTCCATGCCGAGCACCTCGCCGGCGCGGCGCCAGCGGCGGCGGATGTCCGGCGGGGACCGTGATCCGCGGTTCTCGTTCGCACAGGGCAGGGGTCGGCGTGACGCGAAGCGTGCGGTGATCGCGTCACTTGAGCCGGTCTCGGTCGCGCTCCCGTTCGCCGGCCGCGTTCATCCTCCTGCTCGCGCGCCGCCTGGTAGGCGCGGCCCTTGGCGATCTCCTGCTGCCTCGATCCTGGCCAGCTCGTCACGCACCGCCTCGAGGCGGGCGAGCCGATCCTCGGCACTTTCCCTCGGCTCTTTCTTGGGCGGGCCGCCCGGCTCGAAGAAGGAGAGCAGCGCCGCCGGCCAGGTCGAGGGCGCTGTCGGCGGCTCTGCTGAGCCCAGTAGCAGCGTGCCCGGCGACGCGCTGGTCTGCGCGTGAGCAGCCTGGCGATCATGGGCCAGAGCGGCTCCGTTGCGTGGCAAGCCCGCGTCCGATGACATCAAGGCGGTCCAGCATGCGCTCCACGCGCTCGATGGCATGCTCCTTGGCGAGGGGATGCTGGGCCTTGTCGGCGGCTGCCGAGCAGGGTGTCGATGACCCTGTCGCCGCGCTCATGGATCTCGCGCATCAGGTTGCGCTCCTTGACGGCGCGGATCTCGTCGCCGGCCAGCGAACGCCGGCCGGACTTCTCGATCTCGTGGGCAATGGGCCCGAGCTTGGGCTCCGGCTCGCGGTCGATGCCGCGCTCCTTGTTGGAGCGGTGGTCGATGCGCTCGGGCCTGCCGGCGCGCTCCAGGTGCCGGTTGGCGGTCTTGGCCCAGTCCTCGCGCCATTCCTGCAGCAGCTCCTTCTCGTTCCAGTCGCGGCGCTTGTTGCCCTCGAAGCCATCAAGCGACAGATCGCGCATGGTGAGCAGGATATGGGCGTGGAAGTTCTTCGCATTGCCGCCTGGCTCCGGTGCGTGCCACGCCACGTCGGCGATCATGCCGCGCGATCGTGAAGTTGCGCTCCACGTAGTCGCGGACGAGCTCGATGCGCTGCTCCTTGTTCAGCTCATGGGGCAGGGCCACCACCACCTCGCGGGCGAGCTGGGCGTTCTTTCGTGTCTCGGACGCTTCGACGCGCTGCCAGAGTTCCTGGCGCGCCGCGTGTTGCTGCTCCTTGTTGCCGGGCGCTGTCCGGACCCAGGCGGGCGCATTCTCGGGCGCCATGATCTGCGTGTGCTCCACGCCGGTCTTGCGGGTGTAGTCGTGATCCCGCAGGCGGTTCGGATCGTGGAGCTTCTCGCCGGCGCGGTAGGCGGCGGAGGCGATCACGCTCTGCCCGCGCGAGCGGCTGATGATGTTCACGCGTAGTCGGAAGATGGCCATGGCACGTGCTCGCAGAGATGGTAAGGCGGGCCACTGCGCAAAAGAGCTGTGAGTAGAAAAATTTCGATTAGGCATCGGCCTTCCGGGTTTTGTCTTGTCCCGGCTTCGCCGGGACCGCGCCCTCAACAAACGAAGTTTGTATAAGCGCGCACTTGCAGTGGGCCGAAAACTGCCATCCGCAAGCTCTATCAATTCAAATGCATACCCTGTGATGAAGAATAGGAATCATTCCACCGCAACAACGATCACGCCGATGCCTTCACCAATCTGCTCCCGAAGCACCGGAACATTCTCCCGTATTCCGCCAATTCGTTCCATGACGCACGACGTTTCGGATAGGTTCCGCTCGCGATGATGATTCGTGCTTTTCGCAACGCTGCGAGGACTTTACGGCGTGCTCCGCCGACACCATGTCAGCGATTATCCGGTCGAAGCAGGATACGTCTGATGGATCGCGAGAGCTTGGAGGAGCGCCTGCGCGTGGCCCGCGAGCGGGCGCAGCAATGGAAGGGCGAAAGTCAAAAGCTGGAAGGCATCAAGCGGGTTTCGGATCGCAAACGTGAAACGCGCAAGAAAATATGGGCAGGTGGCTGGCTATTGAAAGCCATCAAAGACGATCCAATCATCCGGCAGAAATTCGCGGAACATCTCAGAACCGTAAAGTTCCGCAAAGGAGAACGCGACATGTTCGCCGATATTCTCGCGAAGGTGTCCCGCCGCCCGAAGGCGGCGGGACGTGAGGATCACGCGGAACCGCTTTCGTCGTAGCTCACCAGCATGTCCGGCGTCGGCAACACAAACAGCGTATAGAAGTACCAATGCTCTCCGTCTTCCTCGAACTTCAACACAGTCGACTTCCAGTCCTTGTCGAAATGTGGCGAGGCCGCGACAATTGCCACCGACGGCTTGCCGTTCACGAAACACGACATCAGCGAGAACTGAGGGCAATCGGGATCTCTGAGCTGCATGAAGAGATCGACGAGCTGTTCGCTGACGTGATTTCCGGCTGGAGGTCTGTGGGCAGTCTTCTTGTTCTTCTTCATGATCATCTCCTTGTGATTGGAGACTGCACGATTGCAGCCTCACGCCACAAGGGCGCGACCGGAGCAGGCGGGCGTCACCCGCAGCACGCGGCACAGACCGCGTGCGCGGGCGCGGGCCCGCAGCGCAGCGAGGGCCACGCGACCCCGCAGGGGTTGACGCCATCGAGCCTGCCCGGCGCGCAAAGGTGGCGGAGGCTGGTGCCTGCATGCGCATGTGTTCAACGCAGCGGGGGCTGTCTGCCCCCGCGCGCCCGAGGATACAGAGCCAAGATGATGATGCATGACGCGCTGTGTGGACGTGTGTCGCCAGCGTCACTGACAGGAGCGATGACAATGGTTAGAATCGGAGCCGGACGTAGCGAAATCTACGGGCCATCTTGCGGGTGTTGGCGGGCTTTTGGGCCGGGGCAGGATAGGAGGGCACTATCCTCGCCCCGGTGCCGTTTCAGCGCCAGCCGTGCGGAGGCCCGCCATGCTTGACGGGCCCCGCTACGAGCTCCCGCGCGGAGCGCAGTTTGTCATGACGCTGTGGACAGTCGTGTGGCTGTTCCTCTCCATTGGCGTTGCCGGGAACAGCAGCGGCATGGACATCGGCGGCGCGGTGCTGCTGTGGGTGGTGGGCAGCCTCATCGGCTCCGCATTCATCGTGTGGGCCATGGGCGGGATGCAAGAAGCGGTGGCCGCGACGTATTCGGCGCGGCCCGCTTCGCCGATGACCGGAGCGAGGCCGAGCGGGCGGGCTGAAAGGCCCGGATGCGTGATACCGTCCCGCAGAAGTTCTGACTCGCAGGGATTCCGGACGCGCGCGGGCTGTGATTTATGGTAATCCGCCGACACGTTGATTCGGGGGGACGCCATGCGAGCCGGGCGATCGAGATCCTGACAGAGTTGAGCGCTGACGAGCTGCGGGCGCTGGCACGCAAGGAGGCCGACCGGCGGGCGGCGATGCGCATGCTCGCCATCGCCAACGAGCTGGACGGCTACGAGCGGGCAGAGGCGGCGCAGCTGGCCGGCATGTCAGACCAGGCGCTGCGCGATGCCATCAAGCGTTTCAATGCCGAAGGGCTCGATGGGCTCCACGACCGGCGGCGCTCGGGTCGGCCGCGGCGGCTCAGTGCCGAGCAGGAGGCTGAGCTGAAAGCCGCCGTGCTCACCGGACCGGACATTGAGAACGATGGCCTTTCCGCATTCACGCTCAACGATATCCGCTTCCTGATCGCCGAGCGGTACCGCGTGGACTACCACGTCAACCATATAGGCCAGCTGATGCGCCGCTGGGGCCTATCGCGACAGAAGGCGCGACCGAGCCATCCCAGGAAGGACGAGGCCGCGGCAGCGGCCTTTAAAAGGGGGTCCCGAGGAGCTGAGAAAAATTGCAGCTACACTCAAGGATCAAGGTAAGCGCGTCTCGCTCTGGTTCCAGGACGAGGCGAGGATCGGCCAAAAAGGACGTGTTTGTCATATCTGGTGGACTCGCGGTAAGCGACCGCCTGGCCGCTGCGACCAGCGTTTCACGTTCGCCTACATCTTCGGCGCCGCCAAGATCGGCTCGGACGATGCCTTCGCGCTCGTCATGCCGGAGGCCAACACGGCCTCGATGCAGATATTTCTCGACCGCTTCTCGCAGACGCTGCCCAAGGACGAGGTTGCCGTCATGTACGCGGATCAGGCCGGCTGGCACGGGTCGAAGAAGCTTCGCATCCCTGACAACGTGATCCTTATGGCCTTGCCGGCCTACTCGCCCGAGCTCAATCCGGTCGAGCGCATCTGGCTCTACCTCAAGGAGCGCTACCTCTCGCACCGCCTGCTCGACGACTACGAGGCCATCGTCGATGCGGCCTGCGTGGCCTGGAACAGGCTCACCACCGAAGCCGGCCGCATCACCACATTGTGCAGCTACCCGTGGCTAAAGGAGCTGGTCGGCGCCACGACCACGGTCAAAACTTAGACAGGTCGGTAGGGGTTAGCGCCTCAAGGTCAGGGCAGGATCGTGCGTGGCGATCCATTGCAAAAGATACCGCTGGGCGTCATGCCGCGTATCCCACGCGCTAAATTCGGTTGTGCCGGGTCGATAGGTGGCGACCCAAGCGAGGCCGGAGCAGGTGTCTTGCTCGGTTACATAGGCGATGACGTTGCTGCCGTGACGGAGCACCCATTCTTGGCCCTTGCGGCTCCATGACAGCCCCGGCGGTGCCGGTGGATTAGGTCGAGGAGATCGGAGTAGAGTTCCTTGAGCTTAGAGAGTGGTGATTTGCTCATGATTTGTTCCTTTTGGGCTTCCTGACCCGCCATCATTGACTGTCTCGGTGCGCATGACGGGCACGCGCTGCCGACGCGTTCAAACCCCCGCGCCGAGCGGCCCGCGGAGCGGCGCGGAGCTGCACGACGCGAGCGCAAGCGAGCGGAGGAAGCGAGCGGGGTTGAACGCAGCAGTCGGCAGCCGTGCCAGAAGCGCACCATGGCGAGACGGTCGATGGCGGATGATGCGGGAAGGAACGATGTGAGCATCGAGCGAGAGAAAGCGTCCGCACAAAACCGCATGCCGCATACGCGCGTAGGCTCGCTGTGACCCATGACTTCGAGGCCGTTGCCTCGCTGCGGCCACTTGCCGTGCAGGGCGAGCGCGCCCAGATTGAAGACACGGTACAGCATACGTCCTGCTGAACGCGGACGTGCGGCTGCAGGTGAACCCTCACCTCAGGCTGACCCTGGCGGGGAAGAACCTGCTCAACCAGGTCTACCAGACCGTGAACGACTCCCTCATGCCGCCCCTTTCCTTCTGGGTCGGGGCCGAGCTGACTTTGTAGAGCCCTTTGCGGGAGGCGCTGTCCCGGCGCCTCCGACAGCGCGAAGTTTCGACCGGTTGGCCCGGACAAACGAGGGAGAATCGAGGGGATTCTCGAGCGCGACCGCAAAACGCGGAATATCAACATCCGTATTCGGGAGCACGACTTGGCCAGGCTGAAGCAGCGCGCCGAGGAGGAGGGCGTACCGTATCAGACGCTGATCTCCAGCGTCCTGCACAAGTACGTTTCCGGAAGACTGCTGGACGAGCAGGATATTCTGAAAAGCATTGCACTGCTTCAAGGCAAAGGCTGCGGTACTGGGTATCAGTCCTTCAACTCGTAGGCGATTTCGTATTCCAGTTGCAGCGGACGCCCCAGGGGATTGTCCACCGGGGTGACCGAGCGCAGCACCGCGGCCGCCGCCCGATCCAGCACCGCATAGCCCGAAGAGCGGCGCACCGCCAGGCCCAGAAGCCGTCCGTCCTGATCGAGCGCCAGCTGCAGAAGCACTTTGCCCTGCCAGTTGTTGGCCCGGGCCAGGGCCGGGTAGCGGATCTTCTCCGCGATGCGAGCGCGCAGGCTGGCCAGCACGGCCTGGGTGGCGGCGATTTCACCCGCCAGCGAGGCCGCGCCATCCGTTGTGGCCGGTGATTCCCCCTCAACGGCCTGCGGTCCGGCTGCTGCCACTGGCGCCGGCGGCGTTAGCTCGAGCGGGGCTTCGGCTGGCGGCTGGGGAGCCGGCTCGGGCCGTGGGACCAGCTCGGGCAGTGGTGCCGGCTCGGGAGCGGGGCTCTGCAGCGCGGGCCGCGCGGCCTGCCGGCTTGGGGCGGCCGCAGGCCGGGCTGCAGGCCGCGGGGTTTGCAGCAGCCGGACGGCGATGGGTTCCGGCGGAAGCCGCGCCGGCCGGAGCGGGGAATACGGCCACAGGAACAGCATCAGCAGATGGGCGGCCGCGGAAATCCCCAACGCGGCCGGGAAAAGCAGGCCGGCCCGTTGGCTCATGGCTCCGCGGCGGGCTGCACCAGGAAGGAGATATCGGTCGCGCCGCCGGAGCGGGCGGCCTCCATCACTTCCACCACCCGGCCGAAGGCCACGCCGCGGTCCGCCTGCACGACGATCGCCGCTTCACTGCGGCCGGCCAGGGCCGCGGATACCAGCGAGGGCAGCTCCTCGACCGCCACCTCCTGGCCGGCCAGCAGGAGGCTTCCGTCCCGGCGCACCGTCAGGGTCAACGCCGCGGGAGGGGTGGCCTCGGGGCTGCGGCTGCGCGGCAGGGCCACGTTTACCGCGGGAATAATAAGGAAGGATGTCAACAGGAAGAAGATCAACAGCTGGAAGATCACGTCGATCATCGGCGTGAGGTCCGGTCCGGCGCTGCGCTCGGTCAGGTCCCGGCCGTAGTCGAACTCGATCATCGGCGTTCCGTGAGAACGGCGACCAGCTCCTCGCCGGAGGTCTTCAGCTCGAAGGCCAGCGCCCGCAGGCGGTTTTCGTACAGGTGGTAGGCGATCAGCGCCGGGATGCCGATGAACAGCCCCGCGATCGTGGTGATCAGGGCTTCCCAGATGCCGCTGGCCAGCAGGCTGGGGTCGGTGACCTGCTTGAGCGCGGCCACCGTGCGGAAGGCCCGGGTCAGGCCGGTAACCGTGCCGGTCAGCCCGAGCATCGGCGCAATGCGCCCGACCAGCTCCAGCCAGTGCAGGCGGCGGCTCAGGAGCTTCAGCTCCCCGGAGCCAAGGCGCGAGAGACGATTCTCCAGATCCGCTCTGGGCAGGTCCCGGCCTTCCAGCGCCGCGGCGAGGAGGCGGGGCAGTGGGCGGGGGCTGGAGCCGCACAGCGCGCGGGCCTGCTCGAGGCGGCCGTCCCGCGTGGCCTGCAGCACGGCCTCGGCCTGGCCCTTGGCCGGGCGGGCGCCGGCAAAATGGACGGCTTTTTCGATGATTACCGCCAGGGCGATCAGGGAGCAGGCCGCCAGCGGGTACATGAGCAGGCCGCCCTTCAAAAAATAGTCGATCATTTTGGTTACATTGTCACCGCTTCTTTTTGTTATCCCATGGCCCGCGCAAAGTCAAGCGGGCGGCCTTTGGGGCGCAGGAAAAAAATGGGGATTTTCCTTGACAAGCTCGAAAGCGCATTGCTATAATCCAAGCGATACAAACTCTAAGGGGGGAATCGTCGGGTCGTGTACCTGATGCCCCAATTTCCAAGGAGGACGAGGACATGAAGAAGCTTGCTGTCCTGTTCGTCGTTCTGCTGGCTGTCGCGCTGCCCGTTTTGGCGAGCGACGTGACGATCAGCGGCCAACTGTGGACGTTCGCTACCTGGGACGTCGCGGCCGACCCGGTTACTTCGTCGGCGGCGTTTCCGAAGGCCGAGTTGAACGTCGAAGCCAAGGTCGACGAGTTCAACACCGTGAAGCTGGAGCTGGACTCCGAAGGCGCCGACTGGCCCGGCAACGTGGCCGTCGACGACTTCCGCCTGATCACCGACCTGGGCGGGGCCCTGAAGCTGCCCGTGAAGGTCACCATGACCGTCGGGTACTTCGACACCTACTTCACTGACTGGTCCTACGTCAGCACCAGCGGCTGGGAGTTCTACTACGGTGACGAAGCCACCTCCTACGGGTGGGACAACGACCTCGCCAACGACGGCCCGGACACGGACGGCGCCTGGCAGATGGACATCGGCGTTGGCCCGGCCACCATTCACTGGTGGAACGATTTCCTGTTCGAGCGCATGATGTTGGGCGTGAGCGGCGGGTTCGGCCCGGTCACCGGCTGGGTCACCTATCAGGACACCTTCGCCGATGGTTTCGGGAAGGGCATCGCGGGCGTGGAGCTGAAGTATGCTGGCGAGTTCGGCGATCTGAAACTGGCCGTCCCGGCCTTCTTCCGCTATAACCTGCTCGCCGAGACCTTCACCTACGGCGCCGGCGTGGCCGTGGATTACACCATGTTCCATGTGGCGGCCGGCCTCGAGGGCGACGATGTGGACGCGCTGGACAATATCGTGATCGAAGCCTCGGTTGCCCCGATGGAGGGCTTCAAGGCCATGGTCAGCGCCTACATGAACCTGGCTTCGGCCAACGCCTTCCAGGGCCTGGCCATCGAGCTGTCCAAGAGCCTGGGCGCTGCCAACTTCATCCTGGGCTACATGGTCGGTGGCGACGATGCTCTGGCCATCCCGGTCTACGGCGACAACTTCTACGTTGCCAACGGCCTGTACATGGGCGTTGCTGTCGACTACTGAGCGAAGCTGATCTACGGACTCAAGAGGGGCTGCTCTTCGGAGCAGCCCTTTTTTTCGCCCGTGTGGTACACTATTGGCCGTACAGGGGGTTTCATCATCATGCGAAAGCCTATAGCGATTCCGGCAGCGGTTCTCGTTCTGCTGCTCCTGGTCCTGTTCAGCGGCTGTGCTTCCAAGCGCAAGGCCTTGATGGTTTCGCAGGACCCCTTCCAGGAAGCCGAAATGGAGGGCCTGACCCTGTCGCTGCGCTTCCTGGACGAGGCGCAGCTCAAGCGGCGTTTCCGGGCCGAGGAGAATCCCTTCCTCACCCAGTACTCGCGGATCTTCCTCCGGCGGATCATGGTCTTCGAGCTGACCGCCGCCTACGCCGGCGCCGGAACCGTGGAGCTGCGTCTGACCGATTGCGAAATGGCCTTCGGCGGGAAAAAGCTCTCGGCAACCACCCAGGTGCAGCTGGTCAACTACTGGCAAACCCTGGATAGGAACCAAAAGACCAGCCGTGCCAAACAGCTCAATGCGGAGAAGTACGTCCTGACCAACCAGTCCCGGATACCCGCGGGAGGGCAGCTTCGCGGCTACCTGGTCTTCCTGGGCGACCTGCCGGACACCGGGGCCGCGGGGATCCTGGTCCCTTTCAGCGGTGCCGGCGGGCCGCTCGAGTTCTCTTTCGATTTCCAGTTCTAGCAAAAAGCGCCGCGCTCGCTCCGGTCGTTATTCAGGGCAAGGAGGAGCGAAAGCGCATGAACAATCTCAATTCGATCCTGTTGGAGGGCAACCTGGTCCGGGACCCCGAGATCAGCTATACCCCCAAGGGCGCGCCGGTGTGCAACTTCACCGTGGCCTGCAACCGCTACTACAAGCAGGGGGAGGAGCTGGAGGAGGAGGTCTCCTACTTCGACGTGACGGTGTGGAACCGCCTGGCGGAGGTGTGCAAGGAGTACCTGGCCAAGGGCCGGGGCGTGCGGGTGGTGGGGCGCCTGAAGCAGGACCGCTGGGAGGACCCCGAGGGCAAGACCCGCTCCAAGGTGCACGTCGTGGCCGAGCACGTGGAGTTCAAGCCCCGCCCGGCCGAGAAGCCCGCCGTTGCCGGCCAGGAGTCCGGCGAGGCGGAGGCCGCCGGCGAGACGGAGGACAGCCGGGCCAGCGCCTGAGTCCACGTTGACAGCCCTGCGGTTTCGCCGATAATGGGGTAATGGCGCTGCCGAAGCTCACCCCCCACGAGATCAGCAGGGCTGTCGAAAAGATCCGCCGGCGCTACGACGAGTACGTCTACAAGTACTTCAAGCCGCGCACGATCAAGAACGCCTTCGAGGACCGCTACGTCGAGGCCATCAAGGCCTCCACCGACATCTCCAACTTCCTGATGGCCGAGATCAGCGCGGTGGAGGAGCTGATCCGCCGGGAGGAGGAGCGGGTCGGCTCCGGCCAGGCGGAGGAGCCCGCCCCGGAGAGCGTCACCGAGCGGGTGGAGCGCATGGTCGAGGAGAACCTGGCCCGCATGCGCAAGTACCCGGAGGTGCCCTTCCACCCGGTGGCCAGCGAGGAGCTGCGGCGCCTGCTGGGGGCCATGTGCCGGCTGGAGGAGAAGCACTGGGAGGTGATGACCACCTGCCTGCGCAACACCGCCTACTACCGCAGCTCCCTGACCATGCTCAACCTGGAGGGCAAGCTGCGGCACCTGGCCGCGCGCGGCAGCGACGGGGTGCCCTCGGGCCTGAGCCGCTACCTGTACCACGCCAACCGCTTTCCCCGCGACTACCTGGCTATTGACAGGCAGGAGAAGGAGTATATACTGGAGAGCGCTTTTCTCCTTCACGACCTGGGCGAGATCCTGGAGCGGGTGGACGCCAACTACCCGCAGCTGGAAGAAGGCTCGCGGAGCGGATTGCGGGAGATACAGGCCTTCATCCAGGGCATCATCCGGGATTTCCGCCTGAAGGAGTTCAAGCGCAAGCAGTAGCTGCGCCGGAGGTCCTATGGGCTCGGAAGTGAACGTCACCACCGCCACTTTTCAGAAGGAAGTGCTGGAGTCCGCCGTCCCCGTGCTCGCGGATTTCTGGGCGGAGTGGTGCGTGCCCTGCCGCATGGTCGGCCCGGTGCTGACCAAGCTGGCCGAAGAGCACGACGGCAAGGTGAAAGTGGCCAAGATCAACGTGGACCAGGAAAGCGAGCTGGCCATGAAGTTCAACATCGTGAGCATCCCCACGATTCTGCTGTTCCATAAGGGGGAAGTGGCCAAACAGCAGATCGGCGCCGCCCCCCGCAAGATCCTGGAGGACATGATCAAAGAGTACGTGTAGCCAGTCAGGGCGCGTACTGCTCATCGCTGTTTGCAATACCGAAAGAAAATCCCCGCGTAGGTACTACGTGCCAGTCCTCGGCGCTGTCGCTGTCCAGCGAGTCCGAGCCGCGGCACAGCGAGCGGGTGGCCGTGCTGCTGTCCGGATTGACCGCGTCCTCCGGCCGGATTTCCTCTTCCGCTGCCCTCCATCCCCCTTCCCGGAACAGCTCCTCGGCGCGCACCAGGGTGGCCGCGCTGCCGAAACCCCGGTACAGCGTGTCGGAGGTCGAGCTGCGGTTGGAATACAGCACCCCGTCCAGCAGGGTTCCTCCCGGCCGATCGTACAGGCTCAAGACCCCGTTGTTCCCGGAAAGCCCCGTGCCCCCGGGTACCCAGAAGTCGTAGGCCGTGCTGCAGGCGTCCAGGCCCGCGGAAAGGGACGGGTCTCCCGGCTCGTCCCGCTCCTCGGAGATCCCCTGCGGCTTGAAGTGCACCAGCAGGTACTCGCCGGCACGCACCTGGAAGGCGGGAAACACCAGGCGGTCGTCCCACGAGCCCGCGGTGCCCTGATACAGGACCACCCCGGCCATGTCCCCGCCGCCGGCGGCGAACAGCTCCACCAGGTCGGGGTGGGTGTCGGAGCCCTGGGTGGTGAACTCATTGATCAACAGGATCGGCGCCTGCGGATTGTAGCCGTACAGCTCCACGACCAGCTCCAGCAGGTTGCCGCGCGCATCCCCGACCTCCAGCTCGAGCAGATACCGCTGCCCGGGGACTTGCCCTGGGCAGGTCAGGCTCAGGCGATTGGCCTCGGCTCGCGCTTCGGCCACTTCCAGGGCGGGCACGGCGCGCACCTGGTCCGGCGCGCAGACCGGCGGCTCGTCGAAGTCCAGCTCCAGGGACGGCCCGCGGGCCCGCAGGCCCAGCAGGATCGGGGGCCTGAGGTCCGGTTCCAGCTTCTCCCGCAGGTCTTCGAAGGCCCCGCAGCCGATCAGCAATACGGCGGCAGGGCCCAACAGCAGGGCGCACAGGGAGCGGTTCATACCCCGGACAACGGCGGTGGGTTGTCTCTTGCTTTTCAGCCGGGCATCCGATACTTTGGACGGGCGAGGAGGCAGGGATGGTTCCCGTCGAATCCGACCTGTTCAGCCGCTTCGGGCAGGATCGGCAGGCCGGCACGGTCATCTTCAAGGAGGGCGATGAAGGGGACCAGATGTTCATCATCCAGGGGGGCCGGGTGAAGGTCTCCCGCCTGATCGGGGGCAAGGAGCAGCTGCTGGCCGTCCTGGGCAAGGGGGACTTCTTCGGCGAGATGGCCCTGGTGACCCGGGAGCGGCGCACGGCCACCGTCACCACTCTGGAGGCGGTGCGCCTGCTGGCCTTCAACCAGGAAGGCTTCCTGGGCATGATCAACAAGAACCCCAAAATCGCCCTGAACATCATCGACAAGCTCTGCCGTCGCCTGTCCAACGCCAACCAGCACCTTCGACACCTGGCCCGCAAGGACGCCCGCGGCCTGATCGCCATGAACCTGCGCCTGGGCTTCCAGGCCTCCAGCGGAGGGCTGGAGCTGGAGCGGACGGTGGAGGAGTTCGCCCGCAACCTGGAGCTGGAGCCGGGCCAGGTTCGCGGGGTGCTGGAAGAGTTCGAGCGCTCGGGGATCGTGCGCCTGGCCTCCGGTTCCCTGGAGCTGGCCGACGAAGCCGGGCTGAACCTGATTTCCGAGCCGCTGGGCGTTTGACGGCGCAAAGGAGCACCCCATGTGCGGAATCATCGGTTACTGCGGGCCCAAGCCGGCCGCCGGCCTGCTGCTGGAGGGGCTGAAGCGCCTGGAGTACCGGGGTTACGATTCGGCCGGCATCTGCGTGCAGGCGGAAGGCGGCGGCCCCTTGAGCCTCTACAAGCGCAAGGGCAAGATCCGCGATCTCATCCCCCTGGTCCCGGAGGAGCTGGCCGGCAGCTGCGGCATCGGCCACACCCGCTGGGCCACCCACGGGGAGGTGAACGACCAGAACGCCCACCCGCACCTGGACTGCAGCGGCCGCATCGCCGTGGTCCACAACGGGATCATCGAGAACTACCTGAGCTTGCGGGAGAAGCTGGCCTCCGAGGGGCACCGCTTCGCCTCGGAGACCGACTCGGAGGTCATCGCCCACCTGATCGAGAAGTACTACAGCGGCGACCTGATGGAGGCGGTGCGTCGGGCCCTGGCCCTGCTGAAAGGCACCTACGGCATCGTCTGCCTGCACCGCGACCACCCCGACCGCCTGGTGGGGGCCCGCCAGGGCTCGCCCCTGGTGGTGGGCATCGGCCATGGGGAGTCCTTCCTGGCCTCGGATGTGACGGCCATCATCGGCCACACCAAGCAGGTGGTCTACCTGGAGGACGGCGAGCTGGTCTGCCTCACTGCCGAGGAGCTGCGCACCACGGACCTGAAGGACAATGAAATCCAGAAGAAGGTCGAGTCGGTGTCCTGGGAGCTGGAGCAGATCGAGAAGGGCGGCTTCGCCCACTTCATGGAGAAGGAGATCTTCGAGCAGCCGGAATCCATCAAGCGGGCCATGGGCGGCCGCCTGGATCTGGAGGAGGCCACGGCCCACCTGGGCGGCCTGAACATGTCCAACCGCGACCTGCTGAACGTGGAGCGGGTGCGCATCGTGGCCGCGGGCACCAGCTGGCACGCGGGGCTGGTGGGCATGTACCTGCTGGAATCCGTCGCCCGCATCCCCTGCACCGTGGAGATCGCCTCGGAGCTGCGCTACCGCAACCCGGTGGTGGAGCCCCACACGCTGCACTTCGTGGTGTCCCAGAGCGGGGAGACCGCCGACACCCTCTTCGCCATGCGCGAGCTGAAGCGCAAGGGAGCCACGGTCCTGGGCATCTGCAACGTGGTGGGCTCCACCATTCCCCGGGAGTCCGACGGGGGGGTCTACATCCACTCCGGGCCGGAAATCGCCGTGGCCTCGACCAAGGCCTTCACCTCGCAGATCACGGTCTTCTACCTTTTCTCCCTGCTGCTGGGCAGGATGCGGCGACCTGTCAGCCGACGCCGGCAGGTCCTTCATCCAGGACCTGGCCAGCATCCCGGCCAAGGTCGAGGCGATACTGGCCGGCAGCTCCTCGATCCGCGAGGTGGCCCGCCGCTACTGCCATTACCAGCACTTCCTGTTCCTGGGCCGGGGCATCAACTACCCGGTGGCCATGGAGGGGGCCCTGAAGCTCAAGGAGATCTCCTACATCCACGCCGAAGGCTACAGCGCCGCGGAGCTGAAGCACGGGCCCATCGCCCTGATCGGCGAGGAGACGCCCTGCCTGTTCCTGGTCCCGGACGACGGGCTGCAGGACAAGATCCTGAGCAACCTCAAGGAAGTGAAAGCTCGCCGGGGCCGGGTGATCGCCGTCTGCGCCCAGGGGGACGGCGGAGGTGCGCGGCGTCGCCGACGAGGTCATCGAGGTGCCGCGCATCCACGAAACCTTCAACCCGTTCCTGATGGTCGTGCCGCTGCAGCTCCTGGC
Source organism: uncultured Spirochaetota bacterium (assembly GCA_963745745.1). Lineage (GTDB taxonomy): Bacteria > Spirochaetota > Spirochaetia > SZUA-6 > DRHE01 > MIBK01. The sequence continues at coordinate 104,213 of CAVUYS010000072.1, read as the reverse complement.
CTATTACGCCGCGCTGGAGCTGGGCCGGGACGTGGACCAGCCCCGCAACCTGGCCAAGAGCGTCACGGTGGAGTAGGCGTGGCCGTCCTGGCGATCCTGCTGCTGTTGCTGGCCGGCTCTCCAGCGGGCGCGCAGTCCGGGCAGGCCATCCTGCTGCGCGGGCCGCTGGCCGCGCGCGGCATCCCCTTCTTTCCGCCCAACGTCCTGGAGGTCTACCGGGGCGAGTACCAGGCTGGGGACTGGCGGATCGAGGTGTACTTCACGCGGGAGGCTCTGGTGCTGCCCGCCGGCTGGCGGAAGGCGCCCTGCGGCCAGGAAGCCCTCCTGCGTCTGGAAGGCGAGGAGAAGCCCACCTTCTGCTACCTGGAGCCGGCGGAGGCGGCCTATGCCGTCTTTCTTTCGTTCGAATCCGGCGCTTTTCCCTGGTGCGCCTGGACGCAGGCCTTCCTGCAGCGCCTGCGCTCCCTGCTGGCCTTCAACCAGGGGGCGGCGGAAGCGCCGTTCCCCGCGATCCTGGATTACCAGTTACGGATTTTCGGCCGGCGGTTCGTCGGCAGCCTGCTCGACCGGCGGCTCGCCGGCGGGCGGCTTCGCGGCCAGCAGCCTGGCTTTGATCTTTTCGGCCAGGATGCGCGGGCCCTGTGGGAGCAGGGCGGCCTCGTCCCCGGCATATTCCGCCAGCAACTCGTCCAGCAGCCGCAGGGCGGTGGTCTCGTCCTTCAGCTTGCTGTGCAGCAGGGCGACCTCGTAGCGAGCCCACAGGCCCCGGTCGCGCTCTTCCGGATAGCGCTCCAGGAAGGACTCGTAGTACTTGAGCGCCAGCTCGAACTTGCCCGCATCGGAGGCTTCCTGGGCCTTCTGGAAGTAGTCGGCTTCGCTTAAATCCGTCGGGATCTCTGACGGGGCGGTCTGGCAGCCGCCCAGCCAGCCCAGGACGGCGAGCAGCATCAACAGCAGCAGGGCTTTTTTCATCAGTAGGAGTAGATCTCGTCCTTGATCGGCAGGTTCTTCTTGAGCTCCTTGAGGTACTCGCGGGCGTCCCCCATGGGCTCGTACATCGGGCAGGTGTCGATCGTGCGCCGGGCCACGGTGAAGTACTTGTAGACCTTCTCTTCCCCGAGCTTCTTCTTCCACAGTGCCGGCGTCGCAGCGCACGCGCAGGTAGTACTGGCTGCCGTTGCCGGCCGGCGTGCGCACCAGCTTGCAGTGCGTGCAGTTGGCGCAGAACACCCGCGGGGCGTCTTTCAGGAGGTGCTTGCTTGCCGGTTGTTCGTACTTGGCAGACATCCGATTTACACTAACATATTCGTCTTTTTACCGTCAATAGTTTAGCCCCTCCAGCCGGGCCGACAGCTCGGCGTTGGTGGGATCCAGCTCCAGGGCCAGGCGCAGGTACTGCCGGGCCCGACGGTAATCCTGGCGCGCTGCGTAAAGCTCCCCCAGCCGGACCAGGGCCGGGAAGTTGGCCGGGTCCAGGGCCAGCGCCTGCTGCAGGGCCTCCATGGCCAGGTCCGGGTCCCGGGCCTCCAGCGCCTCGGCGCGGACCACCAGCAGCCTGCTGGACAGCAGCGGAGCGGGCGCGCCCAGGTGCTGGTCCACGACGCGCAGGGCCTGCTCCCAGTCTCCGCTCTCCAGCAGCGCGGAAGCGTATTCGACGGCGTAGGCCTCCGGCCGGGCGGCGTAAAGGCGGGCGGCGATAGGCCAGCGCCTGCTCCGTCCGGCCGAGGCGCGCCTGAGCGCGGTAGGCCAGGACCTGGTCCGTCTCGCTGCCTTCCGCCGCGTTCAGCTGATCCAGGTATCCGGCCGCCTCTTCCCAGCGCTCGTCGCGCACCGCCTGCTCCAGCAGCAGCCGCAGGGTCGGCTCGCGGCCCGGCTCCAGCTCCAGGGCCCTCAAGAGCGCCTGGCGTCCTTCGCTTTCCCGGCCGGCGCCGAGCAGGATCCGGCCTTCCAGCTCCGGGAGGCGGGCGTCGCGGCTGTCCCGGGCGCCGCGCAGAAGCTCCAGGGCCTGCTGTTCCTCGCGGGCGTGCACGGCCAGGATCTCGGCGCGCAGCAGGATGGCCTCGGCCAGGCCGGCCACCGGCTCCAGCTCCAGCAGCCGCAGCGCCTGCGGCCAGCTTCCGGAGGCCGCCAGCACGCGGGCGCGCAGCAGCAGGCTCTCCGGTTGATGGGGCTCGAGCTCCAGGGCGCGGGCGCTCCGCTCCTGGGCCTGGGCAATCTGTCCTTCGGCCAGCGCCTCCGCGGCCTGACGCTCGAAGCGAGGCCGCGTCCTCGCGGAGGGGATTCCGGTTGGGCCGGCTGCGCCACGGCGGCGGTTTCCTGGGGTTCCGGGGCCGCGGGCATCGGGGTTTCGGGTCCGCCGGCGCAGCCGGCCAGCAAGCCGACCGCCAGGCAGGCCGCCAGGCGGGTGAACCAGGACGAGAGCTCAGTCAAGGGCGGGCACGACCGCTCCGGAGGCGGTCGCTTCGGAAGCAGCTCCAGGGGACGCGGCGGCGGCAGGGGCGCTTTCCAGCAAAGGCCTGAGCCCGTCAGAGACCATGTAGTAGCGGTTGGAGGCGTTCCAGAAGGTGAATCCCGAGGAAGGGGCGGCCAGGCAGCCCTGGACCTGGTTCAGCAGGTACTGGCGGTATTCGGCGACTCCCATGGCGAGCTCCCCGCCGATCAGGAAGGCCTGGACGTAGGGGCGGATCAGGCTGCGGCCGTCCACCACGGCGCGGGCCCGCAGGGTGCCTTCCTGGTAGATGCGCCGGGCCCGCTGCAGGTACGGCTCGTTCTTCATGAAGTCCCGCGGGAAATGCGAGGGGTAGTACATGGGGCTGATCACGTCCACGTAGTCCGCCAGCATCTCGGTGCTCTGCCCGATCCAGTTGCCCATGCGGTGCCAGGTGCTGTAGCCGTACAGGTCGGTGCTGATCGGGATGTGGATGGACTGCCGGGCCATGGCCAGGAAGGATTCCAGCGCGTCGATCATGTCCATGCCTTCCCGGCGGTGACGATAGCGGATGGTGGAGAGGTTCCCGTCGGAGGGGAAGCGGATGTAGTCGAACTGGATCTCGTCCACTCCCCGGCGCTGCAGCTCCTCGGCGATCGCGACGTTGTAGCTCCAGACGGTGGGGTTGTAGGGATCCACCCAGTACTCGCGCTGCAGGTACCTGGGCTCCGGCGCGGGCTGCGGGGCGGCCGGCTCCGAGCCTTCCGCCGCGGGGGCGGGGGCCGGCTCCTCCTCGATGATGCGGGTCAGGTGGCGCCAGGGCTGGTTGGCCGCCGCGTTCCAGGCGGCGTACTTGAAGCCGTCGAAGTTGTACAGCTGCCGGTCCTTGAACACCACCACCCGGGCGATCACGTAGATGTCGCGCGCGTGGGCCCGGGACAGCAGCTCCTCCAGCTTGAAGCGCCGCTGGACCGCGCCGACCTGCCGCGGCAGCTCCAGAGCCGTGTCGTAGGTGATCCAGCCGTAGTCGTCCTTGCAGTCCACCACGAGGGAGTTCAGGCCGTGCGCCTGCAGGAAGGCGAGGTGCCTTTCCAAGTCGGCTCCCTGGGCCATGAAGGAGGAGAGATAGATCCCGACGCGGTCCGCGGCCTTGCGGTGGCGTTCGCGCAGGAACGGATCGGGAGTACGCGCCGTCTCGCGCCGCTCCATCAGGCTCCAGGAGCCATCCGGCAGACCCAGCTGCCAGGTGGTGCCGGCCGTGCGCACCTCCAGGGCCCAGCCCTCCGCGCGGGGCAGCATGCCCAGGCCCTGGATCATCTCGCCGTGGGCATCGCCGGGGAACTGCACCCGGCTCCAGCTCTTGCGGTCGCCGCGGTACAAGCCCGTTGCCGAAGCCGCAGGCGAACCAGAGCGTCTCCGGGGACCTTGGATCGTAGCTCGCCCCGGAGATCTCCTCGTAGAATCCGGCCCCGCGGTTCAATTGACCGGTGGCGGTGAGGGAGGGGTCCCGCCAGGTGGCGCCCCGGTCGGCGGTCTCGTAGAAGCCGCTGTAGGAGGTGCCCACCAGCAGCCGGTTGGGATCGTGGGGGGACAAGGCAATGGCGGTGAAATAGGTGCTGGGGCGCAGCGGCTTGCCCCAGGGGATCTTCACCCAGGTGGAGCCGTAATCCTCGGAGAGGAACAGCTCGCTGGCGGCGGTCACGGCCACGCGCGCCTCGTGCGCGGGATCCACCCCCAGGGAGGTCAGGCGCCGGACCCGGTCCTCGGTGAAGGGGTAAACCATCCGGCGGGACAGCCCCTGGTTGCGCTCGATCCAGGTGGAGCCCAGGTCGAAGGAGACCAGGAAGCCCCGCGTGGCGGACAAGGCGTAGGTGATCCCGCCGGCGGTGCGGACGGACTGCTGGATGCGCAGGTCGGCGGGCTGGGGCTCCGCGGGCGCCGCCTTGGCGGCCGGGGGGCTTCCCCGGGTGTCCCGCTCCGCCATGAGGGCCACCAGTCCGCCTCCGAAAAGGGCCACGCTGGCAATGCCGATGAATATCCCCGCCGCTTTGCGCATCAAGCTCCCCAAGGGGCCGCCCGCCGGGCCCCGCACTAAAGGGTATCGGCGCCCGCCTTCTATAATAGCAGCCGATTATCTTCCTTCAATTCTAACCCTATTCGCGAGCGGGCGGCAAGGAGGCTCGCATAGGCGCGCCGCCGGCCGCGGGCCCGCGCCGCTGGGCACCCGAGGGCAACCTTGCCGGCCGCGCGGCATCTGTGCTATGGTAGGCGCGAATCCCTATGATGCTGCGCGCACGATCCTTCCGGCTGGCTTCGCTGGCCGGCCTGCTGGCCGCGGTGCTGGCTTTTTCCGCCGGCTGCCTGAAGGAGTACTCCTTCTATATTCCGGGACGCCTGGAGGAGAACCGGGAAACCCGCGCCCTGTTCAAGCTGCTGCGCCAGGAAAAAGACGTCGGCGAAAACCGCTTCATCCTCATCCAGCAGATCGCCAACCGCCTCCTGGCCGCGGGGGAAAAGGAAAAGCTGCTGCTCTTCCTGACCACCTACGTCGGGGAATACCCCTCGGATCCCTACAACGCCTACTACCTGGGCATCGTGGCCGCCACCTACCTGGACATGAAAGCCGCGCCCATGGCCGTGCACTACTACCAGCGCATCCTGCGCAACTATCCGGACCTGCTGATCTCCGGCGCCTCGCTGCATTTCCGCTGCCTGCAGGAGCTGCTGGCCCTGGTCCAGGACCCGCGGGACCGCATCGGTTACTACAAGGAGCTGATCTCCCGCTTCGCCGACGCCATCGACCCGGGCGTCAGCTACTATTACCTGGCCAAGGCGTACGAGGAAATCGGGGACTGGGAGCAGGCCATCCGGGTGTACGTGAAGTTCCTGAATTACCCCGAATCCGTGATTCCCGGCTTTTCCCGGGCGCACACCAAGATCCGCGAGCTGGTGGAGTTCTACTACTCCGACAAGGAGTGGACCGTCGACAACCTGGAGCACCTGGTGTCCGAGGTGCGCGAGGCCCTGCAAACCCACAATGTCCGGCAGCTGGCCCGGTACCGGGCGGAGGCCAACTTCTTCACCATGTCCTGGTCCCAGCAGGACATGGCCTCCGGCGAGGAGCTGGAGGCCTCCACCAGCTTCGACCTGGGGGCCCTGGGCGCTTTCCTACAATCGTCGCGGGTAATCGCCGATGATCAACTAGACGTCTACTCCAATTCCGGCGAGGCCTATCTACGGACCACCAACTGGAATTACCGCATCCCCACCTGGTACCTGTACTTCCGCCGGGTCAACTACCCGCCGGACCCGGAAATCAACGGGCGCTGGGAGTGGGCCGGCATCTACCTGGGCGAGCGGTTCTGAGACGCGTCCCGGGGGCGTGGGCGCTGGCGCTCGCGCTGCTGGCGGCCTCCGCGGCTGCGGTCCTCGCCACTCCGGTCCCCGCTACGGCGGGCCCGGAGGCGCAGCCAGCCCCCGTTGCGTCCGTCGAACGCCCTTTGCGCGAGTCGCCCCCACCCGAGGCCGGCGCTGAATCGCTGACCGCGATGGCCCCGCTTCCGTCGCTTCATGGACGCGCTGAACCGCCCGTGTTTTCCCTGGACCTGCCCCAGCATCCCGCCGTGGAACGGCGCCTGGAAGTCTACCTCGGCCGCGAAAAGAGGAACCTGGAGGCGGCCCTGGTCCGCATGGCCCGCTACCGGCGCTTCGTGGACTCCAGTCTCCGGGAGCGCGGGCTGCCGCCGGAGCTGCTGGCGCTGCCGCTGCTGGAGTCCCGCTACCTGAGCCGGGCCGTTTCGCGCTCGGGGGCCGCCGGGTTGTGGCAGATCATGCGCAACACCGCCGGCGGCCTGGGCCTGAGCTCCGACGAATGGCTGGACGAGCGGAGGGATTTCTGGAAGTCCACCGAGGCGGCCCTGCGGAAGCTCCAGGACAACCACCGGCAGTTCGGGGACTGGTACCTGGCCCTGGCGGCCTACAACTGCGGCTCGGGCTGCCTCTCCCGCCTCCTGGCCTCCAGCGGGGCGCGGGATTTCTGGGAGCTGCGGGAAAGAGGCCTGCTGCGCCCGGAAACCGCCGAGTTCGTGCCCGCTTTCATCGCCCTGACCCGGATCGTGGGTTCCCCCGCGCGCTACGGCCTGGCCAGCGGTTGGGAGCTCTCCCCGGCCTGGGAGCGGGTGCGCCTCCAGCAGAGCGTGGACCTGCGCCTGCTGGCCCGGGCCCTGGAGCTGGATCCGGAGAGCCTGCGCGAAGCCAACGCCGAGCTGCGGTACCCGGTCACCCCGGTCTACGAGCGGGGCTACTTCCTGAAACTGCCCGCCGGGCTGGGACGGAAGGCCAGCGAGCTGCTGGCCGATCCCGGCAGCCGGCTGCTGGAGTACCGGTATCATCGCCTGGCCAGCGGGGACACCCTGTACGGGCTGTCGCGCCGCTACGGCGTGGCGCTGCCCCTGCTGGAAAGGGCCAACGCCGGGCTGGACCCGCGGCGCCTGGCGGTCGGCGGCGTCGTGCGCATCCCGGTGATCGACGCCGCCCGGCCCGCGGCAATCCCGGCTCCTGCCGCGCGGCCTGCCGCCGCCCCGGCTGTGGAGTTCACCGGCCGCTGGACGGTCGAGGTCGGGGACACCCTCTGGGCGATCGCCCGACGCCTGGCCACGACCCCGGAGCTCCTGGCCGCGGCCAACGGGCGCTCCCTTGACGACCCGTTGAAACCCGGCGAAACTCTGAAGGTGCCGGCGGAAAAACCATGAAGAGCCTGCTGCTGTTGACCGCCCTGTGGCTGGCGGCCGGGTCGGCGAACGCCGATTTCGACGAGCTCACCCGCTCCCACCGCCTGCTCTGGGACCAGGGCGCCCTGCTGCTGGAGGTGCGGAAGAGCGTGGATCCCGCCGTGCCCCTGGCCCCAGCCACCCGCTTCCAGGCCGAGCAGCGCATCCAGGAGGCTCTGGCCTACCTGTACATGGAAGCGGTCCAGGACGTGCCGGTGGACTCGCACGACAGCGTGGGCGACCGCCTGGCGGCCAGCGGCGCGCTGTTCCGGGCCCTGAGCGAGCGGGCCGCCGGCGGGGCCTGGCGGGAATCGGCTGCCTTCGCCAGGGACCTGCACGCGGTGGTCGTGGTCTATCGCTTCCCCCTGTTCGGCGAGCAGGGCCTGGCCGCCTCCTTCGTGCAGCACGAGCGGGCCTTCCCGGTCCCGCGCCTGCTGGGCTTCGCCCCCGCCCGCAGCTTCACCGGGCTGGTCATCCTGGCCAGGGGCGAGTTTCCGAGCCACGGAAAGAACCTGCGCGAGCGGGTCCGCCCGGCGCTGCTGCCGCGCCTGTACGACGAGGACCTGAACCCCGTGCTCTCCGCGGAAATGTGCGACCCGCAGGCATTGCGCAAATGGGGCGTGGCCGCCTACGCCTATTCGGGCGAGGAGGCCGCGCTGCAGGCCTTCCAGGACCGCATCGGCCCGACGCCCCTGCGCACCATGGCTCGCGGGGTGTTCGGGCGCAACGCCACCGATATCCTGCTGTCCGCGGAGGTGGCCCGCCAGCTTCTCACGCGCCAGCACAACCGCGACCTGCTGCGCGAAGGAAAGATCCTGATCCTCATCGATCCTCCCGAGCGTTGACTCGTTTTCCCTTTCCATTTTATCCTGGGCACGAATGAAGCGAACCTTTGCCAGTGTCGTCCTGTTGCTGCTGGGGTTGCTGGGGCTGCCGGTCCTGCTGCTCCTGGCCTCCTGCGGCAGGGAGCAGAGCTTTGCGGTGGTGCTGTGGGCACCGTCGGACGGGCCCCTGGCCAACGGGGACCAGGTGAGCGTGGTGCGCCTGTCCGAGCAGTCCGGGCTGGCCACCGTGCGGTCCCGGGAGGTCAAGGGGGCCGTGGAGCTGGACGCCTGGAGGCTGCGCCTGGCCTCCTCCCGCGACCAGCTCCGGGCGGAGGCCGAGGCCTACGCCCCCTACGCGAGCACCTTTGCCTACGCCCAGCGCGACGGCCTGCCCCTGCGCGAGGACCCCGAGCAGGAGGCCCGCCGGGTTTACAAGCTGCGGGAGGGCCAGGTGCTGAAGGTGCTGTCCCGCGGGGAGGAGCGGGTGACCATCGCCTCCTACCAGGACTACTGGTACCGGGTGCTTACCGACGACGGCTACGAAGGGTGGTGCTTCGGCTACTTCCTGCCGGTGTTCCAGAGCGAGGGGGATCCCCTGGTGGAAGCGGCGGCCCTGAAGGCCAAGGACCCTCTTCTGGACATGCTGCAGGCCACCCCCTGGCGCCCGGAGTTCTTCCAGGAAATGGTGGACAACGGCCGCATCGACCTGGAGCGCTTCAACCCGGAGATCGGCTTCTTCCTGGATGCCTCCCGCCGGCAGGCCGTGCTGTCCCTGCCGGGCTTCCGGCAGAGCTGGGAATACCGGGAGATCGCCAACGTAGGCCCCAGCCGCTACGTGATCGCGGGCCCCGAGCTGCGGGTCACCATGTCCGGACCCGACCGGCTGGTGCTGACCTACCCGCGCAATGAACAGCAGATGGCCCAGGTCTTCATCAACTTCCAGGGCGACCTGGAGGAGCTCATCGCCGCCGAGCGCGACCGCCGCCAGGCCCTGTTCGGGGAGTTCCTGCGCCGCGGAGCGGTGCTGACCTCCAGTGCCTACGGGCGCATCCGGCTGTCACCGGGGATGCGCTTCCACTGGGAGGGCTTCGGGCGGCTGGCCGACCAGGCCTTCCTGCGCCCGGTGGCCGGGGACGGGGTGGTGGATTTCCCCTATCATCTTTCCAAGGAGCTGGCCGCCGGCTTCGACGGGGTCATCACCTTCCGCTTCGCCGAGTACGGCCCCGCGCAGGGCTCCAGCTTCCTGTACAAGTTCGACGGGCCCGGAGCGCGCCTGGTGTTCCTGCGGGCCCAGTCCATCCGGGACACCGAGGCGGTTGGCCTGGAAGCCTCTCCCCTGGTCATCTACTTCACCTTCGGCGGATCCTGATGATCACCCTTTCCGGGGTGAGCCTGTCCTTCGGGGATCGGCTCATCCTGGACGAGGTCACCTTCACCCTGCCCAGGGGCCGGCGCTTCGCCCTGTACGGCGCCAACGGCAGCGGCAAGACCACGCTCATGCGCGTGATCGTGGGGGACCTGCCTCCCGACGGCGGGGGGGTGCATCGGGACCGGGACAGCCGGGTGTCCTACCTGCCGCAGTCCGGGCTCACCGAGGCCCTGGATTTGTCGGCCACCCTGTACCAGGAGGCGGAGAAGGCCTTCCAACACGGTCTGGCCCTGAGCGAGGAGCTGGCCCGGGTGGAGGGCGAGTTGAGCGGGCACCGCGACGAATCGCCGCAGACCCGCCGCCTGTTGGAGCGCCACCAGGAGCTGGCCGAGCGCCTGGAGCAAAGCGGCTACGCCCGCCGCAGGGAGCGCATCGAGCGGGTGCTGGCGGGCCTGGGCTTCGCCCGGGAGGAGCACGGCCGGCCGGTGGGCGAGTTCTCCCAGGGCTGGCGCATGCGCATCGGCCTGGCGCGGGTGCTGTGCGAGCAGGCCGACATCCTGCTGCTGGACGAGCCGACCAACTACCTGGACCTGGAGGCGCGCAACTGGCTGGAGCAGTACCTGCGGGAGACTCCGGCCGGGGTGCTGGTGGTTTCGCACGACCGCTGGTTCCTGGACAGCACCGCGGACACGGTGGCCGAGCTCTACGGCGGGAAGCTCACCCTGTACCCCGGCAGCTTCAGCGCCTACGAGCGGCGCCGGGAGGCGGAGCTGGCCCAGATCGAGGCGGCCTACGAGCGGCAGCAGGAAGAGCTCGCCCGCATGGAGGTGTTCATCCGGCGCTTCCGCTACAAGGCCAGCAAGGCCCGCCAGGTGCAGAGCCGCCTGGGCCAGCTGGAGCGCCTGCCGCGCATCCAGCCGCCGCCGGTGCAGAAGCGCATCCACTTCCGTTTTCCCGATCCTCCCCACGGCGGCAACCTGGCCCTGCGCCTGGAGGGACTGGGCAAGGCCTACGGGGACAAGCGCCTGTTCCGCGGGCTGGACCTGGAGCTGTCCCGAGGCGAGAAGCTGGCGCTGGTGGGTCCCAACGGCGCCGGCAAGTCCACCCTGATGCGCCTGCTGGCCCGCCAGGAGCCGCCCAGCGAAGGGGCGGTGGTCCACGGCGCGGGCCTGAGCCTGGGCTACTACTCTCCCGACCATCCGGAAGAGCTCTCCGGCACGCAGAGCGTCCTGGAGAGGATGGAGAGCTGGGCGCCCACGCACCTGATCCCCCAGCTGCGCGGCCTGCTGGGCGCCTTCCTGTTCCGGGACGACGAGGTCTTCAAGCCCGTGGGCGTTTTAAGCGGCGGGGAGAAGAGCCGCCTGGCGCTGCTTTCCCTGCTGCTGCACCCGGTCAACTGCCTGTTCCTGGACGAGCCGACCAACCACCTGGATCTGCTGAGCAAGGACGTGCTGCTGGACGCGCTGGTCCGCTATCCCGGCACCCTGGTCTTCGTGTCCCACGACCGCTACTTCATCGAGAAGCTGGCCACCCGGGTTCTGGAGCTGGAGGGCGGGCGGGCCCGGGTGTTTCCCGGCGACTACGCCTATTACCTGTGGCGCAAGCAGAAAGAGGCGGCAGGCGATGAGGTGGTGCCCCAAGAGGCGCCGGTGGTCCCGAAGGGAGCCGAGCCTCAAGCGCCGGCCGCCACGGCGGCGGAAACGCGCCAGCAGTCCAAGCGCCTGCAGGGCGACCTGCGCCGTTTGGCCCGCGAAGAGGAGGAGATCCTGGCCGAGCTGGAGCGCCTGGCCGCCGCGCGCCGCGAGTTGGAGGCCACCCTGTCGGACGGGCAGGTCTACCGCGACGGGGCCCGGGTCAAGGCTCTCGTGCAGGAGCTGGAGGACAATGCCCGGCGCCAGGAAGAGCTCAACGCGCGCTGGGAAGCCGTGGAACGGGAGCTGCGATCCCGGCAGTAGCCAGCACCAGCCGGCAAAGCTCCTGCGCTGCCGCCGCGTCGCGGATGTCGAAAACCGGCCAGGCGGGGCGGAAGGCCGCATCGGCAGCGCCGGCCGGCAGGCTGGCCGCCACCCCTCCCAGGGCGAGCACGTCCCCCGGGCGGATGTTCCTCACCGCCAGGGTCTCCTCCAGCTCCTCGAAGCGCCGCAGGCAGACGATGGCCCGGGGCGTCTGCGGGCCGGGGGGCAGCAGGCCCTCGGCCACGACCAGGTCCACCGAGGGAGGGACCAGTTCCAACAGCTCGGAAGACGGGTCCCCCGCGGGGTGCCTCTCCATGGTCATGGTCTGGGAGCGCGAGCGCACCGCCACGAAGCGGGCCCCGGCCTCCCACAGCGCGGCGGAGTCGGTGCCGTGGGCGTCCAGGGTCAAGGTGGTGACGTGGGTATTCTTCAGGGCGGCCACGGACAGGCCCAGGGCCCCCAGTCCGGAGATCAGGCCGCAGGCCAGCGTGGTCTTGCCGCTGTCCTTCAAGCCCAGCACGGAAAGCACGAATGGCCGCCGCATCGGCCCATCTTAACAGAGCAGGGGGCCTTGGGCTACAATGACGCCGGAGGTGCCAATGGAACGGGAGCTGGACCTGACCTGCGGGGGAAAGCGCGTGCCCATGAACCGCTTCGCCCGGGACATCGTGCTGAACGTGGTGCTGGGACTGGTGCGGGCCCTGAAGGGGGCGGAGGACGACGCGGAGATCACCCTGCGCGTGGGGCCGGCGAAGAAACAGGCCTAGCCCCGGATGAAGCAAGCCGTCCTCCGCCCGCCGCGGGACCGGCGTCCGCCGGGGGAGCTGCTGGGCCTGGCCCTGCGGGCCGCGGGCCTGGCCGCCCGGGAAATCCTGGAGGTTTATGCCGGCCGCTTCGAGGTGGACTCCAAGGAGGACCTCACCCCGATCACCGAGGCCGACCGCCGGGCCCACCGGGTGATCGCCGAAGTGCTGCAGGACGGCTCCCCCTACCCGCTGTTGAGCGAGGAGGGCCCCCAGCCGCCTTATGCCGAGCGCCGGGGCTGGCGGCGGTTCTGGCTGGTGGACCCCCTGGACGGGACCAAGGAGTTCGTGAAGCGCAACGGCGAGTTCACCGTGAACATCGCCCTGATCCAGCGCGGCCGGCCGGTGCTGGGGGTGGTCTACGCTCCGGTCTCCGGCCTGCTGTACTTCGCCGCCCGCGGCGTGGGGGCCCGCAAGGCGGAGGGCTTGAGCCCCGGCCCGGAACTGGAGCGGGCGACGCGCAGCGCCCGGGAGCTGCCGCGCCGGCCTTCGACCTTTCCCGGCCGCATTCCCTCCCGGCCGCGAAAGGCCAGGCTTACCATCATGGCCAGCCGTTCCCACTCCAGCCCGCAATGGCTGCGCTACCTGGAGCAGCTCCGGCGGGTCTACGCCGAGGTGGAGGTGCTCACCCTGGGCAGCGCCCTGAAGAGCTGCCTGGTGGCCGAAGGGCGGGCCGACCTGTACCTGCGCTTCGGGACGACCATGGAATGGGACACCGCCGCCGCCCAGGCCGTGCTGGAGGCCGTGGGGCGGCGCCTGCGCGTATTCCCCGCCCGCCGAACCCTGCGCTATAATAAGGAAAGCCTCGTGAATCCGGCTTTTCTGGCCTGCTGAGCCCGATTTCAGCCTGGAAATTTCGACTTGACAGGAACGGAAACTGCCATTATCCTGGCAGCGGCAGAAGTGAAGAAATTCACGAAATGCCCGCGTCAACCATAACGTTGATTTGTGAAAATTCCCCCGACATAAAATTCTCCTGCAGACGAGGAGGCATATGGCATGGCCAGCGTTGATGCCGCTTTGATTTCCCGCGTCGTGGAACGCTTCGGAAAGGACCCGCAGCGCCTGATGGACATCGTCCGCGAGGTGCACGGAGAGCTGGGGCACGTCTCGGAGGATGCCGTGGACAGCATCGCCGGCGTCCTGGGCATCCACCGCGTCCAGGTGGCGGACATGGCGAGTTTCTACTCGTTCTTCGACCGCGAGCCGGGAGCCCGCTACACGGTCCGCCTGTCCAACTGCGTGGTGGACAAGATGAACGGCATGCAGGAGGTGGCCGCGGCCTTCGAAAAGGCCGTGGGCGTCCGCTTCGGCCAGACCACCCCGGACGGGCAGATCGGCCTGCGCTACACCTCCTGTACGGGGATGTGCGACCAGGCTCCGGCGGCCCTGATCAACGGGCTGGTGGTCACGGGCATCAAGCCGGCCGACGTGCCTGCCATCGTGGAAGCCCTGAAGCGCGAGCATGGGAAGGTGGGCGGGAGCGTCCTGTTCCCCAACGCCGAGGTGCAGTTGAACCTGCGCCAGGCCGGGCCCGTGGTGCTGGGCCCCTTCGAGAACGGGTCGGCCATCCGCAAGAGCCTGGCCTTGAGCCCCGAGCAGGTGATCGACGAGATCAACAAGAGCAAGCTGCGCGGCCGCGGCGGGGCGGGCTTCCCCACCGGCATGAAGTGGAGCTTCTGCCGCAAGGCCAAGGGGCGGCATTTCCTGATCTGCAACGCCGACGAGGGGGAGCCGGGGACCTTCAAGGACCGCCTGCTGCTCACCGAGGCGGCCGACCTGCTGTTCGAGGGCATGACCGTGGCCGGCTACGCGCTGGGCGCGGTGGAGGGCCTGCTGTACCTGCGCGCCGAGTACGCCTACCTGTGGCCGCGCCTGGAGCAGGTGCTCTCCCGCCGGCGCCGCCACGGCCTGCTGGGGCAGAACATCGCCGGCCGCGAGGGCTTCGACTTCGACATCCGCATCCAGATGGGCGCCGGGGCCTACGTGTGCGGCGAGGAATCCGCCCTGATCGAGAGCCTGGAGGGCAAGCGCGGCGCGCCTCGCGACCGGCCGCCCTACCCGGTGCAGCGCGGCTACAAGCTGGAGCCCACCTCGGTCAACAACGTGGAAACCCTGTGCTGCGCCGCGCGCATCATGGAGAAGGGCGCGGACTGGTTCGTCAAGCACGGCACGCGGGACTCCACCGGCACCAAGCTGCTGAGCGTGTCCGGGGACTGCAAGCGCCCCGGGATCTACGAGGTGGAGTACGGGATCACGGTGGACAAGCTCCTGCAGCTGGTCGGGGGGGAGGACGCCCAGGCCGTGCAGGTGGGCGGGCCTTCGGGGGCCTGCCTGGCGCCCAAGGACTACGGGCGCAAGATCTCCTTCGAGGACATCCCCACCGGCGGCTCGATCATCGTGTTCGGGCCCAAGCGCGACTTGTTGAAGCACGTGCTGGACTTCACCGAGTTCTTCGCGGAGGAGTCCTGCGGCTGGTGCGCCCCCTGCCGGGTGGGCACCACCCTGATGAAGATGAAGCTGGAGAAGGTCCTGGACGGCAGGGGCACGGCCTCCGACCTGGAGGAGTTGAAGCAGCTGGGCACCACGGTGAAGATGATGAGCCGCTGCGGCCTGGGGCAGAGCGCGGCCAACCCGGTGCTGACCACCCTGCAGAACCTGCCGGAGCTGTACCGCAAACGCATCACCGCCAAGGACTTCATTCCGCACTTCGACATCACCGCCGCATTCTCCGAACAGGCCGCGGTCACCGGCCGCAAGTTCGTAGACCACGAGGAGGCCCACGCATGAGCGGGCAGACCGTAAAGATCACGATCGACGGCCAGGTGGTGGAGGCCCGCGAGGGCCTGACCATCCTGCAGGCCGCCGGCGAGGCGGGGATCTACATTCCCCACCTGTGCTACCACAAGGACCTGCTGCCCGGCGGGCACTGCCGGGTTTGCACCGTCAAGGTGAACGGCAAACCGATCAACGCCTGCACCATGGTGGTGGGCGGCGGCATGGTCATCGAGAACGACACCGCGGAGCTCAACGACCTGCGAAAGAGCATCATCGAGATGCTCTTCGTGGAAGGCAACCACATCTGTCCCGGCTGCGAGAAGAGCGGCAACTGCGAGCTGCAGGCCCTGGCCTACCGCTTCGGCATGATGTCGCCGCGCTACCCCTACCTGTTCCCCGCCAAGCAGGTGGACGGCTCCCACCCCAACGTCTACATCGACCGCAACCGCTGCATCCTGTGCGGGCGCTGCGTGCGCTCCTCGCAGGAGAAGGACCACAAGCACGTGTTCGGCTTCGAGGACCGGGGCATCGGCATGCGCCTGGCGATCGACGCGCGGCGGCAGCTGGCCGACACCGACCTCGCCGCCGCGGACAAGGCCGCCAGCTATCTGTCCCACCGGCAGCCTGGTGGTGAAGCGGGTGGGCTGGAAGATGCCGGTGGGCACACGCAAGTACGACAAGGAGCCCATCGGCTCGGACATCGCGGGGAGGAGGAAATAGCATGGGCAAGGTGAAGGTGGCCACGACGGCCATGACCTCCTGCTTCGGCTGCCACATGTCCATCCTGGACATCGACGAGCGCCTGCTGGACCTGCTCGAGCTGGTGGAGTTCGACAAGTCCCCGATCGACGACATCAAGGAGTTCACGGGTCCCGTGGACGTGGGCATCATCGAGGGCGGGGTCTCCAACGACGAGAACCTGGAGGTGGTGCGCAGCTTCCGCAAGCACTGCAAGATCCTGATCTCCATCGGGGAATGCGCCATCCAGGGCAACATCCCGGCCATGCGCAACGCGGTGCCGCTGAAGGAGTGCCTGGAGGAGGCCTACCTCAAGGGCCCGACGGTGTACAACCCCAAGGGGCGCATCCCGGACGATCCGGACATCCCGCATGCTGATGAACAAGGTCTACCCGGTGCACGAGGTGGTGAAGGTCGACTACTTCATGCCCGGCTGCCCGCCGCCGGCCGACCAGATCTGGGCCGTGCTGACCGCACTGCTCACCGGCAAGCCCATCGAGCTGCCGTACGAGTTCATCAAGAAGGACTGAACATGAGCGCAACCAAGACCAAAGAACGCAAGATCGTCATCAGCCCGGTGACCCGCGTGGAGGGGCACGGCAAGGTCACCATCCGCCTGGACGAGAAGGGCAAGGTGGACCAGGCCCGCTTCCACATCGTGGAGTTCCGCGGCTTCGAACGCTTCGCGCAAGGTCGGTTCTACTGGGAGATGCCGGTGATCATCCAGCGGCTGTGCGGCATCTGCCCGGTCAGCCACCACCTGGCCGCGGCCAAGGCCACGGACCTGATCGTGGGGGTGGACCAGCTTTCCCCCACGGCCGAGAAGATGCGCCGCCTGATGCACCTCGGCCAGACCTTCCAGTCCCACGCCCTGCACTTCTTCCACCTGGCCTCCCCCGACCTGCTGCTGGGCTTCGACGCGGACCCCAAGATCCGCAACGTCATCGGCGTGGCCCTGAAGCACCCGGACCTGGTCAAGATGGCCATCCTGATGCGCAAGTACGGCCAGGAAGTCATCAAGGCCACCGCGGGCAAGAAGGTGCACGGCACCGGGGCCATCCCCGGCGGCATCAACAAGAACCTGTCGGTCCAGGAGCGCGACGAGCTCAAGAAGGACATCGGCCAGATGCTGGAGTGGTCGGTGGCGGGGCTCGAATCTGCTGAAGAAATTCTACCGCGACGACATCAAGCGCATGTCCGGCTTCGCCGCCTTCGACTCCAACCACCTCTCCATCGTGGCCCCGGACGGCCGCTTCGACCTGTACGACGGGAATCTGCGGGCCAAGGACGCGGCCGGCAAGATCATCTTCGACCAGGTCAAGAACGCCGACTACTACAAGGTCATCCAGGAGGAGGTCCGCTCCTGGAGCTACATGAAGTTCCCCTTCATCAAGAGCCTGGGGCCGGAGAAGGGCTGGTACCGGGTGGGACCCCTGGCCCGGGTGAACAACTGCGACTACATGGACGCCCCGCTGGCCGAGAAGGAGCGCCAGGAGTTCATGAAGCTGGGGGAGGGCCGCCTGGTGAACGCCACCATGGCCTACCACTGGGCCCGCCTGATCGAGCTGCTGTACAGCGCCGAGAAGATCCAGGAGCTCCTGAACGACAAGGACCTGCAGGGCACGGAGCTGGTGCGCGAAGGCAAGCACCGCGGCGAGGGCATCGGCATCGTGGAGGCCCCCCGCGGCACCCTGTTCCACCACTACCAGGTCAACGAGCAGGACCAGGTCACCATGGCCAACCTGATCGTGTCCACCACCAGCAACAACGAGCCGATGAATCGCGCCGTGCAGAAGGTGGCCAAGGACTATCTGGAGGGCCAGGAGATCACCGAGGGGCTGCTCAACCACGTGGAAGTGGCCATCCGGGCCTACGACCCCTGCCTGAGCTGCGCCACGCACGCGGTGGGTGGAATGCCCCTGGAGGTGCGGCTGGAGCGGGCCGACGGCAGCCTGATCCAGGAGCGCCGCAAAGGCTGAGCGCGAGTGGGTGCTGAGAAGGCCGGCGGCCGGCTGCTGGTGCTGGGGTGGGGCAACCCCGGGCGCCGGGACGACGGGCTGGGTCCGGCAATCATCGAGGAGCTGGCCCGGATGGAAATTCCGGGGGTGACCGCGGAGAGCGACTATCAGCTTTCCCTCGAGGCGGCCGCCGATCTGGCGGAAGCCGAGAAGGCGGTGTTCGTGGACGCGGCGCTCGAGGGGCCGGAGCCTTTCGAGGTGCGGCTTCTGGAACCGTCGGCCAACATCAGCTTTTCCACCCACGCCTTCGGGCCGGAGTCGCTGCTGGCCGTATGCGAGCAGGCCTATCGCCGCGCGCCGGAGACCCTGCTGGTGGGGGTGCGCGGATACGAGTTCGACATCGCTGAGGGGCTTACCAGCGGGGCCCAGGCCAACTCCAGGGCCGCTCTGGAGTTCATCACGCGATTGATCCAAGACTGGAAAGAGGGACGAACATGGCAACAGGCGAACTGGGAAAGACGATCCTGATCATCGACGACGACCCGGACATTCGCGCCGCCACGCGCATCGTGCTGGAGAGCGCCGGCTTCGTCGTGGGGGAGGCTTCCACCGGGGCGGAAGGGCTGAAGGTGGCCCAGCGCATCAGGCCGGATGCCGTGCTCCTGGATCTCATGATGGAAACCGTGGACGCCGGCTCGAAGGTGTCCGCCCAGCTCAAGGAGGCCGGCTTCAAGGCCCCGATCTTCCTGCTGTCCTCGGTGGGGGACGCGGTGCGCTACAACATCGACGCGCGGGAGCTGGGCCTGGCGGGGATCTTCCAGAAGCCCATCGACCACAAGGTGCTGCTGGCCACCCTGAAGACCGAGCTGCGCGTAAAGTAGCCTCTCACCCCCGCCGGCGCCGTCCTGGGCTTCACGCGGCCCCATGCCTCGCCGGGCGCCGGCGGGCGCTGGCGGGCTTGCTTTTGCGCCCCAATCCGTTATCATCCAGATAAATGTCGCCGCCGGCGAAGCTGCACCTGGGGCCGAAGCGCAGGATCGCGCTGATCTACAACGCCTACGAGGAATCCAGTCCGGAGTCCCGCACGGATCACGGGGGGATGTGGCACCTGCGCCAGCTGGTGCGCAGCATCGCCCGCGCGCTGCGCCGCCTGGGCCACCAGGTGGACCTGGTGCCCCTGGCCGACGACCTGGCGGCTTTCCAGCGGCGTCTTCTGCGCCTGGCTCCCGACGTAGTGTTCAACCAGTACGACGACGTGGTGCACGGCGCCCTGTACGAGATGCGGGTGGCCACCCTGGTGCGCATGATGGGTTTCCCCCTGACCGGCTCCCCGGCGCTGGGCCTGGCCCTGAGCCGGTACAAGTTCATGGGCGCCAGCCTGCTGCAGGGGGCCGGCATCCCCATTCCCGCCAACACCCGCCTGCTGGAGCGCATCGGGGACGTGGACCGCTACAGCTGGCAGTTCCCGGTGATCGTGCAGCCCAGCCAGGAGCACGCCGGCATCGGCCTGGACCGCGAGTCGGTCGTGTCCAGCAAGACCGCCCTGCGCCACAAGGTGCGGACCATCATCACCACCTACCGCCAGCCGGCGCTGGTGCAGCGTTTCCTGCTGGGGCGGGAGTTCAACGCGGGGATCGTGGGGGGCAAGCGGCCCCGCGTGCTGCCGCTGGCCGAGGTGGACTTTTCCCGCCTGCCGGAAAACATCCCGCCCATCATGTCCTACGCGGCGAAGTTCCTGGAGGAGACCACCGAGTACCAGAGGATCCGGGTGACCTGTCCCGCGCGGGTGGACCCGGAGCTGGCCGCCAGGATCGGCGATACGGCCATCCGCGCCTTCCGGGCCATCGGCGGCTGGGGCTACGGGCGGGTGGACATCCGCCTGGACGAGAACAACGTGCCCCACGTGCTGGAAGTGAACTGCAATCCGCTGCTGGAGGACGGGGTGGGGCTGGCCCGCTCGGCCAGGGCCGACGGCCTGCGCTTCCCGCAGCTCCTGCACCTGATCCTCAAGGCGGCCTTCGAGGGTCCGCCCTTCGACCCGAACCTGCCGATCTGGTTCCCCGCCGGCCGCGGCAAGCCCCGCGCGCCGCGCCCCTAGCCGACTAACCGGAAAAACGGCCGGTGGTGGCGTACTCGATGGACAGCGCGACCACCAGGGCCACCACGTCCAGGCTGCGCCCGGTCCCGCGCGAGCGGGGGTAGCTCAGGTTCAGGGCCGCGGCCCTCTCCTCCAGCTTTTCCAGGATGGCCTGGGCTTCGGGCTCCTCCAGCCCGGACCAGCGACAGGCCCGCTGCATGAGCTCGGCCCGGCGCCCGCGCAGCAGCTCCTCGGCGGGCTGCAGCAGCCGGGAGCGGGAGGGGGGGAAGATCTCGCGCAGCTTGTCGTCCACGTAGCCCTGGGCGGCGCGGCGCAGCCGCTCGGCCTTCTGCCCGTAGTGATCGGCCAGCAGGATGCGCAGGGACTCCACCGGGCGGTACAGCCGCGAGCGGTGGCGCGGCGGCGGGGTGCGGCCCACGGTCCTCATCAGGCGGTCCACGTAGCGCAGCTTGCGCAGCGCGGGCCAGCCCTGGTAGCGCCGCCGCCAGCCGGAGCGCGGCGTCAGCCAGACCGCGAAGGTCTCGGCGAAGTCGTCATCGGGGTGCTTCTGGGCGTAGGTGCGACCGTACTGGTAGGAGTCGATGTGGCGCACGAAGCTGCGGCTCCAGTAGCGGGGCTGGAACTCGTCCCGGTAGGGCTTGGTGAACACCCCGAAGTTCTCGACCCATTCCTCGCCTTTCCACAGCCGGTAGGCGTAGTTGACGGCGTGCCCCGCCTCGTGGCGCAGGAACTTCATGATCGTGGGGCTGTCCTCGATTTCGCCGGACTGCTCCTCCTCCAGCCGGCTCAACCGGGGGTCGGCCAGGTAGAAGGGCACCCCGATGACCGGCACCCGGTCCGGGCAGCCCCAGGCGTCGGTCAGGTAGAAATCGGGCTTGAAGTACACCTGCCTTGCTTCCAGCTCCCGGCGCACCCGCCGGGTATAAGGCTCCAGCGGCGAGCCTTCGATCCGCAGGGCGAGGTCGCACAGCCTCATGTTGAGGAGCTCGTAGCGCACCGTGTTCCATCCCTGGACCACGGATTGAATACCTGTATTGGCTTGCATCGCTCGCGACAGTCTATCCTACTGCCGAAGCCCTGCGCGCGGCAAGCCCGATGGGGGGTCAACCAGCGGTCACCCGGCCCGATAGCTGATCGCTAATAATCGTATATAATCGTAAACATGCGTCCTCTACAGCATTTCCACCAGGTTCTTTCGGATCAGGAGCTGGATCGGCTGCACGAAGCGGCCCTGGAGATCCTGGAGGATCCCGGAATGCGTCTGGAGAACGAAGCGCTGCTGGCGGCGCTGCGGCGCGCGGGAGCCATGGTGGATGGGCAGGAGCGTATTGTCCGCTTCCCCCGGGCTCTGGTGGAGGAGACCATCGCCATCGCCGGCCGGGAAGAGCAGCGCAGGCGCGGGCAGGGCGGGCAGGAGGGCCAGCCGGGCCTCCCCGGTCAGCTCACCTTCAGCTGGCACACCCCCTTTCGCCAGCGCACCCCGGAGGTGCGGGCCAGCATCGGCGGCGGGGCACCGCTGTTCTACGACCACGAGCGCAGGACCAACCGCTATGCCGGCCGCCGGGATTTCCTGGCCACTATCCGGCTGGCCGAGGGCCTGCCGCAGATCGCCACCATGGGCAACGGGGTGCACTGCCTGAAGGAAGACGACGGCACCGACGTTCCGCCCAAGCTGGTGGCCATCGAGGGGGCGGCCCTGGTGGCCCGGCATTCCTCCAAACCCGGCTGCACCTCGATCATCGACCGCAGGCAGCTGCCGTACCTCATGGAGCTGGGGGCGATCGTCAGGGGTTCGGCGCAGGCCTACCTGCGCAACCCGATCCTGGTGAACATCCACGACACGGAGAGCCCGCTGCGCCTGACCCGGCCGGAGGCGGGCCTCATCGAGGACATGGCCCGCGCCGGCCTGTCGATTTTCATCCTGCCCATGCCGCTGGTCGCCATCTCCACGCCGGTGTACCCGATCGCCGCGGCGATCGTGGCGGTGGCGGAGATCCTGGGGGTCTGGACCGCGGTCAAGGCCCTGAACCCGGACTGCCCGGTGGAGGCCCGCTGCGTTTCCGGGGTGCTGAACCCGGCCACCGGCGCGGCCAGCTTCGCGGCCCCGGAAACCGTGCTGATCGACCTGGCCGTGGCCCAGCTGTTCCGCGGGCGCTACGGGGTGCCCTGCGGCACGGGAGTGGGGTTGATCGACGCCCCGATGCCGGGCGCGCTGTCCATCTACGAGCGCACTTTCAAGGCCTTCAGCGCCGCGCTGGCAGGAGAGCCCGCTTTCCCGGCGGGGATCATCGGCGGTGCGGTGGTCTTTTCCCCCGAGCAGGTCCTGCTGGACCTGGACATCGCCGCCTGCCAGGCCCAGCTCATGCGGGGCATCGGCGGGGAGCAGCTG
This sequence comes from uncultured Spirochaetota bacterium, assembly GCA_963745745.1. Classification (GTDB taxonomy): domain Bacteria; phylum Spirochaetota; class Spirochaetia; order SZUA-6; family DRHE01; genus MIBK01. The sequence goes on along the minus strand of CAVUYS010000072.1, from coordinate 82,104 downwards.
GGCGAGTCGGTCGCCTTGATCCGGGCCCGCGGGATCGGCGGGCTGCACCTGGACAGCGAGCACACGGCGAGGAACTACCGCGACTGCCTGCAGATGCCCGCTGTGCTGCCCCGCCTGAAAAGTACCGAGGTGGGCGGCGCCCTGGCCAGGGACCCGGTGGAGCTGGCCCATCGCAGGTACAGGGAAATCCTGGAGGCCAACCCGCTGCGGGAGCCGGAGGAGGGGCGCGTCCGGGAAATCGACCGCGTCCTGCGGGAAGCCCGCCGGGCCCTGGGCTCCATCGCCGGAGCCATGGAGTAGAGCGGACCAGGCCGGGCCCCGTTTCCTTGTGCCGCGGCCGGCCATCCGCTATCATCGCCCCAATAGCCTGTAGGGAAAGGAGCCTTACCATGTGGAAAGACCTGAAGGCGTTCATACTGCGGGGCAATGTCCTGGACCTGGCCGTGGGCATCATCATCGGCGCGGCCTTCGGCAAGATCGTCACCTCCCTGGTCAGCGACGTCATCATGCCGCCGATCGGGCTGCTGCTGGGCAAGGTGGACTTTTCCAGCCTCTACATCAACCTCTCCGGACAGCCCTACGACTCCCTGGCCGCGGCCAAGGCCGCCGGCGCGGCGACCATCAACTACGGCGCCTTCATCAACATGGTGCTGGATTTCCTGATCGTGGCGGTGGTGGTGTTCTTCCTGGTTCGCGGGGTGAGCAGGCTGATGCCCAAGCCCAAGGAGGCGCCGCCGGCCCCGAGCACCAAGGACTGCCCGTTCTGCCTGTCCGCGGTGCCGCTGAAGGCCACGCGCTGCCCGCACTGCACCTCACAGCTGGGGGCCGGAGCCGAGAAGCACGCCTGAGGCGGAAACCGAGTCTCCGGCGCGAAGCCCGGTTTCCGGTTTCCCTTGCTTCCGGAACGGGAATTGGCGTTATTCATCCCATGAGGATTGTGTCCGCTCTGAAGCCCTGGTTCCTTTTTGCCTCGTTGCTGGCCGCCGCCGGCTGCGCCAGCCCGCCCGTGCGCGGGCCGGGGGCGGCCGGGGCCGGCGCAGCCGCCCCTGGCGGCACGACCGCCCCGGTCGCCGCAGCCGCCCAGGCGTCGCCGCTCCTGCCCCTGGACCCCCAGGTGGCGATGGGCCGGCTGGAAAACGGCTTGACCTGGTACGTCCGCCCCAACCGCCTGCCGGAGAAGCGGGCCTTCCTGCGCCTGGTGGTCAACGCCGGCTCGGTGCTGGAGGAGGAGGGCGAGCAGGGGCTGGCCCACTTCGTGGAGCACATGGCCTTCAACGGCACGGAGAGCTTTCCGAAGATGCAGATCGTGGACTTCCTGGAGTCCATCGGCATGCGCTTCGGGCCGGAGACCAACGCCTTCACCAGCTACGACGAGACGGTGTACCTGCTGGAGGTCCCCACCGACGACCCGGCGGTCGTGGAGAAGGGCGTGCAGATCCTGGAGGAGTGGGCGCACCGCATCCGCTTCGATGCGGAGGAGGTGGCCAAGGAGCGGCCGGTCATCGTCGAGGAGTGGCGGCTGGGCCGGGGGGCGGACGCCCGCATGTTCGACCGCCAGGTGCCGATCCTGTTCCAGGGCTCGCGCTACGCGGAGCGGCAGCCGATCGGCAAGCTGGAGACCATCCAGGCGGCCGACGCCGCCTCCCTGCGCCGCTTCTACCGGCGCTGGTACCGTCCCCAACTGATGGCCGTGGTGGCCGTGGGCGACTTCGACCCGCTGTGGATGCAGGAAACCATCCGCCGGCACTTCTCGCGCATTTCCGCCGCGGGGCCGGAAGACGCCGCAAGCGGGCGGCCGGAATACCCGGTGCCTGCGCACGGCGAATCCCTATACGCGCCGGCCACCGACCCGGAGGCCACCCTCAGCCGGGTGAGCCTCTACATCCAGCACCCGGCCTCGCCGGCGCGCACCGAGGCCGACTACCGCCGGGAGCTGCTGAAGAGCCTGTACAATGGAATGCTCAACGCCCGCCTGGAAGAGCTGACCAAGAAGCCCGACAGCCCCCTGGGCAGGGCCTTCTCCTACTCCTACCGCAGCGTGCGCCCCAGCGAGGCCTACGTGCTTTCCGCCCGCGTGCGCGAGGACCGCATCGCCCCCGCCCTGGAGGCCCTGCTGGCGGAGTCCGAGCGGGTCCGCCGCTTCGGTTTCACCTCTTCGGAGCTGGAGCGCCAGAAGGCCGACATCGCCACCTGGCTGGAGCAGGCCTATCGGGAACGGGAGAACCAGGAATCCGAGGACCTGGTCCGCTCCTACGTGGACCACTTCCTGGAAGGCGAGCCGGCACCCGGCATCGAGGAGGAGCACCGCCTGGTGAACGCGCTCCTGCCCGGCATCGCGGTGGAGGAGGTGAACGCCCTGGGCCAGTCCCTGCTCACGGAGGCCAACCGGGTGGTTCTGGTCAACGCCCCGGAGGGCTACCGGCAGAAGGTCCCCTCCGCGGAGCAGGTGCTGGCCCTGTTCAGCGAGGCGCGCGGCCGCAGCCTGGAGCCCTACCGGGACGCGGTGGTCGAGGCCCCCCTGTTCCCCGCCCGGCCGGCCCCGGCGGCGATCGTCGAGCGGGCCTCGATTCCCGAGCTGGGCCTGAGCGAGTGGCGCCTCGCCAACGGAGCGCGGGTGCTGCTGAAGCCCACCGATTTCAAGCAGGACCAGGTGCTGTTCACGGCCTTCAGCCCCGGCGGCGACTCCCTGGTGGCCGATCGGGACTACATGAGCGCCGTCACCGCCGCGACCATCGTGGACGAGAGCGGCCTGGGCGGCTTCGACGCGGTGCAGCTGCGCAAGAAGCTGGCCGGCCGGGCCGTGGAAGTCAGCCCCTGGATCGGGGAGCTGTTCGAAGGGTTCGACGGGCAGGCCCGCCCCGCCGATCTGGAGGTGCTCCTGCAGCTGGTACACCTGTATTTCACCTCTCCCCGGCGCGACGAGCAGGCCTTCCAGGCCTATCGCCAGCGGGTGCTCACGGCCGTGGCGAACCGCCAGGCCTCTCCGGAGGCCGTGTTCCAGGACAGGGTGGGAGAGCTGTTCAGCCAGGGCCATTTCCGCCGCCGCCCCTGGAGCCCGGCCCTGCTCGAGGAGGTGCGGTTGGATTCCGCCCTGAGCGTCTACGGCCAGCGCTTTCGGGACGCGGGGGACTTCACTTTCCTGTTCGTGGGCTCCGTCCGGCCTGAAGAGCTGGAGCCCCTGGTGGCCTCCTACCTGGGGACCCTGCCCGGGAGCGGCAAGGCGGAAAGCTGGCGGGACCCGGGCATCCGCCCGCCGCGGGGCGTGGTCCAGAGCACAGTGCGCAAGGGGCTGGAGCCCAAGAGCCGCGTGCAGATCCTCTTCCACGGGCCTTTCTCCTGGTCCCTGGAGAACCGCCTGCGCTTCGACGCCCTGGGCCAGGTGCTGGACATCGAGCTGCGGGAGGCGGTGCGCGAGGATGCCGGCGGCTCCTACGACGTGGGGGCCGGCGCCCAGGTCGACCGCTACCCCGTCGCCAAGTTCGTGCTTTTCGCCGGCTTCGGCTGCGCTCCCGGCGAGGTGGAGCGCCTGTCCGGCATCGTGCTGGACAAGGTGCGCCTGCTGCAGAGCCGCGGGCCCAGGGAGGAGGACGTGGTCAAGGTCCGGGAGGGGTTCCGGCGCCGCTACCAGACCGACCTCAAGACCAACGAGTACTGGCTGGAGACCCTGCGCTTCCTGTCCATGAACGGCGCACCGGCCCGTGCCGCCCTGGACTACGAGCGCTGGGTGGACGGCCTGAGCGTGGAGTCGCTGCGGGCCCTGGCCCGGTCGATCAGCCTGGAGGAGTACCTGCGCGTGGTGCTCCTGCCCGAGGCATGATCACCCTGAAAAGCGGCAAGGCGGAGGCCCTGGCCGCCCGCCGCCATCCCTGGATCTACAGCGGGGCGGTCCAGAGCGCCGAGGGGGTGGATCCGGGCGTGGGCCTGGCTCCGGTGGCGGACTCCGCGGGACGTGTGCTGGCCTGGGGGTACTATTCCCCGGCCAGCCTGATCGCCGTGCGCGTGGCGTCCTGGGGTCCCGAGGCGCCGCCGGAGGACTGGCTGGAGCGGCGCCTGGAGGCGGCGGCGGCATTGCGCAGGGGGTTGGCTCTGGACTCCGACGCCTTCCGCCTGGTCAATGCCGAGGGGGACTTCCTGCCCGGGCTGGTGGTGGACGTCTACCGCCGCACCACCGTGGTCCGCCCGCTGGCGCGCGGGCTGGAGCAGTCCATGCCGAGGTTGACCGCGCGCCTGGCCGAGCTGTTTCCTGACAACGCCGTCTACCTCAAACGCGACGAGAAGGCCGCCCGCCTGGAGGGCCTGCGCCTGGCTTCCGGCTTCCTGCATGGGGGCGGGGAGCTGCGGCAGCGCATCCGCGAGGGAGAGCTGGAGCTGGAGGTGGACATCGAGCGCGGGCAGAAGACCGGCTTCTACCTGGACCAGCGCGACAGCCGCCTGCTGGTGCGCCGGCTGGCCGCCGGCCGCCGGGTGCTGAATCTCTTCGCCTACACCGGCGCCTTCGCCCTGCAGGCCGCCGCCGGCGGGGCCCTGGAGGCGGTTTCGGTGGAAAGCTCCCGCGGCGCCCTGGAGCTGGGCCGGGCCTGCGCCGCGCTGAACCCGCAGATTCCCGCCGAGCGCCTGAGCTGGGTCGAGGAGGACGTCTTCGCTTTCCTGGCCGGGGGGCCCGCGGACCGGCTGTTCGACCTCACGGTGGTGGACCCGCCGCCCTTCGCCCGCCGCAGGTCCGATCTGGCCGGGGCGCTGAAGGCCTACACCGAGTGCAATCGCCTGGCCTTGAACCGCCTGGCCCCCGGCGGCCTGCTGCTTTCCTTCAGCTGCTCCAGCGCCGTCAGCGGGCAGCAGTTCCTCGACATGCTGCGGGAGGCCTCCCGCCAGGCCGGCCGGCCGGTGCAGCTCCTGCGGCCTCTGTCGGCCTCCGCCGACCATCCCGTGGCCATGGAGCACCCGGAAGGCGAGTACCTGAAGGGTTGGCTTCTGCGCGCCTTGTAGCGCGGCGCCGGCGGACGCCCCATCGGCCCCTCGCGCTTGATTCTTGACACGGCGCCCGCGGATCGGGTAAAGCCTTATTCAATCATGCGCATCAACTATGCTCTGCTCGGCTTCGGCGGCATCGCCCGCAGCCGCATCACGCGGGAAGGCTTCGGCCTGGACGGGCGGCGCTTCCGGCCGAATCCGGCCGCGGCCCTGCTCGGGGTCGCCGACCAGGACCGCTCGCGGCGCGCCGAAGCCGAGGCGCTCGGCCTGCGCTGGTACGACGGGGTGGAGGCCGTGCTGCGGGACCGTGAGGTGCAGGCGGTGTTCATCGCCACCAACAATTCCAGCCACGCCCCGCTGGCCGAGCGGGCCCTGAAGGCCGGCAAGCACGTGCTGGTGGAGAAGCCCATGGCCACGCGCCTGGCGGACGCCCGCCGCCTGACGGCGCTGGCCCGCCGGCTGGGGTTGAGCCTGGGAGTGGACCACATGATGGTGCACAACGCCTACAACGCGCGCGCCGTGGAGCTGCTGCGGGCCGGGGAGATCGGCGCGGTGAACGACATCGTGCTGCACATGGAGTTCCTGTACGGCGGCACGAAGGAGGAGAAGGCCAGCTGGCGCTGCTCCCGCCCGGAGGAGCTGGGCGGCCCGCTGGGGGACGTGGGCAGCCACTGCCTGTACATGGCGGAAGCCCTGGCCGGCAGCCGCATCCGCGGCCTGGCCTGCAGCTACCTGCCGCCGACCCTGTCCCTGGCCGTGGAGAACGGCGCCTTCGTCCAGTTCGAGACCGCCTCCGGCGCGCAGGGCAGCCTGCGGGTGGCCTTCAACCAGCCCCGCGGCGGGCCGCGGGCCACCATGTCCAACCTGGGCTACGAGGTCTACGGCAGCGAGGGGGTCCTGCGCGGGTACGGCACGCTGTTCCAGCTTTCCGGCTACAGCGACGAGCCGGTGTCCGTGCGCCTGGAGCTGGACCGTTTCCGGCACGCGGCCCCGGTGCGCGTGCGGCGCATCCAGAACGTGTACCAGGCCCTGATCCAGGCGCACGCGGATTCCATCCGCGAGAACCGGCCCATGGACGGCTCCGATGGGCTGCACAACCTGGAGCTGGTGCTGAAGTGCCACGAGTCCGCGCGGGGCCGCGGCAAGCGGATCACCTTGAAGGGCTGAAGCCTCCCGGGCGCACGCCAGGGGCAGTTTCCCCGGGGCCCGGTGTTAGAGTAATAATGGAAAGAGGCCAATTGACGACGACCAAGAGCTACCTGCCCACCCTGAACCGGGGCATCCGCATCTTCTTCTCCGAGTTCGTGCGCGTGAGCCTGCGGCGTCCGGGGCAGGCCCTGTTCTTCGGCAGGACCGTCCTGCGCCAGCTCGCCGCGGCCCGGCGCCGCGCGCGCCTGGCCCGGGAGGGGCTGCACGTGCCGCCGATCGCCATCTTCAGCATCACCGACCGGTGCAACCTGCGCTGCAAGGGCTGCTACGCCCAGGCCATCCGCCACGAGGGGCCCGAGGAGCTGAGCGAGGAGAAGCTGCGGGGCATCGTGGCCGAGGCCGCCGAGCTGGGCGTGTCCTTCTTCGTGATCGCCGGCGGGGAGCCGCTGACCCGGCCGGTCATCCTGGACATCACCCGGGACTACCCCCAGATCATCTTCCTGCTGATCACCAACGGGCTGCTGCTGGACCAGGCCATGATCCGGCGCCTGGCCTCCCAGCCCAACACCGTGCCGGTGCTGAGCCTGGAGGGCACCCGGGCCCAGACCGACGAGCGGCGGGGCAAGGGCGTGCACGAGGCCCTGGAGCGCAAGATGCGGGAGCTGAAAGCCGCGGGGGTCTTCTTCAGCATCTCTTTCACCGTGACCCGCGCCAACTTCGAGGTGGTGACCGACGAGGACTTCCTCCACAGGGCGGTGGCTCGAGGGCTGCCGGCTGTTCTTCTTCATGGAATACACCCCGATCCGCGAAGGCACCGACGAGTGGGTCATCACCGAGGCCCAGCGGGAAGCCATGCGCGGCCTGGTGGCCGGATTCCGCCGCCGTTTTCCGGCGGTGTTCGTGGCCGTGCCCTGGGACGAGGAGCAGACCGGAGGCTGCCTGGCCTCCGGCCGCGGCTTCGTGCACATCAACGCCAGCGGCGACCTGGAGCCCTGCCCCTTCGCCCCCTACTCCGACACGAACCTCAAGACGGTCAGCCTGCGGCAGGGCCTGCGCTCGCCCTTCCTGGCGGCCATGCGCGAGAGCCACGACCGCTTCGCCGAGACCGAGGGCGGCTGCGCCCTGTGGAAGCGGCGCGGCGAGGTGCGCGAGCTGCTGGCCTCCTGCATTGCCGAGCGCTCAGCATAAGAAAAAGGCTCCCTCGCGGGAGCCTTTTTCGTTCCGGTTGCAGACAGGTCTTAGTTGACCTTCACGTCGATCTTCCGGGGCTGGGCCTCGGGCTTCTTGGGGATGTCCACCATCAGCAGCCCGTTCTTGAACTCAGCCTTGACCTCGGCGCGGTCCGCGTCCTGGGGCAGCACGAAGGTCCGGCAGAACTCGGCGCTGCGCCGCTCGCGCAGCAGGTAGCCGTTCTTCTTCTGCTCCTTGGACTCTTCCTTTTTCGAGGAGAGGGTCAGGATGTTGTCCTCGACCTTCAGCTCGATGTCCTGGTCCGTGAGGCCGGGCAGCTCCACCTCCATCAGGTAGCGCTTCTCCTCTTCCTTCACGTCCACCGCCGGGGTCTGGGTGTTCCAGACCGGCTCGTCAACGAAGAAGCTGTCCAGCATGCGGCTCCAGTCGAACAGCTCCGTCGGGCGGGTGTAGCGAATCAGTCCGTTCATCGTATGCCTCCTGGTTTCTTTGATTTTCATTTCTAGCCACTTATATAATGCAGGATGCGTGCCAAACCGGATGAATAAGATAACTCTTTTGAATATAAAGAATTACAATAAGAGGCTTGGAGCGCGGCTCGGGGCTTATTCCCAAAATCGGGTCATATTAACCCATAGGATCATAATGGCCAAACAAGTGTATCATTATTACTCGTTTTGGGGCAGTTCCGGAGGTCCTGCTGCGCGAAGCTGGACTACCATGATCGGCACCAGCAAGGCCAGGAAGACGCCCCAGCCGGCCAGCAGGGAGAGGGGCACGGAGACGCCGGCGGCCCGCTGCAGCAGCCACATGGCCGCCATCATCGGCCCCATGGTCACCATCACCACCGGGACCTGCCTGCCGATGGTGTGCAGGCTGTGCCGGGCCTCGTAGGCCGCGATCGTGGCCACCATCGGGAACATGGTCATGAAGCCCCCCAGCACCCTTTTCAAGAGCACCAGCAGGGCCACCAGGCCCGCGATCGCGGCCAGCTTCACGGCCACCGGCAGCGGGCTGCGGTGGGCCAGCTCCCGGCGCCGCGGTAGGATTCGCAGCAGGACCGCGCCCGCGGCCACGGCCGGGCCCAGCGCCGCCCAGAATATCCAGCCTTCCCGCGGCACGAGCCGGTTCAGGGCGGCGCCCAGGGCCAGGTTGAGCCCCGCGGGCACGGCGATGGCCGCCAGGATCGGCAGGCGCAGGCCGTAATGCAGCCAGCGCACCAGGTGGACGAACAGCAGCAGGCTCCACAGGCCCAGCGCGTGGCTGGGCCCGATCGGCTCCCCCAGGGAGAGGTTGGCCAGGGTGAAGGGAAAAGGCAGGGAAAGCAGGAAGGCCTTCCAGCGCGGATCGGGCAGGTAGGCCAGCAGCGTGCCCATGGCCGTGACCACGGCCAGAAGGGCCAGATCCCAGGGAGAAAAGGCGACGGGCATGCGCGGGCGGGGTCAGCTCCCGGAGGAGGCGAAGTACTCCCGGACCAGACCCACCGCCTCCGCGGCGGTCCGGGCTTCCCGCCAGTACACGGACCGCCCCTTGTTCTGCGCCGGGTCGATGCGCCAGGAGGCCAGGCCGATCACCGGGATGCCGACGTTGCCAGCCAGGGCGATCTCCGACAGGGTGCCGAAGGCTCCGGCCACGGCCACCACGACGTGGCAGGACTTCACCACCAGCGCGTTGCGCGCCACCCCCAGGCCCGTGACGATCGAGTAGCTCAGGTAGGGGTTGGCTTCCTCGCGCGAATCCCCGAACAGGATGCCCAGGCTCACCCCGCCCGCCTCGCGCGCGCCCCGGGAGGCCTGTTCCATGATCCCGCTTCCGCCTCCGCAGACCAGCACCCAGCCCTCACGGGCGATGCCCTGGCCCAGTTCGCGGGCCAGGCGGGCCTCCTCCGGGGTGCAGTCGCGGCCGCCGACCACCCCGACGTAGCGGGTCGCGGGATCCATGCCTTACAGCCCGGCGACCACCAGGTCGCCGACCTCGGTGGTGGAGTAGCCCATCTTGCCGGCGGCCATGCTCTTCATCTTCGCCGGTGACCTGCGACGGCGGACTGCTCGACGGCCGCCGCGGCCTTCGGCCTCGCCCAGCGTGCTCGAGCATCATCTGCGCCGGCGCAGATGGCGGCCACGGGTTGATGACGTTCTGGCCGGTGTACTTCGGCGCGGAGCCGCCGATGGGCTCGAACATGGAGACGCCCTGCGGGTTGATGTTGCCGCCGGCGGCGATGCCCATGCCGCCCTGGATCATGGCGCCGAGGTCGGTGATGATGTCGCCGAACATGTTGTCGGTGACGATCACGTCGAACCACTCCGGGTTCTTCACCATCCACATGCGTGGTGGCGTCCACGTGGGCGTAGTCGGGCTTGATGTCGGGGTAGTCCTTCGCCACCTCGTGGAAGGCGCGCTCCCACAGGTCGAGGGCGTAGGTGAGCACGTTGGTCTTGCCGCAGAGGGTGAGCTTCTTCGCTCTTGTTGCGCTTGCGGCGTCAACTCGAAGGCGTAGCGGAGGCAGCGCTCGACGCCCTTGCGGGTGTTGATCATCTCCTGGATGGCCACCTCGTCCGGCGTGCCCTTCTTGCAGGAAGCCGCCGGCGCCGGTGTAGAGGCCCTCGGTGTTCTCGCGCACGACGACGAAGTCGATGTCCTCCGGGCCCTTGTCCTTGCAGCGGGGTCTCCACGCTCGGGGTAGAGCTTCACCGGGCGCAGGTTGATGTACTGGTCCAGCTCGAAGCGCAGGCGCAGCAGGATGCCCTTCTCGAGGATGCCCGGCTTCACGTCGGGGTGGCCGATGGCGCCCAGGTAGATGGCGTCGAACGCCGCGCAGCTCGTCGATGGCCGCCGTCGGGCAGCATCTCGCCGGTGCGCAGGTAGCGGTCGCCGCCGAAGTCGAACTCCGTGAACTCGAGAGCTGGAAGCTCGAACTTCGTCGCCGCCGCCTTCGAGCACCTTGCAGCCCTTCGCGGACCACTTCCGGCCCGGTGCCGTCACCCGGAATCACCGCGATCTTGTACATGAGCGCCAGAGTAGCTGCCGGTCCCGCGCGTGTCAACGCAGCAGGCGTGAGCCTGCGTGGCGGGCGCGCCGGTTGCGCGCCGCTCCGCCGCGGGACTATACTTGGGCTCGGGGAGGGGAGCACGAACCAGGCCGCGGCGCCGGCAGCTTTCAGACTGAACAACCGCAAGTACCTGGGCGCCAAACACCGCCTGCTGGATTTCGTCCACGAGACGGTGCTTTCGCGGGTGGCCTCCCCGCGCGTGTTCATCGACGGCTTCGCCGGCACGGGGGTGGTGGGGCTGCACTTCCGGGCCCACGCCCGCCGGATCGTCTCCAACGACCTGCTGTACTCCAACTACGTGGTGAACCAGGCCTTCCTGAACTCCACGCCCGGCAATGTGGACCTGGGGCGCCTGCGGGAGCTGCTGGCGGAGTTGAACCGCCTGCCGCCCCGGCGGGGCTACGTATTCGAGCAGTATGGCGGGCGCTACTTCACCGCCCACAACGCGGGGCGCATCGACGCGGTGCGCGAGGCGATCGAGGAGCTGGCCGGGGAGGGCCGCTGCACGGCCCAGGAGCGCTGCCTGCTGCTGGCCAGCCTGCTGTACGCGGCGGACAAGGCGGCCAATACGGTGGGGCAGTACGACGCCTATCTGAAGCACCTGGACGCCCCGCGCACCCCCCGCCGGCACCTGGTGGACAGCAACGTGCACAAGCCGCTGCGGCTGCTGCTGCCCGACGTGGAACTGGGCGAGGGCCGTCACGAGGTCTACAACGAGGACCTGAACCGGATCATCGCCGGCCTGCGCGGGGAGGTGCTGTACCTGGATCCCCCGTACAATGGCCGGCAGTACATCGACTGCTACCACGTGCTGGAGAACATCCTGCGCTGGCAGAGGCCGCCGCTGTACGGCAAGACGCGCAAGTTCGCGCGGGCCGGCCTGAAGAGCCGCTACTCCCGCCGGCCGGAGGCGGCGCGGGCCCTGGCCGAGCTGATCCAGGCGGCGGGGAGCGAGCACATCTTCCTGAGCTACAACAGCGAGGGCATCATCCCGGACCAGGACATCGCGGCCATCCTGGCCCGCAAGGGCCGCTGGGAGGTCTTCGAGCGGGAGTACGCGGTGTTCGGCAACGGGGCCGGCAGCGCGCGCCGCCGGCCGATCCGGGAGCGGATCTTCTATTGCCGCGCGGGCAAGGGGCGCTGATGGCCGGGCCGAAAGACAAGGTGGAGCTGTTCGACCAGGACGGGCGCAGCCGGGGCTTCTACTCGGGCCGCAACCGCCTGAACGAGCTCACGGGCAAGGAATGGGTCTACTGGTCGAAGAGCGTGATCAACCGCCCCTATCCCCCCAGCCTGCAGCACCGCCTGCGCTCCCGCCACGGGGGCCAGAAGCCCCCGGAGCTGTGCGCCGACCTGATCCGCGTGTTCACCAAGAGCGGCGGGCGGGTGCTGGATCCCTTCGCCGGGGTGGGGGGCACCCTGCTGGGCGCCGCGCTGTGCGGGCGGCAGGCGCTGGGCATCGAGCTGAACCCGGAGTGGGTCCGCATCTACCGCCGGGTCTGCGCGCTGGAGGGCCTGGCCGAGCAGCGCCTGGAGTGCGGCGACAGCCGGGACAAGCTGGGCGAGCTGGCCGCCGAGGGCCTGCGCTTCGATCTGCTGCTCACCGACGTGCCCTACTGGCAAATGGACAAGGCCCGCCGCAGCACCGGGGCCTTCAAGCGGGTGGGCGAGGCGCAGCGCCCGCGGCGGGCCTCCAAGCTGCAGGCCTTCAACGACCGGGAACCCCGCAGCAAGGAGGAGTGGCTGGAGGGCCTGCAGGCCGTGTTCGGCGCGGCCCTGGGCCTGCTGGAGCCCCGCGCCTACCTGGCGGTGTTCATCGGCGACATGTACCACGGCGGGCGCCTGCATTTCCTGAGCGCCGAGCTGGCCGCCGCCCTGGAAGCTCTGGGACTGACCCTGAAGGCCAACCTGATCTGGTACGACGTCAGCAAAAGCCTGCACGTGTACGGCTACCAGTACGAGTTCATCCCCTCCATGATCCACCAGAGCATCCTGGTGCTGCGCAAATAGCGGCTGCGCGGCGCAGCGCGGCGGTCTGCGGACCGCACGGGCTTCACACTCCCCTGGTTCCTCGCTAAGATGAACCCGCTGCGTGGGGGGTGAGGTGAAATGGGAGTCTTCAAGACTTACGACATCCGGGGAATCTATGGCCGGGAGATCGACGAGGAGCTGGCCTACAAGGTCGGCCGGGCTTTCGCCCGCTACCTGGCCAAGGACAGCTACATGATCGGGCACGACGCGCGCCTGCATTCCGCCGAGCTGTACCGCGCCGCGGCCCGAGGGTTGAGAGACGAGGGCTGCCGGGTCAAGGGCATCGGCCTGGCCAGCACCCCGCAGCTGCACTTCTTCCAGATGCGCGAGGACTACGAGGGCGGGCTGATGGTCACCGCTTCGCACAACCCCCCGGAGTACCACGGCTTCAAGCTGTACGACGGGCGGGGCGGCTCGGTGAGCTACGCCAAGGGCCTGGACCGCATCGAGGCCCTGGTGGCCGGCCTGGGGCGGGAGGAGCCGGTCAGGCCGGGGGGGCAGTTCGAGGAAGGGGAGCGCATCGACGCCTACATCGACTTCCTGAAGGAGGTCGCCGGCAAGGAGAAGCTCGCCCGCCGGGTGGTGATCGACGTGGGCAACGGCTCCGCCGGGCGGGTGTTCCGCCGCCTTGCCGAGCGCCTGGGCCTGGAGGCGGTGATCCTGAACGGGGAGCCCGATGGCCGCTTTCCCAACCGCGGCCCCAATCCCCTTCATCCCGACAGTCGCCGGGCCGCCGCCCTCCGCCTGCGCGAGGGCGGGGCGGAGCTGGGCGCGCTGCTGGACGGGGACGGGGACCGGGTGGTCTTCCTGGACGAACGCGGCGAGGCGGTCCCGAACTACTTCATCGCCGCCCTGATCGCGGAAGAGCTGCTGGCCCACCGCCCCGGCGCGGCGGTGGTCTACGACCTGATTTCCTCCCGGGCCCTGCCGGAGCGCATCCGCGAGCTGGGCGGCAAGCCGGTGGTCTCCAAGGTGGGCTATACCTTCATCTATGACGCCATGGTGGCCGAAGGGGCCCTGTTCGGCGCGGAAACCTCCGGCCACGTGTACTTCAAGGTGACCGACCGCTTCTACACCGAGTCGGCGGCCTACGCCCTGGTGGTGCTGCTGAAGCTGCTGGCCAAGCGCGGGCGCCCCCTCTCCGAGCTGGTGGCCCCGCTGGCCGGCCGCTACGTGCAGTCCGAGGAGATCAACATCGAGATCCGGGACAAGGATGCCGCCCTGGCCCGGGTGACCAGGCATTTCGCCGCGGCTCGCCTGGACCGCCTGGACGGCATCGGCGTGGAGCTGGAGGACTGCTGGTTCAACGTGCGGGCCAGCAACACCGAGCCCCTGCTGCGGGTGCGGCTGGAGGCGCGCGACCGGGAAGCCCTGGACAGGCGCACCGCGGAGGTGAAGCGCCTGCTGGCCGGGGATTGAGCCGGGCCGCGCGCCGGCCGGAGAGGGCTTAACCCAGCCCGGCTACGGCCCGCGCCAGCTTTTCCCGCACCTCGGCGGCGATCCCGGCGAGGGCAGGATTGCCCACCGCCTGCATGGAGGCCGCTGGATCGATGGCGGCCACTTCTACCTGGCCCGCGGGTGTCTCCTGGACCACCACGCTGCAGGGCAGCATGGTGCCGATCTTGTCCTCGGCCTGAAGGGCCTGGTAGGCGAACGGCGGGTTGCACATGCCCAGGATCCGGTAGCGTCGGAACTCCACTCCCAGCTTTTTTTTGAGGGTCTCGCGTACGTCGATCTCGGTCAGGACCCCGAAGCCTTCTTTCTTGAAAGCTTCCACGACCCGGGCCAGAACTTCATCGAATTTCCCCGTCACCGTCTTGGCCAGGTAGTAGCTCATCCGTTGCGCCCCCCTTCCTGCCGCAGACGCCCCAGCAGGGCCTCCACGTACTCGCGATCCTGTCCGGCCATGACGGAGGCCTCCTCCTCCCCCCCCGGTTCCCCGGCGAGGGGCTCGGCCGCGGCCAGGCCGGCCTGGACCCGGGCCAGGGCGGTGCCGATGGCGCAGGCCTCCTTGATCCCCAACAGCAGCGCGGCCACGCGGTAGACGTTGGAGCGCAGCTTGATGTACTCGGCGGTCAGGAAGGTGATGGAGCTGATCACCGTGCGGTTCACCGGGTCGCTGCCCCGGATGTATATGGGATAGATGTAGCCGCAGTAGGTGCCCACCCACTGCAGGAAGCCGCCCAGGCGGTCGCCCCGGCCCAGCTTCTCCTGCACGGCCAGGCGGTGGCCTTCCTCGTACTCGTGGACGGTCTCGAACACCGGCTCCAGCAGCGTGGTGTCCAGGCTCAGGTCCGTGCCGGCCAGCGCCTGCTGGAGCTCGGCGCGGGTCTGGCGCAGGTCGGCGGTGAAGTTCAGGCAGCAGCGGTTCAGGGTCAGCAGCCAGAAGGCCAGGCGCTTGTGGTTCTCCTCCAGACGCAGGTACTCCCCCAGCAGGTCGTGGATCAGGTACAGGACCGCGTCCCCCTCGAAGCGCATTTCCTCCCGGGGCCGGCCCAGCCATTCGGAGGAGAACTGGTCCACGATCCGGTACAGCGCGGCCAGCTCTTCTGGAGAGGACTGCATGTGCTCCACCGCCCGCAGTACCGGCTGGATGATCGATTTGTCCTGCATCACTGGCTCCTGTCTGGATCGTAGCGCATGCGCGGGGGCGGGCGCAAGCAGGGGGCCCCGGGCCGGCCCTGGGGCCGGTCGATTGAACAGCCTCCTGTTTTCTTGGTACCTTGACAATTGATGCTGGACAAGCTGGAAGCGCGCGCCAAACGTTACGAGGAACTCACCGTCCTGACCGCCGACCCGGCGGTGATACGGGACCAGAAGAGGTACGCCGAGCTGATGCGGGAGCTGGGGGGCCTGAGCGAGCTGGTGGAGGAGTACGGGCGCTACCGGCGCCTGCTGGAGGAGATGGCCCAGGCCCGCGAGCTGGCCCAGGAGGGCGGGGACAACGAGATGGCCGGCCTGGCCCGCGAGGAGCTGAAGGGCCTCGCGGAGCAGGAGGAGGCGCTGGCCGCCCGGCTGCGCAACCTGCTGATCCCCAAGGACCCGCTGGACTTGAAGAACATCATCGTGGAGATCCGGGCCGGCACCGGCGGCGAGGAGGCGGCCCTGTTCGCGGCCGACCTGTTCCGCATGTACAGCCGCTTCGCCGAAGGGCGCGGCTGGACGGTGGAAATCCTGTCCTCGCACCAGACCGAGATCGGCGGCTTCAAGGAGATCGTCTTCTCGATCACCGGCAAGAGCGTGTACGAGAACCTGCGCTACGAGAGCGGCGTGCACCGGGTGCAGCGCGTGCCCGTGACCGAGGCGGGGGGGCGGATCCACACCTCCGCGGTGACCGTGGCGGTGCTGCCGGAGGTGGAGGAGACCGAGATCGACATCAAGCAGGAGGACCTGCGCATCGACGTGTTCCGCTCCGGCGGCCCGGGCGGCCAGAGCGTGAACACCACCGACTCGGCGGTGCGCATCACCCACCTGCCCTCGGGCATGGTGGTGCATCTGCCAGGACGAGAAGAGCCAGCACAAGAACAAGGCCAAGGCCCTGCGCGTCCTGCGCGCCCGCCTGTTCGAGGCGGAGGAGGAGAGCAAGCAGGCCGAGCGGGCCGCAGGTCCGGCGCAGCCAGGTCGGCTCGCGGCGACCGCTCGGAGCGCATCCGCACCTACAACTTCCCGCAGAACCGGCTCACCGACCACCGCATCAACCTGACCCTCTACAAGCTCGACCAGGTCATGAAGGGCAGCCTCGAGGAGTTCATCGAGGCGCTGAAGCTCAACGCCCGGGAGGAGTACCTCGAAAAGCGCGAGAGCACATGATCACCGTGCAAGCCGCCCTCGCAGCGCGGCCAGTCCACCCTGTTCTACGCCGAGGTCGACACGCCCCTGCTGGACGCCACGGTGCTGCTGGCGCGAGGCGCTGGGCCTGCGCAAGGAGCAGCTGCTCGCCCGCTGCCCGACGAGCCCCGGTCCAGGAGGAGGGCTGGCAGCGCTTCCAGGAGTTCCTGGACCGGCGCTGCCGGGGCATCCCCGTCTCCTACATCCGGCGGCGAAAGGAGTTCTTCGGCCTGGAGTTCTACGTGGACGAGCGGGTGCTGGTGCCCCGCCCGGACACCGAGGCGCTGGTCGAGGAGGCCCTGCGCCTGCTGGACGCTCGCGCGGCGGCGGGCCAGGCCCTGCGGGTGCACGACGCCTGCACGGGCAGCGGCTGCGTGGCCATCGCCCTGCAGCACTCCCGCGCCGGCCTGGAGGTCTCCGCCTCCGACCTCTCCCCCGGCGCCGAGGAGGTGTTCCGCCTCAACTGCCGGCGCCTCCTGGGCCGCGAGCTGCCCTTCTTACCGCTCCGACCTGCTTGAAGCAGGTGCCCGGTCCCTATGACCTGATCACGGCCAATCCGCCCTACCTGCGGGACGGGGAGGTGGAGGACATGCGGAAGGTCGGCTGGCCCGAGCCCCGGGAGGCCCTGGCCGGCGGCCGGGACGGCACGGCCCTGCTGGCCGCCGCTCATCCGCCAGGCCCCCGCCCGGCTGAGCCCCGCGCGGTTTCCTGCTGCTGGAGGCCGACCCCGCCCAGGCGGCCTTCGTCCGCCAGCGCCTGCTCGCCTGGGGCTTCCAGGAGGTGGAGGTGGTGCCGGACCTGGGCGGACAGGCCGCGGGTGATCCGCGGGAGGCTCCCGATGAGCGATCTGGGCCCCCTGAAACAGGGCTTCACCGGGAAGCTCGGAGCGCTACTCCGAGGAGGACCGGGCGCGCATCCTTTCCGCCGCTGCGCTGGGCCGATGGCCTGCACCACGAGCAGAAGCGGGCCTCCGGCGAGCCCTTCTTCATGCACCCGCTGTCCGTGGCCGCGATCCTGGTGGACGCCCACATGGACGCCCAGACGGTGATCGCCGCGCTCCTGCACGACGTGCTGGAGGACACCGAGCCTGACCCGCCGCGAGCTGCGCAAGGAGTTCGGCAAGGAGGTGGAGGCCCTGGTGCAGGGGGTGACCAAGATCTCCCGATCCGCGGGCATGAGCAAGACCGCCCAGCAGGCCGAGACCATCCGCAAGATGCTCTTCGCCATGGTCAAGGACATCCGGGTGATCCTGATCAAGCTGGCCGACAAGCTGCACAACATGCGCACCCTCGGAGTACCTGCGAGGAGGACCAGCCGCAAGCGCATCGCCACCGAGATGCCTCGACATCTACGCGCCGCTGGCCGGGCGCCTGGGCATCTCGCGCATCAAGGACGAGCTGGAGGACCTGTCGCTGAAGCACCTCAACCCCCGGGTCTACGAGCAGATCCGGCAGCTGCGTGGCCGAGCGCAAGAGCGACCGGGAGCGGCTACCTGCAGGCCGGGTGAGCGAGGCGATCACCGGGAGGCCGCGGCGGCGGGCATCCCGATCGCAGGTCGAGACGCCGCGCCAAGCACTTCTACTCGATCTACCAGAAGATGAGGCAGACGGGGCAAGCCGCTGGAGGAGATCTACGACCTGCTGGGCATGCGCCTGCTGTGCGACACCACGGGCCAGTGCTACGAGCTGCTCGGGCACTGGTGCACAAGCTCTGGATGCCCATCGAGGGCCGGTTCAAGGACTACATCGCCATGCCGAAGTCCAACCGCTACCAGAGCCTGCACACCACGGTCATGGGCTACGAGCGGCAAGATGCATCGAGATCCAGATCCGCACCCAGGCGATGCACCGCACCGCCGAGAACGGCATCGCCGCCCACTGGCTGTACAAGAGCCGGACTGCCGCCGGGCGGGCCGTCAAGGCCGAGCGAGCTCACCCTCATCAACAAGCTGAAGGAGCTGGGACCCAGCGGCGTCGGCCTCGCCGCGAGTTCCTCGACGAGATCAAGCGCGAGCTGCTCGAAGGACTCGATCTACGTGTTCACCCCCAAGGGGGACGTGATCGAGCTGCCCTAGGGGTCCACCGCCCTGGACTTCGCCTACCACATCCACACCGAGATCGGGCAACCACTGCGCTGGCGGCCAAGGCCGACGGGGCGCATCATCCCGCTGAAGGAGCAGCTGGCGAACACCCAGGTCATCGAGATCGTGACCGCCCAGCAACGCGCGCCCGCACCTGAACTGGCTGCGCTTCGGCCAAGACGCACCGGGCCCGCTCGAAGATCCGGCACTGGCTGGCCCTGAACGAGCCGGACCTGATCTTCGACCGCAACATCGTGGCCCGAAGAAGCGCCGACGCCGCCCGCGCCCGCCCCGCCCAAGCGGCCGCGGAGAAGCCCGCCGAGCCGGAAACCCGCATCCTGCGACCAGAGCAAGGTCGGCGTGCGCATCGGCGAGGAGCGCAACCTCATGATCCGCATCGCCGGCTGCTGCCCGCCGGCCCCGGCGACGCGATCGTCGGCTACGTGTCGCGCGGGCGGGGGATCATCGTGCACCGGGCCGACTGCCCGAGCATGCGCCTCATCCAGGACTTCGCAGGAGCGGCACGTCGAGGTGGAGTGGGAGACCGTGTCCCCGAAAGCCACCCGGCGCTTCCAGGTCACCGCCCGCGCGAGCGCGCAACCTGTTCTCCGAGATCGAGGGCGCGCTGCGGAAGTTCAAGGGCCACCTCATCGAGGGAAAGCTCGAGGACGGCGGGCTGGACGTCCTGGAGGGCTTCTTCACCGTGGAGCTGGACAACGCCGGGGACTTCGGCAAGGTGATGAAGAGCCTGCGCACCGTGCCGTCGGTGGTCAACATCCGCACCGCCCGCTAAATCGCCATTCCATTCACGTTTTTTTCAAAAAGAACCGAAGGAGATAATAAGAAGCGCTACTATTAGGCGCCAAGGCCATCGCTGTCTCTCTTTGGTTCTCCGGAAGGAGTGCAAGGTATGTCAAGAAAACGGGCCGTGCTTGTCGTGCTGCTCATGTCGTGCGCCGCCGGCTGGGTCGCCGCCCAGACCCTGGACGTGCGCAGCCACATCTCGATCGCTCCTCTGTCGATCCCCATCCACCCTACGGCGGGGGCCACTGGCATCGGGATGGTCCGCCTCGGGGTGAAACCGCAGAACTCCGGGGAGACCACCAGCATTTCGCAGATCACCGTGAGCATGACCAGCGACGGCGCCTTCGCTTCCACCGCCATCAGCGACATCCGGGTGTACTTCGAGAACGGCGGCAACGCCGAGTACGACAATGGGGCGGGCATCGACGACGTGGTAGTGGACACCGGGGGGGTGCACACCTTCACCGGCACCACGGCCACCATTCCGCTGAATCCTGCCAACCCGGGCGGCGTTACCTTTCCCTTCGCCGGCGGCGACAAGTACCTGTACGTGGTGTTCGACTTCACGAATGCCGCTGACACCACGACGACCGTGGGCTGCGAGGTGACCAGCGTCACCTATGGCGCAGCCGGGGTTGGCACGGGGACCACCCTGGCCGTCGGAGGTGCGGATCTGCAATTCATCCTTCACAACCAGAGGAGGAACGCGGATACCCTGGAGGCCACCATGGACGCCTCCTGGATCGGCCCGGCCACGGCCGCTGCCAACGCCTCCAAGGTCGGGCTGCTCCGGCTGGACTTCGACGCCCTGGATTCCACGGTCAATGCCACCACCGCGCCCGTGCAGCTGGACACGGTCCGGGTGCATCTGACTTTCGGCCAGGACAACTGGGTGGGAACCGCGGGGGTGCTCCTGTACGCTGATGACGGAGATGGCCTTTTCGAGCCGGACGGCCTGGGTGATGGCGCCTACGTGGCGTCGGCCACCCTGAGCGGGGGCTACGCCCTGCTGGATCCGGCCAATATCCCCATCACCTCCGCGGGCAAGACCTACTTCGTGGCGGTCAACATGAACGGCGCCGCTGCCCAGGTGGGGCAGAGCTTCGGCCTGAACATCAACGATCCGTCCGTGGACATCGTCTTCGCTGATGAGATCGACGATGATGCCATCGGCAACGCCGCGGACCCGGAGTACGCCTACCTGGTCTACACCGCTGCCGGCACCTGGGAGTATGTGCAGAAGGGCTACGTGGTTTCCCCCACCGCCGACCCGGAGGCGATCGCGGGCAACACCTTCCTGATCAACCCGGCGGACGACGGGAACCCCCCATCGGTGGCCGCTACGGTGCCCGATAACCTGGCCACCGGAGTACTGCGGGGCGCGGACATCACGGTGCTGTTCAACGAATACATGACGGAATCCTCGGTGGAGAATCCGGCTAACTTCACGATCAGCGGGGGGATCACCCCGAGCAGCTTCACCTATACGGCAGCGACGCAAACCCTGGTCATCACCCTGCCGACCCTGGACTGGGGCATCACCTACACAGCCACGATCGAGGGCACGGTCCAGGACTTCTACGGCAACGCCATGGGTACCGACTACACTTGGACCTTCACGGTGGAGCCGGCCCAGTACCCGGTCGTGCTGAGCACCTCGCCGGCCCAGGGGGACACCAATATCGTGCTGGAACCCACGATCACCGCCACCTTCTCCGAGAATGTGTCCGCCGCCAACTGGGGGAATGCCTTCAAGCTCTACAACGGCAACCCGGATACCGGCGGGACCGAGGTGGCCACGGTGAGCGCGGCCTACGACAACCTGAGCTATGTCGCCACCCTGAGCCTGAATCCTCCTGGCACCAAGCTGCTCTTCAACACTCACTACTTTTGCAGGATCCTATCCGCTCAGGTCACGGACGGTGATGGCCTGAATCTCGCCGACCAGATCCTCGGCGGCACGCCCACGAACAAGACCTGGGACTTCTGGACCATGCCCTCCACGCCGCCCCAGGTGCTGAGCGTCACGCCGGCCGAAAACGCCGCCGCCATCCCGATCACCAGCACCATCCAGGTGGTGTTCTCCAAGCAGGTCCTGGCTTCGAGCCTGACAGGCAACATCACAATCGTGGAGGAGGCCACGGCGTCGCCGGTTGCCGGGACCCTCTCGCCCAGCGCCGGCTCCAGCAACACCGCCACCTTCACGCCGGCTGAGCCGCTGGATTACCTCAAGCAATATAGGGTGACGGTGAGCACGGGAATCACCGATACGGAGGGCACGGCGCTGAGCGCGAGCAAGACCTGGACCTTCACCACCTTCGGCTTCACCCAGGCCACCATAACCAACAACCGCCTGGGCGCCGATGGGGGCGCGAGCCAGTGCCTGATCTTCGTACCGCAGGTGAACCCCACGGACAAGGTCAGCGTGCAGGTCTTCACCACTTCCGGAAGGCTGGTGCGCACTTTTTCAAGAACAGGGCCTTCAGCTCGGTTACCGTGCCGATCCCCTGGGACGGCACCAACGATAAGGGGCAGGCTCTCGGTCCCGGGCTGTACTTCGTGCAGATCATTGCGGCCGGGGTCAAGCAGACCCTAAAAGTCTTGATCGTCCGCTGAAGAATAGGAGCAAGCAATGAAGCGCAACCTGCTGAAGGCCAACTGGCTGGCTTTGATCCTGGCCTGGGTTCCCGGCTTGCTGATGGCACAAGGGACCACCGCCGCGGACTTCCTGATCGCCCCGCCGGCCGCCCGCTCCGACTCCATGGGCGGGGTCCTGGACGCCCTGGGCACGCAGCTGGAGGGCCTGTACTACAATCCGGCGGTGCTCGCGGCCGTGCCCGAAGTTCCGACTGCTCCTCAACATGAGCCCGCTGCCCAACGAGGTGACCCACAGCGCGCTGGCGCTGGGCTTTCCGCTGCTCGGGGGAACTGCGGCTGCTGGCGTTCAGCTGCTGAACACCGGCGGGTTTACTTTCGTCAACGGGAGCGGGCAGGCGGAAGCTACGGTCAGCATCTACGACGCGGCCGCGATCCTGAGCTATTCCCGCTACATATGGAAGAGCGTCTCCGTGGGCCTGAGCGCCAAGGGCATCTACAGCACCCTGGGCGACTACAATGCCTTCGCCTTTGCCGGCGACGCCGGGGCGGCCGCCTGGTTCGAGACCCCGCACATCGGCCAGCGTCCCAAGCCGCCGACGCTCAAGCAGCTGGAGGCCGAGCTGGAGAAGGACCAGAAGGGCATTGAAGCGGAGAAGGCCAAGAAGACCGCCGAGGCCACCCGGAAGTCGGCACTGGTGCAGAAGGAGGTCGCGGGGCTGGAAAAGACCTCCGGGGACTTGAGCGCCCAGCTCCAGAAAGCCGACGAGGCCAAGCTGCCCGCCCTGCAGGCGAAAAAGGATGAAAACGAGGCAGCCCTCGCGCAGAAACGGCAGGAGCTGGCCGCGGCCCAGGAAGAGGAGCAGGCCGCCGTGGCGGAAATCCAGCAGTGGTACGAGGCGGATGTCGCCGCGGCCCAGGCCCGCTTCGACGCCAAGGTGCAGAACCTGGACTGGATCCAACAGGAGCGGCAGCGGCTGTTCGCGGTGATCGACGACCCGGCCCAGGAGCTCGCGGAGGAAATGCTGAATGACAACGTGGACTCCAGCATCGCCAGGACCCGGGAGCTGCTGGAGGAGAAGACCACGGCGGTGCAGGCGCGCAATGAAGCCTATGACCAGCGGCGGGGCGAGCGCATCGAAGGCGCCCGCCAGGCCATCGCCGGCTACGAGGAGAAGATCCAGGCCGAGGTCGGGCCGCGCCGCGCCGAGCTTTCCGGCGAGATCCAGGCCCTGAAGGAAGAGAAGGCCTCCCTGGAGCGGGCCGATCCCAAGGCCAACAAGCCGCGGATCACGGAGCTGGACAAGCAGATCGCTGCAAGCGACAAGGAGCTGCAAGGGCTGCTGACCGATCCCTACCTGAAGCGCCTCGGGGACCGCGTGACCGTCAAGAACGCGGAGATCCAGCAGAGCGAGGCGGACATGGCCGCCATGGACCAGGCCAGCGAGCAGGAAATCCAGGAAGCCGGGGCCAGGGTGGAAAAGGAGATCAAGCGCTTCGAGGAGCTGCGCGCGGAGCTGGCCCGCGAGCTGAAGAAGGCCAAGCTGAGGCGGGAGCTGGACCTCCTGAGCGCCCGCAAGCAGAAGGGACTGGACAAGGCGCAGGCCGATTATAAGCAGGCCGAGAAGCGGCTGTACCTGCGCCTGCTGGCCGCCATGTACGGCAACGAGGAGAAGATCTTCCAGGCGCGCATCGCCTCGGCCAGGGAGGAGGCGGAGCTGCGCCTGACTGGATTTCGAGGCCGAGCAGCAGAAGACCCGCGAGACCCTGGAGGACGACCAGGCCTTCGACCAGCGGCTGCTGGCCCGGAGGGCTGCGGGAATCCCCCGACGACCCCTCCCTCAAGGAGGAGCAGAAGCAGAAGGAGGCGGCCTACAAGCAGGCCCTGGCGGACCTGGACGAGCAGGCCGCGGAGTTCTCCGCAACGCAGGACAAGGGCCTGGAGCGGGCCTTGGCGGACATCAAGGAGGAGCGGCGCAGGATGCGCCTGGTCTACCTGCAGACCGACAAGCCCTACCTGAACACCTCGGTGAACCTGGGGGTGCGCAACGGCGGCTCGCCCATGACCTTCGTGAGCGAGGCCTACCCGCTGCCGGCCTCCTTCAGCACCGCGGTGGGCTACGCCCTGGTGAACGTGCAGAACCACAACCTGAAGCTGGCCGGCCAGTTCAACCTGCCGTTCCATGACGCGCTGTCGGTGGGAGCGGGCCTGGAATACGTGTTCGCCGACCTGGCCTACGCGCGCCTGGGATACACCTTCGGCGCGGTGGACCGCAGCTTCTCCGCGGGGGCGGGAATCCGCCTTGCTCTGGGATTCACCGAATACACAGTCGACTATTCCTTCCGGCCCTTGCCGGACTACGGCCTGCAGCACACCATCGGGGTGTCGATCAGCTTCTGAAAGCCCGCACTTTCCTGGCGGCCGCGGCGCTGTGCGCCGCGGCCATCTTCCCCGCAGAGGCCGAGGACGGGGAGCTGGCCTCTCTGGGGATCATCGAGCTGGACCTGGGCTACGGTTTCGGCGTGCCCGCGGGCTCTGGCTTCCTGGCCGCCGATGCGGCCGAGGGCATCCTGGAAGGCCTGGACCTGGACCACCTGATCCGGCGCGTGCTGCTGCAAAGGGCGCTGCACGAGCGCCTCGTAGCCGAGATCGACTTCGACGCAACGCGCAACGATTACTTCTCGCTCCTGGGCGGCAATCTCTATTCCCTGCGCTATCGTGGCGAGGAAGGGGAGCTGCTGCGCGAGGTAACCATCGGCAACAAGTACCTCTCCATACCGGGCACCCGCTTCGTGCCCATTGACGCGGGCAACCCGCAGACCTTCGCGCTGCGGGTCAGCCTGGCCAAAGGGAGGTTCAGCGGGGACGCGCTGCTGCGCTACGGGGTATCCCAGGAGGGGCGCAAGAGCTTCCGCGGCAGCCGCCGGGTGCTGGAAACCCGGCTGCTGGACGTGGACTATGCCCGGGCGCGTTTCTTCCTTCTGCCGGATGCGGGGCTGGAGGAGGCCAGCCTGCGGGTGTACCGCAGCAGCCCCACCGGGATTCCCGATGCGCTGATCGACGGCAAGCCCTTCGCCCTGCTGGCCCGCCAGACGGATTACTTTTTCGACAACGCCACCGCGCGCCTTTCGCTGCAGCGCTCCCTGGCCGCGACGGAGGAACTGGCCGTGACCTACACCAAGGCCGGGGTCGGAGTCGGCGATCCCGTGCTGGGACAGGAGGCGATCATCGATCCCGCCGGCACGCGCGCCGATTTCAGCTCCGCCAGCCACCCGCAGTATTTCGACGCCGGGATCCCGCCCCTGTTCCTGTACCTGAAAAAGAACGACCTGAACAGCTACTGGGAAATGCGCAACGCCTACTTCCTGGGGGAGCTGGCCGGAGGGGGAACGCCCGCGGACCTCACGGTGAGCCTCTTCTTCACCGGAACCGGCGCGGCCAATGAGAATTACGCCGGGCTGCTGGCGGACTTCACGGTGGACCCGTACTTCGGGGCGCTGCTGTTCGCCTTCCGCGACGCCGCGGGTTTCTATCCGCGTCCCTTCCCGGGGGACCAGCCCTTCCCGGCGGACAACCCCTTCGCGGAGGACAACCCGGTCTACGGAGGCCTGGGCTACCCGGGGCAGTCCGCCTCGCTGAACACCCTGCTCCTGCGCTACACGGCGAGCGCGGACAGCTTTTTCCTGGAGTTCGACCTGGTCGAAGGCAGCCTGAAGGTGACCGTCGACGGGGTGCCCGCCGGGGCTTCCGCCTACACGGCGGACTACGCCGCGGGCATCCTTTCCTTCCACCCGGGCGTGCTCGGGCCGGCCAGCGAGGTGGAGGTGAGCTATCGCTACGCGCCCACCGGGGAGGGCGACGGGGAGCTGTTCGCCGCCGTGCGGGTGGGGTACGACCGGGGCTGGCTGCAGGCGGCCAACCTGACGACCTACACGTTGCCGGTGCGCGAACCGGTCGCCCCCCAATTGGGCGAGGAACGGGCCAGCGACCTGTCCAACAGCACGGACTTGAGCCTGCGCTTCGGGCCGTGCGAGGGCCGGGGCCCGGAGGGGGAGCTGCGCGCCGGAGCCGCACTTTCCCTGGCCACGACCAACAGCCGCGGGGAGGCCGTCGTGGCCGACATGGAGGACGGGCGCCGGTACACGGTGAGCATCCGGGAAAGCGGCTGGACCCTGGGCTCGCGCTCCGGCCTGCTACCCGCCGCCGCCGTTGCGCTGGAAAGCCGGGGGGAGCTGCGCTACGAGAACCTCTGGGAGCGCCGGCTGCTGGGGGGGGACCTGCTGCACGAGGTATTCTGGGACAACTCGGGCAATCCCCAGTTGGACTATTTCCGCAAGGCGGGACCGTACAACAGCGCGGACCAGACCACGGGAGGAGAGGACCGCTCCCTGGTGCTGGACTTCCGCATCCCGGCAGCCGCTCCCGAGGGCTACGTCACCGCCGCCACCGGGCTGCCCGCGGTGAACCTCCAGGACTACACCCACCTCAACGTGCTGCTGCGAGGCCGCGGCCTGAGCGGGGACGCCGTGCTGCTGTACGCCGAGCTGCTCCAGGCCTACCAGGAGGACCTGGACGGGGACGACGCGCTGGACGGGGAATCCTCCAGCGCCCAGGCGGGCTTCGCGATCACCCCGCTGGACGGGTCGGCTACGATGCTGGGCAGCGACCGTCTCGGGGAGGCTGACGGGCGCCTGGACTCCGAGGACCTGGACGGCAGCGCGACCCTGGACCCGGTAGGGCCGTTCGCCCTGGACCAGGAGAAAGGGGCCGTGCTGGCCCCGGCGTTGGGGCCCCTGGAGCTGGGCTCGGTGGCGCTGGGCGACAGCGACTGGAGGCTGGTCAGCCTGGACTTGAGCGAGCTGATCGCCGACCCCGCCAAGGCCGCGGCCTTCCAGCGAGCCAAGGCGCTGCGCCTGACGGTGAAGCCCGTCACTCCGGGGGCGGCCGAAGTGACGGGCCAGCTGCTGGTGAACGGCATCTGGTTTTCCGCGGCCGGCCCGGAAAGCACCGATACCGCCCGGCTGGCGCTGACCGAGAAGGACAGCGCCTCCTTCTCGGCAGCTTACCCCGAGGTGTACGCGGAGCTGCACGGGCGGCCGGCCTACCGCGAGGAGCAGGGTTACGTGGAGAAGAGCCTGGCGGCGGTGTTCACCCCGACGCTGGCCGCGGGGCAGTCGGTGAGCGTCCGCCGCCGCTTCCCGGTGCCGACCGACTTCTCCCCCTACCGCGAGTTCCGCCTGTACGTGTACCTGCCGGCGGGGCAGAGCTTTCCCGCCGCCGCGGAGCTCCGCCTGGAGTTCCTGGCCAACGCGCTGGAAAGGGCTTCGGCGGCCTTCAGCCCGACGGATTTCCACGAGGGCTGGAACGAGGTGAGCGTCCGCCTGGAGGAACCCTACGAATGTGCGCGTCGACGGCACCCTGACCGGCACCTTGCAGCGCACCGGCAGCCTGGAAGTCTGGCGTACGGTCACGGAAGTCCTTTTCACCATCGCCGCGCCGCCGGGCGTCCCCTTGGGCGCCGGCACGGATTTCGAATTCTGGCTGGATGAATGGCACCTGCGGGAGAGCCGCTGGGGCCTGGAGGCGGGCGTCTACGGACAAGGCCGGATCGGCTTCCGCGGCGACCTGCTGTCGGCGGGCCAGGTGCCGCTGGTGAGCGATCCGTACCTCAGCGGCGCCTACGAGCGGGCGGAGGGCGGCCTGGCCGACCAGCCCGGCCGGAGCCAGCAGAGGTACTCCGGCGGCCTGGAAGCCCGGCTCCTGGGGGTGATGCCGGTATCCCTGCAGCTTTCTGGCGCCGAGTCCCGCTCCGCGCAAAGCGGGACGCAGACCGGCACCTTTTCCCAGCGACTGGGGCTGGACACGGGCATCGCCTGGCTGCCCGCGCTGGAGCACTCCTACCAGCGCACGCAGGGCACCGACGACCGCCTGGCCTTGACCCAGACGGAGTACGTGTACCGGCAGGCCCGGACGGTGAGCGAGTCCCTGGCCTTCTCCGCCGACTACCGCTTTCCCGAGTCCCTGGTGCAGTCCTACTCCTATTCCCGCACCTGGCGCTACGAGGGCCAAAGCGAGCAGGCCGAGGGGGGGCCCGTGGTTTCGACCGGCCAATCCCAGAGCCTCACCCAGCGCCTGCAGGGCAGCGCCACCCTGGCCCTGGCGGCGGGGGCGCTGGCGGTGGAGGCGCTGCGAGAGGACCTGCTGGTCACGGACAGCCCCGCGCCGCCTCCGGGGTTGGGGAAGTCCTACGCAGACAAGCTGGCCTCGCTGTTCCTCCCGGCGGCAGAGGCCCTCCCGGGCGCCTGGCGCAGCGGCCGCTCGGACAAGGCCAGCCTCCGGCTGGAGCTGCCGCGGCAGCGGTACCTGGGGGCGAACCTGGACCTGGAGGGCGGCTACGCGGAGTGGAACGCGGACCGGGCGGCGGGCGCGCGGGATGCGAGCGTTCAAGGCGCCCTCGGCCTGGCCTTGCCGTTCAGCCCCGGCGGACAGGGGCTGCTGGAGCTCACGCCCAAGGCTTCGCGGAATCTCAGCGGCAGCTACCGTCGCGTGGACCAGGGGCTGGGCGAGGCGCCGCTGCTGGCGGAGGGCCTCCTGCCTCTCTTCCGCCTGCCCCTGTACTACCTGAGCCCCCGGCTGGACCTGGGGCGCCTGCACGAGCACCAGGCCGTCGAGGCCCTGACCGGCAGCGCCCGAGTGGCGGGCGGCTCGTCGGCGGGGTTCCAGGAAACCCTCGGGCTGGAAGTCCGGCTGCGCTCGGAGCCCTGGTTCCTGCCTTCGCGCGCCGGGGCCCTGGCCATCGGGGACACCTCCCGCGACGGCGCCGCCCACGCCCAGAAGCGCCGGCTGCGCTTCAGCCTGGGCAAGGACCTGGTCCAGCCGAAGGCCGAGGGCAACCGGCTGGCCCTCGACGCCGCCTGGGAGGAGTCCTGGGACTATTCGAGCAAGGTGCGCTCCCGCAGCCTGGACACGATCACCCGGTTGGAGCTGGCCCCCGGACCGGGAGGGCGGCTGCGGGGCAGGCTGCGGGCGGAGCACAGCTTGCGCTACTCGCAGGAGCGTCAGCGGGTGGGGGACGAGCGGCTGTACCTGTTCCCGGGCCAGCCGGCCGGCGAGCTGCCCGTCGCGTCGCGACCGGACAGCGACAGCTTGCGCAGCGTGCTGGACCTGCGCTACCTCTGGGAGCAGCCGGTGGCCTCCCGGGCCTCCCGCCTGCGTTCCCTGCTGCGGGGGCCGGGCGCGCAGGAGCGCATCGTGCACGAGGAGTGGCTGGAGGTGGAAAACCAGCTGCTGGCCACCGACCGCGCGGCCACCGCTCTCACCCGCGTCGTGCCGCTGCGCGTGGCGGTGACCCACCAGAGCCGTCTCACCGTGGACCGGGGCGTGGAGCTGGGCTTCTCGTTCAAGGCCATGGGCGGGGTGGAGGAGCGCATCGAAGGCGGCAGGAGCACCCGCCAGCCGGCGCTGGGCCTGGAGCTGCGCCTGAGCGCGCGGCTGCAGTTTTAGGCGGACCGTTCCAGGCGGACCGCTGACCTTTCGTCCCGGTTCTGCTATAACTGGACGCTATCTATGCCCTGGACGCTCTGGACCTCCCTGTCGGCCGTGCCCGTGCTGGTCAAGGTGCTGGTCACCCTGGCCCTGATCCTGCTGGTCAACCGCCTGGTCAAGGAGCTGCTGGTCTCGGTGCTGGCCGGCACGCTCCTGCTGGGACTCTGGTTCGGGCACCGCCTGCCCGACGTGGGGGCGATCGCCTGGGAGCGCTTCCGCTCGCCGGACAACCTGCTGCTGATCGCGGTGCTCCTGCTGGTGATCTGGCTGAGCAGCCTGATGGCCGAAGGCGGGGTGATGCGCGACCTGGTGGAGGCGGTGCGCTCGCGCGTGCCCCGGCGCCTGGCCTTCGCCGCGCTGCCCGCGGTGATCGGCTTCCTGCCCATGCCCGGCGGGGCGCTGTTTTCCGCCCCGATGGTGGACAGCGCCGACCCGCAGCGCTCCCTGAGCGGCCTGCTGAAAACGCAGACCAACCACTGGTTCCGGCACATCTGGGAGTACTGGTGGCCGCTGTACCCCGGCGTGATCCTGGCCCTGGAGCTGACCCGCCTGGAGATCTGGCAGTTCATCCTGGTCCAGCTGCCGGTGACCCTGATCGCCGCCGGCAGCGGGGCGCTGCTCCTGCTGCGCCGCATCCCAGGGCGGGGCGGGCAGGGCAGGGAGCGCGGGGCCGAAGGCACGGCCGCACGCGGGCCGCTCGCGCCGGCGCCCGGTCCCCGCCGCTCCTTCCTGAGCCTGGTGGCTCCGATCCTGGTCGTGGTGGTGGTCTTCGCCCTGCTGCAGCTGCTCTCCCCGGGCCTGCGGAGGCTGAGCCGCTACGTGCCCATGGCCGCGGGGCTGGTCCTGGCGCTGGCGGTGCTGCAGTGGCAGCGGCGCCTGCCGCTCAGCGCCTGGGTGCAGGCCGTTTTCTCCTGGCGCGCGCTGCAGATCACCCTGCTGGTGGTGGTCGTGCGCGTCTACGGCGCGGTGATCGAGGCGCCTCTTCCCGACGGAGTGTTCCCCGTGGCCCTGCTGCGCAGCGAGCTGGCCCTGTTCGGCATCCCGGATGCGCTGCTGATCGCCTTCCTGCCCTTCATCGCCGGGTTCACCATGGGCAGCACGGTGGGCTACGTCGGGGCCACCTTCCCCCTGGCCCTGAGCCTGCTGGGTCCTTCCCCGTCCTTCGGCAGGCTGGCCGCCACCACGGTGCTGGCCTACGGCTTCGGCTTCATGGGGGAGCTGCTGTCCCCCGTGCACATCTGCCTGGTGGTCACCGCGGAGTACTTCAAGATCCGGCTGCTGCGCAGCCTGTCCAGCCTGATCGCCCCCGCCCTGCTGGTGCTGGCCGGGGTGACCCTCTGGCAGTTCGCCTTGCGCTGGCTGCTGCCGGGGTAGGCCGCCAGGCCGGGCCCGCCTGGCGATCAGGCCGGGCCAGGGGAATCCTGGCTGCGGCGCAGCGGCAGTTCCGGGATGAAGAGGGTGATCGCCATCGCCGCCAGCGCTGCGAAGATGGCATAGAAGAAGATGCGGCTCACGGCCCGGGCAAAGGCCGTGCGCACGGCCAGGCTCGCCGCGGTCGCGGCCCGCTCGGCCCGCAGGGTCAGCAGGTCGCGGATCCCTGCCAGCGCCTGCTCCGCGCCCGCCCCGCCGGCCAGCGCCCCGGTGATCAACCTTTTTTTTGTCTCGGTCGGAAAGCGCCGGTCGGCCATCAATTCCTCCAGCGCCCCCAGGTCCCGGGAGCGCAAGGCGCGCTCGGCCAGGGCGTACTGCCGGTCGGACTCCGCGCGGACGGCCCTACCCGGCTCCCCGGGGTTCCGAGGGTCGAAGCCCGGCAGGCCGGAGAGCGAAGCCGCCAATACGCCGGCCAATACGGTGCCCATCACGGCCACTCCCACCGTGCCCCCGATCTGCCGGAAGAAGATGCTCGTGCCGGTGGCCTGCCCGAGGTGGCGCGGCTCCACGGCGTTCTGCACGGCCAGGGTGTACAGCGGGAAGGTCGGGCCCAGGCCCAGGCCGCAAAGCAGCATGTAGAAGGTGACCTGCCAGTATCCGCTGTCGACGCTCAGGCGGGACAGCAGGAACAGCCCCACCGCCAGAAGGGCGCCCCCGGCCAGCATCTGCAGCTTGTAGTGCCCGAAGCGCGACACCAGCTGGCCGGTCAGCGCGGAGCCGAACACCAGGCCGGCGGAAACCGGGATCAGGCTCACGCCGGCCCGGGTGGAGGACACCCCGACCACGTTGACCATGAACAGGGGCAGGAAGACCACCAGGCTGAGGAACGCGGCTCCGGTGAAGAAAAGGGCCGGGATGGAAGTGGCGTAGACCCGGTTGCGGAACAGGCGCAGCTCCAGGGCGGGATTGGCCGACCGCAGCGCCGAGAGCGCGAAAACGGCCAGCCGAGGGCGGAGGCGGCCAGCAGCCCCAGGGTCCAGGGGGAGTTCCAGGGGAAGCGGGCCTTGTCCAGCTGCAGGGCCAGCACCAGCGGCAGGAACCCGGCCACCAGCAGGGCCATGCTGGGAAAGTCCAGCCGCACCTTGTCGGCAGGCGGGCGCAGGGGCGGCATCCATCGGGCGATGAACCAGAGGGCCAGGGCGCCGAATGGCAGGTTCACGTAGAACACCCAGTGCCAGCCTTCGACGCCCGGGATCAGGCCGCCGGCGTAGTCGGTAAGGAAGCCGCCCGCCAGGGGGCCCAGCACGCTGGCCAAGCCGAACACGGCGCCCACCAGGCCCTGGTAGCGGCCGCGCTGCGCGGGCGGGAACAGGTCGGCGATGACGATGAAGGCCATGGCGAAAAGCCCGGCCCCGCCCAGGCCCTGGATGACCCGGAACAGGATCAGCTGGCTCATGCCGTCGCCCAGGAAGGACAGGAAGGGGACCGCCCCGCTCAGGCCGCAGAGGAACGAGCCGGCCAGGAACAGGGAGGCCGCCGCCAGCTCGATGCTCTTGCGGTTCAGGGTGTCGGCCAGCTTGCCGTAGATCGGGACCATGATGGTGGTGGCCAGCAGGTAGGCGGTGGCCACCCAGGTGTAGCGGTCCAGGCCCCGCAGGTCCTGGACGATCCTGGGCAGCGCCGTGGCCACGATGGTCTGATCCAGGGCGCCCAGGAAAAGCGCCAGCAGGACCCCGACCAGCGTGAAGTTCTTCTGTGAGGCAGTGAGATTCATAGGAGGGGAAAATACTCATACCGCCCGTCGCGGGATAGCCTTTGTCGCTGGGCGTGCCCCCTCCCCCAGCCGGCCCTTCATGAGGCGCCGCCGCCTCCCCGCACGCTGGGGGAGGGGTCGGGCTGCTGCGGGCTTCGCTTCGCTCCGGTCCTCGCCCCTGTTGGGGCTCGGACCCGCAGCCCTGCGCATCCCTCACGCACGCCCCAGGTATTCACGGAGCTCATGGGTCTATGCCGCGGTGGTGCGGCTGTGCTCCCGCTCCAGGGCCGAAGGGGAATCCCCGCTGGGCCGCGGATCTCCGTCAGGTAGGCCAGGCCGCGCCGGTAGTGGTCCTGGTTGTGGTAGTGCACCACCCGCTCGGAGGTGTCGGCGAAACGGCTGGTCACCTTACCGAGCCCCAGAACTCCCGCTGCCCCCGGTCGTAGAAGCCGTTTTTCTTCGGTTGTTCCTGTCCGCGCTTTTCCGCTATACTCCTGCTAAAATCGTCGTAGCGTCAGCTTCCGGGAGGCAATCGTGAAAGAGATCCGCAGCGTCGGCTGGATCGGCACCGGCGTGATGGGCCGTTCCATGTGCCTGCACGTGATGAACAAGGGCGGCCTGAAAGCCCGCGTGTACAACCGCACCCGGGAAAAGGCCCGGGACCTGCTGGAGGCCGGGGCGGTCTGGTGCGACAGTCCGCTGGAGGTGGCCCGCGGCAGCGACTGCATCTTCACGATCGTGGGCTATCCCGCGGACGTGGAAGAGGTGGTGCTGGGCGAGCGCGGGGCCTTGGCGGGAGCCGCTCCCGGCGCGGTGATCGTGGAGATGACCACCTCCGAGCCCACCCTGGCCCAGCGCATCCACGCCGAGGCCAAGAAGAAGGGCGTGGAGGCCCTGGATGCCCCGGTGTCCGGCGGGGACGTGGGCGCGCGCAACGCCAAGCTGGCGATCATGGTAGGCGGAGAGCGCCCGGTCTTCGAGCGCGTGCTGCCGCTGCTGCGGCACATGGGGGAGAACATCGCCTTCTTCGGACCCCCCGGCGCCGGGCAGCACACCAAGATGGTCAACCAGATCCACATCGCCACCACCATGATCGGGGTGGTGGAGTGCCTGCTGTACGCCCACCACGCGGGACTCGACCTGGAGAAGGTGATCGAGGTCATCGGCAAGGGGGCGGCCGGCTCCTGGAGCCTCAACAACTATGGCCCGCGCATCGCCAAGGGCAACTTCGACCCCGGCTTCTTCATCAAGCACTTCGTCAAGGACATGGACATCGCCTTGAAGGAGGCCCGGCGCATGAAGCTGAGCCTGCCCGGACTAGCCCTGGCCCACCAGTTCTACGTGGCGGCCATGGCCGTGGGACAGGAGAACCTGGGCACCCACAGCCTGTACAAGCTGTTCGAGCGCCTGAACACCCCGTGATCCGACCCTGCCACACCTACTCCATCGCCGCCCTGGATCCCGAGGCCGGAGAAATGGGGGCGGCCGTGCAGTCTCACTGGTTTTCCGTGGGCTCGGTCGTGCCCTGGGCGGAGAGCGGGGCGGGGGTGGTGGTCACCCAGTCCTTTGCCAATCTCTCCTTCGGGCCGCGCGGCCTGGGGCTGCTGAGGCAGGGCCTGGCCGCCAGCAGGGTGCTGGAGGCGCTGCTGGCCGAGGACCCGGGGCGGGAGCTGCGGCAGGCGGCCGTGCTGGACGCGCGCGGCGGGGCGGCGGCCCACACCGGTACCCGCTGCGTGCCGGAAGCCGGGCACCGGGTCGGCCGCCTGCCGTCCGGCGTCCAAGCCGCGGCCGCCTATTCGGTCCAGGCCAACATGATGACCAGCCCCTCGGTCTGGCCGGCCATGGCCGAAGCCTACGAACGCGCCGGCGGGCCCCTGGCCGAGCGCCTGCTGAAGGCGCTGGCCGCCGGCCAGGCCGAGGGCGGGGACCTGCGCGGGCAGCAATCTGCGGCGCTGCTGGTGGTCCGGACCGCCGCCTCGCAGCGGCCCTGGGAGGACCGGCTGGTGGACCTGCGCGTCGAGGACCACCCCCGGCCCCTGGACGAGCTGGCCCGCCTGCTGGTCGTGCACCGCTGCTACGAGCGGATGAACCGCGGCGACCTGGCGCTGGAGCGCTCCCAGCCGGAACGGGCCGTGGAGGAATACGGGCAGGCCCTGGCCCTCTGCCCCCGCAATCCGGAGGCCCGCTTCTGGCACGCGGCCACCCTGGCCGCCGCGGGCCGGCCCGAGGGCGCGGGCCGGCTACGCCGCTTCTTCCGCGGCCGCCCCGCCTGGAAAGCGCTGGCCCGCCGACTGCGCGAGCTGGGCCTGCTGGACCTGGAGCCGGGAACGGCCCGGAGGCTGGGATTGTGAGCGCGCCGTCCCGCGGCGGCCGGCCGACAGCCGGCGGCATCCTGCCCCTGCTCCTGTTGACCGGCCGGCCGGCCTCCGGCAAGAGCGAGATCCTGGAATACCTGCGCCGGACCCCGGCCGCCGAGCGCCGCCGGCGCTTCCACATCGGCGAGCCGGTCGTACTGGACGACTTCCCGCTGCTGTGGGCCTGGTTCGAGGAGGACCACCTGCTGGCCGAAATGGGTCACGGGCGGCTGCACACCACCCCCGACGGCTATTTCCTCGAGCCCCATCTCTGGGACCTGTTGGTGCGCCGGCTGTGCCTGGAATACGACAAGCTGGTCCGCGGGAACCCGCGTCTGGGCGAGCACACCACCGTCCTGCTGGAGTTCTCCCGGGGCAGCGAGCATGGGGGCTACGCCCGGGCCTTCGCCCACCTCTCCGAGGCCGTGCTCGAGCGCCTGGCCGTGCTGTACGTGCGCGTGAGCTTCCAGGAGTCCCTGCGTAAGAACCGCCGCCGTTTCAACCCCGCTCGTCCGCACAGCATCCTGGAGCACGCCCTGCCGGACGAGAAGCTGGCCAGGTTGTACGGGGAGGACGACTGGGACCTGCTGGCCGCCGCCGATCCCCGCTTCCTGGCGATGGGGGAGCGGCGGGTGCCGTACGCAGTGTTCGAGAACGAGGACGACCTGACCACCCCCGGCGGGGAAGCCCTGGGAAAGCGGCTGGAGCAGGTCCTGGGCGGGCTGTGGAGCCTTGCCGCCGGAGGCCGTCCGTCCGTATCCTGAAGGCATGCCCCCCTCCGATGAAGAGGTCCTGAAAGCCACGGGCAGGAGCTGGCGGCAGTGGCGCACCCTGCTGGACAAGGCGGGGGCGGCGCGCCCGGATTTTTCCAGAAGCCGCATCGCAACCCGCTGTGCAGGGATGCCGGGGCCCGGGAGGCGATGCGGGCCCGCTGGAAAAACAGCCTGGAGCGGATCGCAGGATGCTGCCCGCGTAGTCCGGCCCCAGACCGCCGGCCGCAGCCGGCCGGGGACCCTTGCCGTTGCGACGATTTCTCGTTACATTAAGCCGGATACTCTTGAACATCCGTCCTCTGTGCCGCCGGCGTTGGGACCGTGTGCGTCCCGCCGGCGCCGCCGCAAAGGGGACCTAAACACGACAGGGAGGAATGAAATCGATGGCAAAGCAGCTGCTGTTCGAGGAGAACGCGCGCAAGGCGCTGATGGACGGCGCGGAGAAGGTGGCCAATGCGGTGCGGGTCACGCTGGGTCCCAAGGGCCGGAACGTCGTGCTGGGCAAGAAGTTCGGCGCTCCGACGGTCACCAACGACGGGGTGACCATCGCCAAGGAGATCGACCTCAAGGAGCCCTTCGAGAACATGGGCGCTCAGCTGATCAAGGAAGTGGCCAAGAAGACCAACGACGTGGCCGGCGACGGCACGACCACGGCCACCGTGCTGGCCTTCGCCATCATCCACGAGGGAGTGAAGGCCGTGGCCGCCGAGATCGACCCCATGGGCATCAAGCGGGGCATCGCCAAGGCCGTGGAGGTCGCCGTGGCCAACATCAAGGCCAGCGCCAAGAAGGTCACGGAGAAGGAAGAGATGCAGGCCGTCGCCGCCATTTCGGCCAAGGGCGACCTGCCCATCGGCAAGCTCATCGCCGACGCCATGGAGAAGGTCGGCAAGGACGGGGTGGTCACCGTCGAGGAATCCAAGTCCATGGAAACCAACCTGGAGATGGTGGAAGGCATGGAGTTCGACCGCGGCTTCATCTCCCCCTACTTCGTCACCAATCGGGAGAGCCAGACCGTGGTGCTGGAGGACGCCTACATCCTGCTGCACGACAAGAAGATCGCCGCCATGAAGGACTTCCTGCCGCTGCTGGAGAAGGTGGCCAAGACCGGCAAGCCCCTGCTGATCATCGCCGAAGAGGTGGAAGGCGACGCCCTGGCCACCCTGGTGGTCAACCACCTGCGCGGCACCTTCAAGGCCTGCGCGGTCAAGGCCCCCGGCTACGGGGACCGGCGCAAGGCCATGCTGGAGGACATCGCCGTGCTCACCGGCGGGCAGCTCATCGCCGAGGAGCTGGGCGCCAAGCTGGAGTCCACCGAGCTGGCTCAGCTGGGACGGGCCAAGACCGTGAAGGTGGACAAGGAGAACACGATCATCATCGAGGGCGCCGGCAAGCCCAAGGACATCAAGGGCCGGATCAGCAGCATCAAGAACGAAATCGACGCCACGACCTCCGACTACGACAAGGAGAAGCTGCAGGAACGCCTGGCCAAGCTGGCCGGCGGGGTGGCGGTGATCAACGTCGGGGCGGCCACCGAGGTGGAGCTGAAGGAGAAGAAGCACCGCGTGGAGGATGCCCTCTCGGCCACCCGGGCCGCGATAGAGGAAGGCATTGTGGCCGGAGGCGGGGTGGCCCTGGTGCAAGCGGCCAAGGCCCTGGAGAAGGAAGACCTCAAGGACCTGCCGGAAGCCGAGCGCGTGGGTTTCAACATCGTGCGCCGCGCCCTGGAGGAGCCCATCCGCCAGATCGCGGCCAACGCCGGCCTGGACGGGGCGGTCATCGCCGGGCGGGCCAAGAACGAGAAGAAGGGCGTGGGCTTCGACGCCGACAAGATGGTCTGGGTGGATATGGAAAAAAGCGGGATCATCGACCCGGCCAAGGTCACCCGCTCGGCCCTGCAGAACGCGGCCTCCGTGGCGGGCATGCTGCTGACCACCGAGAGCATCGTTACCGACAAGCCGAAGAAGGAAAGGGGCCCGGCGGCCCCGCCCATGGACGAGGACATGTATTAGGCTAATCAAGCGCTTGAGCACCGGGGAGGCTGACGCCTCCCCGGTTTTTTTATCGCCTTCTTAGCGGGTCGAACCCCGATTTTAGCGCCCTCTTAATATCATATCCTGCCGCCTTCCGCTTAGGTTCAGCAATGTATGTTCGTAATCATTGCAGGCTGCGGCCGACTGGGCGCGGGCCTGGCCAAGGCCCTTTCGGCCAAGGGACACGACGTGGTGGTCGTGGGCGAGGACATCGATCTGAGCCCGGCTGGGCAGCGATTTTGACGGGGTCACGATCCGCGGGGACCCCGCGGAACAGGACGTGCTGCTCAAGGCGGGCGTGGAGCGCGCTGAGCTGGTGGTGGCCGCCACCGCGGATGACAACGTCAACGTCCTGGTGGTGCAGCTGGCCAGGAAGATCTACCAGGTTCCGCTGACCCTGACCCGCATCACGGATCCCGAGCGGGAGAGGTTTTATCGGGGCCTGGGGCTGGACACCGTGTGCCCGACGAGCACCGGCATCAACCAGATGCTGGGCCTGATCCAGCGCAGCCAGTATTCGGCGCTGGCTGGAACCATCGACGTGGACCTCGTCGGGGTGAAGCCCCTGGCCGAGTGGGTCGGCCGGGCGGCGGGCCGGATCGACATCCCGGAGGGCCGGAAGCTGATCGGGATCGCCTTCGACGGCCAGCTGGCGGCCGCGAATCCCGACAGGATCATCGAGAAGAACGACACGCTGATCCTGACCCGCAAGCGGGCTTCCTGAGCCCGGCA
Source organism: uncultured Spirochaetota bacterium (assembly GCA_963745745.1). Lineage (GTDB taxonomy): Bacteria > Spirochaetota > Spirochaetia > SZUA-6 > DRHE01 > MIBK01. Next base: position 43,844 of record CAVUYS010000072.1, on the reverse strand, counting down.
TATGTACATCCTGATCGTGGGGGGCGGGGAAATCGGCTATCACCTGGCCAAGACCCTGCTGTCGGATGGCAATCACGTCGGCCTGGTGGAAGGGGATGCGGAGCGCTGCCGGGAGCTGGCCGAAAAGCTGGATATCACGGTGGTCAACGGCGACGGCTCGGATCTCAACGTGCTGCGGGATGCCGGCGCCGAGGAAGCGCAGTACGTGGTGGCCGTAACCGACCGGGACGCGGACAACCTGGTGATCTGCCAGCTGGCCAAGCGCTATTTCCGGGCGCCCCTGACCATCGCCCGGGTCAATGACCCGAAAAATGAAGCCGTCTTCAAGGCCCTGGGGGTGGACGCGACGGTCAGCTCCACCGCCCTGGCCGCGCAGATGATCCAGAACGCCCTGCCGCTCAACGGCTTGCGCATCTTCTCGATCTTCCAGCAGGGGGAGGTGGAGATCATCGAGGCCCAGCTCAGAGAGGATTCCCCCGTGGCGGGGCTGGCGGTCTCCCAGCTCGCGCTGCCGCAGGAATGCGTGCTGATCGCGGTCATCCGCAATGGGCGGATCGACTTCCCCCGAGGCGGTACGGTGCTCCAGGCGGGGGACCGGGTCTTCGCCCTGGCCCGACGGCAGGAGGTGGAGTCCCTGGAGGCGGTGCTTCTGGGAGGCGCGCGTTGAACGCACGTCCGCGAAGCCGGTCGGGCCTGATTGCCGGGATCCTGACGGAGCTGGCCTTCGTGGCTTTGCTGGCGGCTGCCGGCCTCCTGGTGAGCTTTCTGTTCTCTCTGGTTTGAGCCATGCTCGCCAAGCCGCGCCTGCGCGACCTGCAGCTGATCTGTTCCTATACCGGCAAGGTCCTGATCGGCGTGGGACTGCTGATGGTTTTGCCCCTCCTGACGGCCCTGGCCTTCCGGGAATGGGCCGCGGCCGTCGACTTCCTGGTCGGCCTGGGGGCTGCCCTGCTGGCCGGCTGTTCGCTGGCCTGGCTCGGGGAAGGGGAGGGGAGGTCCTCCTGGATCCACGGCATGGTAACGGCGGCCATCTCGTGGCTGGCCGCGATGGCGGTAGCCGCGGTTCCGTATTGGCTGAGCGGACATTACCTGAGCTACCTGGACTGCATGTTCGACGTGATGAGCGGGCTGACCACCACCGGGCTCACCCTCATCCAGGACCTGGATCACGTCACGGTAAGCCTCAACACCTGGCGCCACCTGCTCACCTTCGTCGGCGGGCAGGGCATCATCGTGCTCGCGCTGGCCTTCCTGTCCAGCGCCGGCGGGGGAGGGTACCCGCTGTACGTGGGCGAGGCCAAGGACGAGAAGCTGTTCCCCAGCGTCCTGCACACGGCCAAGACGATCTGGAAGATCAGCCTGGTCTACCTGGTGGTCGGCACCGCGGCCTTCTGGGTGGTCGGGATGGCGATCGGGCTCTCTCCCCTGCGGGCCCTGCTGCACGGCCTGTGGGTGTACCTGGCGGCCTGGAGCACGGGCGGCTTCGCGCCCATGTCCCAGAACATCCTCTACTACCACAGCCTGGGCTACGAGGTCGTGACGCTGCTTTTCTTCGTGACCGGTTCCTTCAACTTCGCCCTGCATCACGCCGTGTGGAGCGGTGACCGCAAGGAAATGTTCCGCAACATCGAAACCGTTTCCTTCGCCGGCAGCGTCGCCGTCCTCACCGTGATCGCCTGCTGGGGCCTGCTGAAGCTGGACGTGTACCCCGGGGCCGTGGCCCTGTTCCGCAAGGGCTTCTACCAGCTCATCTCCGGCCACACCACCACCGGGTTTCATGACCTTGTACTGCGCGCCAGCTGGTCCTGGAGTGGGGCGAGGTCGCGCTGCTGGCCATGATCCTGGCGATGCTGCTGGGGGGCAGCGCCTGTTCGACGGCGGGCGGCTTCAAGGCGCTGCGCGTCGGGATCCTTTTCGAAGGCCGATCGTGCAGGAGACCCGCCGCCTCCTGAAGCCCGGGCTCCGCCGTGTTCGCCCAGCGCTTCCACTACCTGGGCCCCGGATCCTGGGTGAGGCGCAGGTGCGCAGCGCCGCGCTGGTGGTCCTGATGTACCTGGCCATCTTCGCCCTGGCCACCCTGGTCGGCAGCCTCTGCGGCTATCCCTTGCTGGAAGCGGCCTTCGAGGCGGCCTCCGTATCCGGCAACGTCGGCCTGTCCGTAGGGGTCACGGCCGCCGCGATGCCCGCGGTCCTGAAGGCCACCTACATCTTCAACATGTGGGCCGGAAGGCTGGAGTTCATGGCGGTGCTGGCATTGTTCGGATTCGTTGCGGCCGCAATGCGCCGCAGGGGGGTGGCATGAAAATCGGAGCGCTTAGCAGCTTTTTGCTCTTGCCTCCGCCTGCCTGTTCGGCCAGGCGGGGAGCGTCGAGCTGATCGAGCGGGCCAGGGAGCTGGATGGGCGGGAGGTGGAGTTCGTGGGGGAGGCCATCGGCGAGTCCATGCGCCGGGGGAGCCACGTTTGGCTCAATCTGCTGGACGCCGGCGGAGCGATCGGGATCTGGGCCAAGGGCGCGGACCTGCCCGCAATCCGCTACTTCGGCTCGGCCGCGGCGCGTGGGGACACGCTGCGGGTCCGAGGGATCTTCCACCGCAGCTGCCCGGAGCACGGAGGGGACCTGGACATCCACGCGGCAGCGCTGGAGGTGGCTGCGCGGGGGGAGCTGAAGCGGGAAACGCTCCACGCCGGGAGGATGGCCCTGGCGGCCGGGCTGCTGCTGGCTGCCGCGGCGGTCTTCCTGTCGTGGCGCCGGAAGCAGAAGGCCAGAGCGCGGGCCTGAGGCGGGGGGAAGCGCATGGAGTCACAGGGCTGGCTGCAAACCGGGGCGGTGCTGCTGCTGCTGATCGGCGGCTACATCCTGATCCGCAGGCCGCTGGAGCGCAGGAAAATGTACGATCTGGCTTCCGGGAAGCGCAGGCGCCGCCGGCAGGCGCAACTGGACAAGGGACCGCCGCACCCTCGCTGCAGGTGATCCGCGGTACCATATACAGCCCTCCTGCGGCGGTGCTACCATTTTGCGGGGGGAGGCAGGCGTGCGAGGCAGGCTGCTGATCTATCTCGGCATGGCCCCCGGGACCGGCAAGACCCGCAGGATGCTGGAAGAGGGGCGGCGCAGAAAAGCCGCCGGTCAGGATGTGGTCCTCGGATTCCTGGCCCGGGGGAAGGCATTGCCCGCTGACCTGCCGGCCCTGGAGCAGGTGCCGGCGCTCGGTGAGGGAATGGACGTGGAAGCCCTGGTCCGGCGCGCACCGCAGGTGGCGCTGGTCGCTGGGCTGGCCGGCGCCAATGTGGAAGGAGCGGCCAACCGCCATCGCTTCCAGGACGTGCTGGAGCTGCTGGGCCGGGGCATCGACGTGATCGCCACCGCGAATCTCTTCGAGTTGGAAAGCCAGGCGGCCCTGGTCGAGGAGTTCGCGGGCACGCGAATTGCCGAGCGGGTTCCGGATGCGGTCATCGAGGCGGCGGAGCAGGTGGTGCTCTGCGACCTGCCGGCCGAGGAGCTCGCCCGGCGTTTTGCCGCCGGGGAGGTGAATGCCGGCCGTCTGCCGGCCGGCGCGACGACGATTTTGTACCGCCAGGAGGTCCTGGAGCGGCTGCGTATCATGGCTCTGCGCCAGGCGGTGCGCTTCACCGGGCTGCGCTCCGGGAGCACGGGAGGCGGCCGGGTTCGTGTCGGGGAATCAGCGCCGGAACCGCTGCGCCTGTTGGTGGCGGTGAGCGCGAGCCCGAACTCCACGCACCTGGTCCGCTGGACCCACCGCAGGGCGCTGGACGCACGCGCGGAGTGGGTGGCCCTGCACGTGAAAACCCGCCAGCCGCTGTCCCGGGCGCAACAGGAGGCGCTGGGCGCGAACCTGGGCCTGGCCCGCCAGCTCGGCGCCGAAGTGGTGATCCTTCCGGCCGAAAGCGTGACCGAGGGGGTTCTGCGCTACGCCCATGCCAACGGGGTGGCCCAGATCGTCGTGGGAAAAAGCGGCCGCGGCGCCGCCCGGGGGCGATCCGCCGTCGCTCGCTCACCGACCGCTTCGTGAGCGGCAGCGGGGATATCGACGTCGTCGTGCTCAAGGAGCGGGGCATGGCCCTGCTGCCCGCCGTGACCAGGCTGTCCTCCTGGCTCGGCGCGGAGGCCGTGTCGCTGGCCAAAGCCCTGGCGGTCGCCGGGCTGGTCACCGGCGGGAGCCTGCTCCTGCTGCCCTACATCGGCTACCGCTCGGTTTCCATCCTGTTCCTCCTGGCGATCATCGCCCTGGCTTTCTGGGTGAGCAGGCCGGCGGTCCTGCTGGCCTCGGTGCTGCTGGCCCTGCTTTGGGACCTGCTGTTCATTCCCCCCCGTTTCGTCTTTACGATCGGCCGCCTGGAGGACGTGCTGATGTTCGCCCTCTTCCTGCTGACCGCCTCGGCGCTGGGCTTCCTGATGTCCCGCCTCCGCTCCAGCCAGCTCCTGCTGTTGGCGCGCGAGCACCGCCTGTCGTTGTTGTTCTCTTTTTCCCAGGCCCTTTCCGTGAGCACGGGTCTGGAGAAGATCCTGCAGACGGCGTTGGAGCATCTGAGCCGGCATTTCGAAGCCCCGGCGCTGGTGCTGCTGCGGGATGGCTCGGGCGGCCTGCAGGCTGAACCCCGCTCCCTGGCGGGCCTGCGCCTGGAGGCGGGTGAGCTGGAGGCCGCGCGGTGGAGTTTCCAGAACCGGCGGCCGGGCCCCCGCCTGCCCGATCCTTCCGGCGCCGCATACCGCTGGATTCCGCTGTTGACCCCGGAGACGGCGGTCGGAGTGCTGGGTGTGCGCCTGAGCACCCGGCGGATGGCGGATCAGGAGGACCTGCTGCAGATGCTGGGCCGCAGCCTGGCCCTCTCGCTGGAGAGGGAGCTGCTGGCGGAAGCCGGCCGCCGCCACGCGCTGGCCCGGGAATCGGAGCGGCTGGGGCGGGTGCTGCTCAACACGATCTCCCACGAGCTGCGCACCCCGCTGACAACCATCAAGGGTTCGATCACGGCCCTCCTGGACCAGTCCGCGGGCGGCGATCCGGAAGCCAGGAGCATCCTGCTGGCGGAGACCCTGGAGGCCACCGACCGGCTGAACGGGATCGTGGACAACCTGCTGAGCATGAGCCGCCTGGAAGCGGGGAGGCTGAGGCTGAAAAAGGTCGCCGCCGACCCGGCTGACCTGGCCAGCGTGGCGGCCGGGTCCGTATCCCTGGCCGGGCACCCCCTGGAGGTCCGGGTCGAAGAGGAGCTGCCTGCGGTGGAGGTGGATTTCGTGCTGTTCGTGCAGGCCCTGGCCAATGTCCTCCAGAACGCCGCCAACCATACCCCGGCGGGCACGCCCATCGAGCTGGACGTGGCCAGATTTGGGAGTGGCATCCGCATCGTCGTTGCGGATGCGGGACCCGGAGTGCCGGCCGATGAGCTGCCCCGGCTGTTCGAGACCTTCTTCCGGGGCAGCCGGGCGGCGGCGGGCGGGGTGGGGCTGGGGCTGGCCATCTGCAAGGGGATCGTGGAGGCCCATGGCGGCAGGATCGCCGCCTTTCCGAATGCCAGCGGGGGCCTGTCCGTAGCCATCGACCTGCCGGGAGGCCCGTCTTGAGCAGCGTGCTGGTGATCGACGACGAGCGGCAGATCCGCCGCCTCTTGCGGGTGAGCCTGGAAAGCCAGGGCTTCGCGGTGCACGAGGCGGCCAACGGCGAAGACGGCCTGCGGGCCCTGCAGGGGCTCAAGCCCGATGTCGTGCTGCTGGACCTGGGCTTGCCGGACCGGGACGGGGCGCAAGTCCTGGCCGCCCTGCGGCAGTGGTCCAGCGTGCCGGTGATCGTGCTTTCGGTGCGCAATGCCGAGGAGGACATCGTGGCGCTGCTCAACGCCGGGGCCGACGACTACCTCACCAAGCCCTTCAACACCGGCGAGTTGATCGCCAGGCTGCGCGTGGCCATCCGCCACCACGCTCCGGAGGAGGCCCGCGAGGTGTTCGCCTCCGGCCGGCTGGAGGTGGACCTGTACCAGCGCCAGGTCCGCGTCGCCGGGCAGCCGCTGAAGCTCACCCCCACCGAGTACGCGCTGGTGCGCCTTTTCGTGCAGCACGCCGGCCGGATCCTGACCCACGCCCACATCCTGCGCGAGGTCTGGGGACCGCACGCCGAGGAGGAGACCAACTACCTGCGGGTCTACATCACGGGGCTGCGGAAGAAGATCGAGCTCCGGCCGCAGATGCCGCAGCTCATCGTCACCGAGCCGGGCGTCGGCTACCGGCTGCGGATCATGCCGGCGGAGCCGGCAGAGCAGGCGAGCCGCGCCGGCCTAGCCGCCGCCTCCTTCCTTGACCGGCGGCCGCCCTGCCCTTATGCTGGGCCTCAACCATGCGGCCGCGGATATCTGCGAGCGATCCTTGCCCTGCTCCTGGCGGCGGTCGCCGCCCCCCATTGCTCTCCCGCCTGGCCCCCGCCGGAGCAGGTGACCCTGAGCGACGAGGATCTTCTCCTCGACGATCCCTACGCCGGCCATTTCCGAAGCCGTTTCTGGTACTTCAACGCCGCGCTGGTCGACGGGTCAGGCCCTCACCCTGAGCCTGTTCCAGTGGCGCTACGGCCCGATCGGGGAGGCCGGCCTGCTGGTGCTCAGCACGGAGCCCGGCGCCGAGACCTTCGCCCTGGAGACCAAGCTGGAGGAGCTGGAGGCCGCCCCCGACCGGCTGCGCTACAGCTTCGGCGAGAGCGTCCTGGAGGGTGACCGGGAAGGGGCCCGCCTCCGCCTGCGGCTGCCGGATTTTTCCTGCGACCTGGAGTTTCGCAACCTGCTCAATCCCTGGAAGCCCGGCGACGGGTTCACCCGCCTGAACCGGCGCGGGGACGTGTACACGCGCCTTTCGGTCACCTCCCCGTTCGCCGAGGTCTCCGGCAGCATGACGGTGCGCGGGCGATGGCGCCCCGTGCTGGGCTGGGGCTACGCCGACCGGGGCGTGGTGTCCATGCCCATGTCCCGCATCAATCCCGAGCAGAGCACCTTCCGGGTGTTCGGCCCCGCCGGGCAGGGAGAGCCCTGGATGCTCAGCGTGTCGGAGTCGGCGGCCCATCGGGCCTACGGCTCGCAGAGGTCGGCGACCCTGCTGCTGGCCAGGGGCGGGGAGTGGCTGATGGCCACCTCCGACCACGAGTTCCAGGCCGAGGAGTACCGCAAGGAGGAAGGCGCGCCCTTCCCCTTTCCGCACCGTTTCCACCTCAGGGCCCGGCAGGACGGCCGCACCCTGGAAGGAGTGTTCACCGTGTCGCGGCTGTACTACATCAACGATATATTGAAAAAGCTGCCGCCGGCCTTCCGGGCGATCGCGGAGGCCCTGATCCGGCGGCCGGTCATCTACCGCCTGGAGGGAGGATTCTCCGGCATCCTGGAAGAGGCGGACGGCAGCCAGGTGATCCTGCAGCTGGGCGGCCAGGGCGAATACCAGGTCATGCGCTAGGCGTACAGGAGGGACACGAAGTGAGCGAAGGGCAAAGAGAGCTTCCGGACGCCAGGGCCTGGCTGGTCACCGTGGACATGGGTTACGGCCACCAGCGGGCCGCCTACCCGCTGGCCCGCATCGCCCAGGGCGGGGTGATCAATGCCAACCACTACCCGGGCATGCCGGATTCCGACCGGCAGGTCTTCGCCGACCTGGAGCGCTTCTACAACACCGTGTCGCGCTTCAAGCGCGTGCCCCTGCTCGGGCCGCTGGCCTTCCGCCTCTACGACCGCTTCCAGGCCATCCCGCCCTTCGACCCGAACCGGGACCTGTCCCGGCCGACCCTGCAGGTGCTGGGGGCCACGCGCCTGATCCGCCGCAGGAACTGGGGGCGCAGCCTGATCGAGGGGCTCTGGGCCCGGGAGCATCTGCCCTACCTTTCCACCTTCTTTTCCACGGCCCACATGGCGGACCTGCACGGCTATCCGGGCCTCATCTACTGCGTGGTCTGCGACGCGGACTGCAGTCGCGACTGGGTGGCCGCCAACCCGCGCTCCAGCCGCATCTTCTACTTCGCCCCGACCCCCCGGGTGTGCGAGCGCCTGAAGCTCTACGGGGTTCCCGCGGAGCGCATCCAGCTCACCGGTTTCCCCCTGCCGGAGGAGAACCTGGGCTGGCCGGATTTCGACATCCTGCGCGCCGACACCGCCTTCCGCCTGGCCAAGCTGGATCCCCGGCGCAGCTTCCTGGGCCCCAACGCCGAGCAGGTACTGGCCGCCCTGGCGCCGGACCGGCGGCCCGAGCAGCCGCCCCGGCCCCTCACCGTGCTGTTCGCGGTGGGCGGGGCGGGCGCCCAGGCGGACATCGGCCTGCAGGCCGCCTCGATCCTGGCCCGGCGCATCCGCGGCGGGGAGCTGCGCCTGGTGCTGGTGGCCGGGGTGAGCGCCCGGGTGCGGGAGATCTTCCGGGAGGGCCTGGCGGCCGCGGGCCTCGCCGAGCTGGAGGGCCGCGGCCTGGAGATCCTCTTCGAGCCGGACAAGCAGCGCTACTTCCAGACCTTCAACCGGACCCTGCGGGAAACCGACATCCTCTGGACCAAGCCTTCGGAGCTTTCCTTCTACGCCGCCCTGGGCCTGCCCATCCTCATGGCGCCCACGATCGGTTCCCAGGAGGACTTCAACCGGGAATGGCTGCTGGGGCTGGAGGCGGGCATCGACCAGGGGGACATGCGCGACTTCGAGAGCTGGTTCTTCGAGCTGCTGGCTTCCGGGGCGCTGGCCCGCGCCGCCTTCAACGGCTTCAGCCGCGCCCCCCGGCTGGGCACCTACAACATCATCCGGCGGTTGGCCCAGCCGGCGTAGGAGCCGGGCCTCACGCAGTAGCCATAGACACAAGCCCGATACTATGGCAGCCTATGCATAGGCTGCGGAGGTATTATGGAAACTGTCAGTGCGAAGAGCCTGCCACTGAGGCAGCGCGGCTACGACTGGATCTTCATCATCGTCTTTTCCGCCTTCGTGTTCACCTCGTTCGCGGCGGACCTGGTCAACGCCGTGGCCAGGCCCGACCCCAACAGCAGCTACTTCTGGGCTCGGGCGGTGTATCATTCCTACGCCCTGGGCAACGATCCCTTGCTCATCGCCAACCCCACCTTCCTGCGGGCGATGACCGCCATCTCCGCGTTTCTCTTCGGGCCCTTCTACATCGTACTGGTCGTGGCCTTCGTCACAGGGAAAAACTGGATCCGCCCCTTTGCTCTGCTCTACGCGGGGATGATCATCGAGAGCATGATCGTTCTGCTGGTCGTGGAGTTTGCCGGCGACCTGGCGCTGTTCGAGATGATGGGCGCCGGGGGGGTGAAGTCTGCGGCGGAGCTGGCGCAGAAGGGCCTCACCCCGTCGCTGGCCGTGCTTCGCCCGGGGAAGTTCCTGCTGTACAACCTCCCCTACAAGCTGATCCCCCTGCTCCTGGCGGTGCGGATGTGGCGCCCGAACCCCTTCTCGCGAGGATTCGCCTAATAGATCCCCGGGAGGATTCTCCACCGCACCCGCCGGCAGTACTCCTCCCAGGCCTTCCCGTACCTCGACAGGCAGCGCCGGTAGTCCCTCCGTTCCCGGTGGATCAGCAGGACGGCGAAGTACAGGGGATAGAAATAAGGCAGGAGCGAGCCAAACAGGCAGGGAAGAGACCAAGCCGCTGCCATCAGGATGTCTCCCACGTAGTTGAAGTGCCGGGACCACCCCCAGAACCCGGACACCAGCAGCCTGTTGCCCTGAGCGGTCTGAATGTACTCCGGCGGACGTCCCCATATCGGACGGGACGGATCCTTCCGGAAGCGATGCTTCTGAAGATTGGTGACCCGGAAGAACAGATAGCCGGCCGCGAAAAGAAGGCCAAAGAGGACCATCGCCCATGGGGCGAGGGTCTTCCCCCGGCTGATCAGGTAATAGGCCTGCACCGAGTAGGTGAAGGGCACCCACACGGTATCGCCGAAACAGAGCATGAACCCGAAGTGATCGTGCACTATGTCCATGGTGGAGAGAATCGCCTCTTCGTGAATGAAGTAGTCCAGGACGTACGCGAACTGGAACAGGCAGACCAGCACCATGGACCTGCTCACGACCCCCGTGTTCTGGTACTGCACGGCCGCATACACCCAGGTGAGGATGATCCAGCCGATGAGGCTCGGCCTGGCTTCGAAGAAAAGCTTGAGGTCGAAGCTCCCGATCCGGGGGTTGAGGGAGTATCCCATGAAGAAGCGGTGAAGCTCGCTCGCGGGGACTGCCTGCTTTGGGGAGCCCAGGCGGCCATAGAGGTATAGAAAGAGGCTGAAGGAATAGGCGAAAATCATGGCTGCCGAAATCAAGGGGCCGATTCCGCGGAACACCGCCCTTGGATCGACGACTCCGGTCAGAACCAGCGTCCAATACGCCCCGATGGTGATGAGCAACGAGGCCAGGCCGTTCAGGCGGTAGCTCAGACGCATTCCCGCTTCGAGCAGGCGGCCGTGCACCTTCCTGCCGGGCAAGAGAACCTGGAGCAGCGCCTGGAAACCGATCCAGATCCCGTAGGTCATGAAGGCCCTGCCCGTGGGGACGATGTCCTTCCAGAATGCCAGCAGCTCCTGGCGGCTCACCCCCGCTGGAAAGAGCCTGCCGTCGTTGAAGCGCAGACAGAAGTACAGGTAATACACGATGGCGGGGAGAAGGACGAGGAGCACCAGGTTGCCAGGGACTCCGCCGAAGTCGTAGCGTTCTTGGGGCTTCTTCATGAGTCAATCCTCGTGGGCTTTCGAAACATGTTTTCCACCCGCAGCGGCTCCCAGCAAGATAGCCCCATATCGGGGAGCCGTCCAGCAGGGGCTGAAAATTGAGCACCCTGCAGCCGGTGCCCCTGATCAGCTAGAACTTATAGGCCAGCCCCGCATTCGCGCCCACCCAGACGCTGGTGTTCGTCCCCGCTGAGGCGGCAGAATAGATGGTATAGGGGACAGGCAACGTGTCACCTTCTGCCAGGTAGACATTCAGCGAAGGGCCGAGCAGCAAGAAGACGTTGGGCAAGAGCTCAAGCTTGTAATTGACGTCCAGTTTATGGAGAGCATTCCTCTTATCGATCGGCAAGGTGTTGTTGTAGATAATGCTGCTGGTCGAGGCATCGATATTGATACTATGTTTTTCGCTGATCCTGATGGCCCCCCCGAGGCCCACCCCGGCGGAATAGACCGGTGCACTATTGAACGAGGAAAAGCCTGCTTTGATAATCGAATAGAACCTTTCCACGCCCATCTTGTAGTTCAAGTTCGCATAAACGACGTCGCCTCCGCTCATTTCGACCTCGTAATGGCCGCCTTTGATGATATTTATCAGCCCAACGGGCACCACTCCTTCGGGACTTTCCGCGATGTTGACCACCCCGAGCTGCACGCCTTTCACCCTTCTGGAGTAGTTCAACACCGCCGCCTGAAGGCCGCTGAACTCATTGAAGTTCACATTGAAAACACCGGCCAGCTGAACTCCTCGGGTATCCCCCGTATTCATATTGAAGACACCGGCCAATTGCGCCCACCGGACATCCCCTTTGGTGAAGTTGAAAACGCCGCCAAACTCTGCTCCATCCACTCCCCCATTCAGTCCGAAGAGAATGTTGAAGGAGAGGTGGTTGGAGTAGTTCAGCGCGTTCACCCCATTCGTCCCCAAGGGGTAGGCAAAGGTGAGTTGAGCGGGCCGGATGCCGCTTGGGTCGCCTTCCTGGGCAGCCACGAGGGAACCGGTCAGCACGCACAGCACGAGGACCAGACGGCTGATTGAGGTTTTCATGGTTGCTATAGTAATAAGGCTTTGCCGCAGGCGGCAATTTTCCTCCCGGCCTGGTGCGGCCAATTCGATGTAGAATTCTTCTGACAAGGTGCCAAATTTCGATGAGGATGAGCCGCGGCACGTCCGGGAAGCCGCGAGGATGGCGCCATCAGCGGCGGCGCAGCTTGCCGCGGACCAGGGCTATCCGGGCCCCAGCCCCTCCTCCATCGGGTAGAAGACCAGGCCGGAGAGCGGCTTGGGGTAGAAGTAGGTGGACTTGCGCGGCATCTTCTCCCCTCCGTCCGCGATGGTGAAGATGTCCTCCAGGCGCGTGGCGTTCAGGATCAAAGCCACCTGCCTCCGCCCGGCGCGCACCGCCTCCAGGGCCTCCTCCAGATCCTTGGTGTACTCCACGTTCACCTGGGCGGCCAGCTCCTCCTCGGTGATGCCGACGATGCGGTTCAGGATCAGGGTGTTCAGGATGTTCACGTCCAGGGTCTTCCAGGCGGAGCTGGAGTCGATCTCCATCATCTCCTCGTAGGCCTCCGCGTCCCGCAGGGTGATCAGGAAGTAGCGGTTCATGCCGGCGATCAGGGCCCCGAACTTGTGCACTCCCGGCTCCACGTCGCGCAGATCGCGCAGCCAGCGCCGGCGGGCGGAGGTGTCGTCGCCGCCGCCGTTGAAGGAGTAGCTCTTCACGTGGAAGTGCTCCAGGATGCCCAGGTGCAGGTCCGAAAGCCCCCTGCGCCGCAGGTCCAGATCGTGCAGCAGGCGGTGGGTGGGCAGCACGGTGAGGCCCTCGTGGCGGGAGTTCACCAGGAACATCATGATGTACTCCCACGGCGCCTCCGGGCCGGCTTCGGGATGCAGGGCGCGCATCCGGTCGCGATGGGTGAGCATGGCCTGGTAGCGGTGGTGCCCGTCGGCGATGTAGATCGGCAGGCGCTCCATGGTGCGCCGGATGGCCGCGCAGGCCTCCGGATCCTTGAGGCGCCACAGGCGGTGCCGCACCTGGGTCTCCGGCTCCAGGTAGTCCAGGATGGGCCGGCTGGCTTCAGCCTGGTCCAGGACGTTGTCCACGACGTAGGCCTGGTCCCGGTAGATGCTCCAGATGTACTCGAACTGCGCGCCGGTGGCCTCGGTCAGGCGGAGGCGGTCGGCCAGGGGGCGGTCCATGATCTTCTCGTGGGGCAGGATCCGGCCGCTGCCGTAGTCCTGCAGGCGCACCAGGCCGATGAAGCCCTTGACCTTGCGCCGCCCGATCTCCGGCAGCTCGAACTCCTGCTCCAGCACCCAGAACGAAGGGGTCCGCGTGTAGTGCAGCACCCCTTCGCTGCGCCAGCGCTCCAGCTCGGCCCGGGCCCGGGTGTAGCGGTTGTCGGCCGGGCCGTCCCCGGGCCGTTCCCGGCCCAGGATGAGGCGGATCACGTTGTGCGGGTGCTGCCGGTAGTAGGCTTCCTGCCTTTCGGCGGAAATCACGTCATAAGGCTGGCTCAGGCAGGAGCCCAGGTCGGGGATCTTGTCCGGGTTGTAGTGCAGCACGCGGAAGGGACGCACTTCATTGACGGATTCGGGCATGGGGGCCTCCTGGCCGATCCCGAGTTTACCTGCCAGGGCCCGCCGGCGCAAGGGAGGCGGCCCAGCAGGCCGGGAATCAGACGGCCGCCCAGGAGCGCCCGTCGGCGGCGGGCAGCGCCTCCGTGGCCTCGGGCCCCCAGGAACCGGCCGGGTAGGGGTGCAAGGCTGCCGAGGAGTCCGGCGCGCGCTCTTCCGCCCAGAGGTCCAGCACCGGCATGAGCAGGGACCAGGAAACCTCCACCGCATCGTGCCGGATGAACAGGGTCGGGTCGGCGTTCAGGCAGTCCAGCAGGAGCCGCTCGTAGGCGTCGGGCAGCTCTTCCTTGACCATGTCCCGGTAGTAGAAGGTCATCTCCGTGGTGTCCATGCACAGGCGGGGCCCGGGCCGCTTGGCCTGGAAGCGCAGGCAGATGCCCTCCTCCGGCTGGACGTGGAACAGCAGGGTGTTGGGCCGCAGGTCCGCCGGAGTGAGGGGATGGAACATGGAGTGGGGCACGCTCTTGAAGCTGACCACGATCACGCTGGTCTTGCGCGCCAGGCGCTTGCCGGCCCGCAGGTAGAACGGCACGCCTTGCCAGCGCCAGTTGTCGATGAACAGGCGGGCGGCCGCGAAGGTCTCCGTCGCGGAATCCGGCGCCACCCCGGGCTCCCGCCGGTAGCCTTCGTACTGGCCGCGCACGAAGTTGCCCGCCACCTCCTGCCGCTGGTAGGGGCGGATCGAGCGCAGCACCTTGACCTTCTCGTCGCGCACCGCGTCGGCGTCGAAGGAGGCGGGCGGCTCCATGGCCACCAGGGCCAGCAGCTGCAGCAGGTGGTTCTGGAACATGTCGCGCAGCACGCCGGCCTGCTCGTAGTAGCCGGCCGCGGTGCTCCACGCCCACGCTCCTCGGCCACGGTGATCTGCACGTGGTCGATGTAGCTGCGGTTCCAGAGCGGCTCGAAGATCGCGTTGGCGAAGCGGAACACCAGGATGTTCTGCACGGTCTCCTTGCCCAGGTAGTGGTCGATGCGGTAGATCTGGTGCTCGGCCAGCACGGCGCGCAGGACGCGGTCCAGCTCCAGGGCGCTGGCCAGGTCCCGGCCGAAGGGCTTCTCGAAGATGGCCCGCGCGGTGGCCTCCGGGCGATCGCGGGCCAGGCCGGCGGCGGCCAGGCCCTCGACCACCGGCTGGTACAGGTCCGGCGGGGTGGCCAGGTAGAACACGTGGTTGGCCTGGCCCCGCAGGCGGCGGTCCAGCTCCTTCAGGCGGGAGGCCAGTCGCGCGTACAGGCCGGGGTCGCGGTAGTCGCCGCCCAGGTAGAAGCAGCGCTGCAGGAAGCCGGACAGGACCTCCTCCGGCGGGGCCTGCCGCCGGAGGCCGGCGGCCAGGCTGGAGCGCCAGGCGCTCTCCTGGAAGGCGCTGCGGGCGCAGCCGACCAGGAAGAAGCCCTGGGGCAGGCGGTTCTTGCGATACAGGCTGAACAGCGCCGGCACCAGCTTGCGCGAGGTGAGGTCCCCCGAGGCCCCGAAGATCACCAGGCCGGCCTCCCGGGGGATTTCCTCGATGCAGAAGGAGCCGCGCATGTCCCCCGGCGGCAGGCTGGTCTCCAGAGGCAGGCTCATGCCTTTTTCACCGCGTGGCCGCCGAACTCGGCGCGCAGCGCCGCCAGCACCCGGTTGCCGAACGGGTCGGGCTTGCGGGAGTCGAAGCGCCGGAACAGGGCGTGGGCGATCGCCGTGGCCTGCACCCCGGATTCCACGGCCTGCTGCACGGTCCAGCGCCCCTCGCCGGTGTCCTCCACGTGGCCGCGGATCCGCTCCAATCGGGAATCCTTCCGGAAGGCCCCTTCCAGCAGCTCCAGCAGCCAGGAGCGGATCACACTGCCCCGGTTCCACAGGGCGGCCACCCCGGCGAAATCCAGGGACTGGCCGTACGGGGAGGCCTCCAGCAGCTCGAAGCCCTCGGCGTAGGCCTCCATGAGCGCGTACTCGATGCCGTTGTGGACCATCTTCAGGAAATGCCCGGCGCCGGCCGGACCGCAATGCAGGTAGCCGCCCGGCGGGGCCAGGTCCCGCAGCAGCGGCTCGACGTGCTGGAAGGCTTCCTTCTCCCCGCCCACCATGGTGCAGTAGCCCTCTTTGAGCCCCCAGATCCCGCCGGACACCCCCGCATCCAGATAGCGGATGCCGCGGGGAGCCAGGGCCGCCGCGCGCCGCACGTCGTCCCGGTAAAAGCCGTTGCCCCCGTCGATCAGGATGTCCCCGGAGGCCAGCAGGCCGGCCAGGCCCTGGACCAGGGCCTCGGTCGGCTCCCCGGCCGGAAGCATCAGGAGAACCACCCGCCGCGGGGCCAGATGCTCCACCAGCTCGCGAGCGGAGCCCGCCCCGTCGGCGCCCGCCCGCCGCAGCTCCTCGATCCGGGCGGGGTCCAGGTCGTGGACCGCCACCCGATGCCCCGCGGCGGCCAGTCGCCTGGCCATGTTGCCGCCCATTTTCCCCAAACCGATGATTCCGATCTGCATGGGCCCAGTATACTCCGCGGGCGGCGCGCCTTGACACTGTCCAGAGCGGCGAATATCGTCAACCGGATGCCCATGGACGCCATGCTGATGCTCGAGGACGGGACCCTGCACCACGGGCACAGCTTCACCGGGCCGGGGGAGGCCTTCGGGGAGCTGGTGTTCAACACCGGCCTCACCGGCTACCAGGAGGTGATCAGCGACCCTTCCTACGCCGGACAGATCGTGCTGCTCACCGCGCCCATGATCGGCACCTACGGCATCCGCCGGCGGGAGGAGGAGTCCGCGCGGGTCTGGACCGAAGGCCTGGTGGTGCGGGAGTACGGCGGCCGGCCGCTGTCCGAGGACGCCCCGCAGCCCGCTGAGAGGCGGTCCGTATTCGCCCGGCCCTCCTACGATCCCGCAGGAGGCCCGCCAGGACGCCAGCGCCCAGTACAACCCGGTCACCGGCAGCCTGGCCGACTGCCTGGCCGGAAGCCGCGTGCCGGGGGTGGAGGGCGTGGACACCCGGGCCCTGACCCGCCACATCCGGGACAAGGGCGCCATGCGCTGCGGGCTGACCACCGACACCGCCGACCCGCAGGCCTTCCTGGCCAGGGTCCGCGCCTCCCCCTCGATGATGGGGCGCAGCCTGGTGCGGGAGGTCTCCACCCCCGAGCCCTACCTGTACGCCGACGGACCCGGCCCGCGCATCGCGGTGCTGGACTGCGGGGTCAAGGCCCGCAGCCTGCACGAGCTGGCCCGCCGCGGCTGCCGGGTGGAGGTGTTTCCCGCCTACACCGGCGCCCGCGAGCTGCTGCGCTCCCACCCGCAGGGGGTGCTCCTGTCCAACGGTCCCGGCGATCCGGCCACCCTGCCGGAAATCGTGGCCGTCGTCTCCGAGCTGCTGGAGAGGCTGCCGGTCTTCGGCATCTGCCTGGGGCACCAGATCCTGGCCCAGGCCCTGGGGGCCAGGACCTTCAAGCTGCCTTTCGGGCATCACGGCTCCAACCACCCGGTGCGGGAAGAGGCTTCCGGCAGGGTGTTCATCACCACCCAGAACCACGGTTTCGCCGTGGACCCCGACAGCTTCACCGGGGGCCGGGCCCAGGCCACCCTGCTCAACCTGAACGACCGGACCAACGAGGGCCTGCGTCACCGCAGCCTGCCGGCGCTGGGCGTGCAGTTCCACCCGGAGGCCGCCCCCGGGCCGCACGACACCCTCTTCCTGTTCGACGACTTCCTGGCGCTGGCGCGGGAGGCCAGGCCCCGTGCCTAGGCGCGAGGATCTGAAGAAGATCCTGGTCATCGGCTCCGGTCCCATCGTGATCGGCCAGGCCTGCGAGTTCGACTACTCGGGCACGCAGGCGCTGAAGGCCCTGGGCGAGGAGGGCTACTCGCTCATCCTGGTCAACTCCAACCCGGCCACGGTCATGACCGATCCGGACCTGGCGGACCGCACCTACATCGAGCCGCTGGATGCCGACACCCTGAGCCAGATCATCGCCCGCGAGCGCCCCGACGCCCTGCTGCCCACCCTGGGCGGCCAGACGGCCCTGAACCTGGCGGCGGAGCTGGACCGCCTCGGGGTGCTGGAGCGCTTCGGGGTGGAATGCGATCGGGGCCAACGTGCAGGTCATCCGCCAGGCGGAGCAGCGGGAGCTGTTCAAGCAGGCCATGCTGGAGATCGGGCTGGACGTGCCGGAGAGCGCCCTGGCCGGCTCGCCGGAGGAGGCCCGGCGCGTGCTGGAACGCATCGGGCTGCCGGCGATCGTGCGCCCCAGCTTCACCCTGGGGGGCAAGGGCGCGGGCATCGCCCGCAGCGCGGAGGAGTTCCAGGCCGTGGTGCGGCGGGGCCTGGAGGCCAGCCCGGTGGGGCAGGTGCTGATCGAGCAGTCCATCGACGGCTGGAAGGAGTTCGAGTACGAGGTGATGCGCGACCGCGCGGACAACGCGGTGATCATCTGCTGCATAGAGAACATCGATCCCATGGGCATCCACACCGGGGACAGCGTGACGGTCACCCCGGCCATGACCCTCACCGACCGCCAGAACCAGTACATGCGCGACGCCTCCATCGCGATTCTCCGGAAGATCGGGGTGGAGACCGGCGGCAGCAACGTGCAGTTCGCCGTGCACCCGGAAAGCGGGCGCATCGTGGTCGTGGAGATGAACCCCCGCGTGTCGCGCAGCTCCGCCCTGGCCTCCAAGGCCACCGGCTTCCCCATCGCCCGCATCGCCGCCAAGCTGGCCGTGGGCTACACCCTGGACGAGCTGCCCAACGACATCACCCGCCGGACCCCGGCCTGCTTCGAGCCGGCCATCGACTACGTGGCCGTCAAGCTGCCGCGCTTCAACTTCGACAAGTTCCGGGGCTCGCCCCGGGAGCTGTCCATCCAGATGAAGTCCGTGGGCGAGGTGATGGCCCTGGGGCGCACCTTTCTGGAGGCCTGCTTCAAGGGCCTGCGCTCCCTGGAGCACTCCCGTCCCTGGTTCCAGCCGCCGGAGGAGGCCTCCACCGAGGAGATCCTGGAGCTGGTCTCCCGCAACTCCCCGGACCGCCTGCCCTACCTGCTGGAAGCCCTGAAGCGGGGCGTGCCGGAGGGGGAGCTGGCCGAGCGCACCCGCATCGACCCCTGGTTTCTCGGGCAGTTCGGCAGGGCGGCGCGCGAGATCGGCCGCCTGGCCGCCGAGCCCCTGGCGCGGGAGAGCCTGCGCCGGGCCAAGCGCCTGGGCCTTTCGGACGGCTACCTGGCCCACCTGAAGGGCCTGGGCGAAAGCGAGGTTCGCGCGCGCCGCAAGGAATGGGGCGTGGTTCCCGCCTATAAAATGGTGGACACCTGCGCCGCGGAGTTCGCCGCCTCCACTCCCTACTTCTACTCCAGCTACGACGAACAGGACGAGAGCGTGGCCTCCGAGCGGCAGAAGGTGCTGATCCTGGGCAGCGGGCCCAACCGCATCGGCCAGGGCATCGAGTTCGACTACGCCTGCGTGCAGGCCTCCTACGCCCTGCACGACCTGGGCTACGAGACGATCATGCTGAACTGCAACCCGGAAACCGTCTCCACCGACTACGACACCTCCGACCGCCTCTACTTCGACCCGGTGACCCTGGAGGACGTGCTCAACCTGGTGGACAAGGAGAAGCCCATCGGCGCGGTGGTGCAGTTCGGGGGACAGACCCCGCTCAACCTGGCCCGGGAGCTGGAGGGCAAGCGGGGTGCGCATCCTGGGCACGCCGCCCGCGGCCATCGACCGGGCCGAGAGCCGCGAGGAGTTCTCCCGGCTGGTGGACTCCCTGGGCTTGACCCAGGCGCCGGGGGGCACGGCGGCCAGCCTGGAGGAGGCGCTGGCCATCGCCGAGCGCGTCGGCTACCCGGTGCTGGCGCGGCCCTCCTACATCCTGGGAGGCAAGGCCATCCAGCTGGTGTTCGACCCGGAGAGCCTGCGGCGCTACGTGCGGGAGCGGGTCCGCCTTTCCCCGGAGCACCCGGTGCTGATCGACCGCTTCCTGGAGGACGCCTTCGAGTACGACATCGACGCGGTGGCCGACGGCCGCACCGTGGTCATCGGCGCGGTGATGGAGCACATCGAGGAGGCGGGGATCCATTCGGGGGACTCGGCCTGCTCCATCCCCCCGATCAAGAGCAAACCGGAATGGATCCGGGCCATGAAGGAGCAGACCCGGCGCATCGCCCTGGAGCTGGGGGTGGTCGGCCTCTTGAACATCCAGTTCGCGGTCAAGGACGACAAGGTCTATGTGCTGGAAGTGAACCCCAGGGCCTCGCGCACCGTGCCCTTCGTGTCCAAGGCCACCGGCCTGCCCCTGGTGCGCATCGCCTCGGCCCTGCTGGTGGGCCGCAGCCTGGAGGAGCTGGGGATCCGCGAGGACCCGCTCACCCTGAACGTGGCGGTCAAGGAGTGCGTGCTGCCCTTCGACCGCTTCCCCGGGGTGGACCCGCTGCTGGCTCCCGAGATGCGCTCCACCGGCGAGGTGATGGGGCTGGGGGCCTCCTTCGGCGAGGCCTTCTACAAGGCCCAGGCGGCGGCCGGCACCCCGCTGCCCTCCGCCGGGACCGTGTTCATCAGCGTGCACGACAACGACAAGCAGGCCATCCTGCCGGTGGCCCGGCGCCTGGCCGCGCTGGGCCTGCGCATCACGGCCACCAAGGGCACCGCCGAGTACCTCTGGGCCAACGGGGTCTGGGCCGACGTGCTGCGCAAGGTGCACGAGGACCATCCCAACGCCCTGGACTACATCCGGCACGGCAAGGTGGCCCTGCTGGTGAACACGCCCCTGGGGCGCGAGTCGCAGATGGACGACTACCTCATCCGCGACGCGGCCATCGCCTCCGGCATCCCGTACACCACCACCACCTCCGCCGCGCTGGCCGCGGTGGAAGGCATCGAGGCGCGCCTCGCCGGGCACATCTTCGTGCGCCACCTGCAGGAAAACCCGCGGCGCAGCGTATGAACCCCCGGGAGCTGGAGGAGCTGGTGCGCCGGCTGGCCGAGTTCCACTTCAGCCGCGCCGGCGGGCCGGGCGGACAGAACGTGAACAAGGTCTCCTCGCGCGTCACCGCCCGCCTGCCCCTGGCCGCCCTGCCGGGCCTCGCGGCGGAAGCCCGGGCCCGCCTGGCCGCGCGCCTGGGCCGCAGGGTGAACGCCGAGGGCCTGCTGCAGTTGAGCGTGCGGGACACCCGCGACCAGGCCCGCAACCGGGAGATCGCCGTCCGCCGCCTGGCCGCCCTGCTGGCCGCCGCCCTGCGCGAGCCTCACCGCCGGCGACCCACCCGCCCCTCGGCCGGCTCCCGCGAGCGGCGCCTCTCGGCCAAGAGGCGCCGCTCCCAGGACAAGCGCCTGCGCGCCCAAAAGCCGGAGCCGGATTAGGCGGCATTTGACGGCTGCCGCCGGATGTTCTACACTGGTCGGCTCGAGGAGGAAACATGAAAATCAGAACCTTGCTGATAGCTGCGCTGCTGGCGATGGTCGCGGCGCTGGGTTTCGGCTCCGGCGGTCAGGAGTCCGCTCCCCCGGCGGCCCCGGAAGCTCCGGCGGCGCCCACGGCCGAGCAGCCGATCCGCTTGGGCGTATTCGTGCCCGGTCGCCTGGGAGACAGCCCCCCGTACGACGGGCTGGCCGGGGCGGCGGAGCGCTTCAGCCTGCGCGACCCCCGGGTGAAGCTGGTGAACACCTTCGAGGCCGGCTTCGACCAGTCCAAGTGGATCGAGCAGCTGGTCTCCTTCGCCGCGTCGGGGAAATACGACGTGGTCTACACCTCCAACGAGGTCATGGGCGGCCTGGCCTGGCAGGCGGCGCAGCAGGTGCCGAAGGTGAAGTTCCTGGTCAACGACGCCTATGTCCGCGGCCACGAGCGGATCTACACGGCCTTCGTGAACAAGTACGAGCAGTCCTTCCTGTACGGCTACATGATGGCCCTGGTGTCGCAGAGCGGCATGGAGGGCACCAACCCGGACAAGCTGATCGGCCTGGTGTTCGGGCAGCATTACACCATGATGGACGATCTGATCATGCCCGGCATGCTGGAGGGGGCCAAGGCCCTGGACCCGGGCTTCGAGCTGAAGTCCGCCATGCTGGGCAACTGGTTTGACGCCAAGAAGGCCGAGTCTCTGGCCAGCAACCTCATCGACGCGGGGGTGGACTGCCTGGGAGCCATCGCCGGCAGCGGAAACCCGGGGGTCCTGAGGGCCGCCGCCAACCGCAAGAGCTACGTGGTCTATTACGACGTGGCCGCCTTCGACAAGGCCCCCGGTACGGTCGTCGGCAGCGTGACCGCCCAGAACTCCGAGCTGTCCTTCGACATTCTGCAGAAGCTGGCCGACGGCAAGATCCCCTGGGGCAAGCCGGACGTGGTGGGCCTGCGGCAGGGTTACGTGACCGTGCCGCTGCGCGCCCCCGGCTGGGTGAGCGCCGTCCCGGAGGCCGCCCGCAAGAGGTTCGAGGAGCTGTACAACCGCGTGCTGTCCGGCGAGCTTTCCCTGCCCGTGCCGCAGGCGGTGCTGGACAAGATCCACAACGCCTCGGTGGGGCAATAGAGCAGCAAGCAGACCGCGCGCAGTGCCGGGTCCCGATCCCTTCCTGCTGGAGCTGCGGGGAGTCACCAAGCGGTTCGCCGACAACGGCGTCACCGCCAACCGCGACGTCCACTTCGCCCTGGTCGAGGGGGAGATCCACGCCCTGGTGGGCGAGAACGGGGCGGGCAAGACCACCCTGATGCGCATTCTCTGCGGTCTGGAGTCGGCGGATCGGGGGGCCATCCTGTTCCGCGGCGCCCCGGTCCGCATCCGCTCCACCGCGGACGCGGATCGCCTGGGCATCGGCATGGTGCACCAGCGCTTCTGCCTGATCGACGGCTTCACGGTCGCCGAGAACATCGTGCTCATGCGCGAGCCGCGCTCGCGGCTGCGGTTCTTCGACCGGGAAGGCAGCCGCCGCCTGGTGCGGGAGCTGGCCGGGCGCTACGGCCTGGAGGTCGACCCGGATGCGTCGGTGGCCTCCCTGAGCGTCGGCCAGAAGCAGCGGGTGGAGATCCTGAGGATCCTGTACCGCGGTTCCCGGGTGCTGGTCCTCGACGAGCCGACCTCGCTGCTCACCGAGCAGGAAGTGCGCGCGTTCTTCGAGGTGCTGCGCCAGTTGAAGCGCCTGGGGCACACCATCGTCATCATCACCCACAAGCTGGAGGAGGTCGGCCAGATCGCCGACCGGGTCACCGTCATGCGCGGCGGGCAGGTGGTGGACACCCGCGGGGCGGCGGAGGCGGACCCCGCCAGCCTGGCGCGGATGATGGTGGGCAAGGAGGTGCTGCTGCAGGTGCGCAAAGGCCCCTTCGCCCCGGGGCGGCCGCGCTTGAGCGTGCGGGGGCTGACCCTGCTCTCCCCGCTATCGCCCCGGCCGCTGTTGAAGCAGGTCAGCCTGGACATCCGCTCGGGGGAGATCCTCGGCGTGGCGGGGGTCGCCGGCAACGGGTTGGCCGAGCTGGAGGACGCCCTGACGGGCATGACTCCCGCCGGGCAGCTGCAGGGCGAGGTCAGCCTGGACGGCCGGGACATCCTCGGCGCCTCCTCCGCGCGCCTGCGGCGGCTGGGGCTGGCCTACGTGCCGGCCGACCGCCTGCATCGCGGCTCCTCGCTTTCCATGAAGCTTTCCGACAACCTGATCGTGAAGGACCATCATCATTTCCTCTGGAACGGGATCCTGCGGCGGCGGACGATCGCCGATTTCTCCCGCGATCTCATCCACCGCTTCGACATCAAGGGGCACATGAGCGCCCCCATCCGGATGCTGTCGGGGGGCAACATCCAGCGGGCGGTGCTGTCCCGGGAGCTCTCCGGGAAACCGGGGCTGCTGGTGATCTCCGAGCCCACCTGGGGCCTGGACATCCTGTCCTCGGAGTTCGTCTACCGGGAAATCGTGGCCATGCGCGACGCGGGCACGGCGATCCTGCTGATCTCCTCCAACCTCGATGAGGTCCTGGCCCTTTCCGACACGGTGGCGGTGCTGTACAGGGGCGAGGTGGCCGGCTGCTTCCGCAACGAGGGCCTGGACCGGGAGTTCCTGGGCGGCTACATGCTCGGCCTCCGGCGCCAGGACGCCGCGGAGCGCGGCGCGTGAACCGCAACCGCCAGCTCGGGCTGGCCTCCTTCCTCACGGTGCTGGCCGCCATCCTGGCCTCCTTCGCCATCGCCGTGGCCCTGATCTTCGTCTTCTCGAAGAACCCGGGCCAGACTCTGTACTACTACTTCCTCGGGCCCTTCCTGAGCCGCTACGCCCTGTTCAACATGCTGGAATCCAGCGTTCCCCTGATGTTCACCGGGCTGGGCATCGCCCTGGCCTTCAACAGCGGGGTGACCAACCTGGGGGGGGAAGGGCAGATCTTCTCCGGCGCCCTCGTGGCCGTGGTCCTGGGGATCGCCATCCCTGCCGCGCCCCGGGCCCTCGGGGTCCTGGCCATCCTGGCCGGCGGGACCCTGGCCGGGGGGCTGCTGGCGGGCTTCTCCGGGGTGCTGCGCCGGCGCTGGAACGTCAGCGAGCTGCTGACCACCTACCTGCTGTCCAGCGGCGTGGTCTACGTGATCAACTACCTGATCCTCGGACCCCTGCGCAACCCGCAGAAAATGACCATCGAGTCGGTGTCCATACCGGCCCGCTTCATGCTGGCCCGCCTGGCCCCGCCGTCGTTCCTGCACTCCGGCCTGCTGCTGGCCCTGGCCGCCGCGGGCGCGGTGTATTTCCTGGTCTACCGCACGCACCTGGGCTACGAGCTGCGGGCCTCCGGCTCCAACCGGCAGTTCGCCCGCTACGGCGGGATCAACGTCGGCCAGTACTTCGTGCTGCCCCTGGTCCTTTCCGGCGGGCTCACCGGCCTGGGCGGCGCGGTGCAGGTCGTGGGCCGCTACCAGTCCTGCTTCACCGACCTGACCGCCGGCCTGGGTTGGAACGGGATCGCCGTGGCCCTGATCGCCCGCAACAACCCGCTGGCCGTGGTCCCCGCCGCGCTGCTGTACGCCTACCTGTCCGCCGGGGCCAAGGCGGCCATGATCAACTCGGACGTGACCTTCGAGCTGGCGGCGATCATCCAGTCGGTGATCTTCTACCTCATCACCGCCGAGGCGGCGATGGCTTTTTTCCGGCGGAGGTTGAACGGGTGAGCCTGCAGGCCATCGGCGACACCATCGCCATCATGACCCCGTTCCTGCTGGCCGCCACCGGCGGCTTGTTCTCCTCCCTGGCGGGCATGCTGAACATCGCCCTCGAGGGCCTGATGCTGAACTCGGCGTTCTTCTCCGTGGTGTTCACCGTGGCCACCGGCAACCTGTTCCTGGGGGTGCTGGCGGGCGTGGCGGCCACCCTCCTGCTCACCGCCGTTTTCGGCGGCATCGCTCTGGGGCTGCGGGCCAACATCTTCATCTGCGGGCTGGCCACCAACCTGCTGGCCGCGGCGCTCTCGATCGTGCTCTCCTTCAAGATTTACGGCCAGACCGGTTCGGTGACCTTCCCCGGCATGCCGACCCTGGAGCCGCTGGTCATCCCCGGGATCTCCTCCATCCCCGTCCTGGGCGAGCTGCTGTCGGGCCACAACCTGCTCACCTACTTTTCCTGGGTCCTGCTGGGGGCGGCCTACCTGGTCATCTACCGCCTGCCGTTCGGCATGCGGCTGCGGGCCGTCGGCCAGGACCCGGAGGCCTCGCGGGCGCTGGGCATCAACGTGCGCGGGATGCACATCGCCGCGCTGCTGATCTCGGGCTTCGCCTGCGCCCTGGGGGGCGCCTCCCTGACCTTGACGCTGGGCGCCTTCGTGCCCAACGTCACCTCCGGGCGGGGCTGGATCGCCCTGGTGATCATCTACCTGGGCAACCGCACGCCCCTGGGCATCCTGATCGGCTCCCTGGTGTTCGGCTTCGTGGAGTACCTGAGCAACCTGCTGCAGACCACCTCCAGCATCCCGGCCGGGCTCCTGCTGGCCATGCCCTTTTTCGCCACGGTCCTGGCCCTGATCCTCTACGCGGTGCTGGAGAGCCGGCTGGCGCGCCGGCGGGCCCCCCTGGGGGCGGGAGCCCCGGCGGCCGAAGCGGGCGCCGAGGCGGCGCAGGAACCTGCAGAGGGTCCTCCGGAGGGCTCCCCGGGGCGGTAAGGCGGGTAAGGCGCGGCTCCCCGCTCAGCCGGGTTTCCCCCTCTCCCGATACAACTCCTTCACCGACTTGGCGATCTTCTTCCATCGCAGCCGTTCCACGCGCTGGGCGTTCTGGTCGCCGCGCAGGCGGTGGTAGCGGGCCTCCCGCCGAAAGGCCAGGTAGCTCTCGTAGCGGCCCAGCTCCAGGCTGCCCTCGACCAGCGCTTCCTGCACGGCGCAGCCCGGCTCCCCCTCGTGGCTGCAGTCCCGGAAGCGGCACCCTTCGGCCAGGGCGCTCACCTCCGGGAAGGCGTCTTCCACGCTGTCCTCCCCGGCCCAGAGCGCGGCCTCCCGCAGGCCCGGGGAGTCCACCAGGATGGCCCCGCCGGGAAGGAGGAACAGCTCCCGGCTGGTGGTGGTGTGGCGTCCCCGGCCGTCCGCGGCCCGGATCTCGGCGGTGCGCATCACCTCCCTGCCGAACAGGGCGTTGAGCAGGGAGGACTTGCCCACCCCTGACTTGCCCAGGAAGTAGTAGGTCCTGCCGGGCTCCAGGCTCGCCCTCAAGCCCTCCAGGTTCTCCCCGCTCAGGGCGGAGGTGAACAGCAGCGGCACCCCCGGTGCGCAGGACTCGGCCTGCTCCTGCAGCTCCCTCCGGTCCTGCGCCAGGTCGGCCTTGTTCAGGAGGATGAGCGGCGCGGCCCCGCTTTCCCGCACCTGGGCCAAGAGGCGCTCCACCAGGCGGGGCGGGAAGCCGCGCTGGGTGCCGGCGGCGAAGACCAGGAATACCGCGTCCAGGTTCGCCGCCAGCACCTGCTCCTCGGCCCTGGGTCCCGCCGCCAGGCGGGAGAGCACGCCCCGGCGCGGGAGCACCTGTTCGATGACCCAGGTGCCCTGCTCCTCCCGGCAGGCCACGAAGTCCCCGGCGGCCGGATAGTCGGAGGGCAGCGCGGCCCGGTAGCCGAAGGCCCCGGAGACCGCTGCCAGGCGGGTGTCCTCCCCGTCGCTCAGGGCGTACAGCCCGCGGCCCCGCCCGATCACCCGGGCGAGGCGCAGCCCCGCGGCGGCAGCGCGGCCGCCTCCGCCTCGCGCTCCGCGCTCCAGCCCCAGTCCTGCAGGCTCATGATGCGCCTCCCCCGATTTCGCGCTCCTCGCAGCAGCTGCAGGGTCCTGCCGGCGGGGAAGGGCAGCTGGCTCATCGGCAGCGCGGCCAGGGTGAGCAGCAGGACTTCGTTGTCATCCCCGGCGATGCGGTTGGCCCGGATGAAGCCGCACTTGCGGCAGCGATGCAGCAGGGCCCACTCGCGCTTGTCCTTGACCCAGATGCCGATGGGATCCATGACCCCACGGCAGCCGCTGCGGCGGTCGCCGGTGCGGATGTCCAGGTGAAGGCTGCGCAGGCAGGCCGGACAGTGGTTGCGGTAATGCGAACCCAACAGGCTCGGCGGCACCGTGCGCCCACAGTGGCCGCAGACAAAATGTTCCATTCAAGTACCTCGATGTTGCCCGCAGGACGGCGAACGGCCGTCCTGCTACGATGTAGAACGAGTTGTACTGGATGGATGTCCTGTCAGGGAGCGGCGAAACCGGCGGGAGATTCAGCGAAGAAGGATTCGCTCCCTATTGCAGGGCATCCCGAGGAGCGGCAATGGACATGAACGACCTCCTTTGAAGCAGGTAGTACTGGGAAATCTACCGTGCCGGGAGTGGTTTGTCAAGCCGGGAGAGCGTTCAAGCGCGGCCCAGGCCGGCAGGCCGGCCCAGGCCTGCCAGCCTGCCCAGCCAGGGGGAGGCGGCGCGGATGGCCCGATGCGGACAGGACTCCTGGCAGCACCAGCAGCGGATGCAGCGGCGGTAGTCGAACACCGGCGGATCGCGGCGCTCCTCGAAGCGCACCGCCTTGTCCGGAACCGGGCAGACGCGCACGCAGTCTCCGCAGCGCCGGCACAGCGCCGGGTCGATCACGGGGTGGGCAAACAGGAGGTGCCGGAGGCGCGGGTAGTAGCGCAGCAGCCCGTCTCGCGTCACCCGGTGGCGGATCACCCGGAAATCGGACAGGAGGAAATCCGCGGGGATGCCCTCTTTCAGCTCGATTTCCCCCGCCTGCCAGCAGCCCAGCCCGGCCTGGGCTCCTTCCGTGCAGGTCGGGACGTGCTCGGGGTCGAGGTCGATCAGCCGGCAGAAGGTGGCGTCGGCGGCCACGGGGTCTTCGGACAGCAGCAGCGCTCCCAGGGCCCGGGGGTCGCCGTTGCGCGGCCCGTTGCCCTCCATGACCGTCACGGCATCCAGCACGTGCAGGCGCGGCTTCAGGTGGAGGTGCAGTCCGGCCAACATACGGCTGAAGTCCAGCACGTCCGGGTGGCGCAGGTGCATCAGGGGTTTCAGCCTCCCTGGGATGCAGCCGAACAGGTTCTTCACCGCGCCGCTCAAGCGGGTGAGCTGGTGGGTCTTCATCTTGGGCAGGCTGCTGATGCCGTCGTAGCCCGGCAGGCAGCGGGCCACGGGGAAACGGGCCAGGGGCCGGCCCTGGTCGAAATCCTCGTAGGCCAGGCCGGCCTGCTCCCCGGCGGCCAAGAGGCCACAGCCGGCGGCGGCCTGGCGGGAGTCGACGATGCCCGACGAATCGCCGAAGGCCACCGAAGCCCCGGCTTCCCGCAGCAGGCCGCCCAGCGTGGAAAGCACGACCGGGTGGGTAGTGACGGCCTTCTCCGGGGCCGCGCCGGTCAGGATGTTGGGCTTCAGCAGGATGCGCTCGCCGGGCCGCACGAAACGGCGCATCCCGCCCAGGATCTGGATGCCCCGGCGCAGGGCCCGCTCGACGGCGGCCGGTTCATAGGAGGGGCAGGGCAGCAGGGCGACCCGGCTCACTGCGATTGCACCGCGGCCTCAGCCGGGGCCTCGCAGGCGGCGGCGGATGAAGGCCAGCGCCAGCGGCCTGGGCACCAGGCTGCCGGCCAGGCGCGTGAGCCGGTTGAAGGCGCCGGGCACGATCACCGCCCGACCGCGTTCCAGTTGGTGAAGCGCGTACTCGGCCACCTCCGCGGGCTCCTGGCTGCTCAGGCGGGCCAGGCGCCCGAGGCCCACGATGAGCGCGCGCACCTCGGGGTTGGTGCGGATGCCTCCCGGACACAGGGCGCTGGCCCGCACGCCGGTGCCGCGCAGCTCCTCGCGCAGCGCCAGGGTGAAGTTCAGCACGAAGGTCTTGGAGGGCGCGTAGACCGCCTTGTGGGGCATGGCGTGGAAGGCGGCCAGGCTGGCCACGTTCAGGATGCGCGCCCGCGGGTGGCGCTCCAGCTCGGGCAGCAGCCGGCGGGTCAGCAGGACCAGGGCCCTGATGTTCAGGTCCACCAGGTCCTTGAGGCGTTCGGGCGGAGCCTGGCGGAAGGGTCCGTGGTGGCTGATGCCCGCGTTGTTGATCAGGGTGTCCACCGGGACGCGGCGGCGGGCCAGCCAGTTCATAACGCGCTGGCTGCCGCCGCCTTCGGCCAGATCCGTCTCCAGCAGCTCCACGCGGATCGGGTAGCTCGCCGCCAGCGCGGCGGCCGCCCCGGGCAGCCCCGAGCCGGGAAGGGCGACCAGCGCCAGGTTCCGGCCTCGCCGGGCGCAGGCCTCGGCCAGGGCCCGGCCCAATCCCTGGCTGGCCCCCGTGATCAACGCGAAGGGCGCGGGGGGCTGCGGGCGTGAACGCAGCCGGGGGGTGCGGGCGCGGGTCGCCGCTTTCAGGCCCATACTCCCAGCTCGACCAGGGCCCGCCGGGCGCTCCCCGCCCAGTCCCGGTTGGCCGCGGGGCTGGCGGGACTGGGGTGGGGGATGGCGCCCAGGCGCAGGCGGGCCGAAATCCTGGCGGGGAGCCTCTCCCGGGCCCGCCGCAGGCAACCTTCGGCGAAGCGCCCCACCCCGATGCCCCACTCCGCCTCGAACAGCTCCAGGAGGCCGGCCAGGTGGACATCGCAGAGCTCGAACAGGCGGTCCCGCTCGGCCGCGCGCAGGCGGTCCGGGGTGAGGTTGGCCCCGCCGGCGCCCAGGAAGAGCAGGGGGCAGTAGTTGGCCACGAAATGGTCGGTGAAGAAGGCCTCGGGCGTTCCGAAGACTTCCCGCATCAGGCCCCACAACCGGCGCCCGCTCACCTCGCTGCGGGGGCAGGCGAAGCCCAGCACCGGGCGCCGGGGGTGCTCGTGCGCCGGCCGGTCCACGGGCACGCAGATGCCCAGCCAGTCGCGCACGGCCCGCACCTCGCCGAAGGGCACGCCGGTCTGGGCCATGCCCCAGGGGCCGGGATTCATGCCCAGGAAGACCACCCGGCGGGGAGGTTGCCCGTAACGGGCGAGGTAGGCTTCGTGTCCCTTCCTCGCGTATCGCAGGGGGTTGTACACCCGGGCCACGGGAGGGCCGAAGGACAGTCCTTCCACCGCGCGGCAGAGCCGGCGGGAGGCCTCGCTGGCCTTCAAGAGTCCCTCGCCGGGGCGGCTTTCTCGCGGAGGCGCTGCAGGAACCCGGCGTCCTGCCGGCGGCGCTCCTCCAGGTAGGCCAGGTAGTCGGCGCGGCTGGCCAGGCCCACCAGGCGCCCCGCCTCCACCAGCGGCACCTGCCCCATGGGGCGGCTCAGGAAAAGCTCGCCGATCTCGCGCAGCGGGGTAAGCGGTGAGGCGCTGATCAGGTTGCGGGTCATATAGGCCCGCACCGGCGCTTTCATCTGCCCGGCCTGGCGGCCCTTCATGATGTCCCTCAGGCTGAGGAATCCCAGCAGCTCGCCGCCCGGGCCGGCCACCGGCGCCCCGGTGCGGCCCGCTTTCTCCAGCTCTTCGGCCGCCGCCAGCAGGCTCATGTCCTCGCGCAGGGCGGGGAAATCGTGGCGCATGATCCTGCTGGCGGTCGGGGCCGGCTGAAGCACCGCGGCAAGGTGGCGATCCAGCTCCTCCAGCACGGCCGGACCCCAGCGGCCCTTGAGCTGGGCGGAGGCGGCCAGGGCGTGGCCCGCGGCCCCAAAGGCGGCCAGGGCCTGCAGCAGGTCGATGTCCAGGCCGCGGCTGCGGGCGATCAGGAGGCTCTGGCTTTCCGAAGGGATCGAGAAGACGGCGAACAGGGCGTCCGGACCTTCCACCTCGAACACCTGCTCCACCACGGCGGCCAGCCCCGCGCTCTGGTGCTCCAGCTCCAGGTAGCAGAATTGCAGCAGGTGCCCGCCGTAGCTGCGCGCGGACAGGTGGTTCAGGGACTCGTGGAACAGGGCCAGCTGGCGTCCCTCGGCCAGGGGGCGCAGGAATTGCCGCACCAGGGGCAGGGAGGCGCCGTGCTGCAGGCACAGGGAGGCCACCTGGAAGTCGGCGTACTCCACGTTTTCGTGGGTGAAGTTGCCCGTGTCGGCATAGATGCCGGTGAGGGCCACCGTGGCGTCGTCCGGGTGCAGGGTCGCGCTGCGCCGCAGCAGCTCCAGCCCCAGCAGGGTGGTGTTGGCCCCCACGGCCTTCTCCCGCACCACGGCGCCCGGGATGTCGGAGGTGTCGCCGGCGTGGTGGTCGAAGACCAGGATGTCGGCGGGCGGCTCCCGCAGGTGCTGCAGGTACTCCTCCACGCGCTTTCGCACGCGGGTGTCCACCACCACGATCCGCTCCACCCGCTGCCCGCTCAACCCGGCGGCGGGCAGGAAGCCCAGCCGCTCCTGGTACAGGTTGTAGAGGTGGCGGGCCACGGGATGGATCTGCCGGCTGGCCACCAGCTGATGATCGGGGAACAGGCAGCGGGCCAGCACCATGGAGCCGATGCTGTCCAGGTCCATGTTGCTGTGGCCGACGATGATCTTCATGGAAGCCCCAGCAGGCCCAGGGCCAGCTTCAGCAGCCAGGGGGCGGCCAGGGCGGTGAGCGCGCCGTTCAGCCCGAGGGCCAGCCCGGAAGCCGCTCCGGCCGCCTCCCCTTCCTCCAGGGCCCGGGCCGTGCCGATGCCGTGGGCGGCGGCGCCCATGGCCAGGCCGAAGGCGGTGGGGCTGCGCACCCCGATGGCCCGCAGGAACGGCGGGCCCAGCACCGCGCCCAGGATGCCGGTGCCGATCACCACGGCGGCGGTGAGCGGAGGCAGTCCGCCCAGGACCTCGGAGACGCCGATGGCAATCGGAGTGGTGACGGACTTGGGGGCCAGCGAGGCCAGCAGCGCCGGGGAGGCGCCCAGCAGGCCGGCCGGCAGCACGGCGGACAGCACCCCCACCAGGCTGCCCGCGGCGGTGCTGGCCAGGATCGGCAGGCTGGCCCGGGACAGGCGCCGGAGCTGGCGGTACAGGGGCAGCCCCAGGGCGACCACCGCCGGGGCCAGGAAAAAGCTGAAGACCTGCCCGCCCTTCATGTAGGATTCGTACGGGACCCGGGTCAGGCTCAGGACGGCGATCAGGACCGCCACCGAGAGCAGCACGGGATTCAGGAGGAAGAAGCGCGTTTTGCGGTGCAGGGCGCGCGCCGCCGCGAACACCGCCAGGGTGGCGGCCGCGCTCAATACCGGGGAAGGCTCCAGCACCGCGCTATTCCTTCCTGGCGGCCGGGCGCTCCAGAAGCTGCTCCAGCCAGCCCACCGCGGCCAGCACCAGGAAGGTACCCGGCACCAGGGCCGCCAGCAGGGCCCACCAGTCCCGCGCGGGCAGGCCGAAGTACAGCATCAGCCCCACGCCCGCCGGCACGAACAGCAGCGACAGGTTGTCCAGCAGCGCGTCGGCGGCCGCCTGCACGCTTTCCGGGTGCAGCAGGCCCAGGCGCAGGGAGGCGGCCAGCAGCAGCATGCCCAGCACGCTGCCCGGCACAGGAAGGCGGGACAGCCCGGCGGCCGCCTCTCCCACGGCCAGGAAGCAGAACAGAATCGCCAGTCCCGGGATCATGTCGATTACTGTAAAGGGTAGACAGGCCCCAAGTAAACCCCGTAGAGTGCGCCAATGCCCCCCGCCTACCTGCTCTGCGACCTGGACGAGACGCTGTACCCCACTTCCTGCGGGCTGATGCAGGCGGTGTCCGCGCGGATGTCCGCCTTCGTGGCCGAGTACCTGCGGGTGGACCGGGAGGAGGCCGCCCGCATCCGCTCCCGGCTGCGAGTGACCTACGGGACCACCCTCACCGGCCTGATGCGCGAGTACGGCCTGCAGGTGGCCGAGCAGTACCTGGCCTACACCCACGACGTGCCGGTGGCGGACTTCCTGGCCGAGGACCCGCTGCCTCTCCGAGGCCCTGGCCTCCATCCCCCTGCCCAAGTCGGTGCTCACCAACTCCCCGCTGGAGCACGCCGAGCGGGTCCTGAAGCGCCTGGGCATCCGGGGCCGGTTCGAGCGGGTCTTCGACCTGCGCTTCAACGGCTTTCATCGGGCAAGCCGGATCCCGCCGTGTACAACCGGGCCCTGGGGGCGCTGGGCCGGCGCGCTGCCGAGGTGCTGCTGGTGGACAACCACCTGGACTACCTGGCCCCCTTCCGGGCCATGGGAGGGCAGGTGCTGCTGATCGACGAGGGCGGGGACGGCTCCGCGCAGGACGGCGTGCCCACCCTGGGCGACATCAAGGAGCTTCCCGCCTACCTGGCCGCCCTGGAGGCGGCTTCCCGGGACGCGGGCTAGGCGGGCGAGGCGGGCACCATGGACGAGCGAAGCGCCGTCTACCTGCAGGACCTGTTCGGCCTGGAGGCCACGGTGGCGGTGATCACCGGCGGGGCCGGGGTGATCGCCGGGGCGATGGCGGAAGCCCTGCTCCAGGCCGGGGCCAGGGTGGCCCTGTGGGGCCTGCACGGCAGCCACATCAACGAGGCCGCCCGGCGGCTGGAAGCCTCCGTCCC
This sequence comes from uncultured Spirochaetota bacterium, assembly GCA_963745745.1. GTDB lineage: Bacteria > Spirochaetota > Spirochaetia > SZUA-6 > DRHE01 > MIBK01. Next base: position 10,642 of record CAVUYS010000072.1, on the reverse strand, counting down.
GGGGGCTTCCGCCAGGCTGTACGGCCGGGAAGTGGACGCGGGCCAGGAGGAGGCCTGCCGGGAGGCCTTCGCGGCCACCGAGGCGGAGCTGGGCCCGCCCAACCTGCTGGTCAACGGGGTGGGAGGAACGCGCGGCAAGCGCCCGTTGCTCGAGGAGGATGCGGAAGGCTTCCAGCAGGTGCTGCGGCTGAACCTGGTGGCCGGCCTGCTGGTGCCCACCAAGGTTTTCGCCGCCCGCTGGATCGAGCGGAAGCAGAAGGGCGCGATCGTCAACATCGCCTCCATGGCCTCCTATGTGCCGCTTTCCGGGGTCTGGGGCTACGACGCGGCCAAGGCCGGCGTGCTCAACCTGACCCAGGCGGCGGCCAAGGAGCTGGCCCCGCACGGCATCCGGGTCAACGCCCTGGCTCCCGGCTTCTTCCTGGGCAAGCAGAACCGGGCCCTGCTGGTGGACCAGGAAACCGGCGAGCTGACCGCGCGGCGGGCGGTACGATCATCGCCCGCACCCCCTTCGGCCGCTTCGGGGAGGCGGCGGAGCTGGCCGGGGCCCTGCTGTTCCTGGCCAGCCCGCGGGCCTCCGGTTTCGTCACCGGCGTCTGCCTCCCGGTCGACGGGGGCTTCCTGGTCGACAACGTCTGAGGTCCAGGGGAGTGTGGCGAGACACCGATACCACGGCGGCGTTGCGGTGGTTTCAACTCGGCGATTATCCGAGGCTCGGCATAGATGCGATTGACCTTGCCATTCGGAGCGTCGCCGCCAGCAAGTATCGAATCCATCCGGCGAAGGTCTATGTCGGCGGGTTGATATGGGACAAGCACCCGAGGCTCGACAATTGGCTCGTGTCCTACTGCCGTGCCGTCATCAACGATGATGCTCACGGTCGGTTCGTTAGGTCGGCCGGAGCCAAGTTTCTCATCTCGGGTATCGCTAGAATCTATCGGCCGGGTCGCCAAGTCGACCATGTCCTGGTGATGGAGAGTCCTCAGGGCAACAGCAAATCGTCGGCCTATCGGGTGCTCGCTGGTGAATGGTTTAGCGATAACCTCCCCGGCGACCTCCACTCAAAGGATGCGTCCGACCACGTAAGGGGCAAGTGGATTTTAGAGCTGGCCGAGCTGGGTCAGATCAAGCAGGTCGAGCGTCGAGACCCTGAAAGCGTTCATCACTCGCCGCGACGAAAGGTTCCGCGCCGCCTATGGCAGACACGAAACCGTCTACCCGAGGCAGTGCATATTCGGCGGCACGACCAACAAGTCGACCTATTTGCCCGATGAGACCGGTAACCGTCGGTTCTGGCCGGTCCAGGTCGGTGTCATTCATATCGAGGCCCTGACCCGCGACCGCGACCAGCTATGGGCCGAGGCTAAACACCGATCTACTGGCGAAAAATGGTGGTTGACCGACGACGAAGCGGGCATCGCCACCGCGACCGACGAACAGGCGGCGCGATATGAGCCTGACCCATGGCACGACAAGGTCGCCGAATATGTCGAGACCCGGTCGCAGGTCACGGTCGGCGAGATATTCTCGGGCGCTCGACCTGTCCAACAGCCGACAAGGCAGGGTTGAACAGAACCGCATTACGGCCATCCTGACCGACCTCGGATGGGTCCGGTGTAAGAGGACTATGGCGGGTCGGCCATGGATAAAACCATGACCGACATGACCGACTTTAGCCCTTATGACCAACTTTCCCACGCGACTTTAAAACATGGGTTTTGGGGGTATTTGACAGCGCTATACAACCGATAGCGCGTTTTGGACCCTCCATAGAAAGTTGGTCATGTCCGTCATGTCGGTCAGCGCAACCGGAAGTTGAGTCCTTTGCTCCTGCCTCACGCTGAGTCACCTGACACCTTTCAACCCATAATCATCACGGAGGGGCTTAACTCATGAACGACAAAACTAATGCGCAGCTGCCCGAGCAGCCGACCGACCAGGAGCTAGCCGAGTTGCTGGCGAAAGCTCGACGGCAAATCTGGCGGCATCACGCGAACTATCATGCCATCGACGCCGACGTCGGCGAGTTTCGCCAGGGTGACCGCCCGTCCTGGATTTGCATCCTTGGTCTGCAATGTAGTATAATAGCCCTATGAAAACCCGGATATTTTTTCTATCTCAACCTGTTTCTTTTCCCGTAATCAGTGTAAACCGTGGACTATTTTTCCCAGGAGGATTGAAATGGACATCCAATCGACAGGAGAGAATATAAACCGTATGAAACTAAAAAAAATCGAAATCAATGGTTACAAATCTATCGACAGCAGAGGCCAATCGATCGAGTTCGGCGATGTAACCGTCTTACTGGGGGCGAATGGGGCCTGTAAAAGTAAACCTGGTACTTTTTTTCAAGCTGTTGAATTACATGACAACCGGCAGCCTTCAGGTGTTTATCGGGCAAGAAGGTTATGCGGATAGTTTACTCCACTATGGCGCAAAACCACACCGGTCATTCGTGCAAAATTAATATTTGAAGATGAAAAGTTAAATACGGATACCTATGATTTCACACTTGCTCATGCCAGCGGCGACACATTGATTTTTACCCAGGGAAAATGTGACCTGGCGGCAACACCAACATAAAATCACGAAGCCTTTTGAAATTAATTTGGGCGTTGGGCACAGCGAATCGAAATTGCCTGAAAACGCGAAATTATCCCAGGAAGAAAAGAAATCAAAATCCTGTAAAATTCTATTGAATCTACTTCGGTCATGTCGAGTGTACCAATTTCACGATACTTCCAACCTGGCAAAAATCAGGAATTTCGGTTATATCGGAGACCATGAATATCTTCGCAGCGATGCCGGGAATTTGGCGGCATTTCTTCATGTGATGCGGAACAAGAAAGAATGGGAAAAATATTATGAACGAATTGTCAGGCATATCCGAATGATCATTCCCCAATTCGGTGATTTTATCCTGAAGCCTTCTCCATTGAATGACAATCAAATTCGGTTGGATTGGAATGAGAGCGGCAGCGACTATCGGTTTGGCGCACCAATTATCCGATGGGGGGCTGCGTTTTATGGCAATGGCGACCCTGCTGCTGCAACCCCCGGAGCTAATACCCGGCGCGATTCTTATCGATGAACCTGAACTGGGATTGCACCCGGTGGCGATATTCGCCCTGGCGGGAATGATTCACAGCGCATCCGAATATTCCCAGGTTATCATCGCGACGCAGTCGCCGCGTTTGGTAGATGAAATCCGACGCCAACGTAATCACTGTCGTTGAGCGCGACGAAAAGAAAAAATGTTCTCTTTTTAAAAAGCTGGATGAAACCGAATTGATCTCCAACTTCCTGACCATTGATTCCCCCCCACTTTAATTAGGTTCTCCCGAAAGATGCGCGGAGGCCACTGTCCGGTAAATTTTCTAAAAACATTTTAAAGCTCGGACTATTGGCTGCCAACTTAACCAGGTTTTTTTTGGTTTTGAATTTTTTTGAAATCGTTTCATAATATTGGGGGCTCTTTCTATCAATTGTAAAGCGCTCTTTAGATATAAGCCTTTGATTAAGTTTGTATAAACAATTGTTTGGTTTCAATTTCCGTTTATTGTCGTAATAGAGGGGCAAAAACCAGCATTCGATAGAATGGATGCTGATTGCGAAGATAAATCTCTCTTTGTGCTTATTGTAAAAATCCTTATCCATTAATGAAATTAGCTTTTCTTTAACCCGTTTGTAGAGTTCTTCCGGTGTTAGATCAATCCCGGTTTCCCGGTGGGGGATGCCGAATTTCGGTGATACATCCGTATCGATCTGGATAATGAAATAATCCGCAAAATCAATGGCTTCTTTAAATTCCTTACTTTTCAAATATTTAAAAACCATTTCCCAACCGCCATGATCTTTTTGCGTGTATCTATCGGTTTCATCGCTGGTTGGTTGCAGGGGTTCGACATCTATATCGGGATCCTTATAAAAAATCGATAAGATTTCTTTTAATGTAAATTGATCTGTAACTCCTTCTGTAATTAAACGGAAAGAAAACATGGTTAAAAATTCATCGGTAACCCGCCGATGTAACCGCGTGTCCAGGCTTCGGACAGTTTTACCGCGCTTTCCGCCTTGGGTTTTTCGGTTATTCGTTTGGCAATGGTGTGGCCATTTGTGTTTCGTTTGATAACGAAAAGCCGTTCTTCCGGGTCATGTAGATTGAATCCATCCAGTATCGACGGATTATGCGTGGTAACAATCACTTGCTTTTTTTTCTCCTTACAAAGGCGGATTAACATTTTTGAAATTTCAACGCAGAGTTTTGGGTTAAACGATGCTTCCAGGTTATCGATGGCAAAAAAAACGGGGGTGTCTTTGCTGATGAATAAGCTCAAATAAAATAATAGAAACAGGAACCCTTCGTTTGCGCTTCTCTGATCGAACTCGTTCAATTGAGAACTTAAAAACCGGTCTTTAATTTTAAGAACAAATTCATTGGCCGAAGCCACTTCTGGGAGATTAAAATCATCGAACCAGTCGAAGAGTTTCAGGTTTTCCTTAATTTCCAGGATTGGCTTTTTATCTTTGGCCAGCAGGAAGGTTTTTATCAATTTAAACAGTCCCTCGCCCCTTATGCCAAGAGAGGGAGGATTTGGCCTTCCTGTTCGAATATTCTAAGGGTTGTATTTTCCGGGGAATATATAATGAAATTCGTTAAAGCCATTCCATCCAGCCTTCCTCGAATATATGAATCTAATGGGGTGTTGAATTTTTTATATAATTCTTCAAAAGTCAAATTGTTTAATTTATTATCTTTTAAAGAGCTTTGCTCTTCTAATTCCTTTTTAAGCAGTTGAAGTAAACGTGTTTTATCCTTTTCGCGTTCTACATCCACCCATTTTGAATAAGGTCGGTTATCGTTTTTTAACTTGAAGGCAGCCTTTTCTTCATCTTCAAAGATATATTCCAGGGATATTTCTTCATTTTTTGTTTTTGGGTCAAAGGCGGACCTCATCAATTCAGGATCGGCTACGCGGATGCCCCTGGAACTAAGAAACTCATTATCCAGTTTATTGGCTGCCGGCTGCGCTGCCCAAAGCGATGGCTTCCAGGATATTGGTTTTCCCGCTGCCGTTTCCACCGATCAGGACGTTAAAGCGTCCCAGTTCCAGGCTCAGTCCGGCGATGGATTTGAAGTTTTTGATAATGATTTTTCTTATCATTTTGTTTTGGGGACCTGTATCGGCTTTCACTTTGGTTTTGGCGCGCATGTTGTTATTGTTCATATGGGTAGTATAATTTATTTCGGTTAAAAAATCAAATGTGGGTTTAATGAAAATAGGAGCCCACGGAACACACGGAAAGCACAGAAAAAGGAAAAAAAAATTGAACTTTTCCGAATACAACCTTCGATTAGACGTTCAGATCTTCCACCTGGACGTAAATTACTTCCATTTGGACGTAAATTGCGTCCACGTGAACGTTCGGAACTTTCGCGTGGACGTTCGGAACTCCCACGTGGACGTTCGGAGCTTTCGCGTGGACGTTGCAGAGCACCCACGTGGACGTTCGGAGCTTTCACGTGAACGTTCGGAACTCCCACGTGAACGTTCGGAACTCCCACGTGGACGTTCAGAACACCCCACGTGAACGTTCGGAACCTCCACGTGGGCGCTTGAATTCATCCCTTGGTGTTTCTTTGTGCCCTGGTGTCTTGGTGGCTATTTTTATAGCATTTAATGATTGGGTTTCAAAATGACGCCGCGGGAGCCGCGGGCGTCTATCTTCACCTGGAGCGGCCTGGAAAAACGCAGGTGCTTGACATACTTTGTTTCCCGGTATACGGGCTGCTCTTTTATCCAATCCCATAAAACAAATTCCGTACTGTTGCTGTTGGCAATATGAAAATACCCCAACCCCAGGGACGTCAGGTTATGAAAAAAATGACTCCCCAACGAAGGATCAACTTTAAAATTTCCCAGGTCGGCTTCTACTACCAGTCGCGCTTTGCAAATTGGTACCACTCTACCGGGATACCCAACCAGGGGTCCGATGTTCCCCACCTTCCAAAACCAATGAGGATATAATTCCTGTTCTCTGCAATAAACGTTTTATTAAACTTCCTACCTCCTGGGCAATTAAACGCGTTTTGGCCAGGTCAAAGGTCTCCGGGTCCACGTAAACAAGATCATATAAATCCTTGAATACCCCATTACCCATGGAATGGACGGTCGTGCAAAGCGCATCCGCCGGTTCGATATCTTCCATGGAAATTTCCGCGCTTTCCCTGCCCGTTACGATAGGCCGGATTTGTAACAGGTAAAACTCCGGTTTCTCTTTCTTATCATTAAAAAGATTCAAGGCGAACTCAATTTCAACGTGGCAACCGAAGCATTTCCCGCCCATTTTTAATATTTCATTTAAAATCTCCGGCAATGGGACGATCTTGTATTTTAACAAGCCGGCAAACGTAATAACCCGCGGGCCTTCGATGGCGGTCGTATCCCTGATGATGTTATCCTCACCTGAAAAAGTACTGGCCACATAATAATGGGTGCCGTCCACCTCAGCCTCTGACAAGGGCGATTTCACCAGGCTAAACTCTTCATCGCGATCGATTTTTACTTCTTTATTCGATAGGTCCAATGCGTAAAAATGGCTTTGGGACTTTTTTAAAAAATCGGCGGCAGAAGAAAACGGGGGGGCATCTCCGGTTACTGGGCGAAAACCGGTACGTTCGGCCACCGTCGGTAATAGTCACCCCTAATCCCAGGGCCATTTCTACAACCCCATCTTCCGGGTCCATATGCGAAAAAGGATAATAATTATATGACTGGGCCACGCCCGATACCACGGGGTAGACACGTTCGTTATAAACTTGACCGACAATCTGTTGAATGATCACGGCCATTTTTTCTTCTTCGGTCCGGAAACTCGTATTCTTAACATATTCTTTGGGGGATTTGTAAAATACAGAGGCAAATACCAGTTTAACGGCATCGCAGAGCTGCTTTAATCGCACCTCCAGGTCCGGGTGGTTGTTGGGCAACATATAGGTGGAATATAGACCGGCAAACGGGAGCGATTGGGAATCTTCAAGAAGGCTGGAGGAGCGCACGGCAATGGGAAATTGTATTTTTTCCAGCAACGTTTTCAGGTTAGTGACGATCCTGTCCGGTAACTTTGCCGCCATGAATTTCTCCGCTATAATATCATTACCGGTCTCGGAAATTGAGAATGCGTGGAGACAGTTGCTGCGCAAAAACTCTTCGAAAACACCGCTGCATATTACAAATGTACTGGGCGTGCGAATCACCACCTCCGGGAATATCTCTGCCAAATCGGTCTTGGCCAATAAGGTGTTAAGGAACGCGATTCCCCTGGCTTTCCCGCCTAGCGAACCGTTTCCTAGTTTTATAAAAGCGTTCTGGGAATCGAACCGGGTGTGACCGAAATCGACGATTACGCCCGATTGATTGCGGGTGATTAATTCCTGGAATGCTTGTTTAATATAAGTTCGAAGTGCTTCGACGTCTTTAAAATCAGAAACCTTTACCGGCCGTAGTTTTTCCGCGCCCTCGAATTCGGTGCGGGCCCTGAGCCAGATGGAGATGTGATTTTTTCGGGCATGGAACAAAAGACTTTCTGCGGGAATATATTGAACCACTCGCTCAAATTCAATGAGGTTGGCCGCCCGTGCGATTTCCCGGCCACCAGCGGCTGGGTCCGGATCTTTAAAAATGAATTCCCCAAACCCGAAATTGGAAAGGATAAACTGGTGGAGTTCGTGCAGTAGGTTCTCGGAATTTTTATTTAAGAAATCCAATCCTTGTTTGCCGACTTCGTCAAGTTCCGCGCTCGACGACTGTATGAGAAAAGGTAAATCCGTGATTTCCTCTTTGACCTTCCGGGCAAACCGGAAACCTGCTTCTTCATCTAATTTTCCTTCCCGGGGAAGCGCAGGTCCGAAATAATGCCCAGGAGGTTGTTTTTATATTTCTCAAAGATTTCCATTCCTTCTTCATAGGTTTCCGCCAGCAGGATTTTAGGTCTGGCCCGCATTCTCAGTTGGCGGTGCAAATCATTAACGCCCTCGGAAATCAAGTGTCGTGTTTGGGTCATGATTTCAGTGTAAATAATGGGCAGGAACAGGGAGAAAAATCGCGGCGAATCTTCGATCACGAGAATGACCTGGATCCCTTGTTTGATATCGTTATCGACATTGTGCGAGTCTTCGACGTATTTGATAATGGCCAAAAGAATGCGGGTATCGCCATTCCAGTAAAATACTTTATCGATGTTTTTGGTTTTCTTTAATTTCGCCAACAGGTCGGCATCCAACCATTCGTAAGTAAGCAGGATCACGGGCATAGCGGGTTTTAATTCTTTTATCCTTCTCCCGAATTCATTGATATTCATATCGGAAAGCCGGGTCATGGTGATAACCAGGTCGAAGTGTTTTTCTTTAATAGCGGTTAAGGCTTCTTCAGCAGTGGAGACGCGGTGAACCCGGGGAATAAATTGTAAATTCAATCCCATGTATTCGCTGAGGATTCGTTCTGATAACCCACCGTCTTCTTCAAGGACAAAGGCGTCATACAAACTGGATACGATCAATATCTCGCGTACACGGTATTTCATCAACTCATGGAAATTTCCGAACTGCGGCTCAAAACCATTTTTCCCATTTTTCGTTATATTCATGCGGTCCTCATTTTTTAAGTCTCTAGTTTAATCAATAATGCGGTTTTAGTCAAGAAACCCTTAGAAGATTAACCCAAAACTTTTGGTTGACTTTTTTTTTCTAATGGTTTACAGTTACTAGCAATAATGAGAAGTCAGAGGAGGAGGTATGTGATATGAAATTGAGCAAAAAAATCGTTAAAGAGTTAGAAGACGTTTTTAAAGTTTTAAAAAAAGGGGTGACTCTGAAATACTTCACTCAGGCCGTAGAATGCCTGGCTTGCCAGGAAACCAGGGAATTGCTGGAAGAATTAGCGAAACTTTCGGATAAAATCAAATTGGAAGTATATGACTTTGTGGAGGATAAAACGGAAGTGGACAAAGTGGATAAGATTCCCGCCATTGTAATAATGGATGAAAAAGATTATGGGATTCGTTTTTTCGGCATTCCCGCGGGTTATGAGTTTACTTCCTTGATCGAAGCGCTAAAACTAATCTCCAATGGTGAGACCATGTTGAGCGACGAGGGCAAAAAATTCCTGGATGGGCTTGAAAAAGAGGTTCATTTGCAGGTTTTTGTCACTCCCACCTGTCCTTACTGTCCGTCTTCTGTGATATTGGCCCATCACATGGCTTATTATTCGCCCAAGGTAAGGGCCGATATGGTAGAGTCCACGGAATTTCCTCAGCTCGCGGTGAAATACAATGTCATGGGGGTGCCCCGGACCGTTATTAATGAAACGGCATTCATGGAAGGCCTTGGGCCGGAGGCAATGCTGATCGAAAAGATTAAAACCGTGCTGTAGAAACCTTAACAGAAAGGGCAGACACGGAGGTCTGCCCCTACAAAATAAAAAATTGCCGATATCTTGATTAATTGATTGAAATAGGGTATAATGCAAAATTAGAATGGCGGCGTAGCTCAGTCGGTAGAGCACTCGGCTCATATCCGATATGCCGTGGGTTCAAGTCCCTCCGCCGCTACTTCTAAATTATAATGATCTAAATTGTAATAATCTAAATCGTAATAATATGAAGCGATTGTATCCTTCGTCCTACGAAAATATTCAAACCAATTCCCTGATCCTTCCCTCACTATACTGTTATCCTCGGCTTTTCCGGCGGGAAAGATTCGGTTGCCTTATTCTTGCTCTTAAAAGAATTAAAAAAAGATATTCCTTTTCATCTGCTGGCCGCTTATTTTAATCACGGCATCAGGGCAGATGTCGATGCCAAGAGAAATGGGTGCGTAATTTTTGTGAAAGCCAGGGGGTGGAACTGGTAACCGGCTCGAAGAATGTGATCCGGTTCAAACAAGAAACCGGGCTTAATCTTGAGCATGCCGCTTCACTTTCCAGGTACCGGTTTTTCCAGGAAGTTTCCGCCAAATACACGAATGCCAAAGGCGGCCACGGCCCACACCCGGTCCGATCTCACCGAAACATTTTTCATAAAACTTTTCCGGGGGAGTGGCCTCCAGGGGTTGAGCGCCATTTCCAGTAAAAAAGAAAACACTCTGATCCGTCCATTGCTGTTGTTTACGGAGGGGGAGATACTTTCTTTTCTGCAACGCAATAGCATCGATTATTACCAGGACCCCAGCAACCTGGGGGACGGGTTTTTGCGCAATCGCATCCGTCATCACCTGGTGCCGGAGATAGTGAAAATCGAACCGGGTATCGACAATCATATTTTCCAAACTGTATCTATTATTCAACAAGAGTATGATTTTTTTTCTGAGACAGCCAATGCCATCCTGGGGCAGCATTTAATCGTGGGGCAAATTTTGCCAGTTCATATTTTGCAAGACTATCATTTGGCTGTCCAGCGGCACGTGATTCGGGAGTATCTCCGCTTATTAAAGGGAAACCTATTGGATATTGGATTCGATCATATCGAAGCGGTGCGGATGCAGGGTGGTGGGATGCGGGGGTTGGCCATTCCGGGCCTCCAATTAAAATTCCACAAAGGATATGTTATCCCGGCGGGCTTATCTATACCCGCATATCGATACCTG